>CAZVFX010000195.1:0-9489 GCA_964626565.1 uncultured Myxococcales bacterium
CTAGTCGCTGACTCGCTGAGTGACGAGACGGCCGCGCACACGGACTTCCTTGTGATAGATGAGGTGACCTACATCCGCGGCTGGGAGAGGGGGGTCAAGTATCTGGCGGATGCGGGACTCCTTGACCGGACGGTACTGATGCTTACTGGGTCGGACCTTGCCCTGATCCGCGAAACACGCTCTATGCTGCCGGGGAGAAGGGGAACAGCCGACCGCGTGGACTTTCACCTGAGTCCACTCAGTTTTGGGGAGTTTGTCTCACTGAAGGGGCGACAACTGCCGGCCCCCCTCGACGTTTTATTCGCCGATTTCGACGACTATCTCCTACATGGCGGATACCTGACGGCCATGAACGACATGGCCCGCTTCTCATCGATCCTTCCGACCACATACGCCACCTACAGTGATTGGATTCGCGGCGACGTGCTGAAGCGGGGCAAAGGTGAGCACTACCTGCGCGAGGTTCTTGGTGCGATCATCTCGCGGATGGGCAGCCAGGTCACCTGGAACGGCCTTGCGAAGGAGCTGTCAATCGACCACCCTGCTACGATCATTTCCTACGTGGCCCTGCTGGAATCTCTGGACGCAGTCGTGGTGCAGCAGGCGTTGAGAGAGGACCGGTTGACCGGGGCTCCCAAGAAGGCCAGGAAGTTGATGTTCAGCGACCCGTTCATTTTTCACGCCGTCCGAGCCTGGCTTTACCCTGTGGCCACGCCCTTCGAGCAAGCTCGAGACGGCCTGACGGGTGACCCGGAACTGGCTTCAAGGCTGGCAGAGGCGTGTGCGGCCAGCCACTATGCACGACGCTACCCCACCTACTACATCAAGGCGGCCGGGGAGGTCGACATTGCCTATGTGGACGAAGGGACATTCTGGCCGGTGGAGGTGAAATGGGGCCGGCAAACGCGTGCAAAAGACCTGAAGCAGGTTTCCCGGTATCCCAACGGACTTGTGCTCGACCGCTCAGCGCGATCGAGAACCGTCTCCGGTGTCCGCACGGTCCCCTTGCCGCTGGCCCTGTTGAAGTTGGGGTAGAATCTCGGGAAATCTCTGCTACTTCGGGACAGATTCGCTGGCCACCAGGTCTTCGTAGGTCTCGCGCTTTCGTGCAACTTCGAAGCTGTCGCCGTCGACTACTACTTCCGCGGCCCGGGGGCGGGAATTGTACTGGGACGACATGGTGAAGCCGTAGGCGCCGGTGGAGAAGATGGCCACCAACTCACCTCTCTCCACCTTCTCCATGGGCCGATTCTTGGTGAAGAAATCGCCGCTTTCGCAGATGGGGCCCACCACGTCGACGACTTCCTCGCCGTGGCCGGCCGGGGCCACGGGCTCCACCCGGTGGTGAGCCGAGTAGAGCGCGGGTCGAATGAGGTCGTTCATGCCTGCATCCACGACGACAAAGGTCTTGGCTCGACCTTCCTTGCGAAACAGCACTTTCGTCACGAGGATGCCCGCATTGCCGGCAATGAACCTTCCCGGCTCGGTGATGAGTTTCACACCCAGGTCTTTCACCAGCGGTCCCAGCGCAGATTCGTGCTCCCTCGCAGTGGCCGGCGCTTCCGTGTCATAGGTTATGCCAAAGCCCCCGCCGATGTTCAGATAGCCGATGCTGATGCCGGCTGACCTGATATCCTCAACCAGGGAGCGCAACAGGCCCACCGCCTCGACGTACGGATCGGGAGACAGGATCTGGGAGCCGATATGGCAGTCCACACCCACAACCTCCAGGTGCGGGTATTGGGCCAGCCGACGGTAGAATGCCAGCGCGTCGTTGAAGGGCACGCCGAACTTGTTGTCTTCGAGGCCGGTGGTGATGTATTCGTGGGTCCCTGCGTCGACATCGGGGTTCACGCGCACCGCGACCCGGGCCTTGGTTCCCCGGGCACCGGCCAGGTCGTTGAGCACTTCCGCTTCCTGCTCGGACTCCAGGTTGAACATGAGGATGTCTTCTTTCAGTGCATGGTCCAACTCGGCGTCGGTTTTGCCCACGCCGGAGTAGACGATGCGGTCCGCCGGAATGCCCGCCCGCCGCGCCCGGAAAAGCTCCCCACCGGAAACGATGTCCGCACCGCCTCCCTCGCTGCCCAGCGCGGCAAGGAGGGCTCCTAGAGAATTGGCCTTCACCGAATAACATATCAGCGGATCGAACGGCGCGAACGCGTCCCGGATCTTGTAGAAATGATCCCGTGCGGTGTTGAGGCTGTAGATGAAGAGGGGTGTGCCCACCTGTTCGGCAATCCGGGCGACGTCCACCTGTTCGCAGAACAGCTCTCCCCCCCGGTACTCGAACCTATCCATCGGCCAACCTCCGCTTGAGCAACTCGGCGCACTTGTCCACCAGGCCATGGGCCACGTAGACAACAATATCGGTGTGGCTGGTGACCATCTCCAAGATGTTCACCCCGTCGCGGCTCAGCGCATGAGAGATGGCTGAGATTACTCCCGGTTCGTCGACGAACTGGTGATTACTGAGCGTTATCTCCCCGATTTCAGGCAAGCGGCTGATGGTGTAAAAAGTCTGCTCCGGTCCCACGAATCGATTGTGCAATTCCTTGACCACTTCTTCGCCCAGGTGATCCTCGACGTAGATAGTCAGAAACCCGTCGTTGAGGGTCATGGCATGGACCGATATTCCCTGCTCCCCGAAATACCCACCGATTTCGGCCAACACGCCGCTGGGCTTGGACAACTTGTGGCCCATCAAGGTGACCATGGACAGTTTTTCGCTCGTCACCTTCACTGCAGTGGCGGCACTGCCCGTAACGGATGTGCCGCTGGTAGAGAGTCGGCCCAGATCGTTGAAATTCACGATGCGGGCCCGCATGTCGTCGGTTTTGTGGCGCAACGCGTCCTGGTGCAACACCCTGGCACCGGAGCGGGACAGCCTGACCAGATCGTCCGCGGCAATGTCTGCAATCACTTCGGCGCCGTCCACCTTGTTGGGGTCGGTGGACAGCACGCCGTCCACGTCGGTGACGATAACTACTTCGTCGGCCTTTAGATACCTTCCCAGCAGGAACGCCGAAATGTCGCTGCCGCCCCTGCCCAGCGCCTGAATCTTCCCTCCTACAGTTCTGACGAAAAAACCGCTCACCACGGGAACGACCCCCGCGCTCATGAGGGGGCGCACGTGGCGCGTGCACGCTTCGACGCTGGCATCGTCATCGGTTACCGCCCGGGCCGGATCGTTCACCTTTTCGGATGAGATCTCCTGCTTCACGCCGGGCATCTCCCGGCACCTGAGCGGGAAGTTCTCGTTGAGGGGGGTAAGCGCCACCGCCTTGCGCCCCGCGGCCTCCAGGGCCATAGCCATGAGGTACGTACCCTGCTGTTCGCCCAAAGAAAGGTACTCAACGTAGTTGGGATCCGCCGGATCCAGGCTGCCAACCTGGCTGGAGAACCCCACGAGTTCGTCGGTAGTACGTCCCGGCGCAGAAACTACGACGGCTATTTCGTTGCCCTCGTCCAACAGCCGGCCAACCGCTTCCGCAGCCCGGCGGAACAAGGCGGGGGTCTTCAGCGAAGTGCCCCCGAATTTGATCACCAATCTCAAGCTTTCCTCCCCTCCCCGCTAGCGGCGGGAATGCCCCGGAAGTATATATAACCGATAGTGATTCTGCAAAACGTCTTGCGTCACACGCACATGCGCACTTTGCCTTGACTACGATTCCTGACTTTGTAGAATCCCCCAGTCAGTTTGCTCGGGAGGGGTAAAAATGGCCAAAGCGTACAAACCGATTATGGCGGCAAAAGAGATGAAACGGATCATGGAGGAATACTTCCGTGAGTTGGACGAGGCTGCCAAAACCGGCAGCCGCAAAATCGCATGGTGCACCAGTGTGGGGCCGGCCGAGATTCTGCGGGCCATGGGGTTTCTGGTCTATTTCCCGGAGAATCATGCGGCCATGCTGGGTGCTACCCGGGCGGCCACAGACCTTATCCCCGCGGCCAACGCGATCGGTTATTCACCGGAAATCTGCTCGTACCTCACCAGCGACGTCGGCGCGTACCTGAAGGGTTTCACGCCGCTGTCGAGAGCCTATCCCGGCATTGAAGGGCTGCCCAAGCCGGACGTCCTGGTCTACAACACCAACCAGTGCCGGGACGTCCAGGACTGGATGATGTTTTACGGCAAAGAATTCGGCAAGCCGGTGCACGGCATCCACACCCACCGGGGTGTCGGCGAGGTGACCGAAGCCCATACCAACTCCATCGCGACCCAGATGAAGGAGTTGGCCGCGACCCTGGCGCCCATCGCGGGAAAAGAGTTGGACTACGATGAGTTGGGAAAGGTGCTGGCCGACTCCAAAGAGACCAGCGTGCTGTGGAAAAAGGTCTTGACCACCGCGAGCGCAAAACCTGCCCCTCTTACTTTCTTCGATGCGTGCATCCACATGGGGCCCGCCGTAGTGCTGAGAGGCGACCCCCGCGCCAACGAATACTACCGGCTGCTACTCGCGGAGATGGAGCAGCGAGTGGCCGACGGTGAGGGTGCAGTAGAGGGCGAGAAATTCCGCATTTACTGGGAAGGGATGCCGGTGTGGGGGAAGCTTCGGGAACACTCGGGGTTGTTCAGCGCCAACCGCGCCGCGCTGGTCGCTTCCACCTACTGCAATTCATGGGTCTTCGACCAGTTCGACCCGGAGCGCCCGTTTACCAGCATGGCCCGGGCCTATACCGAGCTGTTCATCGTCAGGAGCGAGCCGGAAAAAGAGAAATACATACGCAACATCATCGAGAATTTCGCCATCGACGGCATCGTGTTTCACGACGCCAAGACCTGCCCCAACAACTCTAATAACCGCTACGGATTGCCGGGGCGGCTGAAGGAGGATGGTTTCGTGCAGACGCTTACCATCAACGGCGACCTCAACGATCTGCGCTGCTATTCCGACGAGCAGTCCCGCACCGCGATTGAGGCGTTCATGGAACAACTGAGTCAATGAGCTTCTACTCGGGCATAGACATCGGCGCTTCGGCGACGAAGGCGGTCGTTATCGATGATTCGGCCGCGGTCGTTGGCGCGGCGACGGTCAAGACCGGCGTAGACCTGGCCAAATGTGCCGGGGAATGTCTGGACATAGCGTTGTCCGCCGCGTCCTTGAAGCGGGACGACCTGGCCGCAGTCGTGGCCACCGGTTTCGGCCGCCACAACGTGCCCTTTGCGGACGGCAACAAGACCGAAATAGGCTGCCACGCCAAGGGTTGCTTCCACCACTTCCCACGAGCGATCACTATTGTCGACATCGGCGGGCAGGACAACAAAGTGATTACCCTGGATGCAAAGGGCAAGACCGTCGACTTCAAAATGAATCGAAAATGTGCGGCCGGCACCGGCGCGTTTCTCGAAGAGATCGCTGACCGCCTGGGCGTCGAGCTCCCGCAGCTCAATCCGTTGGCGTCCTCCACTGACGAAATCGTTGAGTTGGGGAGTTTTTGCACCGTGTTCACCAAGACCGAGGTTCTCGCCCGGATGCGGGAAGGAAAGGGGTTGCCGGAGCTGCTTAGAGGCGCGCTGGATTCGGTGGCCAAGCGAGTAGTTGAAATGGCGGCGCTTACCGGAGAGGTCGTAGTCTCGGGCGGAGTGGTGGCCCACAACCCCCTCGTTGTGGATCTGCTTGAGAAGCGGGGAGAGGTAAAAATCCTGGTGCCGCCGTCACCGCAAACTATCGGTGCGTTGGGCGCCGCTTTGTTCGCAAAGGAGAAACATCAATGACACACCCTCTGGATTCACTTTTCAAGCCGCGGGGAGTGGCCGTAATCGGAGCCTCAAACAAGGAACTCTCCATCGGTCACCGCGTCGTGACCAACATCCTCGAAAACGGCTACGCCGGCGGGGTATATCCCGTGCACCCCAAGGGGGGCGAGATCCTCGGCTTGCAGGCGTACCGGTCGGTGGTGGACGTTCCGGGCGACGTGGATGTGGCAAATATCTGCATTCGCAACATCTTCGTGCCGACAGCGGTGGAGGAGTGTGGCAGAAAAGGGGTGAAAAACGTCATCATCCACACCGCGGGTTTCCGAGAGGTGGGCGGCAAGGGCGCAGAGCTCGAAGATCAGATCATGGAGATCGCAGGCAAGTACGGTATCAGAGTCTACGGGCCCAACTCCCAGGGGTTCATGAACTCCGACCCGGATGTTTCTCTCTACGCCAACTTCACGTTCACCCCCATGAAAGAAGGAACTGTCTCCGTACTGGCTCAAAGCGGAGGCGTAGCTGAGGTGTTAAACCTGAACCTCAGGGAGCGGGGGATGGGCTTCAGGCTGTATGCCAGCAACGGCAACGCCCGGGACATCTCCATTCCCGAGATCCTCGAGTACTTTGGCGAAGACGAAAAGACCAAGGTGATTCTGCTGCACGTCGAGAGCATGAAAGACCCGGCAGCATTCATCGAGACGGTGTCGAAGATCACTTCGAAGAAGCCGGTTCTTGCCATCAAGTCGGGGAAGACTGTGGAAGCCGCATCCGCTATCCAGTCCCACACCGGCAGCCTCATGGAAGCGGACACGCTCACCGACGCCATCCTCGAAAAATCCGGAGTGCTGAGATTCCACTCCATGCAGGAGATGGTGGACGCCGCGGTCGCGTTCGGCTCCCAGCCGCTGCCCAAGGGACGGGGAGTGGGCATCATGACCAACGCGGGTGGTCCCGGCATCATCTCCATCGACGAGTGCGTGGAGCGTGGCCTTGAACTTCCCGGCCTGGCCGAAGAGACCAAACAGTTTCTGGTGGAAAACCTCCCCCCGGAAGCGTACTGCGAGAACCCGATAGATACCTCGGCCACTGCGGGGCCGGCGGTGTTCGCGGCCACGGTGAAAGCGCTGGCCGAGGACCCCAATACCGACTCCCTGTTGATCAACATGATCACCCCCTTCTTCGTGGATTGCGAAGGCAGTGCGAAGGCAATGGTCGAAACCCTTGCCGAAATCGGCGCGGACAAACCCGTGACCGGCGTAGTGATGACCAACGAAAACTGGGGCTCCACCATCGACACTTTCCGGGATGCGGGCATCCCGGTGTATTCGTACCCGGAGACTGCAGCCATGGTGCTGAGAGCCATGGTCCGTTATGCGGAAATGCGGGCCCAGGCGGACGAGAAGGTGGAAACGTTCGAGGCGGACACGGCCCGTGCGAGAGAACTGCTGGCGGACTGCGAGGGTGGGAACTTCATCCCGGGCGCCACTGCGTACGAAATATGCCGCTGCTACGGCCTTCCCGTAGCCGACTTCCGGCTCGCCCGCACTGAAACCGATCTTCCCTCCAAAGACGATATGCCCTTCCCGCTGGCGCTCAAGGTGGAGGCGGCGGACGTGGTGCACAAAACGGAGCAAGGCGGGCTGCTCTTGAACATCAACAGCGAAGAAGAGTTGCGGGCCGGTTTCCGGTCCCTCATGGACAAGTTCGCCGGCTCCGACCCGGCGGTCCTCATCCAACGGCAGGTGCCGGAAGGAAGGGAAGTGATCATCGGCGGCAAGCGTGAAGGTTCCTTACCCCTCCTGATGATGGGACTGGGCGGGATCTATGTGGAGGTGCTCAAAGACGTGGCGTTCAAGCTGGCCCCCATATCTCGGCAAGCGACAGTGCGGGCCATGGAGAGTTTGAAAACTTATCCCCTGCTGGCCGGCGTACGGGGAGAAGCCCCTTGCGACATCGCCTCTATCACCGACATCGTCATGCGTATCCAGCAACTCATGCTCGACCTCCCCGAAATCCAGGAACTGGACCTCAATCCGGTCATCGTTTATGACGAGGGCAAAGGCGCCAGCATCGTGGATGCGCGGATGAGACTCAGATAGGGAGAAATCATGGCGCACTGGCTGAATTTGGCGGATTCTCTGGAGGTCAATGTCGGGAAGTATCCGGACAAGACTGCGCTGCTGGATGCTGACCGGTCGTTTACGTGGACCGAGCTGGACCAGCGGGTCAACCGGTTGGCCAACGCTCTTCTTGCCATGGGCCTCGGTAAAGGCGACCGGGTGGCGATCCTGTTGGAGAACTGCCTCGAAATCGTCGAACTGTTCTACGCTACTGCCAGAACCGGAATCGTCGCGGTCCCCATCAACTTCCGCTGCGTCGCGGACGAAGTCGGATACATCACCGACAACTGCGAGGCCAAGGCCTTCTTCGTTCATGACATCTTCCTTCACAATGTTGAGCCGGTGAAGGAATGTCTGGAGAGGATACCGGCCGAAAACTATGTTCTCGTGGGGTCGGGCAAGGGATACCGGGGATACGAACAACTGCTGGAGTCGGCGTCGCCCGAACGTCCGGGCGTGAAGGTCGAACCGGCAGACACCTGGATCATGCTGTACACGTCAGGCACGACCGGCACGCCAAAAGGGGTAGTGAGGTCCCACGAGTCCTACACCGCGTTTTACCTCATCAACGCCATCGACTTCGCATTCACCGAAGACGACATCTGCATGAACATCATGCCGCTGTGTCACGTGAACTCTACGTTTTTCACCCTCAACGTCCTCTATGTGGGAGGCGCAGTCTACGTCCATCCGGCGTCCCATTTCGATGCGGCAGAGGTGCTGCGGATCATCGACCGGGAAGGGATCACGTTCATTTCGTTCGTGCCTACTCATTATCGGATGTTGTTGGCGGTGCCGAAACAGGAGCGGAAGGGCCTCACTTACCGTCGTTTGAAAAAACTGTTGTGCTCGTCGGCGCCGGCCACGGTGGAGATGAAGAAGGCGGTGATGAAGTTTTTCGATGGCGTGGACTTGTACGAGGGGTACGGGTCGACGGAGGCTGGCATTGTTACGGTGCTGAAACCTGACGAGCAGTTTACCAAACCGGGCTCCATCGGACGAGAGTCCACCGGCACATCCCTGATCAAGATATTGGATGAGAACAAGCAGCCGTTGCCCGACGGCCAGGTGGGTGAGCTGTACTCCCATGGACCGATGCTGCTTGACGAGTACTTCAGGATGCCGGAGAAAACGGCTTCGTCCTTCGCGGGCGAGTGGTTCACCGCGGGGGACATGGCGTACCGTGATGAGGACGGCTATTTTTTCCTGGTGGACAGAAAAGACAACATGATCATCACCGGCGGAGAGAAGGTCTTTCCCAGCGAGGTTGAGGCGATCCTCTGCAACCACCCTGCGGTATTCGACGCGGCCATCGTGGGCATGCCCGATGAGAAGTGGGGCGAACTGGTGACCGCCATCGTGGTTCTCAAAGAAGGCATGTCCGCCGGCGAACAGGAGATCGTCGAGTTCTGCCGGGGGAAAGTCTCGAGCTACAAGCGACCGAAAAAAGCCGTCTTCATCCCCGCCGACGAAATGCCCCGCACTGCGACGGGGAAGATTCTGCACCGGCAGCTTAGAATCCGATTCGGGAGAATCTAGAACTGCAACCTGGGTTGCACTCGGCCGCGGATATGGGGGCTAGGTGCCGGGGCTGATGACAACGACCCGGCTCAGTTTCCTCGCGCTTGGAGACCTCAGCCAAGCCGACAGGATCAGCTTTTCCTTGTC
>CAZVFX010000196.1:0-9328 GCA_964626565.1 uncultured Myxococcales bacterium
TGGTACGCACACTTCCGTACCCTCCGCTGAGCTGCAATACTCACACTCGCCGCCGGAGTAATCGAACACGTACTCGTACGTTTCCACTCCCGGCCCGTCGCAAGTGATCCCCGTGGAATCGCATCCACCGATGAACGCCCCCTCCCGACCCTTGACATTCACCTGTTCGCCATCGCAGTAGATGCCCGTGCCCCAGCAGACATTGTCCCAGAACGTGAGCACTGCGGTCACCTTCTTTTCGCAGGTTGCGTCTTCGCTATCGCAACTGGGCATCAGCAAGGCGACGGCCAGCAGAC
Organism: uncultured Myxococcales bacterium; assembly: GCA_964626565.1. GTDB lineage: Bacteria > Myxococcota_A > UBA9042 > CAIXZC01 > CAIXZC01 > CAZVFX01. The sequence goes on from CAZVFX010000196.1 coordinate 297, forward strand.
TGCATGTTATCAAGATGCGCATGGGGGGAAACCTCCTGCCTGTTTCTTTGAGGCCATTCTACCCGGTGTCGGCCGTGGTTTCCAAGGAAGAACAATTGCCTTTGACATATCGGGCCATCTCAACCCAAAGAACGGCCGTCAACCAACCTCCTGTCGCCTGGAACGCACCCCATCCTCCTCGCCGGTGTCCACACGGTCCGATTCGTCGTCGGGCAACCGCCCTCGGGGCTGAACTTTCGTTTCGATGACGGCTGATGTTGCTGACGTGCCCCCTTGGTGACCCGTGGGGCTTTGTGGGATACCCGAGTATGGAAGGCCGAAGTGGTGCGACAACGGGCTCACGCATGCATCTCCGCAAGCCGGGTCATCCGGTCAACATCCACTCGTAGGCTGGTTGAATCTGCACGCCGGGAGGTGTTTCCATGGGGGGGCGGTCCCGAGTCAGGGTGAGCAGGAGCTTTCGTGCACCCGGATGCTGTGCTCCGGCCTCAACCAGGGCGCGCAGCTCGCGCTCTGCGGTCGCCCGCTCGCTGATATCCGCACAGACCTGGATCAGGTGTTCCCCGCCCCCACCATCACGGGCAAGGAAATCGACTTCATGGCCGGAAGGAGTCCGGACGTAGGTCACGTCAGACCGGCGTCGCTCCAACTCGATAAGCACGGCCGTCTCCAGCGCGTGCCCGATGTTGCTGCGCCCGCTTCGGTCGAAAAAGGGAATGAGGCCCTGATCTACCGGATAAGCCTTGCGCGGATTCACCATCCGCTGTCGCTCGGATGCCGACTCCATCCAAACGACGCGCACTAGGAAGCAGTCTTCCAGATGGCCCAGCAACTGATGCACCGTGTCCTTCGATATTGCTATCCCCTGGCTTTTAAGCGCCGCGTAGAACTTCTCGACGCTGAACAGAGCCGCGGCGTTACCCAGCAGGTGGCGCACCAGCCAGCGCAGGCCCGTCACGTTGCTGACCCGGTGTCGCTCCACAACGTCTCGGAGAATGGCGACGTCCACGTAGTCCCGAAGCAATTGGCGACGTGACGCGTGGCCCAGGCCCTGGGCTTCGGGGAAACCACCGACGACAAGCCAGTTGGCAAAGTCCCCTTCAACCCGAGCCCGTTCCTTCGCTGTCAGGAACTCCGGCTGAGCGGGAAGCGCCACGCCGCGATGGAGCAGGGCCTCCCCGAAACCGAACGGGTATATCGGCACCTCCCAGCCGCGCCCGCGCAGCGCGGTAGCGACCTCGCGGGACAGGAGCGCTGCCGATGACCCGGTCACGATCACCTCACAGCCGCCCGCATCGAGCAGCCGTCGCACAAAACTCTCCCAACCTGGCACCAACTGGATTTCATCCAGGCACCAGGTGACCGTTCCCCGGTCAAGGGCGTCAGGGCAACGGCGGCCGTGCTCGTCAACGAGAAAGGCAAGGTGGGCCGCGGTCATGTCCGCCAAGCGTTCATCTTCGAAGTTCACGTAGGGGACCTGGTCCTGGCCAGTTTCCTCCGCCATGCGCTTCTTTCGCAACTGGTGCACGTATGTTGTTTTGCCTGCGCGGCGCATCCCTACTACGGCGGTGGCCTTTCCGGGCGGCGGTGCAGGTTCCCATACGGTGCGGGGCGTGCCGGCCGGCGGCGGGTCGGCTAATGAGTCCGCCAGTTTCTCGGTCAAGACCTGCCTGAACAGCGATGGTATGCCTTCACCCATTTTCAGGTTCTCCTTTTCATGGGGATAATATACGGCAGTTTTATCCGCCCCGCAAGGAGAATTCGTGTGCAGATGCTTGGCCGCCCGGAAACGGTTCGGCCGACAATTCTGGCGCAACCCCGCCCGGACCAAGGTCTGGAAGGTGATCCCAAACGCACTATCCGAACCGCCATTTCTCCCGGTGCATACCGCGGATTACTTCTGACTGGATCAAGACGTCCGGTCGTCGACAAAAAGTGTCTTGTGTTGGGGTTTGACCATCGACCCAGGGCCATCCAGAGTCTATCCTGAGCAACGTCGAAGGGTAGCCTGCCGTCTCGAAGCCACCAACTCGCCGCGACGCACCGAACGTCATCGAAGCCTCGGCCGTTGTCTCCCATCAGCAGGCGAAGGAGGACCACCCCTTCGCGGAACCACTCCCCCGCATGCTCGCTCTCTCATCCTTCCCGCCCGGCCGTTTCCCCAGTGCGACGTCACATCTCCACCCACGGCTTACGGCGTGGGCTATTTAATTTCGGGCCTGTCGGCGCTGTTTGGATATTGGGTGTCAGGGACGAACGGATAGGACCGGGGCCCGGAGGGCCTTGGCTCACGGCGTGGGCTATCTAATTTCGGGCCTGTCGGCGCTGTTTGGATTTTGGGTGTCTCAGGCGAACGGATAGGACCGGGGCCCGGAGGGCCTTTTTGGGCAATCCGGGCTAACGCTTCTTGCGCAGGATTTCCTCGAGCGGCTCCGCGAGTGGAGGAAGGTTGTCTTGGATCGTTTGCCAGATGATGGGCAGGCTGACGCCGAAGTACTCGTGGGCCAGGATATTGCGCATGGCGCGCATTTCGGGCCAGGGCAGGTCGGGGTACCCGGCTTGAATCTCATCAGGAATGTGGGTCGCCGCTTCGCCAATGACCTCTATGTTTCGGACGACCGCGTCGATGGTCTTCTCGTCCGCCTCGAACTCGGCCAGGCCCATGCCATCAGTATATCTGTCGATCTTGGAGATGCAGTCCAAGATGTCCCGGATGCGCAGCTTCCAGTCTCTAGGCGGCATGTACTGCCTCTTGCAGAATTTCGTCCCGCATCTCCGGCCTGAGCGCCTCCGGTGTCACCAGGTCGACGTCGCAGCCCAGAAGGTCTTCGAGAAAAGCCTTCAGACGTACGAACTCGAACAGTCCGACAGGGCGGGAGAACTCCACCAGAATATCGATATCACTCCCGGCTCCAGCCTCGTCCCGGGCTACAGATCCGAAGACAGAGAGTTGCTTCACCTGGTGCCGTCGAATCTCGTGCCGATGATTCCGCAGCAATTCGAAGATTTCGTTGTTCGCCATTTTCGGCTCCTCTCCTCAGGCCTCATTGTCCCTCCAAACGGAAGTCCGTGTCAAGGTGTGCGCCGGATCATGTCCTAACTCCATGCTGCCGGCGGCCGTATCCGGCGCCGCCCAGGTGGCCGACGCCACCAGGAAACCACAGCCTTCGACACGCGCGGATGTTTGATGGAAGTTGTGCCTTCGGGCCGAGAGGGTCGGGTCGGCCATCTTCCTGCTTCGCGCAAGGCTACGCAGGACGATCGCAACCCGAAGGAACGGCCGTCAACCAACCTCCTGTCGTCTGGAACGCACTGCGGCTTTGCCGTCGGCCGTCTCATCCTTCCCGCCCGGCCGTTTCCCCAGTGCGACGTCACATCTCCACCCACGGCTTACGGCGTGGGCTATTTAATTTCGGGCCTGTCGGCGCTGTTTGGATATTGGGTGTCAGGGACGAACGGATAGGACCGGGGCCCGGAGGGCCTTGGCTCACGGCGTGGGCTATCTAATTTCGGGCCTGTCGGCGCTGTTTGGATTCTGGGTGTCAGAGGCGAACGGATAGGTTCGGGCTCCAAGCGGCGGTCTCGCCTCCGGTGTCACCAGGTCGACGTCGCAGCCCAGAAGGTCTTCGAGAAAAGCCTTCAGACGTACGAACTCGAACAGTCCGACGGGTCGGGAGAACTCCACCAGAACATCGATATCACTCCCGGCCCAGGCCAACATCGTCCCCCGGCACGGTTTCTTGCGCTAACGGCGGCGCTCAGGCTAACATGGTTGCCGCCGCTATGACGCGGCTGTAGGAGAACTTGATGGCTGGACTGGACAGATACCGGATACTCTATTTCTCGGGCACCGGAAATACGGAATGGGTGATGCGCGGCCTGGCTGCGGAGCTGCGGGAGGCGGGATGCGATGTCGAGTTGCTGGCTGCGGACAGGCTGCTGGCTGACCTGGAGTACGCGGCACACAGGGAGTTGGATGAGGAGGCTGCAGGCGCCCGGCTGCAGGAGTTTGCGGCGCCTGCGACCATCTTGCTGCTGGGGTATCCCGTGTACGAGTCGGCCATCCCGATGCCTTTGCGGCTGCTGCTGCCGTTACTGCCGGAAGGAAAGGGGCGGAAGCTGGCGGTGGTGTGCACTTGCATGCTGGCCGGGGGCGACTGCTGTCATCTGCCGGCTGAAATGCTGGAAAAGCGGGGCTGGGACCCCGTGCTGGCGACTTATGTCAAGATGCCCAACAATGTGAAAGTCCCCGCATTCAGTTTCTTCTCCATCCGCAACGGCGCAGAACTGGACGATTTCCACCAGTCGGCCTCCGGCCGGGTCACCCAGATCGTCGACGAACTCCTCGCCGGTGCGCGGGACGTCGAAGGAGGGGGCATTGGAGACCACTTGTTCGGCATCTCCCAGCGGTGGAGTGAGAAGTACCTGACGAAGTACATGGTGGACCATCTGTTCGCCCTGGCGAAGTGCTCCCGCTGCGGTTTATGCGCGGCGACCTGTCCGATGGGCAACATCGATTTTTCGGGCAACTATCCCGAGTTCGGGCGCAACTGTTGCGACTGCCTCAGGTGCTACAGCTTCTGCCCCATCCACGCGATTCAGGTTTCCGAGGGGACGATGAACGAGGAGAAATATCCCCGGTACAAAGGGTTCGACGGGTGGAAACCGAAGCGCTTGCGCAAAGCCAAATAGGCCGGGCCCAGTCGGGCCTGAAGAGCCGGACTCGCCCCAGAGAGACGATCAGTGGTGTCACGCATTTTGCGCTTCCGGGGAGGGGGTCGGGTAAGGTATGTATGTCAGATGCGGAGGCTATCATGACGAAGTTACTCTTCATCTGTGGCAAGAACCGGCTCAGGAGTCCGACGGCTGAGCAGGTGTTCAGCCGGGAGCCCGGGGTTGAGCCGGCCTCTGCGGGGATAGGTCGTGACTCAGATGAGCCGGTGTCACCGTACATGCTTGAATGGGCGGACATAATCTTCGTGATGGAGAGGTCGCATCTGACGAAGCTCAGAAAGAGATTCGGCAAGCACCTCCATCGCCAGCGGGTGGTCTGCCTCGATATTCGAGATGACTACGAGTACATGGACCCGGAACTGGTCGCCATCCTTAAACGGAAGGTCAGGAAACACCTGGGAACCGTGAGTTCACGCACTCCCCCCTCGCTCGGTTGACCGGGTCTCCCCGTGGTGCGCTGTCCCTACGGTATCCAGCGGCAATGCGTGCCGCCGTCGTTCTTGTCGTCGAACGGGCCCTCGATCCGGGTCTCGTTGGTGCCGTCCGAGTTCACGGTCACACATCCCTGGTAGGTGGACCATTCCGTAAATACGATGACGTCGTCGGCGTTCCAGTCGGAGATCCCTTTCATCGCCTTGAACGGGCCGTCTTTGCCCTCACAGAGTTCCGTCCGTCCGTCGCCGTCGATGCCTATCTTGTTGACGCTCATGTCGTTTCCGCCCGGGAAGTTGTAGCCGAAAACGATATGTGTATCGTCGTGGCCGAACTCCGGGTCGTAGTCACCTACCGGCCAGTCGCCGGCCATTTGCGGAGCTTCCGGACCGCCATCCGTTACCTGGTGGTTGTCGGTCCCGTCGCTGTTCATCACCCAGACCTCGGTTTTCAGAACCAGCGTGCTGTCGGCCTTTCGTTCCCGGCGCTGATAGGTGACCATGGTTCCGTCGTTGGAGACGCCGATGTCTGACTGCCAGTTGGTGTCTTCACTCAGCTTCGCCAGACCTGTCCCGTCCGGCTTCATCTTGTAGATCTGGGTGTACCTTCCCGTGCTCATTGCGAAGTAGACCCACTGGCTGTCGGGAGACCAGTCGACGCCGCCGTAGCCGCTCCAATTCCAACTGGGGAGGAGTTGCCACTCCTCACCGTTTTCAAGGTCGAGAATCCACAGCGCCTGGGGGTCGAGCCCAACCACGTACACGCCATCGCCGTCGACGTCATCCGTATGGCGAGGAACTGCGATCATTTTCCGGTCGGGAGAGACGGCAGGATGCAGATGCCCCCACCCGCTGTTCGTGATGCGGGTGGCGTTGGAGCCGTCGGCTTCCATGGTGTACACCTCGGAGTGGAGGAAGCCGTCGCGCCCTTCTTCATGGTGCCGCGTCGACACCATCACGACGGAGTCGGCTTCCCCCATGGACCCCAACTCGGCGCTGCTCTTGCTGATGGCGAAGTCGGGCGCGCTCCCGGTGGCCGAAATGGCCAGGTCATCCAGCCGCAGGATGCCGCTCGTTCCCGTCGTCTCCAGTCGAAGGGCCGCGGCATAGATGTCGTCCGGTACGTCGCACGTCTTCGAGAATGAGCTCCACTCTTCGTGGGATGCGCCCTCCTTCTGGCCGCACAGGGCCCCGTCCCAACCCGTCGGCCGCAACAGAGCTACGGTCAGCTTCAACCCCCTGTCGGCGCTGCTGCTGTGCATCCAGCCGGATATGGTGACCGAGCGATTCACTACTTGCCCCGTGTCCAGGTTCTGGGTCACCACCAACTGCTTCGGGCCCGGCTCCAGCGCCAGGGAGTAGTCGCCGCCGTGAGCGATTGAGTTGTCCGCGTACACAGACCCGCCGGAGCCGGCCGGCGAATACCACCCGTCGGTGTTCCCCTCCTCAAAGTCAGGGTTCAGCAGTATGCCCACGTCCGGGTTCACAACCGTATCCGCGCCGGTGTCCTCGGGTGTCCCCGCGTCCAGGCCGGCGTCCTCGGGTGTCCCCGCGTCCAGGCCGGCGTCCGCGGGTGTCCCCGCGTCTGCGCCGGCGTCCGTCGGTGTCCCAGTGTCCACTCCTGTGTCCTCGGGTGTCCCCGTGTCCGCACCGCTGTCGGAACCGATGTTCGTATCCGCATCTACACGCGGCTGGATGTCTGTCTCGACGTCTCCTCCGGTGGCCTGCTGGTCCGCCCCGGCGTCAACGGCCTTGGATGATTCTCCCGAGCAAGAGAGTGTGTTGAGCGTTGCCAGGGACAGAATGGCTACGCCCGTGACCACAGATATGTGGAGTCCCTTCTTCATTTCGCTTCCCCCGATTGTGCCTATCTGGGTTGAGTATCCGGCAGACAATCCGGCGAGTCAAGAATTGGTGGGGTTGTTGACGCGGACCGGGCTTGCTAATAGAACCGCACCACAAAGGAATCACGGCCGCCGATGGGGACGAGAGGGCCGCCGCCCGGGTCAATGGTGCCGGCCGGTAACGGGTCGCCGTCCGAGGTGCCGTTGAACGTGCCGCCCAGAGCCAATGCGCCCGAGGGGGCTGCGGAGATCCAGTAGCCGAAGTCGTTGTCCGGTCCGCCGAAGGTGTAGGACCACAGATGCTGGCCGTCTGAATCATAGGCCGCGGCCAGCGCATCAACCTCGTTGTTTCCCGGGCCCGCACCCGTCAGCTCTTCCCCGCCCAGGGACAGAGCCGGGCTGAAAAGCGCACCGGTGATGTACACGGTCTCATCGGGTCCCAGCGTAACCGACTTGGCCAGGTCCCATTCCACGCCCCCAAAACCGTGGGACCACACATGGTTGCCGTCGGTGTCCAACTTGATGAGGAAGATGTCGTGGCTCTCCACCGAACCCACGTGATAGATGTTCTCGCCGCCGAAATTGACCATCTCACTTTGCAGCGACCCGGTGACGTACACATCGCCTGCGGGAGAGACGGCCAGGGCGTGTGCCGCGTCGTGTTTCTTCCCTCCGAAACTGCGGGCCCACAAAGGTTCGCCCGCAGGGTCCAGCTTGGCCACCCAGATGTCTCGTTCACCCGCACTGGTCAGTTCCTCCGCACCTACCGTCATTCCGTATACGCTGATGCCGCCGGTCACATAGACGTTGCCCGCATCATCCGCGGCGATGGAGTGGACATAATCGGCGCCCGGTCCGCCGAATGCGCGGGTCCAGATGGGGTCGCCCGCCGGAGTGAGCCTGGCAACCAATACGTCATGCTGAGCAGTGTCCTGGGAGTTCTGAACCGGGCCGGACCCCAGGTCAACGAAGGTCGAACTGAAACTGCCGCCCACCAGCACGTTGTCTTCATAGTCAGCGGCCGCGGCCAGAAGCAACTCGTCCCCTTCGCCACCGAAAACGTTGCTGAACAACACCTCTCCCTCCTCGGATATCTTGGCATAGTATGCATCCAACCCTCCGAAGAGCTGATGGGATGTTTCGTCGAACGCAAAATGGTCGTCTTCCGGTTCGGCGATGGTCAGCCCCGCGATAATGGCAGCACCCTTGGAGTCGAAAGCCGCGGCTCTCAGGCGGTCGTCCCCGGGACCGCCGTAAATGTTGGTCCATTGAGGTTGCCCGTCCGGGGCAAATCGGGACACAAAGACCTTACGTTTCGCCTCTACACCGGTTGACACCTGGAACACATCATCTACGTGGAATTCCGCACTGCCCGTGTGCCCTCCCACGACCACGGCGCCGTCGCTGGCGGTGGCCATGGCCAAGGCCATGTCAGCCATTTCTCCGCCTATGGAGTGAGCCCATAACGGCGAGGGAGGCTCACACTGCTGGCATATTTCCCCATCGATGTGGTCCGTCCCACCATCGAGACCCGGGTCTGTTCCACCATCGAGACCCAGGTCTGTTCCACCATCCGAACCCAGGTCTGTCCCGCCATCACTACCACCATCAAACTGAAGGTCTGTCTCACCATCTTCTCGTGCATCAAACGGCAGGTTTGTCCCACTATCGCTCCGCGTATCGGCTGGCAGGTCTAACCCGCTGTCGGAAGGCATGCTGCCGGCACTGGAGCACGCTGCCGGAAGCCACAGTGCGACGGCCAGCAAACAGCACGTTGTCGAGATGCGCATGGTGGGGACCCTCCCGCCTGAATCGTTTGACTCCAGTCTACATTTTTGCGGCGTCACTTTCCACCGACACGTATTCTTCCCTCCTCGCTCGGCTAACCATCAACGGCAGTTGAATCCTCGCACCCCATGGCTTAGGCTTGGGGACGCGAGGAGAAGGACATGCCTGAAATCGGCGAAACACGGCATTTCGAGACACGTGATGAATGGCGTGTCTGGCTGGATGAATTCCATTC
>CAZVFX010000197.1:0-9085 GCA_964626565.1 uncultured Myxococcales bacterium
CTAGTACCAAGCTTACTCGCCACTTTCTTCCTGGCCGCGTGCGGCGGAGGCGGCTCTCCCTCTATTGTTGCCGACAGTAATCCACAAACTGACACCGACCACATTCAGCAACCGGACCTCGAAGTCGAAGTAGTCTGCCAAGACGACTGCGATGGAAAGGAGTGCGGAGACGACGGTTGCGGCGGCATCTGCGGAGACTGCTCCGAAGGCTCGATTTGCGACGAGGTCGGGCTATGTATCGCGGCCGCCTGCGAGTCGTCCAAGGATTGCCCCGGAGACCTCGTCTGCGCCGACGATGTCGGATTTTGCGTGGATTGTGTCAGTGCTGCGGACTGTGCAGAAGGGGAAACCTGCGGCCCCGACCACAAATGCCACCCGGTTGTCGCCTGTACGTCCGACAAGGACTGCAAGGAACATGACATGGTCTGTGACCAGGGAGCCGGAGTATGCGTCGAATGCCTTAAAGCCGCAGACTGCCCCGACGAGGAGCACTGCGAAGGCAGCTACTGCGTCCCAGACGTGTGCTTGGCCGGAGCGACGCAGTGCGACGGCGAGATGGTGCAAGTCTGCATTGAAGACGGCAGTTCCTGGGAGGTGGGCGAAATCTGTGGTGCGGGCTGGTACTGCGAGGATGGCGCCTGCTTGGAACAAGTCTGCCCGCCCGGTGAGACCTTCTGTGAGGGAGAGGTCGCAACATCGTGCGATGAGGCGGGGACACTTTCCGAGGAGGACTGCGCTGCTCAGGGTCTGCACTGCTTTGACGGTGCGTGCCTGGAGACGGTCTGCGAACCAGGCATTAAGTTCTGCGAGGATGACGCCACGACCGCCGAATGCGCCGACGACGGGATGGACTTCACGACTGAAACCTGCCCGGCCGAGCACTACTGTGGGGATGGGGAGTGTCTGCCGTGGATCTGCCCGGCCGGAAAAGTCTACTGCGATGGCGACACGGCCGTCTCTTGCGACACGGCCGGAAGCTCAATCGTCACCCAGGTGGATTGCACAGCCACAGACCAGATCTGCGTTGAGGGTGAATGCCTGAGCCTGGCGTGCGCGCCCGGGACAGTGTTCTGTGTGGACGATTTCACTGCTGCTGTTTGCGATGACGCAGGGCTCAATTTCGAGGCCACCGACTGCGCTGCCGAGGCCTATTGCCTCGCGGGCGAGTGTGTTCCTTGGGTGTGCACGCCGGGTGAGCCGACGTGCAACGGTTCCGTCGCGACCTTGTGCAACAACACCGGGTCGGGTCCGCAAGGCGGCGGCGAAGATTGTGCCGAATCGGCAAAAAAGTGCGAATCCGGCCAATGTGTGCAGTGTTTCCCAAGCTGCTTTGGGAAGAATTGCGGTGACGACGGTTGCGGAGGCTCGTGCGGGGAGTGCGTGGACAGCGACCCCTGCACAGAGAACGCATGCAGTGATTCCACCTTCACATGCGAATTCGAGCCGATTCCGGAGTGCTGCGAGCAGGATGCGGACTGCGACAATGATGACCTGTGCACCACCGATTGGTGCGAAGAAAGCGAGTGCGTCCACCTGCAGATGGACTGCGACGACGGAAACTCCTGTACCCTGGACGGATGCTCGACGGGAACTTGCTACAATTTTCCGCTGGAGGATCCCTCCTGCTGCCCCCACGTGCAGACCTTCGAGAATTTCGAGCTGGGCAGTGCGTGGGGGTGGACAAGTGACAATGGCAACGCATTCCTGAATATCAGCGACTACGAAGGCTGGGCACACACTGGAAAGTGGTTCCTCAAGCTCGACAAGGGCGGTTCGGTGAACCTCCCCGTTCACGAGCTTCCGGTTGCACCCGGCGCCACCATGTCGTTCTGGCTCAAAACCTACAACTGGAACGTCGGCAATTGCGACAACAACCGGCTTTGGGTAGAGGTCAATAACTCTCTGGCAGCAGAGGTCTGTGACGTGGGTGACGAATGGACCCTGGTCGAAGTCGACCTCTCGCCCTGGCTCGGACAGGCGGTCCATGTCCGGTTTCACCATGTGGGCAGCAGCAGTCCAACCAAATACCTGCTCATGGATGATCTGCTTATCTCATCCGCCTGCTGCGCCGGCGACTCGGGCTGCAATGACGGACTCCCCTGTACCGAAGACTCATGCGGTCAAGCGGGAGGATGCACCAACACACCTATCGAAGGTTGCTGCAAGCCGGAACTGTTCACCGAGGACTTCGAACTGGGCAGCGCGTGGGGGTGGACCAACGACAACGGCTCGGCATTCGAGAATGTGAACGACCTCGAGGGCTGGGCGCACACGGGAGAATGGTTCCTCAAGCTCGACAAGAGCGGTTCGGTGAACCTTCCCGTTCACGAACTGCCGGTCGCCCCCGACGCAACACTCTCGTTCTGGCTCAAGACCTATAACTGGAACGTGGGCAATTGCGACAACAACCGGCTCTGGGTAGAGGTCAATAACTCCGTGGCAGCAGAGATCTGTGACGTGGGTGACGAATGGACCCTGGTCGAAGTCGACCTCTCTTTCTGGCTCGACGAGACAGTCTACGTCCGGCTTCACCATGTGGGCAGTAGCAGTCCAACTAAGTACCTGCTCATCGACGACGTGCTCATTTCATCCGCCTGCTGCGCTGGCGACTCGGGCTGCAACGACGGAAACCCCTGTACCGAAGACTCCTGCGGTCAAGCGGGAGGATGCACCAACACACCTATCGAAGGTTGCTGCAAGCCGGAACTGTTCACCGAGGACTTCGAACTGGGCAGCGCGTGGGGGTGGACCAACGACAACGGCTCGGCATTCGAGAATGTGAACGACCTCGAGGGCTGGGCGCACACGGGAGAATGGTTCCTCAAGCTCGACAAGAGCGGCTCGGTGAACCTTCCCATTCACGAACTGCCGGTCGCCCCCGACGCAACGCTCTCGTTCTGGCTCAAGACCTATAACTGGAACGTAGGCAATTGCGACAATAACCGGCTCTGGGTAGAGGTCAATAACTCAGTGGCAGCCGAGATCTGCGACGTGGGTGACGAATGGACCCTCGTCGAAGTCGACCTCTCGCCCTGGCTCGGACAGGCGGTCCATGTCCGGTTTCACCATGTGGGCAGCAGCAGTCAAACCAAATACCTGCTCATGGATGATCTGCTTATCTCATCCGCCTGTTGCGCTGGCGACTCGGGCTGCAACGACGGAAACCCCTGCACCGCGGATTCCTGCGGCCAGGTCGGGGGGTGCATCAACTCACCGCTAGAAGGCTGCTGCAAGTCCGAGCTGCTGACCGAGAATTTCGAACTGGGCACGGCGTGGGGGTGGACCTACGACAACGGTGACCCGGTCGAGAGCATCTACGACTACGACGACTGGGCGCACACTGGTGAGTGGTTCCTCAAGATCAACAAGAGCGGCTCAGTGAACCTTCCCGCACAGCAACTACCAGTAGCCCCCGGAGCCCAACTGACCTTCTGGATGAGGACCAACAATTGGCTCGTCGGCAACTGCCAGAACAACCGTCTTCTGGTCGAAGTCAACAACTCAATCGCTGGCGAGATCTGCGACGTTGAGGATGAGTGGGCCCTCGTCGAAGTCGACCTCGCTCCCTGGATCGGACAGACCATTCACGTACGGCTGCACCACATTTCCAACAGCGGCTCATCGCCCTACGTGGTCGTCGACGACGTGCTTACCGCCGCAACCTGCTGCTCTACCGACGCAGGATGCGACGACGGAGACCCCTGCACCGCCGATTCGTGCGCCCAGGCCGGGGGATGCATCAACTCACCGCTGGAAGGCTGCTGCAAGTCCGAGCTGCTCACCGAGAATTTCGAACTGGGCACGGCGTGGGGGTGGACCTACGACAACGGTGATCCGGTCGAGAGCATCTACGACTACGACGACTGGGCGCACACTGGTGAGTGGTTCCTCAAGATCAACAAGAGCGGCTCAGTGAACCTTCCCGCACAGCAACTACCAGTAGCCCCCGGAGCCCAACTGACCTTCTGGATGAGGACCAACAATTGGCTCGTCGGCAACTGCCAGAACAACCGTCTTCTGGTCGAAGTCAACAACTCAATAGCCGGCGAGATCTGCGACGTTGAGGATGAGTGGGCCCTCGTCGAGGTCGACCTCGCCCCCTGGAGCGGGCAGACCATTCACGTACGGCTGCACCACATTTCCAGCAGCGGCTCATCGCCATACGTGGTCCTTGACGACGTGTTGCTCCTCGTTCAGTGCGAATGACGCACCGGCAGATTGAGCAATTTCCATTCATAACTTGAAAATATCACGTAAATCTCAAGTTGCGGTTGAAAAATTCACGCCCTGCGGCAGGCCATCGGTGCCCCTCTGCTAGTCAGCCGCTGAAGTCCGCAACGCAAACTGGTGGTCGAACAGGGACTGTGGATAAAGAGTCGCCCCCTCACCATCGCCTTCAACCCAATCCTCGGGCTCGGTTCCTTCTCCTTCTACATTGAACCAACCGCCGCCGACGGTGGTGGTCACGTTGGTTGACGGCGATGTACCGATGACGTAACCCCAACCGAACTGCTTGGAGAACACGTGGCTCGGTCCCTTGACGTTCCAGAACACGTTCTGGGTCGAGGTGTGACCCGCACCGCTGCTCCAGTCCTGGCGATTCACCGCCTTCCAACCGTCCGCGAAGACGCAGGAGTCCATAAGGTTCGCGGTGGCCAGGGAGTGGTGAAACTCGGAATAACCGGTTTGGCCGATGAAGGGCAGATCTTTCAGTGAGATCGCGAACCCTTCCTCGCTGAGGCAATCCAGCCACACACACCCGGTAACGCCGAAGCCCCAGTTCTGGATAAAGTTGTGACGCCCCTCGCGGGCCGTGCAGTCACGGGTCATGATCTCGTTGCTCATGCGAATTTCGAACAGATACCCGCAACCTCCCCCACCCCGGTTCTGCGCTTTTTCCACCACGCAGTCCTGCACGGTCACCCGCTTGGACCCGTGAATCTTGAGACCCCCGTTCTGCAAGTGCGCATGGGCGCCGTTACCGCCGGAAGGAGAAATGGGCGACTCGAAGGTTGCCAGGTTCAGCATCCAGGAGTCTTTCACCCCGCTGAACTGAGCGGCGTGGGTTCGCTCGTTGGCCCACGCCTCGTCCCAACCTACTGCGTTGGAAAGGGCAAGATGCTCCAGCCCCACTTCCGCCAGGTATCCCTGCTCCTTCTTCAAGCTTGCCGAGTCGGACATCAACGCCGGATAGCGCAACGGTACGTCCAGCACTACCCGGTTGGGCGCTTCGTCCAGATGGACCCCCGCCACCTGGCCACGGTAGAAAGTCTGCCACGCACCGTTGAACGCGGCCCAGGTGCCGGTCATGCCGTGAGCCTCGACAAAATCGTCGGTGATCACCCACCCCAGGCTCACATCGTCGCCGGGGGACAGACCGGACGCATCGGCAACGTACAGGTCCCGCGACCGCGGCACCCCGTCCGCCACCAGCGGCAACTCCACCACCGTTTGCGGCGACCCCACAAACGACAGATGACTCTTTCCGGTCATGTCCGAGTGCCGGGTAAAGTAGATTTTCGTTTGTTCCGGACCGGCTCCCCGCACCACAATGTGGGAATTGGAAACCGTGAGCAGGCCGTCGCATTTGTAGAGCCCGGCGGGAGCAAACACAACCCCGCCGCCCGCTTCAGCCGCAGCGTCGATTGCTGCCTGAAATGCAGCGGTGGCATCCGCGCCGCCGGCCGCGTCTGCTCCGTACTCGGTAACGTCGAACAACTCCGCGTCCGCCAGCAACGGCAGCGGCGACTCGCTGTTGTGGTATCCCGCGTATGAAAAATCGTGGACAAAACGGCCTTCGCCATCGGTAAATTCCGGGGTCCACTCCGGCGGCACCAGCTCACTCCACCACCCTTCCGGACCAAGGCAAACCCCGTCCACGCATTCCTCGAAGAACAGGCACTCTCCACAAGACCCACCACAGCCGTCGTCGCCGCACTCCACACCGTCACACACGGGCTCGCAGGGCAACTCCCCTGCCTCGTCTACAAACACCAGGTCTTCCAGCAACTCCACGTCCAACTCGAAGTCACCCGCCAGGTCCGCAACGTCCCCCGCTTCCGGCAGGTCCACTTCGGGCAGATCGACAAGTTCCACGACCTCCATGGGCAGCGAGGTTTCGTCCGCCTCGGGCGCATCCGGCAACAGCGCCGCGTCCACGAGATCCGTCAACCAGACATCGACGTCAATACGCACCTCGATTTCACCGGAGAGGTCCTCGATCTGCCTTCCTCCGCTCTGATCGACAGAATCGGCACCTCGATGCTCGACGCGGTCCGCAGCAACATCGGCAAGCACCTCACCCGACGCTCCACCGCTACATCCGTGGATTGCGACGATAAGGCACCCCAACACAAAAGCTCGCAAGATTCTTACACTGCTCAGCATCATCTCTCCAGTTGCCGGCCGCCCCCCGGGATTGGACCTCATCCTAGGAAACTGCGCCCGGAGTCAGAAGGGAAAAACCCTCGTTGGCGAAGTGCCTGTCGAACGCCAGGGCGTGGCGCAGGCCCATCTCCTCCATCACCACGAAGCTCAGGCAGTCCACCAGGCTCACAGCCCGGCTACCCCGCAGCAGCCAGCGTCTTACCCCGCGGTCGTACAGGTCGCCCTCTACCCAAGTTACTTCCAGCCGGGGACGGAATTCCTGTTCGAACACCCGAGCGGCAGGGAACCCGACCCGGGCCTGAAGCAACGCCAGGGTCTCGAATAGTACGGCTCCCGTGGTGACAAGAGTCGCCTCCGCATCCAGGAGTTTGTGCAGGATCTGCCCTGCCACTTGGTGCTGGTCGTCATCGCGCACAAGCGCAGCAAAGATGCCTGATGTGTCGACGAACACCTTCATTTCTTCTCTTCCCCGTAGGTCTCCGCAAGGTATCTGTCGTGATTGACGGACACGTCCGCGTCGCCGCACGACAGCGCACCGATGAGCGCTCTCGCCGCGTCGGAACTCGATTGTGACCGGTCAACGATCAACTCATCAACCGCCTGGCGCACCAACTCAGACAAGGAAACTCCTTCCCGCAAGGCAGCCTCTTTGAGGAAAGCGTGTTGATGTTCAGTCAAGGAGATCTGTGTTCTAACCATGGCCTCACCCTCATTACATCACCAGCATACCATTATGATGTAAGATCGTCAATCTCCGATTTGGGAGGCTAGAAGAAGTAAGGAACATGGTACTGGGGCGAGATCTTGTATTGACCGGCGTCATCCAGAATGGGCAGCACCTTCCCCGACGGCATGTCGATGGTGCACACCGACCACATGTCCTTGTAGTTCAACTCAACATCTTCCGCAGTGTAGGCCAGCAAGTCGTTGACATGGACACGCACGGTGGCGATTGCGGGGCTGAACCGCGGGTGACCCCAGTAGTGCACACCCACCCGATAGACCAGATCCTCCGCTGCGGGCAGATTGAGAATCTCGGGCCCGCCGCCGTCCGTGTCGTCCAATTCAAGATGCGGGTTATCGTCCACCCCCGGATCGTAGCTTCCCCAGTTGGGATACGGATTGAGCCAGAAACAGTCGAACGGCTTGTTGAACCACCCGTCGGGCACACCGTCACCATCGAGGTCATGACCGGTGGCCCAGGGGTGCAGGAAATGAAGGTCAAGGTCGCCGCTCTTACCTTGCCAGGGGGCCTTTGTCTTCGGCTCGCCAGGCGTATGCCACTCCAGTTCCACCCTGATCCCCTGTGCGGGGACGGCGACCAGGTGCTTCTTGGCCACGAAGCACGATGGGCGCTCCTGGTTGTCTGTCACCTCCAGCATGAAGGTGTACTCGCCGGCTTCGGTAACATTGAACGTGGGATGGGGAGCGGTCGCCGAGGGGGAGAAGACGCCCTGCGCTTCGGGAGGCTGTTCTACGCTCCATTTGTAGTCGACGATCAGTCCCGAGTAAACTTCGGAATCGCTGCCGGACAGATGAACCACGGATTCAGAAAGAACTTCCGGACACTGACCGCAAGAGATCACGGGAATCGGGCAGCCGGTCAGATTCACGCCCGTGCCCGACAGCGTCACCTCACCGGCCCCGACCACCGAGTTGGTCTCGATCACCAAGACCCCCTCGTCGGAGGTCATGTAGTCGGCGCCATACAGGGGGGATACGTCAAGGGGCGTGTACTCTACTTTCAGCGTGAGCTGTTCCTGAGGCCCCAGCACCACCGGTTGAACCGACGTCGGCTCCACCTCCCAGCCCCCGAGATTCACTGCGAATTCCGCCGAAGAACCATCCTCAAGATGAAAGCCTGTCAACGTCACAGGACTCTGACCGCACGACCACAGTTCCACTGTCCGACTCGCGGTGGCTCCAACCTGGCTGGGACCGAACTCCAACTCAACGGGATGCAACGTCAGGCAGGGACCGTCCGGACAGACGCCGCAACTGCCGCCACACCCGTCATCCCCGCAACTTTTCCAGCCACACTTGGACTGACACACATCCCCATCAGCCACGTCCGGGTCATCACGCGGCACGCACACCTGCCCTACGCACTTCAACCCGATGTTGCAGTCCGCGTTCCCGGCGCAATATGTGCCCTCGGCACCGGCGGGTCCTCGCTCGCCGTCACCTGATGCGCAGGCGGCCAGCAGCAGCGTCAGACAGGTGAACCAGCCGTAGCGCAGGAAGCCGTTCATTTGGGTGCGCCTCGTTTCTAGAGTCTGTTATATTCTAGCACAAGAGACGTGGTGTTCCCATCGTTGTCACAGCAGGGAACAGGCGCGAGTTGGCGTTCCGCTGGAGGGGGTGCAGGACACCGTTGGAAGCTGGCACTCTGAAGGGGGGGGGGAAAAGCCTTGCTTGCCGCTGCTCCGAACGACTAGAATACGGACAGAAGACAACAGAAAGAGTGAGGTTCGATATGACGAGGTCGCGTGCAGTGATTTTTGCATTGGTGCTGTCGTTTGGGTGCTCTACCAGTCCGGACCCCACCACTGAAACGGTAGGTGGCACCGACACGAAAACGGCGAACGATGCCCCGGCCGCGGTGGACCTTTCCCAGGAGATTTGCTCCCCGGATTGCGAGGGGATTGAATGTGGGTCGGACGGCTGCGGCGGTGAGTGTGGAGCGTGCCCTGGCGCC
>CAZVFX010000198.1:0-8874 GCA_964626565.1 uncultured Myxococcales bacterium
GGCTAGTTGAAGTACCATGGATACATCTTCCTCAACATCGGGTCGTCGGCCTGCCGAAGCGCCTCCGCTGATATTTCGTGCGCAAAGGCGACGAAATCTTCCCGGGAAATACCGTTCCCCCGGAGTGTCCCAATGAGCCGGCGGGCGATCTGCAACAGGAGCAGCTTGTGCTCGAGCGGCATGGGCCGGTTCCCCATTTTCAAGTAGTGGAGTCCGGACCGCCCATAGTCGTAAAAGTTGCCCATTCCATTGATCTTGAATCTTTGCGGTGCGGCGAAGTTCTCTGCGATCGCCGCGGTCAAACCGGGGTCGTCGCGATTGAGCGGCGTTATCTGCGGCCGGGTGCGGCAGTAATCGAAACCGCACTGGGGTACCATTTCGAGATACCGGAAGCCCTGGTGGTGAAACAGGCAGTGGGCCTCCACGTTGGCGCAGTCGTGAGTAAGCCAGAAGAAGCTCTCGCACCGCACATCCTCGCGCTTGAGAATCTCTTCCACCTCATGTGCGGAGGCGTGCTCGGGAAACACGATTCGGTCGACGCCCAGTTCCTTGAAGAAGTCTGCGGCGCCCGTATTGAAGACGGGCTGAAGCGTGCTGAGGCAGACTTCGAGGGTGTTTCCCGCCTCCTTCAAGGCGAGGAGCAACGGCACGCTGCACACGATAACGCCGTCGACTCCCAGGTCGCCCAGACGGCCAACGTGACTAGCGTAGTGTTCCACCTCGCTCATGCCGTAGAAAGCTTCGTTCAGGGCGATGAAGAGTCTGCCGCCCCGCTGGTGAATGAGTGTGGCCGCCTGCCGCACCTGCTCAGGGGTAGTCAGCCCGAACTCGGCCGGGTAGTGGTTGCGCAGAGGGGCGGGCTCGAATCCGTCATAGCCGGTGTAGAACTCGTCGGCGCCCCCGTCAGAAAGGGGGGCGATCTCCGACGGTTCACGGAATCCCTGAAAGACCTGCATAGAGGTCGGTTCTCCCGCGGTTCGGTTCTTGTTTCGCGTTTTGCCAACTACCAAGTTCTACTGCCAGAGTAGCAGAACCAGCAACGAGAAGTAAAGAAGTCCCACATGCGGTGCAGGGGAAGCCTTACGTCAGCATGCAGGTTTGACCGGCAAGGCCGGGGCGGCAGGCCTATCTGCCACGCCCCCCGAAGAGTATCTTGCGAGCCGCGATGGTAATAGGCACCCGGATACTTGAAGACTTGGCTATCTGTCGTTGTTCCGAGGGGCCCAGCTTGCTGAGCAGTCCGATGGCTATCGTCACTGGTGTGGACGGGTTCTTCACCACGTTGAAAGTGACGGTGCGATTGGATATCCAGGTGCGGTTCTGGGCCACGTATTTGAGGGCCTCGGCGGACAGCCCGGGCATCCGGGAATACTCCACCACTTCATCTAGAGTGACCTTAGGATTCTTGATCACCAGGATGTGCAGCGGTTTCTGGTGGTCCCGAATCAGGAGTCCCCGGATCGTCTTGTTGGCCTTGCGAGCCAACTTCTGTTTTTCCACCATGGGGAGTTTGCGGATGCGCTGGTAAGCATCGGAATAGTCGGTCTCGTAACCGGTGAGGGGGGCTGCGTCGTCCTCCTCTTCCGGCGGCTTCAGTTGGGCTTTTTCCCCTGATTCAGGTGCTACTTCTTCCCCCGGATCCGCCTCTTCTCCGGGGACCGTGTCCTCCTCATGAAAGTCATCGGTTTCCTCGAAGGAGTCTTCCTGTTCCTCGCACATTTGTCCCAGTGCGCCGAGGTCCACAGTTCTCTCCAACTGCACCAGGAAGCCTTCGCCGGTCTGCTGGATCACCCTTCCCGGCAATTCGAACGCTGAGCCGTCGGGAAGGGACACCCGTACGTCCACCCCGGTCATCGGTCCCGGCTTCTCCTCACTCGCGACCGGACAGACCCCCATGGACAGGTAGTCCTGCAGGGCTGCTCTGAGCTTGTCGCGGTCGGTGAGGTCAACGGGGAACATGACTATGCTTGCTAAAGATCCGTGGCGCAAGCCTGGTACTGGGCGCTGCACGGACCCAGTGTCGCGGCCGCGATGCAGGCGGGTGTGGCGTTGAGGCCGCACTCGCCGCCCAGGCAAAGGGCGAAGTTGGAGAACAGCGCCTTGGATTCGTTGCTGCCGTTTCCGTAGCACTCGAGGATGCACATGGGGGAGAAGTTGCAGCCGAGGCCGCACTGCATCATGTCTGCGCAGGTGTACTGGTTGGCACATGCGTAGTCGATGCAGGTGAGCCCTTCACCGCACGCGCCGCAGTCGCCGCCGCAGCCGTTTTCGCCGCACTCCTTGTCCGTGCAATCGGGTACGCACGCGCACTCGCCCGCAAGGCACTGGTAGGTGCCGCCATCGCCGCAGGGGGTGCCGTTTTCGGCCGTCACGTGGACGCAGCCTTCCACCTCGTCGCAGGTGTCGACGGTGCAGTCGTCACCATCGTCGCAGTTCAGCGGAGCGTTGGTCTCGCACTCACCGTCCAGGCAGAACTCGGCGCCGTTGCACGCGCTGCCGTCGTCACAGGTCAAATCGTTGTTGGGCGGGAAGCTCCAGCCGTCGATGGGGTCGCAGATGTTGTCGGTGCATGGATTCTGGTCGTCACTGTTTTTCGGCGAGTTGACGCAGTCTCCCGCGCCCGAACAGTAGTCAAAGGTGCACACGTCGTTGTCGTCGCAGTTCTTGTCTGCGGACACACACCCTTCAGCCGCGTCGCAGGTGTAGACCTTGCAGAGGTCGTCACCGGTGCACAGTGAGTCGTCGGGCGTATGTGTGACCGCACCGTCGGCGCACGCGTCAGCGGTGCACGCGATGCCGTCGTCAACGTCGGGCGGGGTCCCCGGAATGCAGTCGCCGGTGTCGGGGTCGCAGCCCTCGGTGCCGTTGCAGTCGTCCCCGTCGTCACACGCGGTCCCGTTGCCCACGCACTCGCCTTCGCCGTCGCACTGGTCGTCGATGGTGCACGCGTCGTCGTCGTCGCACTCGGCGCCGCCGGGTTTGGCCGCTTCGACGCACTCACCGGTGGCCGGGGCACACTCGTAGAACATGCACGGATTATCGTGCTCTTCGCATTCCACCACGCTGTCCAGGTCTACCTCGCACAAGCAGCTCTCTGCGTTGCACATGAGGCTGCCGTTGCACGCGTCTTCATCCGCGGGGCAGCCCACATCGCAGCAGTTGGTGCAGTCGGGGTTGTTCAGGTCTGTTTCGCCGGGCAGGCACACTCCCTCTTCACATTCGTCGTCGAGGGTGCAAACCTGGCCGTCGTCACAAGGCTCTCCCGCGGCCAGGTCGCTCTCCACACATTCGCCGGTCTCGGGGTCACAAGCGTAGCTCTTGCACTGGTTTTCGTGCTGGGGGCACGCTACAACGCTGTCCGGGTCGAGCTCGCAAATGCACGTGTCCGCATCGCACACCTGGATGCCGGTGCACAGATCCCCGTCATCGGGGCAGCCATTCTCAGTGCAGCATGAGCATTCCACATCTTCGGCGTTGAATTCGCCGGGGACACACTCGCCGTCGGCGCAGGCATCGCCCACGGTGCACTCTTCCCCATCGTCGCAGGCTGCATCGTTGGGCGTGGACGCACAACCGGTGTCTGCGCAGGCGTCGTCCGTACAGATGTTGTCGTCGTCGCACAGGGCGTCGTCGCCCGCGTTTACGCACGCGCCGTCTTCACACGAGTCAGCGGTGCAGTCGATGTTGTCGTTGCAGCCGCCGCAGTCGCACGCGCCGTCTTCGCCGGCCGGTCCACACTCAATATTCTCGCACGGGCCTTCGCAGTCCAGCACGCAGGTCGCGGCGTCGTCTTCTTCTACGCAGTCAAATCCTTCGGCGCACTCACCGCAGTCGCCGCCACAGCCGTCGCCGCCGCATTCTTTCCCTTCGCAGTTGGGCTCGCAGGTGTCGGTGCAGGCGTCATCTACGCAGAACGGCATGTCCTCAGGGCATTCGCCGCATTCGCCGTCGCAGCCGTCGTCGCCGCATTCTTTGTCACCGCATTCGGGCTGGCAGATGCACTCGCCGTCTTCGCATTCGTGCTGGTCCGGGCATTCCCACGCAGTTCCGCCCCAGATCCAAACATCCTGGCACGGCTCTTCCGCCTGCGCACATTCGTAGTATGCCGGTCCGTCCGCGCACATGGTGTCACCTTCGGCGCACTCTGCTTCGGGGCACTCTTCGCCGACGCACAGCCCTTCCACGCACTCCTCGTCGTCGCCGCACTCGCCACAGTTGGCGTCGCAACCATCCGACCCGCACTCCTTGCCTTCGCAGTCGGGTTCACAGCCTTCGCACTGGCCGTCGACGCAGGAAGCGCCGGCGGGGCAACTGCCGCACGACACGCCGCATCCGTCGGTGCCGCACTCCTTGCCTTCGCAACTGCCGACACACTCGAACTTACATATGCCTTGCTCGCATACCGTGCCGTCAGCCATGCATTCGCCGCACGTGCCGCCGCAGCCATCGTCTCCGCACTCCTTCATGAAGCAGTTGGGGGCACATTCGTCTTCGCCGCCGCCGTCGCCCGGTTCCTCGACGTCAACGGAGCCGCCAACATCCATGCCCGCGTCGCTGTCGCTGCTGCTGCAAGACGCAGTCACCAATATCACCGTGAAGATGAGCATCAAAATGCGGCTTCCTGAAAGTACATTGTTTCTCATGGCATATCTCCTTTGGGCGTTGAGGCCCGTCAAATCTCGCGTGCACATACTATACGATTATGCTTGACCACCTATCATACAGTCAAGTTACTATTGTCCTTGCATGCTCGGGAGGGGTGAAAATGGCCAGCGGCTATATGGGAAAAATCCTGTTTGTAGATTTGACGGAGAAGTCGTGCAACGAGGAGGTGATTCCCGACGAGGTGTACGAGGGCCTGTTGTCTGGATTGGGGCTCGCGGCACATATTCTGTACGATCGCATTCCTGCGGGGGCGGACCCGCTGGGCCCGGACAACATCCTCGGGTTTGTGTCCGGTCTGCTCACGGGCACCGGGTCGTTGTTTACAGGAAGGTGGATGGCGACGGGAAAGTCCCCGCTCACCGGTGGCTGGGGCGACGCCAACTGCGGCGGGAATTTCTCACCCGCGATCAAGAAGGCCGGCTTCGACGGTATCTTCGTCAAGGGTGTGAGTGACGAGCCGGTGTACCTGTATGTCAGCGATACCGCGGCCGAGATTCGCAGCGCGGAGCACGTCTGGGGCAAGGATGCGGTGGAGACTGAGGAACTGCTCCTCGCCGAGGCCAGGGAAGCAGGGGTGAAGAACGCCCGGGTGGCGTGCATCGGGCCTTCGGGAGAAACCCTCTCCCTCATTTCAGGGATAGCCAACGATAAGGGGCGCATCGCGGCCCGTTCGGGTCTCGGAGCAGTCATGGGCTCCAAGAAGTTGAAAGCGGTGGTCGCCGCGGGCAGAGCCAGGGTGCCCGTGGCCAGCCGGGACGAAATGAAGCGCCTCAATAAAGTGTGCACCGCCGCGGTCAACAAGGACATCCCCCTTCCGCCGGGCAAACTCTCCGGGTTCCTGGGTACCATCATGCGCTGGTTGCCTGCTCAAATGGGTCAGGATGGGCTGATGTACAAGAGCATGCTGAAGAAATGGGGCACCTCCAGCATGAATCAGATTTCCATCGAGATGGGAGACTCACCCATCAAGAACTGGAAGGGTAGCAGCGCCGACTTCGGGCTGAAGCGGTCGCGTTCGGTAAACCCCGACGCCATCGTGGCCCGGGAGAAGAAGAAGTACCATTGCTACTCCTGTCCCCTCGGGTGTGGGGGGATTTGCGAGGGCACGGGCGGGTATGAGGAGACCCACAAGCCGGAATATGAAACCACTATCGCGCTCGGCGGATTGCTGATGAATGAAGATGTGGATAGCATCTTCTATTTGAACGAGGTGCTGAACCGTGCCGGCATGGACACAATCTCTGCCGGTGCCACCGTCGCCTTCGCCATCGAGTGCTACGAAAACGGGATCATCACCAGCCAGGACACCGGCGGAATCACACTGAAGTGGGGGGACGCCAAGGCAATCGTCGCGCTCATCGAGAAGATGGTCGCCCGGGAAGGTATCGGAGACCTGCTGGCCGATGGAGTCAAGGTCGCGGCAGAGAAGTTGGGCAAGGGGTCGGAACAGTTTGCCATGCACGCGGGCGGGCAGGAGTTGCCCATGCACGACGGCCGCGGTGACCCGGGCTATGCCGTTCATTACAATGTCGAACCTACGCCGGGAAGGCACACTATAGGTGCGCAGCTCTACTACGAGATGTACCAGTTGTGGAAGAAGGTCCCCGCGCTGCCGAACATCTCCCTGCTTTATGGGAAGGGCAAAAAATACGCGCCGGACAAAACCAAGGCGATCATGACCCGGGCGTGTAGCCAGTACGTCCAATTCTACAACGGGGTAGGGGCGTGCATGTTTGGCGCGTTCATGGGTGCGACCCGGCTGCCCTTGTTCGATTGGACCAATGCTGCCACCGGCTGGAGCAAGAGTCCGGAGGAGTACATGGAGATCGGCTCCCGCATTCAAACCAAGCGCCAGCTCTTCAACATCAAGCACGGCATCGACCCGCGCACGGTGAAAGCCAGCCGCCGCAGCGTCGGGCACCCGCCACAGAATGAGGGCGCCAACAAGGGCCGCTCGGTAGCCATCGAGGCTATGACCAAAGGCTACTGGGCGGAGTTTGGCTGGGATCCCGAAACCGGGGTGCCCACCGATGAAACTTTGGAGAAATTGGGAATTAAGAGGTAGGTCGCCGCAGGGCCGCAATAGCCAACAGCAACAGCATCAAAGACAGCCACACCGCATAGGGCGTTGCCTTGCCGACGGAGCAGCCTTCGCTGCCCGAGTCCGCGTCCGGATCGTCGATACACTGCCCGAAGAACAGCTTCATCCCTTCCGGGCACGGGTTGTCGCCGCCGCCACCATTGCCTTCGTAGTCCGGGTCGTCAACGCACTGGCCGAAAAAGAACTTCTTGCCCGGCGGACACTGCTCCTCGGAACCCGCATCACCTTCCGGTTGTCCCGTCGCATCATCCTGAGTCACAATTTCCGGCTCGGTGTTGCCGGTGTCGGGAGGCCCCTCGCCAATCACGCAGGCGCCGTCGTCGCAGTACTCTTCGTTGCCGCAGGTGCCGCAACTGCCGGTGCAGCCGTCGCTGCCGCACACCTTGCCGAAACAGTTCGGCGTACATTCGTTGGATATGCACATGTTGTCGGTGCAGTCGCTCCCGGGCGGGCATTCACCGCAGGTCGCACCACACCCGTTGTCGCCGCACTCCTTGCCCAGACAGTCCGGAGTACACATCACGCAAACGTGGTCGATGCAGTAGTAGTTCGCGGGGCAA
Source organism: uncultured Myxococcales bacterium (assembly GCA_964626565.1). Lineage (GTDB taxonomy): Bacteria > Myxococcota_A > UBA9042 > CAIXZC01 > CAIXZC01 > CAZVFX01. The sequence continues at coordinate 7,327 of CAZVFX010000198.1, forward strand.
TCAGCGCAGTTGCCGCCGCAGCCGTCGTCGCCGCACTCCTTGCCCGCACAATCCCCCTGGCAAGAGCCGCCAAGCACGCACGCTTCGTACTCAGGCCCGCACTTATTCAGTGTGGCCTCGAACACGCACACGGGGTCCGGGGGGGTGCCGGGGCACACCGCGGACAGGCACGCCTCAAGGTAGAAATACAACTCTTCCGCCTCGGTGGAACGTTGTTGCTTGCAGGTCAGCACGCAGGTGGCATCGGCCGTGGCACACTTCATCACGCATGCCAGGGTCTCGGCGCAGGAGAACTGTGCGCGGGCAGCGAAGGGAGCCAGGGCGGCAATTCCCAGCAGCACCGCAATAACCCATTTTGCAGCCAACTTCATGGTGAAACCTCTTTCTACTTCATCCTGATCAAACGTCTATACACCATAACTGTCTCGTCGAGTCAAGTCAAACAGCAGCTATCAGCCTTCAGCGATCAGCTATCAGCTCACAGCTTTACGGATTTGCGGCATCCCCGCCGAGGCGTTTTTCGATCTCTTCGCCCGCCTTGGCGGCTTCCTCGGTCTTCAGCACCAGCTTGCCCTCTTTGTCGAGGAGAAAGACCTGGGGCAGGGAGACGCTGTTGGAGTTGCCCGAGGTCACTCCGTATTGTTTGGCCACAAGATTGTACTTGTCGAAAGCAACCGGGAACGGCACTGAATTCCTGGCGAAATACTCCTTGAGTTTGGCCCGGGCTGACGGGACGTCGTCCTCCTGCCTGATACTCACGATTACGATCCGCAATCCCCGATCATGGTATTTCTCGTGCAACTTGGTCCAGGTCGGCAACGCCTTCTTGCACGGCTTGCAGCGATCCCAGAAGAAGTCCACCGCCACCAACTTCACTCCGTCGGTGTTGCGGGTTCTGGACATGGAGAACAGTTTGGAGCCCAATTCATAAAGCTCGAAATCGTATGGGTGATCCTTGCTACTGGCGCTGCCGGAAATCAGGAGACCCAAAAGGGCCGTCACGCATACTGCAGTTCTTCCTATCACCACCGCTACTCCCCACCCGCAGCCCGCGGCCGCAGATCTGAATTCAAGTCGCTCGAAGGCTCAAACTGTGTACCACAAGGGGAAGCTGACGGCAATTTCCAATTTTTACTCATCCCGTGCGCGCTATTTTGAAAATAAATGGTACAAGCGGCCTCCCAACCCCCGATAACAATAGCAGGAAGACCCACAACAAGAGGAGGCTAAGATGAAGCTGAAGAAGCTGTCTACCAAACGTCTGACCAGGCTCGTGCAAAGCACCTTCGGAAAGAGCGCCCTGTGGGAGCGGCGGGACGCTTACTGCTTTGTGCATCTCGACGGTGCCGACGACAAGCTGAGAGCCGAGCGCATGGAGCGGTTTGTACCGACGTTGTTTTTCGACCCCCACTGCCCCTGCTGTGAGCCGTTCCTCAAAGACGGCGCCTTCATGGTGTTTGACGGGGACTCCCTGGTCGGGTTGCGACCGTTGGGAAACGGGTCGTTCGAAAGCGTGGTGCTTTCGGTGCAAGAGGCGATGAACTAGCC
>CAZVFX010000199.1:0-8746 GCA_964626565.1 uncultured Myxococcales bacterium
TCTAGATTACCTTTCTTCCCATCGCAGTGAGCAGCCTGCGTGTTCTTCCGAGCAGTTTCCGGTCGTCCATTGTGCTCATCAGCAATCTGAGCGTCTTGTGCAGGCGCCCCGAGTAAGGGAACCAGTTGATCTCGTTTCTGCTGCGGCTGGAGTTACTCATAATGGCCACGGTGCGAGACATGCTGCGCAATCCTTCGGGACCGTGGTAGCGGCCGAAGCCGCTGGCCTTGGTGCCTCCAAACGGCAGGTGAGGGTTGGCCAGGTTGCGCATGACGTCGTTGATGGAGCAACTGCCCGTGTCTAATCGGGCGGCGACTCTACCGGCCCGAGAGGCGGACCGGGTCCAGACGCTGGCCGACAGTCCGTACGGCGAGTCGTTGGCCAGCTCTATCGCTTCGTCTTCGCTGTCGAAAGGCATTACCCCCACGACAGGGCCGAAGGTCTCGTCTCGCATGACCAACATGGAGTGGTCCGTGTCGGCCAACACCATGGGTGCCAGATACGACCCCGCACGTTTGCGCTGAGTAAGCAGGCGGGCGCCCCGGGCCAGCGCGTCTTCGACGTGCCGCTCCACGACCTCGATTTGAGCCGGATTGATCATCGGGCCAACGTCATCGTCTACGGAGCTCCCGAGGCGCAGCTTAGACGCGCCGCTCGCCAGCGCCTTCAGGAACGGTTCGTAAACTCTCCGTTCCACGTACAGTCGTTCCACCGAGACACAGGCCTGGCCCGCGTTGGAAAACGCCCCGTACAGCGCACCGTTGACCGCTCGGTCCAGATTCGCATCCTTGAACACGATCATTGGGTCTTTGCCCCCCAGTTCCAGGTGGACCGGGGTTAGTTTGGTCGCTGCGCTCCGCATCACCTGGCTGCCGGTGGCCGCACTACCGGTGAAGAACACCAGGTCCGGTCCCGCCTCGACAAGGGCCTGCCCCACATCTCCCCGACCTTGAACGACCTGGATCAACCCTTCGGGAAGGGAGGCAAGTTCAGACAGTTCACCCACAAGTGCGCCCACCGTGGGTGTTACCTCTGACGGCTTGAGTATCACCGCGTTGCCGGCAGCCAGCGCGGTGATAATTGGCGCCATGGCGAGTTGGAACGGGTAGTTCCATGGCGAGATGACCAGTACGACTCCCAAAGGTCGATACTCCACTCTGGATTTGCTGCCAAGGAAGTAGAAGGGCGTGGGGCGTTCCCGAGGGGCGAGGGCCGCGGCGAGGTTCTGTTCGCAGTAGCGCAGAAGGTCCAGCGCAACCAGCAGATCAGAAGCGAGAGCCTCCACCGGGGGTTTGCCGGTGGCGTCGCATATTGTGCGGTTGATATGTTCGGCTTGTTCCGTCATGACCCGGGCCAGGCGTCCCAGCATGGCAACCCGCTCCTTCAACGGTCGAAGCCGAGCTTCCGCAGCCGCGGAACGCGCGGTCTCCATCACCTCGGCAACTTCAACGTCGGACGCTTCTGTGAACCGCCCCACTGCTGTTCCGAGTCCTGGGGCTATGGCTACGATTTCGGACATAGTTCTCCTCTCGGGCAGTGCTAATGTGCACTGGTGAGTTGCTGCTACCCGAAAAGATGGGCATTCCTACCGGGGGCGTCAACGGCCGGGGCGGCTAACCGGCGCAGTCGGCGGCGGCCACGATGGCCAGGAATTCCGCGACGAAGTCGAGGAGGTCGGTGGGGATCTGGTCGTCAAACAGGTTTTCGTCGCACCAGGTGCTGCTCAGCGTCTTGACCTCGCCGTCGCTATAACTGATCTTCAGCGAAATGGTGTAAACAAACTGGTCGCAGCAGCAGAACGGATTGTCGGGGTTGATGTAGGTGGGCTTGACCCCTTCCCACTCCACCAGGTTAGCGGCCGTCACGAGACCCGAGATCTGCTCTTGCGTCACCGGGGACTCGCAGTAGGTGTTGGTGTAGGAATCGGAGATATCCAGCGTGGTTCCGTCCAGGTCCCACTCTGCGTCCCCGCCCATGAAACCGCCGCTCTTACCAAAGGTAACTTCCACTTCGGCGATGTGTTTGTCCGTTATCTCGGGTTCCACCACCTCGGGCTCTACCACCTCGAGTTCCGCAACCTCTTCCGCGATATCCGGAACGTCCCAGCACGGCAGTGAACAGGGGGTCCCACAGGTTCCGTTGCAGTCTTCTCCGTACCACATTTCATACCCGCCGGGGCAAGCCCACTGTCCGCTGTCGCACCACGGTTCGACAACTTCGTCCAAATCGCAGCAGCACAGGTCGGCCAGTTCCTCGGGGTCGCACTCGATGGCGGATTCGAGTTCACTGCTGTCTGCTATTTCGTACGCGACTTCGAAGGGAAGCTCGGTGGATACTTCCGGAGTAGAGGCCTCGAACGTCAGATCGATAGGTAGCGTCTGCTGCGGAGTTTTCACCTCACTGCCGGTCTTGACGTCTTTCCCCGGTTGTTCCTCGCCGTCTTTGGGCGGCGCCATTTCGTTGCTGCTGGAGCAGGCAAACAGCACGAGCAAGAATGCGCAACAGATATGCTTCATGTTCTTCCTCACCGGTTATGTTCAGGTCATACGATCCAAATGGTACACAGGAGGGAGTCGGGGTTCAAGGGGATTGGCGGAAGGGGTTCAGTCGTGTTTCAGGAACTCACCGTCCTGGTATTCCCGAAAAGCGGTGCGCAACTCCTCGTCGCTGTTCATGACGATGGGGCCCTGCCAGGCGATGGGCTCGCGGAGGGGTTTGCCCGATGCGAGGAGGAAGCGAACTCCGTCGGCGCCTGAGGTGACGGCAACGCCGTCGCCGTCGGAGAACAGGGCCAGCTTGCCGTTGCCCAACGGCTCTCTCCCCGAGTCGTCAAAGGAGCCTTCGCCGGAAAAGACGTATGCAAAGACCGTGTGGCCGGCAGGCACGCGGTGCTGGAAAGTCTCCGCCGCGGCCAGACTCACGTCCATGTAGCCCGGCTCCGCCACCACTTCCTTCACCGGTCCTTCGGTGCACACATACTCGCCTGCGATAACCCTGGCTTTGCCCCCGTTGGGCAGCGGCACTTCGGGAATGGAGGACGAAAGGAACTCCTGGTACCGCGGCTTCATCATCTTGGCCGACCGGGGCAGGTTGACCCAGAGTTGAAAACCGTGCAGGAGCCCGGCCTGTTGCTCCGGCATTTCCTGGTGGACGATGCCGCGGCCCGCGGTCATCCACTGGATGTCGCCTTCACCGATCACCCCGTTGTTGCCCAGGCTGTCTTCATGCCTGACCCGCCCCTTGATCATGTAGGTGACGGTCTCGATGCCCCGGTGGGGATGCCAGGGGAACCCCGCGATATAGTCTTCAGGATCGTCGGAGCGAAAATCATCCAGCAGGAGGAAGGGGTCCAGTCGCCGCGCCTCGGCATAGCCGAAAACGCGGTTGAGCTTGACCCCCGCTCCGTCGGTGGTGGGTTTCGCGGTGAGCACTTCCTTGATCTCTCTTATCTTGCTCATGGCTCCCCTCCAGTGGAACGTCGAGGCAAAGATAAGTACGGGAGGCGGCGGCGGCCAGGGGCTATTCCCAACGTACGTCGTCGATCAAACCGGTCCACTGCTTGAAGTTGTAGCCGCCCACAGAAAAGGAGATCTTCTCGTTGGCGGGGGTGGCCGTCGCGGGGGCGGTGAAGGTGATGGAGGCGTCCTGCCAGCCGGTGCCCCAGAATGCGGCCCCCATGTCGCCGCTGATGGCGCAGACGTCGCTCCAGGACTTCTTCCACAACTCCTCATTTCCTTCGTCCTTGTCGAGCCGGAAGTTCAACCAATTGGGCCCGTCGATGGTGCACGACGTTTCCTTTATCACCACCTGCCACTTGAACTTCAACTTGTACTCCTTCCCCGGGATCGGGCAGGCGGGATAGCTGAGCTGGTGGTAGTTCGCGTCGGGAGCCAGGATGGTCATGTGCGCGGCCTGGGCGCCTTCAGGTGCTTCGGTGCCTGCGACACCACTGAATTTCAGGCCGGTGGCCGCCTGGCCCTGGCCCGTCGAAGTCCAGTTGTTCAGGCCCTGTTCGAATCCTCCGTTGGTCATCTTGCCCATGCCGAGGTACAGGTTGTCAGCTCCCCAGGCAACTGGGTAGGCCGGCGTGGTGGCCTCGTCCGGCACCCAGGGGGCAGCCATGTCCGCATAGGCGGTTCCCGTGGTCTGGCGGTCGAGCATCTTGGCGAAGAATTTCTTACCCCTCGTGTGCGCATAGTCGGAGTTGACTATCTCTGAATATCCCACGTAATAACCTGCGCCGGCGGCCAGGTAGGCCGCGCCCAGGGTGTTGTTCAGCGATGAACGGCACGCCCCCATGTAAACGAGGGAGTTGTCCATGGGGTTGCCGGCCCGGGCGGTGGTCACGAAGGAGGGAAGATAGGCGAAAAACTGACTGTTGATGTCCAGCACCAGTTGGCCGCTGAGCAAGCCGATGGCCTGGGCCTGCAAGCTGCCCGCGTTTACAGCCTCTCTCGTCAGGATCGCTACTTGCGCCCCCGGCCCCTTCCATCCCCACTGGCTGGCTGCCGGTGCGCCGCTGAAGAATGTGTCTCCATGGGTGGAGATGACCTGCACTCCTCCGTCAAAGGAACTCTCTATTGCGTTGACCGTCCCGGCGCCGTTTATGCCGCTGAAAACGTCGAATTTCGGGCAGGCGTGGTTGGTGAAGTCGGTGGCCAGTTCCGGCACCTCGTCGTCCGGTGCGAACTGATCGTTGTAGATGGCGAAGAAGTACGCCTTGGTGCTCTTGGTCGCGTTTGCCGCGTCTGCCCGGTGCTGCGGCGGCACCTTACCCACGGGCCCCCGGGCCGTGTGGGTCTGGGCCTTGGTCGCTCCAACCCCGGCGGCAGGGTACACCAGTGTCGGTCCGGCGCCGCCGCCCCCGGCGCCGCGGGTGCCGGGAGGGTTGGCCATGAAGATCAAGGGGATGCCCGGTTCGGCGATGGCCCAGACGCCGTAGCCATCGTTGGACGACAAGCCTACTGCCGTAATACCGTCAGCCTCGGAGAGCATCTCAGCCAGCGCATCCCGGGCTCCCCACGGATCGAATTCGGGATTTGCCGCCTCGTAGACTTCCTTTGCGGCGACCATCAACTGAAGCAGGCCGCTGACCTCGGAGTTCGACAGCGTTTCAACCGCTTCGATCGTCGCCGGCAGCGTACCCCAGGTGTCGCTGCCGAATGTGGCGTAGCCTCTCACGGTCCACTCGGTCCCAGCCTCCATTTGAGCAATGAACGTGCCCGTGAACCGGCCTGGTTCAGCCTCCTCCAGAGTGCACAGCACGTCTCCCGGGGTCGACGCGTCCGCCGAATGAGCCAGCACCACCGAGCCTGCGAGCAAGCCGTCCGTGTCGGACAGCAGAACCGACGCGGTAATTTCCGCCGGGATGCCCGCGGCTACCACGGTCGCGGACAACTCCAGGCCGCCGGTGAACGGCACCCCGGGGGTGGACGAGACGACGATGACGTCGGAGCCGCTCTCTCCGTCGGCGGTAATTCCAGTGACGGTGATGGTGTTGTCCCCCGGGGAAACCGGGATGTTCGCTGCCGCCCAGGTTTCAACTCCTTCCGCGGTACCCTCCTGGCCTTCGCTGGTTTGCCACGTCACTTCGACTACGTCATCCCGGGCTATCCCCTCGATGGTTACCAGGTTCAAGTCGGTCGCGAAGTCATAGCCGAAGTTGGGCGCGGTTATGACCACCAACGGCACCTGGGGCGGGATAACCGCGGGCGGCTCGACGATGGTGTCCGGCGCGGAGGCGTCCATAGTTGTATCGGGGACGCCCTCGCTGTCCGGTTGAGCCAGATCAGTAGCATCCGGCAGTTGGAGGTCGTCGCCGCTCAGGTCAAGTGAGACGTCTTTCAAGATCGTCGTTTCCGGCGCATCCGGTTCGGCGTCGGCGGTGGCATCGATGACAGTCGTTTCAACTCCGATCTCTAAAGCAACGTCGATGGCCGGAGTTTCGTCGGCAGACGCATCGAGAGGGGGTACGTTGTCGCCGCTTCCGGAGCAAGCCATTGTGAAGAGCGCGGCGAGCAGAATATGGTGGAGTCGGCGGTTCATCAGGTCCTCCCGGGAAGTTCGGATTTCGTTCACCCAACAGTAAAGCAGGTTGCCCGAAAGGGGTCAAGAGTCGTGAGGTACCAACTCCCGGAGTGCCGGGATGTAGACGGGGTCAGGGTATGAGGATCAGAAGCTTGCCGCGCACACGGCCGGTTTCGGCATGCCGGTGGGCGTATTCGATGCGGTCGAGGGGATAGGTTTCCTCAATTATCGGTTTCAACTCTCCGCTGTCTACCATGTCGGCGATGATCTTCAGGTCGGCCTCCAGAGATTTGGCAAAAAGCGTCTTTGCCCGCCCCAGGAAGATGAGCCCCGAAAAGACTGCTTCCTTGATGAACCTGCCGTCCGGCACGGTGGTGATGTATACGCCCCGGGGTTTTAGCGAGTGCCTGGCTTCTTTCGCGGACAGATTGGCCACTGCGTCGAAGATGATATCGTATGTAGCGCCGCCCCCGAGGGGACTCTTGCGCTCGTAGTCGATGACCGTGGATGCTCCCAATTCCCGGCTCAATTCGGCGTTACGGGCGCTGCAAACCGCGGTGATGTTGGCCTTGAAGTAGCGGGCCATCTGTAGCGTCGCTGTACCCACCCCGCCTGAACTGCCGTTGACCAGCACTGCCTTTCCCGGACCTATGTTGCCTTTGTCTCTAAGGCCCTGAAGCGCGGTTAGCGCAACTACCGGCAAAGCCGCGGCCTCGGCCAACGGAATGCTCGCCGGGACTCTCGCGAAGCTCCCCTGTTTAGCCGTCACGTATTGAGCGCACGCCCCCTTCTTCAACGAATCGACGGACCCGAAGACGCGGTCCCCAGCCTGGTAGCCGGTGACGGAGGCGCCCGTTTTGACGATTTCACCAGAGTAGTCGGCTCCTACCAAGCGAGGGAACTTCTTGCCGGTGATAAACTTCAGTTCTCCCTGCCGTATTTTGAAATCGACCGGGTTCACCGACGATGCCTTCACCCTGATCAGCACTTCGTTGGATTTCGGGACCGGCTGCTCGACCTCCCTGACGCGTAACTGGTCGGGGCCGCCGTACCGGTTATACATGGCGCCTTTCATCGGATTCTCCTGCGTAAGAGTGACGACCTCAAGCTAGCAAGGCGTGCCGGTGTTTGCAAGTTAGTCCAACCGCAGTGTGGTCTGGTGGTGGTAGACGCCGATTTTTGCCCATCCGGTCATCGTGAACCCAAAGGGTTCGAGGGCCGCGGCTACCTCCGGAGGTTTCAACCGAATCTCCACCGGCGGGCCGACGGGCGTCGCCGCCTTCTTGAACTCGATAACCATCAATTTGCCCCCCCCTTTCAGCACCCGGGACACCCCGGCCATGATCGGTTCCAGTTCATCGTTTTCGATGAAACCGTGCAGGACGTTGGCCATGATCATGAAATCGATGGAGCCATCCGGCAGCGGGATTCCCTCGGTTGCGTCCGCGGCCATGAAGCTCACTGTGTCGAGGCCATGTGCACGCGCCTCGTCGCCTGCGGACTCCAGGCTTTCGGCATGAACGTCGAGACCGTATACGACTCCGGCTGGGCCCACCGCCCGGGCCGCGGCCAGGGCCAGGTAGCCGTCGCCGCAGCCCACGTCGCACACGCTGTCTCCCGACTGCGGCCCCCAGCTTTCCATGATGAATCCAGCGTCCAGAATGTCCCGGCTCGATTTCCCGCCGTGGACGTGTTTTTTGTGACCTGCCATTGCGTACCCCCTCCTCACTAAGTATCATCCATACAATAGGGTCAAAATCCGGCATAGTTAAGACCCTGGGAGCAGGTTGGTTGCTGAAAAATTGCTTGACAACCATCTTAATAGAGAATAATAGACCCTGCTACCGGAAAGGTATTGAATTGTTGGATGAAGGAGTCGGGCGGCCGGACGTCGTCGACTCAATATTGAATCGGTCGAAAGACCAGGAGGAGAAGAGATGAAGAATGTGGCGAAATTGATGGTAACCCTGCTGGCCGTAGTAGCGCTGGCTTTCGCAGCGAACTGTGGTGGAGATGATGGCGATGATGGCGGAACGGACACCGTGCAGCCCGCAGAAGACACGACCACGCCGGAAGAAGATGTGACCACCCCTGAGGAAGACACCGTCGTACCGGAAGAGGATGTAGTTGAGCCGGAAGAAGACGTTGTAGTAGACCCGTGCGAAGCTGTTGAGTGCGACGAAGGGTTCAGCTGCGTCGAGGGTGAGTGCGTCGCAGACGTAACCGATCCTTGTGAAGGCGTTGAGTGCGACGAAGGCTTCAGCTGCGTCGAGGGCGAGTGTGTCGAGGATGCACCTGATCCCTGCGAAGGCGTTGAGTGTGACGAGGGCTTGATTTGCGTGGCGGGCGAGTGTGTTGAAGATGTGCCCCCCGCCGGTGCATGCACCAACGAAGCCGACATGGCCGTGCTGCAGGGCGACCCGACGGTCGGCGACACGATCAAAGAGTGCGCCATGGGCTGCCTGGGCAACGAAGATCCCCTGTGCGCCACCACGTGCATCGTGGACGCGACCGGCCTTTCCGCCGGCTGCTCCGAGTGCTACAACGGCACCTTCATGTGCTCGGTGGACAACTGCCTCGCCCAGTGCGTGGCCGACCCGAACTCCGACGCTTGCGTGGCCTGCCAGGCCGAGCACTGCGCCGAAGACTTCCTCGCTTGCGCCGGCATCCCCCTGGGTGATGGCGAATAGTTTTACCCCCTAAGTAACTTCCATCTAGT
>CAZVFX010000200.1:0-8563 GCA_964626565.1 uncultured Myxococcales bacterium
CCTGACCCTGACCCTGGACCCTGACCCTGGACCCTGACCCTGACCCCTGACCCCGCCGTTCTACGGCTGATGCCAACACCGATACGAATTACCCCATTTCCCGCCCAACGAGATGCACACCCCCGAGTCGCTCGAACCCATGTTCGCCCGGTAGAACTTCCCGCTGGAGTAGTAGCACTTGTACCCCGATCCCCACTGTCCGCCCAACGAGATGCACACCCCCGAGTCGCTGGAACCCATGCTCGCGGGGCTGTTGTCATAGGTAGAAGAAGTCTGGCTCTTCTGGCTGCCCTGGTTGCTGGACCCGGAGGTGCCGGTGGTCCCCTTGAACCAGCAGCGATAGGAATTCCCCCACTTGCCGCCCATGGAGATGCAAACTCCCGAATCACCACTACCCATGTTGGTGTAGGAGAGTTTGCTTCCCTTGGTCCAGCAGCGATAGGAATTCCCCCATTTTCCCCCTAAGGAGATGCACACTCCGGAATCGCTGGATCCCATGTTGGCGTAGTACAGGTATACGGGCCCGCACACGCCTCCCTCATCGGTGGAGCCGTCGCAGTCGTTGTCCTGGGAGTCGCACGTTTCAGTCGAAGGGAACACCGTTTGCACGCACACCAGGCTGCCGTTCTGGCACTGTTGCTGGCCGGTGGCGCACAAGCCGTGTTTGCCGGACACCGAGCACGCCGCCCCTCCGTTCTGGGTCTGGGTCACTGAGTAGGTGCATCCGCCCGAACCGTTGCACTTGTAATCCCGGTACTCCCGGTTGATACCGTTGCAGTACCACCCGTCCGCGGTGCAACCGGAAGCGTTCTGAGTGTTGGTGGGAGCATTGCCGCATGCAGACTGGCCGTTGTTGCACCAACTCGAACAGGTCGCGCCGCACGAAGTCACCGTGTCCCAGCTCTGATTGTTGAAACACGCACCCCCGCTGCACCCCTTATCTTCCCACAGGCGCTGCAGGTTCTGGCCCGAGCACTGGTAGCTGTTGGTGTACCCCGAGGCCCCGCACTCCGAGGAGCCCGTGACGGAAAAAGTGCAGCCTCCGTCGCCGCCGCAGTAGTAATCCCGATACTCCCGGGTGGTGCCCTTGCAGGTCCAGCCGTCCGCGGAGCATGAGGACGCACAGCAGTTGACGCTGCAGATGCTGGAGCAGCAGTCATCGTTGCCGCCACAGCCCAGACCAAGGCCCAGGCAGCAAACATCCCCTTCGTCCACCTGGCCGTTACAGTTGTTGTCGATATCGTCACACGTTTCCGTTTCGGGTTCTATGATCTGCACGCAGACGAAATCGCCTCCCTGGCACTGCTGGACTCCTTCCACACAAGGCCCGTGCGCGCCCGGAACCTGGCACGCCGACCCTCCCAGTTCTGCCTGGGTCGCCTCGAAGAAGCACCCGCCCGAGTCGTCGCACCGGTAGTCCCGGTACTCCCGGTCGATGCCGTTGCAGTACCACCCATCCTGCAGGCAGTCCGATGCGTTCTGGGTGTCCGCAGGGGCGTGTCCGCAGGAGTCAGCACCCTGGTTGCACCACGAGTTGCACGTCCCCTGGCACGTGGCCGAAACGTTCCAGGCCGGTGTGGCAAAGCACGCTCCGCTGGTGCACCCCCGGGTGATGAATTCTTCCTGCAACTCCTGGCCCACACATTGGTGCAGCCCGGATAACGCGCTGTCTCCGCACACCTCAGCCTGAATCACCTCGTAAGTGCATCCGCCCTCGCCGTCGCAGTAGTAGTCCCGTTGCTCCTGCACCGAACCGTTGCAATAGTCACCATCCTGCAGGCAGTCCGACGCGTTCTGAGTGTCGGCGGGAGCGTCGCCGCACGCGTCCGCACCCTGGTTGCACCACGAATTGCACGTCCCCTGGCAGGTCGCCGACGATTTCCATGAAAGCGTGGCGTAACACTCCCCTTCCCCGCAACCGCGGGTGATGAACTCCTCTTCCAACTCCTGCCCCACGCATTGGAACACGTTGGAGAGCGCGCTGGTGCCGCAATCTTCGGTTTCTCCGACCTGGGATGCGCACCCTCCCTGATCATCGCAGAAATGGTCGGTGAGCGTCCGGGCGTTGTCGCTGCAGGTCCACTCGTCCGCAGGGCACTGATCGGTACAGCAGTTCACGTTGCAAAGGTCGGAGCAACACTGGCCGTCCGCAGCACAACCTTCCCCCGCTTCCAGGCAGCACACCCAGTCTTCGTCCACCTGCCCGTCGCAGTCGTTGTCCAGGTTGTCGCAGACCTCTTCGATATCGGTAACGGTCTCGTTGACGCACTCCAAGCCACCACCGTCCGCCGCACAAGTCCACGTACCGTTCTCACAAAGATCGGCATCCGCGCCATCACAGGGGAGGTCTTTGGTGTTAAAATCCTCGTCGGCTGAGCCATCGCAGTCGTCGTCGATACCGTTGCACAACTCCACGATGTCTGCCGGGTCTTCGTTGACGCATTCGACACTCAGCCCATCCGCGGTGCAGGTGTAGGTGCCATTCTCACACAAATCGGAATCAGCGCCATCGCAGGGGAGGGTTTTATCGCTAAAACTCTCGTCGATTTCACCGTCGCAGTCGTTGTCCAGACCGTCGCACAGGTCGGGGATATTTGAGTCCACCTCGTTGACGCACTCGACGTCCGCACCGTCCGCGGTACAAGTCCACGTACCGTTCTCACAAAGATCGGTATCGTCGCCATCGCAGGGCATGTCTTTATCGTTAAATTCTTCGTCCACCGAGCCGTCGCAGTCGTTGTCTACGCCGTCGCAGATATCGATGATCTCTGCCGGGTCTTCGTTGACGCACTCCAGCGCCAGGCCGTCCGCGGTGCAGGTCCAACTGCCGTTCTCGCACAGATCGGTATCCGGACCGTCGCAGATTAGGGTCTTGTTGTCGAAAAGCTCGTCGATGGCGGAGTTACAGTTGTCGTCGATATCGTTGCAGATTTCCGCAGCGTCGGGGTTCACGTTGAAATTGCCGTCGTCGCAGTCTCCTGCAGGGATGGACCAGCCGTCCAGGTCCGCGTCGCACAGCGGGTTCGCCAGGCCGGGAGTGCCCAGGTCTCCGCATTCTCCCCAGGGGGCGCCGGTGGCGGGACACCAGTTGGCCCCGACATCGTTCAGTTCCGGGTCGAGTGCGTCGCTGCTCAGCGACGTGGACGCCCCTTCCGGGTCTGGGAATTCCGGTCCACCGTCGTAGTACACGTCGTCGATGATTACGCCGTCGAAGACCAGGGTTATCCGGTCGTTGTCGTTGACCAGCAGGAAGTTGTCGTACGCGTAGTCCAGGTCCACGCCGCCGTTTTGGGAAGGGTCACCGTTGCGGCCGAAGACCAGCAGTTCGCCGGGGGCGGCCAGCAGTGGTGCGCCGTTGTCGATGACGTGGTAGTCTTCCTCGTCGTCAAGCAACACCCAGCCGTTGAGATCCACCTCCTGGTCCGAGGTGTTGAGCAACTCGAACCACTCGCCCATATAGTCGGAAACGCAGCTCGGGTTCTGCATGATTTCTGTGACGGTGATGTCTCCCGGCATCACGAAACCCTCATCCACCAGGCCGTCGCAGTCGTTGTCAATTCCGTCGCCCGCTTCCGGCCCGGCTCCGAGCATCGGGTCGCATTCGTTTTGAGCACCATCGACGCACAGAGCCTCCGTGTGAAGGCAAGCGCCGGTGCCGCAAGTGGTTTCGCCCAGGTCGTCTACTTCGTCTATCGCACCGTCGCAGTCGTCGTCGACGCCGTTGCAGTCCTCCGGGGCCGCGCCCAGGAGAGGATCACACACTTGCAGTTGTCCACCCACGCAGTTCTGAACGGTGTTTTCACAGACTGCGAGGCCGCAGGTGGTTTCGCCCATGCCTTCATCGATTTCCCCGTTGCAGTTTTCGTCCATCAGGTTACACAGCTCCGGCGCCAATGAACTTATTGCCGGGTTGAACGGCTCGCAATCGGTCGCGTCCGGGTCGCCGTCGCCGTCGGAATCATCATCGCAGAAGTTGAGCTGTCCATCCGAGTCGTAGTCAGCCGTCTCCGCCCCACCTACCTTCTGCATCACCACTGCCACGAAGAAGTTTAAATCTGTGTTGGTAAGGATACCGTCGCAGTTCATGTCCGCGCTCAGCCGCTGGGTCGTGCCCAGGCACAATTCATCATTCGCCAGCGGGTCGTCGCACACCGTGTCCGGGTTCTCGCCCAGCGATACAGATTCGTCCAGGCAGGAAGGGATGCAGACGTTGGCCGTAGTGAAGCCGGGGCGGCAGTAGGTGTCGCTCAGCCAGACCGCACACTCCTCGTCGGATGCGCAGAAATCCTCCAGCGGGTGGCCTGCCAGGGTCAAGGCGTAAACCAGCCGCACCTCGCACTGAAGATCAGTGATATCCACCGCTCCGTCACGATTCAAATCCGCATCTGGAGCAGTGTACGGGGCCGGCGCGGCACACACGGTCCACACTACTGCGAGGGTAAAAATACGGGCAAGCATGGATTCCCTCCTCCAAGGGGTACTGACTGGGTGTTATATTACTAAGTAAGGTTTGGAGGATCAAGGCGGGGCCCCGGCAGGGATGTGGGTCCCTCCAGTGGTGGGCAACCCGCACGGTGAACAGGCCCGGCGGTCCCCGGGAGAATATGTGACGTCGCCACGCCTGTCCTGCGCCTCTCTACCACGGAAGACCCCCGTCTTCCGTATACATCCCCGTATTCTTCGAATCGTGGTGAAATTGCGCCCAATGAGACATCGCTGGTCCGCTCGAGTCGGTAGTCACCGCGTACAACCTTCCGTCGTAAGAACCGAAGTACAACGTCCCGTCCCCGCCGATGGTCGCGGAGCCGTAAATATTGTCGCCGGTCGCGACTTTCCAGTGGAACGCCCCGTCCTTCCCGATCGCGTACAGGTGATCATCCCAGGTGCCGACGTAGATCACTCCCTTATCATCGATGGCCGCGGTCGCGACCACCTTATCCCCCAGCTCATACGACCATTTTAACCCGCCGCCGGGCATGACGACGTGGAGCTTTTTGTCGCCGCCACCGAATACGAGGTTGCCGTCCATGTCGATCACGGGACTGGCGTTGATGAAGTCCCCGGTCTGATATTTCCACATCAACTCGCTCTCCGCGGTCAGCCCGTATAGGTTCCCGTCGTTGGAGCCGAAGAAGATGGAGCGATCGATGCCGATGGCTGAGGAGTAGACCTTGTCCTCGGTCACAAAGACCCAGTTGGCGTTTCCGCCGGCGTCGACGCCGTAGTAGTTGTTGTCCCCACTGCCGAAAAATACCATCTTGCTCTCCCAGTCTATCGCAGGAGATGAAGCCGTTGCACCGTCGGTGGCAAAATCCCACAGCTTGTTGCCTTCCGCGTCAAGGCAATACAGCTTCGTGTCCCACGAGGTGACGTACAGCCTGCCGTCATAGTCGATGGCCGCAGTGCCGTTGACGTTGCCTTCCGTGTCGAACTTCCACGCCAACTGCCCGTCCGGCGTGAACGCGTAGAACGAGTCGTCCTGGGAACCTATGTAGATCGTCCCATCCGCTCCGATTGCGGGAGAGCTGAAAATCTCGTCGCCGGTTGCCACCGACCATTTTAAGTCGCCATCGGGAGTGAGTGCATACAGCGAGTCGTCCCTGGAACCGATGTAGATGGTCCCGTCATCTCCAATGGCCGGCGTTGACCAGATTCCTGCGCCGGTCTGATAGCTCCATTTCACCGTGCCGGTGTCCTGTTTGTTCTCACAGGAACCATCAACGCAAATCTGGTCTGCCGGACACTCTCCGCAGTTGCCGAAACAGCCATCACTCCCGCATGCACCTTCCGGGCAGATAGACACGCAGCAGGTACCATCGGACAAGCAGTTCTCGGCTCCCAGGCACACGCAGTCTTCGGGGCAGGAAACGCAGTTTTCGCCGTCCTCGGGGACGCACGGGCCGTCGCCGCAGGACCCCGGAGCTTCGCAAGCGCCCTCGACACACATTGAGCCTTCAGGGCAGTCCCCGCAAGACCCACCGCACCCATCGTCACCGCAGATCTTGTCCGCGCAGTCGGGAGTGCAGGCGACGCATTGGCCGTTCTGGCACAAGGTCATGGTTGTCGGGTCGCCATCGTCACACCCGTTGGTGTCGTCGATGATGTAGTTGCAGGTTCCGCCGCCGCCTTCCCCCTCTTCCTCGCAATAGTCATCGGTGCAGGGGTTTTCGTCGTCGCACCCGCCGCAGTCGCAGCTTTTGGGGATCCACGTATAGTACGTTCCGCACTCGGCGATTTCGGAGCAAACATACTCACATTTCTCCAGGCACAGAATCCCGGTTTCATGGATATCGACGCACTCGTAGTTCTCCGCACATCCGCACGTTCCGCCGCAGCCGTCGTCTGTGCCGCACTGCCACCACGGGTCATCCGTTTCAGGGCAATGCGGAACGCATACCTCGGCGTCGGAATCGACGCCCACGTCCACCGGTGCGGGGCCTTCCGCACCTCTTCCGGTGTCGGGGAGCACGACGTCCGCGACGTCGCCCACGGCGTCCTTGCCGTTGCCGTTACCACTGCAAGCTGCCGCCAGGCAGAGAACAACCAACAAACCGATTCCTTTCGTCATGATTTGCTCCCTTACTGTCCCTGTCCGGGACATGATAGCAGAAGCATTGACCGCGGTCGATGGGGAACTGCCGGCCTGAGGCGGCCGGGCTATGGAGGTTTCTATGGCAGTGGGTTGCGAACAAGCTAACCCCTTTCCGCCCTCCACCTCGGCTGACGCGCTCGGTTCCGGGCACCTTTCCCAGCGGGAAAGGACCGCTTATTCCACCACCACGGGGGCAGATCCCTCTGAGGGCCTATGCGCCGGAGGCGCGCGGGCCGAAGCATGACGTTTCCGCGCCTGTCGGCGCCTACGAGTAGGATCGGCTGGAGTGGTGGCCGTAGAAGAGGCCCTTTCCCGCTGGGAAAGGTGCCCGGAGCGCAGCGGAGGGCGGATAGGTGATCGGTTGTCCCCACCCCCCCCCACGCCCCCCCCCACCCCCTTGGCGGCTCTGCCGCCATTGACAACCCCACGCCGGCCTGCAAGGATCGGCGTGCAAACCCGACCGGAGGTCCAATGCAAGCACTCCGAGCATGCTTACTTTTCCTCGCCGTGGCCGCCGCCACCCTCCCGTCCTGCCGCACCACGCGGCAGCACGGCACCGTCGATACCTCCGGCATCGACGCCCTCCTCCCCCTCCTCGACGCGCTAGCCGAGGACCGGGAGCCCCCCGAGGCCGCCTGGCAGCGCCTCGAAACCTCCCCCGGCTACGCCGTCCTACTCTCCAGCGAGTTCGCCGAGCACGGCTTTCGCAAGCCGTTCCGGCTGGCCTTCATGCCGTCCAAGACGGCTGAACTGCAAGCCGCACTGGCTGAGCACAGGTACCGGTACCTGGAACACTACGCCGACTGGGCCGCCAAAGCCCGGCCGAGGCTGGCCGCGCTGACGGCCCAAACAGCCGGCCGCCTTGATTTCGCCGCGCTCACCGCCGCGGCCCAGTCGTTCCTGCCGACGACGAAGTTCGACCCTCCCCGGGTCGCCCTCCTCGTCTTCTCTCCCGACGGACGCGGATACGATCCCATAGTGATCGATGTGAGCCTGGCAGAGTTGCTCCCCGGGAACGGCCTGGAACTGATGGTCGCACACGAGTTCCATCACTTCTACCGGAACCAACTGAAGCAAGGTTGGCCCGAGGACCCCACCGACAAGGATGGGGTCCTGCTGTGGGCCCTGGATCAACTTCAGGGAGAAGGCATCGCAGACCAGATAAACGTCCCCGGGTTTTTGGACTACGAAGGGGACGGGCCTCTGGCCGGGGCCCGAGACCGGTACAAGGCGCTGCTGGCGAGAGCGCCGGAATCCCTGGCCGCGTTCGATATGACGGTGCAGAAGATAGCCGCCGGCAAGATCACCACCGAAGAAGAGGCCCAACAGGCCGTCCGCATGGCCCTGCCCATGTCTGCCCATCCGACAGGCTATTACATGGCCAATGTGATCATTCAGGCGCTCGGCAAAGAGCGCCTGATCAAACACGTCGCCGACCCCTTCCAGTTCATCCGCGACTACAACGAAGCCGCAGCCAGTCTCCCGGCGGGCGAAGTCCCGTACTACCGTTTCTCCGAAACGACCATGAAGTACCTGGCCGGCCTGGAGGCCAGGTTGGTACAGCCCCAGTAGCCCCAGCCGATCCTCTTTGCCACCCCCCCGCCCTCCGGGCACCCCCCGCTGCGAGGGGGGGACCCTTATTCCGCCACCACCAGCTCCGCCTCGCATGCTCGGTACTAAGCTGCCCCCCTCGCAGGGGGGCGCGAGGCTGCGGCACCGCCGCAGACGAGCGGGGGGTGGCAAACAACATCGGCCCATGCACCGCGTCCTCCCCGCCCTCCCGGGCGGCCGCCTACCCCTCCCGCCTCCCGCCTCCCGCCTCCCGCCTGCCTTTCCCAAGTTGACACAACCCCCAAAACTGATTAACAATGATCTCGGAGGTGCTACGGTCCCGGTGGGCCGCCTAGTCTTCAAAACTAGTGAGGGGCCTGAGCAAGGTCCCGGGTGGGTTCGACTCCCATGCATCTCCGC
>CAZVFX010000201.1:0-8532 GCA_964626565.1 uncultured Myxococcales bacterium
GAAACTCGCATGAGGAGGATAGAAATGAGACAGCTCAAGAGTAGCCTGATTGTCCTTTCGCTGTGCAGCCTGTTTGGTCTGGCCGCGGCTTGTGGCGATGAAGGCGGCACCGACACCCCCGGCGGGCCTGCGGCCTGCACCGCGGGAGAGTTCGGAGACTGCGTAATGGCTGACGGCGCGTCCGGCGTGCGGCGTTGCGTGGACGGAGCCTGGGGCGCATGCTCCCTGACTCTTTGCAAGACGGCCAACGAAAACGTGGTGTGCAACACCTCGTGTGGCTCAACCGGAACCCAGACCTGCGGTGCCGACAACCAGTGGGGCCTCTGCATCACGGCCGAGATTTGCAACGGCGTGGACGACGACTGCAACAACCAGGTGGACGAGGGTCTTTCCCAGATTTGTTACTGCGGCCTGTCGGAAGGTCAGCAGACTTGCACCCAGGGTGTGTGGAGCCCCTGCTCAGCCGGTAGCGAGAACACTCCCGAAGTTTGCGACGGGGCCGACAACGATTGCGACGGCTTCATCGATGAAGATGTCACCCAGATTTGCTACTGCGGCAACACCGAGGGCACCGAGAAGTGCATTGGCGCCAACCAGTGGGGCCCCTGCTCAGCGGGCAGCGGCAACAACGCCGAGATCTGCAACGGCATCGACGACGACTGCAATGGCACCATCGATGAGGACCTGGGCGAGCAGACCTGCGGTGTGGGCGCATGCAAGACCAGCGTGGCTGCCTGCGTGCAGGGTCAGGTTCCGGACTGCACCCCCCTGGCTCCCCAGGTGGAAGAGTGCGGCGACCAGATCGACAACGACTGCAACGGTACGGTGGACGAGACCTGCGCCTGTACCCCCGGCGCCATGGAAGAGTGCGGCACCAACGTGGGCGAGTGCTCTGTGGGCACCTGGACTTGCGACGCCAACGGCACCTGGGGCGAATGCTCCGGCGCCACTTCCTCCGAGGAAGTTTGCGACGGGAAGGACAACGACTGCAACGGCGAAATCGACGACGGTAATCCCGGCGGCGGCGCCGAGTGCGGCTCCGACACCGGCGGCTGCTCCAAGGGCGTAGAAACCTGTGCGGGCGGCGAGATCGTCTGCCAGGGCGGCCAGCAGGGTACCGACGAAGTATGCGATGGTGTGGACAATGACTGCAGCGGCGTTGCTGATGACAATCTGGACCAGGACCAGTGGGAAGCCAACGACTCGTGTGGCACCGCCCGGGACCTGGGCACCGTCCAGGAAAACGCGGGTTCGCTCCCGTTTACCGCCACCCTCTACAAGGACGGCGGCGTAGATTCCGACTGGTACAAGATCATGACCGACGAGTTGAATGATATCATTCCGCCTTGCGGCTTCAGTCTCGACGACGTCTGCTACGTGTTCGAGATCACCCTTCAGTCGCCCGCGGGCGAGAACCTCGACTTCTGCGTCTATGGCCAGGAGTGCGGCGGCGACCAGTACTGCGCCGACGACGAAGGAACCGGTGGTGGCGACCAGGTGGTTATCGGTTGGGCCGGCATCTGGGGAGACCTGGTGGGCGTGCTCAGCGATGACCGTACGTTCCTGGTAGAGGTCAAGCCCCACAGCGGGACCGTGAACTCGTGCGAAGCGTACAGCCTGTCATTCAACTTCTATGACGCCGGCTGCCCCGATGACCAGGGCAACTGCCCCTGGGAATAGGCCTGGGAATAGGCCCCACCCGGATCAACTCTCTCCCTTCAGTTTCTTACTAGTCGTGAATTAGCGTGAACGACGCCGCGGCACCGATCTGAGAAATGTCATCAGCGTCGTAGAACTCCGGCAGGGTCTGGTTGCTGAGACCGGCGAGGTCACCATATTTGTCGGTGAGTTTCAGAAACAGCGCCACCTGGGTCTTGGCCGGTACGCCTGTGGTGTAGAGCGAAGACAGGGGGAGCGCGGCCTCGCAGGCGTCCTCGGAGCACAAGACGCTCCCTTGTAGCCAGGCCAGGTTGTAGGGTGGCCCCAACTCCCGCCAACCTACGAACAGCGAGCCAGCCAGATCATTACCCATCTGGAACGACGCCATCCCCCTGGTGCCGAACCCCACATCGCCCCCGAATCCCGGGGCAGTGACCACCAGCACGTTGCTCAACGCGTCGTCCAGATCGCCGTCGCCGTCGTTGTCAGAAAGATCTACCATGTTTGTGGAACCGGACCCGGCGCCGTAGTCTCCGTCAATGTACCCGACAACATAGTTGTGCTCTTCCAAAACTCCCGAAAACGCCACGTACAAATAGCCGGAATCGTACGCGGCGTACAACTTCTCCAGCCGGTTCTTGTCCGGGCCCCAGTCGCTCTCCAGGCTGTTGTCTCCCACCACCATGGCGCCGGGCCATTCGTCCAGGTTCCCATCCAGCACCGGCGAAAAATGGAGCACGAACTCGAATCCGGCCGCAGCAGTGGCGGACTGGCCGGAAGGATTGGTCACAACGATGTCTACCGTGCCCGCGTCGTGGGCTGGAGTCACGAACACCGCACTGCCTGCGGAAAGCAGTTGTGCCGGTACCTCCACGCCATCTACAAAGATGGTCGTACCGTCCGTAAAACCACTGCCCTTGACCAAGATGGAATCGCCGCCTAGAACCGTGCCGTGATCCGGATTGATCTCAGAGAGCTGAGGGGGGCTGAGCACAATCCACTGACCCAGCTTGTCCGCGTCAAATCCGTCATCGGTGCCTGAGGCGTCCGCGTACAGCCAGTGCTGGCCGTCCAGGGTGAAACGGAAGGTGAACGCGAACTCCCCGGGTGCGGAGTGGCTCAAGGTTCCAGTCCACATGTCCCAGTTCCCGGAATCACTGCTGAACTCCGCCGGGGCCCACTGCCACTCCAACGGATTTGCCGACGGATCGAACCCCGGTGGCCCCCACCCTAACTCAGCGGTCAATCCTTCCGCCGCACCCGAGCCTGACGTCAAGCCTACCTCCATAACTTTGCAGAATACCGACACGGAAGGCTCCCCGGGGATGGTCTCCACAAACACCGGCGGCAGCAGGTGTGCTGCATCGGGAACGTCGGGCTGGCAGAAGCCATCGACGCACTCTTTCAGCGCCTCGCACGGGGTGGCCTCGTCACACCCGGGCTGGCATTCGCCGAACGAGCACATGGTTCCGGGGTCGCATTCGCCGCACCCGCCACCGCATCCGTCTTCGCCGCATTCCTTGCCCTCGCAGTACGGCTGGCAGATGCAGACGCCGGTGATTTCGCATACGTGATTCACCGGGCACTGGCCGCAACTGCCGCCGCACCCATCGTCTCCGCACTCCTTGGCTTCACATCCGGGGACACAGCACAGGTCGGGCGGGTCGGCAGCTCCGTCGCAATCGTCGTCAATGTCGTTGAAACAGACTTCGGGCACCGGCACCGGCGCGTCACAATCTCCCAGCCCGTCCGCCTGGCAGAAACGCCAGCCTTGGCAGGCCCCAGCGTCATTTGAGACCTCGCAGTTTGTCCCGAGCGACGAGGTTACGGCGGGTGCGGAACACGGGCATTCTCCGCCCGCAGTGACGCACTGCTGGAGCGAAACCCCTTCCGCGGTTACGACCTCCTTACATTCGTAACCCTGGGGACACTCACCGCACGCACCGCCGCAAAACGAGCCGACGCCCCCCGCATACGGGATACAGTGCGATTCCGGAGAAGGGCAGTCCGCACTCTGGGCGCAGGGCAGGCAAAGGGCAGGGTAGGGGGAGATGCAAATGAACACTTCATCGGCCCCGAATCCCGACATCTGCTGGCAACTCCAGTCTTCCGGGCACTCCTCGATACAATCGATGGTACACACCTTGTCACCGAGGTGGAACACGCACCAACCGCCGTCGCAGTCGCTGTTCTCGATGCACGGGCATCCCTGCATCCCCGGGGCCTCGGCGCAGCTCGGCAGGTGAACCTCAGTGTCCACGGCCGTAAGGTCCAGGAAGTCGCCATCCGGGCCGCCGCCATCGGGCGTGGAGATGCGTACCTCGCCGCTGCTGTCCGGAATTGCGACCTTATCATCGAACGTGGCATCCACCGCGTCGGACGTGCTTGATGTGCTCGATGGGCATCCGTTCAACGCGAGGACAACGAGGACAATCGGCAACGAAGCTGTCAAAACGCGGGTGGTAAATGTCACCATAACAACCCCCCTCCAGGTTTCCGGGACTATATTAGTCTCGATTTGGGTTTAACGAAAGCGTGGCATTCGGCATATAGTGAACATGATGGTACGGCCACTACCGGCGCCCGGGGCGGCGCCAGTCAATGGAGAGCAGGTGAACGAAGCTCAGCGGGAAAAGGCGCTGGTTGACGCGGTACGCCGCGGCCAGGGGGAGGCCTTTGCGGAGCTGGTTCGGCCCCATCTGAACCTCCTGTACCGGCTGGCTGCCCGAATCTGTCTTGACTCAGCTTCTGCCGAGGATGCCGTTCAGGATGCTCTGGTGGCGATCTACTCCAACCTGGAGCGGTACCAACCGGGGACATCGTTCAAGGCTTTTGCCTCCGCGGTCGCGGTGAGCAAGGCGCGCACCTTGCGCCGCTCCGAGTTGCGCCGCCGTCGCCGGGAGGAGCAGGGGCCGGCGCCCGCCGGCGTCGGGGCGAGGCCGGACGAAGAACTCGCCGCGGCGGAAACCCGGGAGCGCATTCGCCGGGCCTTGAACTCCATGCCGGAGAAGCGGCGCAACGTCGCGTTGCTCAGGTTCGAGGCCGGCCTGTCTTACGGCGAGATCGGAGATTCCCTGGGCATTTCTGAAGCGTCGGCAAGGGTGCATGCCCACCTTGCTCGCAACGAGTTGAAAACGCGCCTGGTGGAGGGCGCATGAGAGGATGTCATGAGCGCGGGTAATGACAAAATGAATCGAGACGATTGGAGCGCCGACGATCAGGACCTGAGAGACCTGTTCGAAACGACCGCTGCACAGCCGGGGGCCGAAACGCTGGAGCGCTTGACCGCCCGCGCCGCTCAGGTGGCCAGGGAGACGCCGGTTGCCGGCCGCTCCCAGTGGCAGCAGTGGGCGGTTGGTGCACTCATTGCGGCGGCAGCCGTCCTCGCCCTGGTTCTCCTGGCCGGATTGCCCGGAGCGGGAAGCAACGTGGGGAAGTCGGGCAGGACCGCGGGCGTGGCCCCGGCTGACGTCATTCAGGACTACCGGGCCTTAGTAGATGCCGCGAACATCTCGGTGGCGGCAGATGAGAGCGCAGAACCCTTTGCCGAGCAATTCGAGGACCCGTTCGTGTGGGATGAAGAACCCGGTCTGTTGGACGGGCTGGCACTGTTGGCCGGCCCCGGTTCCGGCGACGATCCCGAGGCCTGGGACCAGTTCTACGATGAGATGCTGGAAGAATGGGATGATTTAACGGACGACGAGCAGGCGGCATTTGAATAGGTGAAGTGTTCGGGTCGCCGGCCTCGCTCACCGAAAGCGAAAGAGAATTTCAACCTTGATAGTATGCAGGAGGCTCAAATGAAGAAACTTACCGGAATGTTGGCTCTATTGACTATCCTTACCTTCCCTCTGGCTGCCGGGGCGGCTCCAATTGCGGCCGGCGGTGACTGGGGCGGCTGTTTTGCGGTCGAAGACCCTCCATGTGGCGGAGGCCCGGGTTGCATGGGCGAAGCGGGCCTTGGCTGCGAGTGTGCGGGGCCCGGCGATTGCGACTGCCCCTTCAAGGGCGAGAAGGGGGCCCAGATGCGGGAAAAAATGAGGGAATTCCGTGGCAAAGTGCTGCGCGAAAAACTGGATCTCCCCGAGGAACGGGCAGCCAAAGTTGAGGCGGTTCTGGATGGATTCATGGAGCAACGCCACAAACTGAAACAAGAGATGCGCACCCAGATGAAGGCGGTAAAGGAGCTGTTGAAGGCCGAATCCAACGACATGGACGCATATGACGCGGCGGTTACCAACCTCATGTCCGTGCGTTCTCAGTTAGAGGCTTTGCACGCCCAGCAGTTCGAGGAACTCAGAGAGATCCTCAACCCCAAGGAGCAGGCCAAAGTGTTGCTCGCACTTCGGAAGATGCATCGTAAGGCCAAGGGCAAATTCCGCGGCAAGGGCCGCAAACACCGCGGCGGCCATGGCCCCGACCCCAGACCGTTCGAATAGCCCGTCCTCCTGAAGAAAAACTCATCCCCTCAAAAATAGTAGCACATGACCTCCGGCTCTTTGTCGGGGGTCTTGCCCTCATTGGTGTCCGGCTCGGGCTTCGGTGGGGGCGGAGGCTCTTTCTCCGGGGGCGGCGGTGTCGAGTAGCAGGTGGGAGCCGGCAATTTAGCGCCGTCTTCAGGGGCGTCCTTGAGCTCCTCTTTGGGCTCGTCCTTGGGGTCGTCTGTCGGCTTGTCCGTCGGTTTATCCGGCGGAGCGTCAGGATAGTCGGGGTCCTCGGGAACTGGGACCCGGCGATAGCAGGTCTTAATGGGCGGCGCAGGCTTGTAGCACTTGGGCTCCGGGTTGTCGGCACTGACGTTGTCGCGGTCGGACGCCGCGGAAGCTGCGTCATGTGTGCTTGCGGCCCTCGCCTGGCCCGTGTAAAGCATGCCGCCGCTCATCATGGCCACAGCCAGGCTCCACAAGGCGATGCGCCAGCCGTAAGCCCGGCTCCCTCGCGTGCGCCCGGCACCAATCGCGGTTAGCACTCCAATCGCAACCAGCACTCCCCCCAGAGCGATCCACTTCGACAGGCCGATCGCGTGCATCTTCATCGGATACTCCTACAGTTCGGTTTGGCTGCTATTTCCCTTCGTCCGGCGGAGGCATGGGCGCGTAGCACGTGGGAATCTCAGGTGGCGGCGGCGGCGGATCGGGCATCGCTTCGTAGCACGTGGGCCGGACCTCCGGCGGTGGCGGCGGATCCGGCGGCATGGGCTCGTAACAGGTGGGCATTGGCGCGTAGCATTTAGGCGGCGGTTCAGGAGGCGTCACCTCCTCTGGCTCCGCTTCAGGATCATCCTCCGGCGGGGGCATGGGCTTGTAGCAATCCGGCACCGGCAGAGTCTTGTAGCACATCTTCCTCGGTTCCTCTTTCGATGCCTCGTCGCCGTCGACAGCGTTGACTTTCGCCGGGGGCTTCTTCCCCGCCTGCGCCTGGCTCACAAACAACGCTCCTCCACTCATGAGCGACACCGCCAGACCCCACAAAGCAATGCGCCAGCCGTAGGCTTTGGTCCCGCGATTGCGGCCGGAACCAACCACCATGAGCGCCCCGATGGCGACAAAGATCCCGGCCAAGGCAATCCATCGTCCCGCAGTCCACAAATGTGTCTTCATCCCAGCCTCCTGCTATCCCAACTCGTATCCCCAGTCTACGACACCCCGACCACCGATACCAGACCTTTTCCGCCCCCCACCACACCCACCCCGAAACGACGGGCGAAACGACGGGGACGGGGGGCGCATTTTTGCCCCCGAACCGCACCGAACCGCCGAACCGCAGGGGACGAACCGCAGGGGGGAAAACGACGGGGACGGGGGGCGTATTTTCGCACCGAACCGCAGGGGACGGGGGGCGTTTTTCGGACCCGGTCAGCCCTGCCGTGAGCCCAAAACACGCGCCGAGCCCTCACGTCGAGCGAATGTCGAATAAATGGTACAGATCTATTTCAAACCCCCCATAACAATAGAGAGAGCAACAAAAAGAGGGGAGGTGCAGACATGAGGTACACACGTGATTTTACTCTGCCGGCTAATTCCATTTACCACATGATGTGGCGAACCGTGGCCGGCGCGTTCTTCCTGGAGTCCGATGCGATGAAGAGGATGTTCCTGTTCTGCTTCTTTCGATTCATGTTTCGGGCCGGCGGCAAGGTGCTGCTCCACGGTTACTGCGTCATGTCCAACCACTTCCACAAGGCTGCACAACTGAAGGGCAGTGCCAAGCCTATGTCGAAGTGGGCCCGGGCCGCACACTCGTCCTTTGCACAGCGGCTTAACCGTCTACTCAAGCGCAGGGGGCCGGTGGCGCAAGACCGCCCCAAGACCGTCGTTTGCGAGACTCAGGAAGAACTGAAGCGAGTGATGTTCTACGGCGACTGGAACCCTGTCGAAGCCGGCATGTGCGACCATCCTTCCGAGTATCGATTCTCCTCGTACAGGTATTATGCGTTCGGGGTGATCAACGAGTGGACAGAACACCTGACCCCGCCTCAATTCTACCTTGAGATGGGTGACACGCCTGAAGAGCGTCAGGCCGAATATCGTCGGCAGTGTGATGAGTACTGGCGAGAGAAGAAGTTGCCCGAGGAGCGTCAGCTTGAGCACGGGCACGCGCTCGGCAGCGAGAAGTTTGTCAGGAACCGCCATCGCTTGATGTTGGCCCTGGGCAGGCATCTGCGTCACAAGACCTGGCCCCGCCGGGATCTGCGCCGCATGGCGGCTCGCTTGCTCGTCCTGGAACCGCAGGTCGTCGCCGCGGAGTCCCGAGCACCTGACAGTCAAGGCCCTGGTTCTTAGGTAGGAACCGGGGCAGGTTACCGCAGGACGTTCTTCAGTACCCCATCTGAGCCGAGGTCTGCTCTCGGCTGTGTCTGAGGCGTTCTTCTAG
>CAZVFX010000202.1:0-8501 GCA_964626565.1 uncultured Myxococcales bacterium
TCAGGAACACCAGCTGCAGGTGGCGGTGTGATTTTACCTGTTCGCTTCTCTAGGACACTGACCGCCGTCTTTTCGGGCATTGTCTTCATGGCTTGTGGATCGTCGACAACTAAGGCCCCTTCCCGCTCAGATATGGCAGGCGTGGAGGAAGGTCTGTCCCCGGATACCACGGGCGCCGGCACCGACCTGGGCGGGGTAGGGCCCTTCGACGGCAAACCGGTTCCTCCTGAGTCCGACGTGCCGGACATAGAATTCCAGCCGGAGGTCGTTTTGCCGGAGATCGTCGGGGCCGACGCCCCCCACCACCCCCCCCCCCGGCGGCCCGGAGCCCGAGAGAACGCGGAAGCGGGACTTATAATTCCAGGGGCCGGTGTTTTGGCCGCAGATCGGCGGGGCGGACGCCCCCGACCTCCCGGACGTGGGCGGCGACTTCCAGGAAGTGAAGGCGGAGGAGGTTGCCCCGCAGTTGTGCGTTTCCGATGAATGGTGTGTCGAGCAATACGGGGCCGGGGTCTACTGCCGGGAAGAGGACGGCCAGTGTCTGCCGGTGCTCCCGAGCGGTTGCGGCTGGTGCGGCGTTGAGTGCGATCACGACGACTTGTGCATCGCACTGTCCCCCAACTTGCTGTGTGACGCTGAAACCTCACTTTGCCATGAGGCCAAGCCGCTGCGCTGCTCCCTCAACCAGGACTGTGAGTACATGGGGCCGGACTACCAGTGCAACGTGAAGAACAAGTGCATGATTCTCCCATCGGCAGAACAGGGGTGCCAGTCGAAGGAGGATTGCCCGGTTGAGCCCCAGGTCACGATTTGTCACGATTCAGTGGACCCGGGGGTCTGCGCGCCACCCTGCGACAACGATGAAAGCTGCGCGCCTCTCGGGGCCGGACTTTCGTGCAATGCCGGCAATGGTGAGTGCCAGTAGGAAGGCTATCTGCTATAGTGCCTCTAACAGGGAGGAGAGCAAGATGGACAGTATTGTCATGAGGGCAGTGGGATTGACTGCGCTGGTGGTTGCAGTCGCTTTTCTCAGGTGCGGTGGGGATGACGGCGGGGGTGGCGACGCCGCGACCGACGTGGCCTCGGACGTCGTGGCTGCCGACGTGACACCGGAGGTGACACCGGAAGTTTCCGCGGACTTGCCTGTGGACCTGGCTCCGGACCTGCCTGTGGAAGTTGTGCCGGAAGTGGCTGCGGAGGTGGGCATCGAGGAGATGCTCTTCAGCGAGTTCCAGCCGTGGGCGAATCCGACCCAGGACTTCATCGACTACAATACTGACAAACTGGGCCACTCCGACTTCATGCACGACATTTTCGCAATGGCCGTGTTCGAGGACCGGCTCTACTTTGGTTACGGTGACGCCAATCTGAACCTCGGCCACGACACTCCCATTGAGTTGCGGTATTGGGACGAGCCGGTGCCCGACGGGTACAAGTTCGATTTCATCGTGGACGAAGAGCAGGTTTCCCGCTATCGCATCGACGGCGACCTTTTCATGATTCCCGGGGTGGACGCCACCGAAGATGGGCTCATGGGCAACGCCTACACCAAGCAGGCGGGAGGAGAATGGTACAAAAGCCGGACCTTGGAAGGTGGGTGGCACGTCCACGATATCGTGCGTATCGGGGAGACGATCTATGCGTGTGGCAGCGGCGGCACCAAGGACGACTACACCAACTCGACGGTGAACGCGTTCCTCTGGCGCAGCACCGACGGCGGCGAGACTTTTGAGGTGCACGTCAAGTCGCCTCATCCTGCGCCTCCCGGGGACCATCGCTATACTTCACTTCTGGCGGTAGGCGAGCAGCTTTACGTCTTCGGCTATTACTCGGACGGGCAGTTCTCCTACGCGATTGCCTACTACTTGGACGGCAGCGAGCTGAAGCTGGCTGAAGAGATTCTCGACTTCTACGTTATCGATACTGTCCAGCTTTCGCAGGACGTTGGTCTGCTGGCCGGAGTCCGCATCGCGGATCCGTTGAAGTTCGGGATGAACGTGGTCACCTCCAACGGGTCTCAGGCTGCTCCGGCATTTGAAGGCTACACGTACATCAATTCGCAAACCCTCGGCGATGGGCGTGCCGTCATACTTTTCTTGAAGGGGGACCAATATCCGTTCCCCGAAGCCGGGTCCTGGTTGGCCACGGTGATGATTACCGACGGCGAGGCCGCAACTACCCTGGCGACGCTCTCGACTCCCATCGTGCCATCGTCTGTGGCGTTGTGGCGAGGTGACCTCTACATGGGGATTTCGGACGGCTCAGTCTGGCGGTCTGAGGGGACTGCTCCATAAGCTGCACCCGGGCTATTCCGGCGGGTACAACAACTCCACGATCTTCTGGCCCGTATTGCCGTCGCCGAAGGGCTGCTTCCAGGAAGGTCTGTCCCCACCTACGATTCGGGCGAGTTCGGCGACGGCCCGGCTCTCCGTCGGGGCGAGGACGTTGGCGCCGATGGCGACAGTTTCGGGGCGGTCGGTGCGGTCTGCAAAGGTCACCGCAGGGACGCCCAGCACGCACGCCTCTTCCTGGACCCCGCCGCTGTCGGTGAGCACCGCCTGTGCGTCTCGCAGCGCGGCGTGGAACTCTCCGTAACCCAGGGCCGGCAAAGCCGTTGTCAAAGGCAGCGCGTCCAGTTTCTCGGTAAGGCCGAATTCGCGGAGCCGATTTGCAGTGCGGGGATGGATCGGGAAGCGAACCCCCAGGCCCGTCGTTCGTGAGAAGCGGTCCAGCGTTCCGATGAGTTCGTCCAGTCGCTCACGGTTTTCCGTGTTGCGCTGCCGGTGAATGGTGACCAGGATGTATCCCGGTTGAGCATGCCGGGCGCCAGGTCCCGCGCGGTGGGCGAAAAGCGCATCCACCACGGTGTTCCCAACAACGTGGACCCCTTGGGACAGACCTTCGGCAGCGAGGTTTGCTTCCGACGTACTGGTCGGAGCGAAAAGCCAGCGCGACAGGTGATCGGTGGCCACCCGGTTGTTTTCTTCGGGCATCGACTTGTCGAACGAACGCAGTCCGGCCTCCACGTGGGCGATGGGGATCCCCAGCTTGGCCGCAGCCAGCGCGCCGGCAAGGGTGCTGTTGGTGTCACCTTGCACCACCACCAGATCCGGCTTGCAGTCGAGGAACGCCTGCTCAACCCCCTGAGCCATCAACCCGGTGCGCCGGCCCTGGGCCCCCGCACCGGAGCTAAGGTTGTAATCGGGAGCGGGCAAATTGAGCTGCCGGAAGAAAATTTCGTCCAGTTCCGGGTCGTAATGCTGGTTAGTGTGCACTAGGATCTGTGGAATTGTGCGCGCGGAAAAAGCGCGAATGACGGGGCTAAGCTTGATTATCTCCGGTCTGGTGCCAAGAACGACGCCGGCAAGCATGAAACCCTCCCGTCGAGAAAAGACGGTAGCAGGCCGAAAGCGGCCGGTCAAGGGATTTCCATGTAGCCGAAATAACTGCTAAAAGCGGCGACCAGATACGCCTCGAAATAGGCCCATATAGCGGGCTTCAATAGATGTTGTCGAGAAGCGAATAGTGTCATAAAGTACCCTCTCGACGAGAGAGAAAATGGGTCAACTGTCGCCCCCCGACGACAAATTTTTTTTAGAAAGTGCAATTTCCTCTTGACTTACTTCGGGGAAAATGGTTTTTATGGTTCATTGGTCGCTAAAACCTTATTGATAATGGAGGAGTACCATGGCGGAAAAAGTTTCGAAAGTAGGCGTGAAGAAAGAATCCGGTTACCTGTACTACGTAGGCAAAGACGGCAACGTGTGGCGTTCCAAGATGGCACGGGCTGGGAAAGGCGGCGGCGGCGCTGCGAAAATCGCCACGTCCGGCGTGAAGAAAGAGTCCGGCTACCTGTACTTCATCGACAAAGACGGCGACGTCTCCCGCGCCAAGATGGCTCGGGGCCGCTAGTACACGGTTCCTGAAGTTTTGACCGGCAGGACCTCCTGACGGTCAAGAACGAGAAATACTGCCGGGTCGGACCTAGTGTCCGGTCCGGCAGTTTTCGTTAACGGGATCCATGCTCCCTCATCTGAGTGATTAACCCTCGACGTTTCCTCCCCATGCAGGTTAGAATAGTGGCATGATCGCCATGCCTGGATACAAGGTGGAGGAGAAGCTCTACGAAAGCCATCTGTCCGTTGTCTACCGGGCTAGACGCACGGAAGGCGAACGACTGCCGGTTATTCTCAAGATGCTCAATCGAGATCATCCGGATCTCGAAGAGGTCGCGCGACTGAAGCAGGAATACGAGTTCCTGTCCTCTATCGAATCCAGCGGTGTAGTGGAGGCTGCGGAGCTTGTTCAACATGGCGGAGCCATCGCGCTGGTTCTGGAAGATTTCGAAGGTCAGTCCCTCCGTAGTCTGGGCATTGCCGGCGGGATGGAGTTGCCGGAGTGCCTCTCCCTGGCAGCTCAGATCGCGAGAGCGTTGTGCGACATTCATGACCGCAGAATAGTGCACAAGGATATCGGCCCTGCCAACATAGTCTGGAATCGGGCGTCGAACGTCGTCAAGATTATCGATTTCAACATTGCTGAAGAGGTGTTGGCCAGCACCAACTCCATCTTGAGCACCGGCGTTCTGGAGGGCACTCTGGCCTACATGTCTCCGGAGCAAACCGGGCGCATGAACCGCACCATCGATTTTCGGTCGGATCTGTATTCTCTGGGCGTCACCCTGTACGAGTTGCTCACTGGGCGCCTGCCCTTTGAGTTCACGGGTGCCATGGAACTGGTGCATGCGCACATGCCAGGGCCCCGCAGCCGGTTCACGAGTTGCTCGACTCTGTGTCTCCGGTTGTTTCGCAAATCGTCTCCCGCTTGATGGCCAAACGCGCCGAGGACCGATACCAGACGGCGATCGGTTTGTGGACCGACCTGATGAAATGCCTGGAGCAACTCGAGCAGTACGGGGAGGTGCGTGAGTTCGAGATCGGCGGGGCCGACAGGTCTTCGCAGTTCCGCATGCCGGAGAAGCTGTATGGCCGACAGGGATGCCGGCAGGAGTTGTTCGGGATTCTGGACACGGTATGCCAGACCCCCGGTTGCCGGCTGGTCATGATCGACGGCCCGGCCGGGGTGGGCAAGTCGTCGTTGGCATTGGAACTCTATCAGCAGGTCATCGTCAGGGAAGGCAGATTCGTTTCCGGCAGGTTTTCAGAAGCTGACCGCAATGTCCCGTACGCTTCCCTCATCCAGGCTTTCCGTGATCTCGCCCGCCAATTGTTGACTTCCGGCGGTGAGAAGCTTGAGGAATGGAAACGCACGATCGCCGTACGGTTGGGCAACAACGCCAGAATCATCGCGGATGTTGTGCCCGAACTGGCGCTGCTGGTTGGCGACCTTCCTGAGGTCCAAGAGCTGCCGTCCATCGAATCACAAAACCGTTTCAACCACACGTTCCTCGAATTTGTCCGG
Organism: uncultured Myxococcales bacterium; assembly: GCA_964626565.1. Lineage (GTDB taxonomy): Bacteria > Myxococcota_A > UBA9042 > CAIXZC01 > CAIXZC01 > CAZVFX01. The sequence continues at coordinate 5,422 of CAZVFX010000202.1, forward strand.
GCTGTTACGTCTACGGACAGTCCGTTGGTGATCTTTCTTGACGATTTGCATCGTGCGGACCCGGGGTCGCTCAAGTTGCTGGAGTTCATGGCTACTGATCCAGAGGTGGGGCGCCTGCTTATCGTGGGGTCCTATCGAGACAACGAAGTTGGCGAGTGGCATCCCCTGGCGGAGACACTTGAGCGGGTGAAGCGGGGCGGCCACCCGGTGCCCGTCGTCAGCCTTGAGCCGTTGGATGTTCCTACCATCGTCCGGTTGCTGGCGGATCTGCTGGGCGCCGGCGGCGAGGAGGCGGAAGAGTTGGCCCGGGTTTGTCATCGAAAGACCAACGGGAATCCCTTCTTTCTGAATCAATTCCTGCATTCCCTGCATGAGAGAGATGCCTTGCGTTTCGATGCTGCATCCGCGGCTTGGAAGTGGCGCATCGGTGATATTGAAACCATGGATATTACCGACAATGTCGTGGAACTTATGTGCGCCAAGATCGGCCGGCTTTCCAAGGAAGCTCAAGAGTTGCTGCGAGTGGCTTCCTGCATTGGCCGGAGTTTTAATGCTCCGACCATCGCACATCTGTCCGGGCAGCCTGCCGAGGCTGTATTTGGCTGGGTACAAGAGGCGGTTCAACATGGCCTGGTTATGGCCAGCGGCGACGCTGCGCCAGTGGCGTACAGTGGTACATGGCAGGGCACCACAGTTATCCCGAGGGACTACCGGTTCGTCCACGACCGCATCCGGGAGGCCGCTTATTCCACGCTGTCCGAAGATCAGGCGCGTCGCCGACATCTGGAAATCGCACGGGTGCTGGCAGGGAACCTGTCCCCTGAGGATGAGGACCTGTTGTTTCAGGCCGTTGACCAATGCAATCGTGCCGGGACACTCCTGTCGGACCCGGATGAGCGACTCGGTGCAGCCAGATTGAACCTTGCCGCAGGAGTCGGTTCCCGGAAATCCCTGGCCGTACGCACAGCACTGGGATATGTGGAGCGGGGGCTACAGTATCTGCCCCGGGGATCCTGGCAGCAGCACTACGAGATGACCTGTGCTTTGCACTCGTTGGGCGCAGAGTGTGCGCAATTGGATGGAAACGAAAGCGAAATGAATCGCTTCGGGGAACAGATACTGGTGCACTGCCGGTCAGCGGCGGACAGGGCGAGAGTGTATGAGACCAGGGTCGGCTTCCTGCAGGCCCGCCGGCGTTTGTCCGAAGGGGTGGACACTGCCCTTGAGGGTTTTGCCCTGCTAGGCGTGAAGTTGCCTCGCAAACCGAAGATGCTCCATATCTTGACCGCGTTCTTGAAACTCAAGCTAAACCTCCGAAACCACCCGCCCGAGGCTCTCCGGACCCTGCCGGCGATGAACGATGGCACGGCAGGTGCGGTCATGCGACTTATCAAGGCGGCCAGTCAATGCGCCTACTTTTCCGAAACGAGCCTGATCCCGCTGTTCGCATTCAAAATGGTCGAGTTGACCGTGAAGGAAGGTGTGCATCCGCTGTCTGCCTGGGGTGTTTGCGGCTACGGTTTCATTCTGGCCGGGCCCTTCGGAAAAGTGGACGAGGGTCTGAGCTACGCTCGCGCCGGCCAGGCTATGCTCGGCAGGTTCGAATCGACTGAGGTGGCCCCTCACGCACAGTTCCTGTTCTACATGTTCTGTTCACACTGGGAGGCGCCTTTGCGCCAGGGGTTGGAGCCTGCAGCCCGCGCTCATGCGACGGCACTGGAGAATGGGGACCCGGTCGGGGTCACCGCAGCCCGTCATTTGCATGCAGTTACCCTGCTGTGGTCCGGCGGCGCCCTGGACAAGGTGGCGACTCTTCTCGAAGAGAATGCACAGACTGCGAGGAAGCATGGAGAAGACTGGTACGTCAGCTCTCAGACGATGCTGGGGTGTGCGGTGGGTCTACTGGCAGGGAGCGACCTGCCGCGGCATCCAGACACGTCGGAGCCGGCGGACGTGGACCAATTCGTGCAGGACGCAAAGAAGAACGCGGACAAATCTTTTCTGGGTATGTATCACGTGGCCATTACTATGGCAGGAGTGCACCTGGGGGACCACGAGACGGCTTTGAAGCATGCCCTCGAGGCCGAGGCGTACGCCGATGCTCTCGTCGGTTCGATGTTTATGGTTGCGCACTGTTTCTATCAGTCGTTGGCTTTGCTTTCCGCCGCGCGGCGTGATGCTGGTGCTCCGCGGCGCTACTTGAGAAAGGTCCGGGCGAACCAGAAGAAATTGAAGCGCTGGAGTGAGGCCTGCCCGGAGAATTTCTCCGGCAAGTACTTGCTCATTGAGGCCGAGCTTGCGCGTTCCCGAGGGCGATGGCGGGAAGCGGTGGGGCTCTACGAGCAATCGCTGGCAGTCGCGCAAGAGAGCCAATTCCCGGCCGAGGAAGCGCTGGCCAACGAGTTGATGGCCGAGTTGTTCGTCGAGGGGGGACAGAAGAAAGCAGAGGCCACGTACCGATTCGAGGCCTACTATGCGTATCTGAGATGGGGTGCGGCTGCCAAAGTCGGATTGATGGAGGCGCAGCATCCCGAACTGGCCCAGTGGGCGGAGCGGTCGGAACCCGGTTTGGCTGCCGAGCCCCACAGGCAGACCCACCCCGGCGGTACTACCGACCGAATGGGAGAGCAACTGGACCTCGAAACGATCATGAAGTCCTCGCAGGCGATCTCCGGTGAACTCGTACTGGAGAGCCTGCTGCGGAAGATGATGGACTTCGTAGTAGAAAATGCCGGCGCGCAGCGGGGATGCTTCCTCATGGCCCGAAATGGGCAGTGGAGGGTCGAGGCGGAGCGCCTCGTCGAAGGCGGCGAGGAGCAATTCACCCCGTTTCCCCTTACACCGGACGATGGCTCGGAGCCCCGACTGGCGGTGGACATCGTTCACTACGTCGCCAACACGTTGAAGCCTGCGGTTCTGGACGATGCCTCGAAAGCGCAGGATTTTGCCGGTGACGCCTACATCCGCGCGGTCAAGCCCAAGTCCGTGCTGTGTGTTCCATTGCTCTATCGTGGACGGTTGAGCGGAATCATATACCTGGAGAACAACGGTGCGAGCCATGTATTCACCGCAGCCCGGGT
>CAZVFX010000203.1:0-8493 GCA_964626565.1 uncultured Myxococcales bacterium
ACTAGGCTGGCCCTTCGTTTTGTGGGGATACATCAAGGTCAGACCCTTTCGGTTTTCGCTTTCCGGGGTCTTTGCATGCGCTCTCATGCTCCAGCGGCTGCTCTCTCGGGCACGCATACGAGCTTGGGGACACACTCGCCCAAGAGTGTTCAATACGACGACGGAAATGGCCCGGTGACGTCGATGTCCGGGCCGTCGACTATGATGTTCCAGGTGTGGAAGCGAGTGGGCTCGATGGTGGTGACCTCGTTGAAACGAATGATGCTGGATTCGGGGAGGGTCAATGTCAGATAAAGGGCATTGGCGGGAAACTCGACCAGTTGGATGTCGGTCCGGGATTCCAGGTGGTCGAACATGTATTTGCCGAACCACACTGTCATCCAGTAGTTCCCATGCGCGATGGGGATGATCACTACGTGTGCGGGGTGGCCGTCGGCCCACGGGACCGTGATGTTGGGAATCACCACCATCTTCCACCCGGCCGATACGCTCACTTTGAACGCTGCGGGTGCGCCCTGAACCAGGAAGCTGCTGCCACCAATGGGCGGGGAGGCCAGGTCGAAAGTAACGTCAGCGGTTTCGCCGGCATACGGTTCCGGCTCCGCCCCCCGTCCCCACTTTCCGCCACCGGGCATGTGTTCCTCCGGCTTCTTCTTCGGGTTCAGCATACGAGACGGCGGATGTCTCTTGCAATGTGGACATTTGCCTCACCACATGTTATTTGTTAACATTGACATGGGCGTAACAGAGGGCGGAGATGAGGAAACCGAAACTGGAGCGAAAGACGTTGCTCCAAATGGTGACGGATGCCGTCGGAACCGGTCGGTATCGGATACTTCCTCATGCCCGGCAGCGTTGCAGCGAACGGCGGGTTTCGGCTCCGGATATCGAGAGCGCACTCGTGAAGGGGCATCCGGTGCCCCGACGGGACCGTTACGATCGGCTAGCGGACGACTGGAGCTACTGCTTCGAAGGGGCTTCCGTTGACGAAGAAACCCTTCGGGTGGTTGTAGCCTTCAGTGACTGGATGCTGATTGTCACGGTCGTCCGGTTGGGTGGAAAGGAGGATTGAACAATGGCGAATGTGATGTTTATGGAACTTGGATTCCCTATCGTACTGGTTGACCCCAAAATGGTGGAAATCCGGGGTGAGCGAGTGCCCGATGTGAACATGCGTGACCTGCAGGCCGCGGTCTTCCAACTGTTGATCGTCAAACCCGCTCGGCTCACCGGGGCCGAAGTGCGTTTCGTTCGTAAGTACCTTCGTCTCCGTCAGGTCGACTTGGCCGGAGTGCTGAACATGGCGAACCATTCCGTCGTTTCGCAGTGGGAGTCTCGTGAAGACGACCCTGCGGGGATGGACTATAACACCGAGGTACTTCTCAGAGTGTGGATGGCGGTGAGAGCCGGCCAGAAGGAACGCCTCGTAGATCTACTGGAGCATCAACTCAAGGCGCTGAAGCCGCGGGCGAAGCGACCTCTGGAGGTCCGCGTTTCCGAGGCGGCCTGACGGGTGTTGACTCCGGCATCGCAAACGATGCCGATCAATGGTTGGTATTCGGCTAATACGACGACGGAAATGGCCCGGTGACGTCGATGTCCGGGCCGTCGACTATGATGTTCCAGGTGTGGAAGCGAGTGGGCTCGATGGTGGTGACCTCGTTGAAACGAATGATGCTGGATTCGGGGAGGGTCAATGTCAGATAAAGGGCATTGGCGGGAAACTCGACCAGTTGGATGTCGGTCCGGGATTCCAGGTGGTCGAACATGTATTTGCCGAACCACACTGTCATCCAGTAGTTCCCATGCGCGATGGGGATGATCACTACGTGTGCGGGGTGGCCGTCGGCCCACGGGACCGTGATGTTGGGAATCACCACCATCTTCCACCCGGCCGATACGCTCACTTTGAACGCTGCGGGTGCGCCCTGAACCAGGAAGCTGCTGCCACCAATGGGCGGGGAGGCCAGGTCGAAAGTAACGTCAGCGGTTTCGCCGGCATACGGTTCCGGCTCCGCCCCCCGTCCCCACTTTCCGCCCATGGCGTCCCGAAGATAACTCACCGGGTGGTGCATCATGTCCGCATAGGTGATGGTAGGCGGAGGCGCCCAGGGATTGGGGAAGCCGGCCAGGCCGTGGATCATGTCTTTCGGTCGCTCGGTAAACTGGCTGAAGTACGGATGTGAAAAATCGGTGACTATCTGGCTTATGCGCGCGCGCAGAAGCGCGAATGTATGCACGTGGGGCGACATGGCGAAATCCGGGGCGAAGGTCAACCTTGAAAGGCGGCGCCGGTCAGCTTCTGCGAACTTCGCCTCGTTGCTTCTCACCATGGGCGGAGTGACCGGATAGTCCTCCAGGATATACTCCACACGCGCTGTGAAGTTGCGCTCGTCCAGTTGGGCGTCGTATCCCGGTGCGGTGAGGTGAAAGACCACCAACACCGCCAGCATTCCGCCCCAGATTATCCCGATCCCCTTCAAGCTCAACAGCTTGCCCGGGTTGTCCTCGCGTCCCACAAACGCGTCGAAAAGTGCGACTACACCCGCCGTAATCCCGAGGGCTATGGGCTGGGAGAAGGTCAAAAATACACCCATTTTGTTGGGCTGTACCCAGTTGGCCATCACCATGAGCATGGCCATTTGCGGCAGCAGCCACAACGCGGAACTCGTTGCCACTACCGGGTTCCGCCGCCGTCCGCGAATCAGCCCGATGGGCAGGAACGCCATCAACACCAGCCCCCAACTCTTCATGATGGTAAGGGGAAAGGAAAGCAAGGTCGGGAAGCCGTTGTAGGGACTTCTGACAGGCGAGTCCACAAAGGGCCAGCTCAACAGCCCGTTGAACTGAAAATCGAAGCCCAGGAAGGAGTGCGGAAGAGCCGGCATCGATACAAACGCCTCGTACACGTCCTTTCCACGCAGATAGCCGGCTGTGTGAATAAAGATCCACGGTATACAGAAGAACAGCAGGGATAGCAGCAGGATGGACAGGTTGGCGGTGCGCCCCTTGCCGAACATGTCGTGAACCAGGGGCGATTTGTAGTGCTCCACCTCAACCGAGCGCCACGCCACGTACAGCACAGCCGGCACCGATAGCAGGCCCACGTGCCTGATTCCCAGGAACAGGCCCAGGAACGCGCCCACGAAGATCCACTGCGTGGGTTTTTGGAACATGAGGAAGAACATTACCGTCCCCAGCGCCAGCCCCATGATGTTTTCATCCAGCAGTGGAATAGACAGCGCATACGGATTCAGCGCGACCAGCATCGACAGCAGGACTGCCGGCCCGGTGCGATTGAAGAGTGAAAGACCGAGGTGCCAGCCGAACCAGGCGGTGAGCAGCCCGAATACTGCGTGCAAAATGCGCAGTCCCGGGAAACCGAACAGGGATAGGAATCCGGAAACGAAGACCGACGGCCCCATGCGTTGCCCGCCGTTCCAGAGGAAGAACGCATTACGCTCGGTGAAGCAGTCGACGCACCCGGGGAATCCTACCGGCGGATTATCGGACAGATAGTCGAAGAAGGGGAGGATTCCGGCTCTGGAGACACACCTCTCCTGGTCGAAAAGGGAGGAGTCGTAGCTCACGAGGTAGGCGATGAGCACGAAGGTGAGATAGAGGAACATCGGCCACGAGAAACTCCGCTTCAGCTCACCCATCAGATTCGCGGCATAGCCGAAACTTCCTTCTTTGATGCGCAAGCCGATTGCAGCACTCACGGAGACGGCCACCGACAGCGCCGAGACGTAGACCAGCGATTCATGGAACCGCGTAACCAGGCCGACGAAGCCGGCGAAGAGCAGGGCGAGGTAAGGGACGACGAGGAATCCCACTGCGAACGACACTGCGACGAACGCACCCCTGAATTTGTCCCTTGCCAGCAGTCTGGTCAGAAGTACGCCGGGGAGGAAGAGGATTATCAGCGCAGCCAGCAGCGCGTATGCTGTGTATGCAAAAAACATCGTCCAGAGTGTATTTGGAGTGTGTGCGTTGAGTCAAGCCGGAACGCGTATTTCGCTTTTCTTGTCTGCGGCTGCGGTTCGCGCTATGTTAACTTTTGGGGGTGAATGCGATGTTAATCAAAGAAGCCAATCACTACCCGGGAATCGCCGTTTTGGGGGCGCTGAGCCTGTTACTCAGCGCCTGCGGGTCCCTGGAACCCAATCCCGGCCAGACCTTCCTGTTCGGCTGGGTCCTACTTGGCCTGCTTGTTCTGGCCATGCTGGTGCTGTTCGTTTCTCTCATCCGTTACGTAAAGGGCGGTGCGCCAGTCAAACCCAAGACTCCCGAACCCACCGAATTTGTCTACGACGCCAGTGAAGAAGAGGAAGAGGAAGATTAGGAGAGGCAGGCCGTAGCAACGGATAGGCGGTGAGACCTGAAACCTGAGACCTCTACTGGTCTTCCAGTTGGATATCGACGTTGTTTTCTTCGACTGTGATTTGGCCCCGGCCTTGCCAGATGAGAGACCAGCCGGGGTACTTGGCCCGTATCGCTTCGACGAAGGGGTGGGCGCCGGGGGACAATTCGATTTCGGATGAGTCCAACTCCAATGAGCCGTCGGCGAAGTCGTCCTTGAAAGTGATGTAGTAGGTGTCGCTCTGGTACGAGATTATGACTCCCCGGTTGCGAATATCCAGGCCGTAGAGCCGGTCCACGTAGGAGAGAATACCCGAAACCATGCGGGAGCAGTCGGGGAGGCTGAAGGTGGTACCCCGGTTGGTGTAGTACGCACCGCCTCGTGTCGGGAATGATATCTTTACTTCGAAGCGTCCCTGCTTCTGCCAGTTGTCCAGCAACTGCTCTTCCTTCTCCAGATAGGCGCCCAGCTTGTCCGCCACCTCGTCTCTTGCATCTTCGTGTGCTTGCAACTCCTGGGCGATAGCTTCTGCCGGCAATTCTCCCACGGAAGGCGCCATTTGCTCGAGGAGAAAGGGGAAGAGGCACCTGGCCTGGGCGCACTGCTCTTTCCAACCTTCGATCCCTGCAGCCTCGGCCAGGAAGGCAAGGGCCAGGCCGGTGCGATAGTATTTCCACTTCTGCAGGTCCCGGGGCTTGAACGCCTTGAGGTACGCAGTCACCCGCTTGTTCGCCTTCTCCCTGCTCGACTTACGGGCTGCCACCGTGTACATCTCCTCCACGTACCTGGCACTTCCTTCCACCCTCTCTTCCCACTCTTCGATCTGCCGGGCGGCTTCACCCGTCTCCAACCCGTAGCGATAGTTGCGAATAGCAGCGTAAGTAGCGAGCCGTTTTTTTAATCCCGCAGTATGGGGAGCCGTGAGCATCTCTGCCAGCATCAGCGCTTCGACATGGGCGATAAAGACATTGGTTTCGTCGTGATAGGGGTAGCGGCATTGCTCGGGGAAGGGCGGCTTCTTCCAGTTTGTCCGTTGGTGCTCGTGGAACAGTTCGTGTACCAGCAACCTGAACCACGAATTCGCATTGTTGTTGTCCCGGTGCCTCACCAGAAAGGCCTGGTTGCCTGCCACCGGGAACTCCTTGGCAAAGGGCAATCCCGCGCTGATCTTCAGCTTGCGTGACTCTACCGCATACACCGGCATCCGAATCCCCTTCGCTTCCAGTTGGGTCAGTTCCGGAGTCACAACGCGGGGGTTGATGAGGAAGCTGCGCTGCCCGGGCCTGAAAATGAGGAGGGTGTAGTCCCCCGGACGGTAACCGGGCCAGATCTCTCCACCTTCATCGTCGCCAATGTCGAGGGCCAGTTGAGTCAGTTCCAACGCTTCGCGTTCTTTGCTGGTGAGCGGTTGTTCAAGTTCGGTGGTGAGGCGTCCCGGGCAACCGGTAAGAATGACGGCTATGGCGGCAAGCAACGTCCATGACTGAGTGGCCCTTCCCATCCCGGACAATGTATCGGAAACTCGTGGTTGATACAAGCCGCCGGTCCGATGTAAGATGCGAGGCGGCGGAGGTCAGTGACCATGAAGTGGCCGCAACTGTTCATTGCTCAATTCAACCCTTCCCCCGGCGACGTGCGCGGAAATAGCGAACGTATCGTGGAGATCATCGCTGAAGCCGGGGAACGGGGAGCCGAACTGGTGGTGTTCCCCGAAGAGTGCGTGAGCGGCTATTGCATCGGGGATCACAATCGCAATCCGGTGCTGGTGACCGGAAGTTGGCGAGCGGTTCAGGACACCATTGCACCTGCGACGAGGGGTAGGAACCTCACCGCGGTTGTGGGCACGGTGGCCCCTCTCGAAGGGCGCAACCTGTGCGATGGCAAGATGGGGGCGGGAAACGCCTATGCGGTGCTGCGGAACGGCAAAGTCATCGCACAAGGCTCAAAGATCTTGATGGCCAACGACGGCGTGGATACCGATTCCCGCTACTTCATCCCGGGGGATGCCGCCGATCTGGCTCCCATCGAAGTGCCCACTGCTCACGGGAAAGTGAAAGTGGGCTTCATGATATGCGAAGACATATGGGATCAGTTCTTCACCATAAAACCCGCCCGCTTGTTGAAGGAACGAGGAGCCGAACTCCTCGTTGCGATCAACAGCTCCAGGCACTATTTGGGAAAAGTGGGGGAACGGCTGGCGGAAACGCGCCGCCACGCGGCCGAAACCGGTCTTCCCTTCGTGTACGTGAACACGGTGGGCGTGCAGGACAACGGCAAAAATATCATCGTGCTGGACGGCGGGAGCTTCGTACTTGATGAAAAGGGGAGCGCAATCGCCCGCATGCCGCAGTTTGAGGAAGGTCTTTTCCACCTTCAGTCTGCCCGTGGCACTGTGTCGGCTGCGGTGGGTCGGACTGAGGAACTCTACCGAGCGCTCGTGTTTTCCATTGGCGGTTTCTTCTCCCGCTGCAACTGCAAAGGCGCAGTGATCGGGCTGTCAGGCGGCATAGACTCCGCCCTAAACGCCTTTCTGCTGGTGCAGGCGCTGGGCAAAGAGAATGTCGTGGGCGTGAACATGCCTTCCCGGTTCTCGAGCGAAACCACCCGGGACAACGCTGCCGAACTGGCCCGGCGGCTGGGTATCGAGTACCTCGTCCACCCCATCGAGGAAGTGGTGAACCGTAAGCGGCAGGACTACGAGGCCGTCACTGCGGAGAAGGTGGAGAAACTGACGTACGAGAACATGCAGGCCAGGGAGCGGGGCAATATCCTCATGACCTATGCCCAGCAGCGAAGCTTCTTCGTGGTTGGGAACGGCAACAAGACCGAGTTTCAGCGAGGGTACGCCACCCTCTATGGCGACATTGTCGGCGCGCTCATGCCGCTGGGAGACGTGGCCAAGACAGACGTCTATCGGCTGGCCGAGTGGATCAACGCCACCTTTGATGAACCGATCCCCACGCCCATTATCACCATCCCCCCGTCGGCGGAGTTGAGCGACGACCAGGACATCGACCAGGGCTTGGGCGACCCCTTCGACTACGACGTTGAAGCCCCCCTCGGGGTGGAGATAGTCGAGTTCGAGAGAACCCCTTCCGAGCTGGCCGACCTGTTCCGTCAGCGCAAGCTCGACCCGGAAATCTGGGAGCCGGTGCGCTCGGACACCCTGGTGTACGACAAGATGAACGCAGACGAGTTCGAGAGGCTGGCCTGGGAGGTGTTCCGGGCCATTGAGGCAACAGTCTTCAAGCGGGTCCAGTCCCCGCCCATAATCAAGGTGTCCCGCAAAGCCTTCGGTTTTGACTTGAGAGAGTCGATGTTCGTAAGGCTCAAAGTCTAAGCTATTCCGGCGAAACCGACCTGTACTTCACTGCACCCGACTTGAGTTTGCGTTTGAGGCGGCGCTTCATCTTCTTCAGTTCGGAAGGACTGAAATGTCGGTCCGACATGGGGGTGGAATCGTCTCCCGTCTTGTTCATGATGCTGCCTGCAAGATCGCAGTGGGAGAGGCCGAAGAAGTGGCCCAGTTCGTGGACCAGGGTGAAATCCCAGGCGATGGCCGACAGGATTATCCAGCGGCGGCTGGTTCTTTCGCGGTCCCGCCAGTGCACGCCGTAGATCTCTCCTTTTTCGTCCACATTGCCCAGATAGCCCACCACAAAAACGTGGATGAGGCCTTTTTTGTAACGCTTTCTACCCAGCAGATCCCGGGCCTCCTTGCCCTCGATGCGGGTCTCCTTCGGTTCCAGTTCGTGCCTTTCGGCTATCTCGAACGTCAAATCCATGTCAGCGAACAGCGCGTTGGTTTTCGCCACCTGCTCCTCTACCCACTCGGAGGAAACCACGGGGCCGTCCGTTCCCGGCGCGACATAAAGTGCGATCCCCACTGTCTTCTTCTCGCCGCAGAGAGCGGTTTGCGGCAACATGATAAGCAGTAGAATAGTGAGGGCGTGTTTCATCGCTTTGATTCTATCTCAACCGCGCACCGCAAAGCAAACTCGCCCTTTCCCTTGATATTTTTAACCTCTTCCGCACAATCTAACTGTGTCCATCCGGACCGCGAACTGGAGGAGCAGACGTAACCGTTCACCTGGGGTGAGAATGTCGGCCGTGTTTCAGGCAGCGAGTGC
>CAZVFX010000204.1:0-8265 GCA_964626565.1 uncultured Myxococcales bacterium
AGCGACGCCAGCCTCAGGAACACCGGCCCTGCCAACGCAACGAAGGCCCATCGGTGACCCTCAGGGTACTGATGGTGCCGAGTGCGGAAGGCCGGGGTGGTGCAAAGGCCCATGGTGTCTTCGAGATGGGGGTCGTTTCGATGGCGGCCGTTCCCTTGGGCTTGGGCGGCCGCAGACCGCCCCTACCGAGATTGGGACGGCCGAGGCGTTGATGTTGGTGGTGTATCTTGCGGAGGTTGTTCCTCCGGGCCATCGCACTTGATAACGTCAAACCCGAAGGCACAAACCTCCACGCGATATCGTGCCGATTCGAAGACACCAAACCGGAGCATACGTAGGGGCCGTCCGCGGCGGCCCAGACCCAAAGGAACTACGCTTCACGCCGGCACCTATCGCTTCGAAGGCACCATCGCCTTTCCTGCATTTGCATAGGGGACGGGGGGCGAAGATTCGCCCCGGTGTGAGGCCGCGGTGTTGACTGTGGGGGGCGAACAATCTAGCCCCTTTCCGTCGCCTCCGGCGACACCTTTCCCGAGGGAAAGGGCCTCTTATTCCGCCACCACCCGTGCTTCTGCCCCCTGACGACAGGCAAGGCGGGCCCTTCTGTGGCGGGCCCGGAACGGCCGAGGCTCGTGCCGCCCTCCGGGCTCTCCGTCGCCTTCGGCTACGGGCATTTCGCCGCCCCAGCCGCCCCAGCCGTCCCAGCCGTCCCATGTCTTTGCGGCGGAGTCGGCCGGCAGGCCTCAATCGCGCCCGGCGGTGCGCACTGGACGAGCGACGTGCGTGGGTGTAAAGTCGGCGGGGGAGGCGATGTGATGATGGAACGAACGGTTACGTTGGTTTGGGTGATTCTGATCCTGGCCGCGGCTTCATGCCGCGGCGAACAGCCGGCTCCCGGGCCGTCGGGCGCGCCGGTGAGTATGCCGGAACAGCCGGCGGAAAAGACGGTTGCGCCGGAACCGGTAGTGGAACCGGCTTTTGGCGAGAAAGAGTGGGCGGTCGCTTGCAACTTCGCAGTGGACCTGCTCAAAGACGAAACCGACCGCAGATTCGCAGAGCAGTTTGCCCAGGCGGCAGGTGCGGACAAGGAAGTCCTGGAGAGAACCCGGAAGGGGATGATGGACGAACTGGACCAGGCGGTTGGGAAGTGCATGGCCAGGCTCAAAGGCCTGAAAGAGGCCAGAGCCCGGAAGGCCTGCAAGTGCCTCAACGATTCCCGCGACATCAAAGAATTGAAAGCCTGCGATCCCCTGATGCAGCCTGAGGATTCCCCCTAGTCCTCCTCGTTGCGAAATCGGTATGGAATGTGGACGGTTACCGGAGCGTGCTCCGGAGGCTCGAACTTCAGCCCCGAGATAACGTTCATCACACACCCTTCGAAAAAGGCGTGGTTCATCTCCGATTCTGCGGCGCTGATGTCGATAATGGTTGCGACCTCGGCATTCTCAGAGTCTTTTCCGATAGTGAACTGGATCGTCAGCTTGCCGGCCAGGCCCGGGGTTGTAGCCGCCCAATCGTCATAGCACTGCCGGTACGCTTCGGTGTTGCTGAGCAGCGCCTCATGAATAGACTCCTTGTCGAGCCCCCAGACCATTACGTCCCCGGATAGTGCATCCCTCTGTTCCTCCACTACGTCCGCGGGTGGGAGGGGTGCTGGTGCGGGCGGGAGGGGTGCTGGTGCGGGCGGGGTCTCTGGCGCGGGCGGCTCTGCGGCCGCGCTCTTATGCGCAGGCGCTGGAGCGGGCGAGGCCGGGGAAGGTTGCTCTTCCTTGCGGGGTGGGGCGGGCGGGGCCGAAGGCCGCGAGGTGCTGGTGTTGTCCACCTTTGCTTTGGCTGCCGGGGCGGGGGACTTGGCGGAAGGGGGATGCTCGTCTCCCTCGGGTTCCGGAGGGGGATCCTTGGAGATGGAAGTGGAATGCCGGGAAGCCTCGTCCGGTCCACCGTCACCACCTCCGTCAACGAACGCCCAATACGCAACTGCAAATGCGGCCAGTAGCCCTACGGCAAATACAATGCGGTTCAAGGTGTATACCTCCCGGGACCAACATACGCCGCCGCGGCACAGGCCGTCAACCAAAGTTGAGGCTAGAAACCGATGAAGAAATCGGAGCCGAAAAACGCCTTGGGAGTGGCGCGCCAGTCGTTGCGATCGGGTGACGCGAGGGACGCGAATTCTTCGCCTTTGGTGTTGTGTTTGAACACCCCCACCGGGCTTACGGCCGCGTACGCCCGATACCCCCATACCATCTTGTCATCCCTTCCCAGATGCTGGGTGAACTCCCAGCCGATGGGGATAAACAAACCGTCGTAGCTCCAGGAATCCTCGTCGAACCGTTGCGCGCCGCTGCCATACCAGGCTCCGGTCATGAACCAGTTGCCGAACTGGCCTGCCGACCCAGACCTGGCGCCCAGCGCAACCGTGGTGCCGACGTGAGAAGCAAAGGGCATCGTGGGGCCCCCTTCTTCATCGCCCGCGAGCAGGTCGAAATGGAAGCCCATATCCAGCAGGCTGCAGCGGACGTTGTCGCCGGTGTACGAGAACAACCGGACCCCCAAATGGAATCCGACAATCGGCGATGCGCTGATGGTGAAGAGATCCACCTGTCCGCTATTCAGAAGCCGGGCCAGCGACGGTTGTGCCGACTTGTATTCTTCCTCTCTGAATTCCGACGGCAGGTCGTACCAATCGTCCGCGTGCGCCGAGGGGCAGGGTAGGGCTGTCAACAACGCCGCGACCATGGATGCGCAGAGTAGATGTTTTATGGAAACCGATCGGGCTGGATAAGTCATATCGCTACCTCCGTGGCGCGCTAGAAACCGATGAACAGGTCCGACGCAAAAAAGATCTTTGGAAGGCTGCGCCAGTCCTCCCCCCCTGAAAACAAGCCGAGAACCGCTCCGTCATCCCCACTCCACTTGTCCTCCTCGAACTTCCCCAACGGACTGATCGCCCCATAGGCTCTAAAACCCCACACGGTGGAGTCTTCCTTCCCGAAGTGGTGCGTGAACTCCCAGCCCAGAGGAATGTACAGCCCTCCGAACGTATAGCCCGAATTGTCCGGCCCGACGCTGCCTGAGCCGTACCAGGCCCCGGTCATGAACCAGTTGCCGGACTGGCCCCGCTCGCCGCTCCGCCTGCCGATGCAGAAGGTGGGACCGATGTGGCTCACCGAATCGGCACCGTGGTTGTCGGAGATGCTTCCCGCAATTGCATCCATGTGTATTCCCATATCGAAGGCTGTGAAGCGGAAGTTGTCATAGGTGCGGGAGAAGACGCGCAGGCCGAGGTGCATTCCGACGAGCACCGAGATGCTGAACGTGGCGAAATCCCGTTGCACGGGGAAGGTCCGCTTGATCCGCGCAGGTTTTACGCGTACGGTCGGTTCGTGCGCTTCCGTCTCTTCGACGGGGGGCTCCTTCCTGGTCTTCCTCCAATCGTCAAGGTCCGCTTTCAACTCCGGCGGGTAGTAGAACCAGTCATCAGCCAGCGCGCCGGGGCTTGCCAAGGTAGTGGCGAGCAGCACCGTAAGAGTCAGACAGAGCGTGCGCCCTGAAAACGTGTTTGAAATGGATCTTGTCATGTGCCTTCCTCCGCACGAAGACACATTGCAACAGCCGTGCCGACCATGTTTTCTAACCTTCCTTGAACCGGCAGATAATCTGTATGTTCACGTCGAGGATAGTTGGGTCAAAAAACAGCCCCCCGTCCCCTGTTTTGGGCCGTTTGGAACGGTGGCGGCGGCGGACCGTGGTTGGGGCATCAGTGCTCCCAGTGGAGCATGGGTGCGGCGCAAGGGAATTGAGGCGGGATTGGCGGCTCAGGGGGCAAGCCGCAAGGAGATCTGCTGCAGGAATGAGAGGTCGTCGGCTGCGAATTCGGGGCGGTCGGGCCCCAGGCGGTCGCAGTAGAGGACCCCCACAACAGCATCGTTGCTGAAGATGGGCTGGGCGAGGGCGGACGACGGTGCGGGACCGCCCCCCTTGGTGGCCCGGGCAGCCACTGCCTGGCCGGTGGATATGGCCTTGGACATGAGCGGCTTGGCCGGCGGGACCCGGCCCAGCTCAGGGGCCAGGCCCGGGCGGGGGTGGTGGGCCTCAAGCCCCCAGCCGCCCTGCTCGTTCTTCGTGAGAAAAAGCACCCGGTCGCCCTGTTTTGGGCCGTTTGGAACGGTGGCGGCGGCGGACCGTGGTTGGGGCATCAGTGCTCCCAGTGGAGCATGGGTGCGGCGCAAGGGAATTGAGGCGGGATTGGCGGCTCAGGGGGCAAGCCGCAAGGAGATCTGCTGCAGGAATGAGAGGTCGTCGGCTGCGAATTCGGGGCGGTCGGGCCCCAGGCGGTCGCAGTAGAGGACCCCCACAACAGCATCGTTGCTGAAGATGGGCTGGGCGAGGGCGGACGACGGTGCGGGACCGCCCCCCTTGGTGGCCCGGGCAGCCACTGCCTGGCCGGTGGATATGGCCTTGGACATGAGCGGCTTGGCCGGCGGGACCCGGCCCAGCTCAGGGGCCAGGCCCGGGCGGGGGTGGTGGGCCTCAAGCCCCCAGCCGCCCTGCTCGTTCTTCGTGAGAAAAAGCACCCGGTCGGCCCCGATGTGCAGGTTTACCGAAGCGCCCACTTCGGCCAGGAGCTGGGGGCGAGGCAGCCCCTTGGAAACCACCGATGCCAGGCGTACCAGTTCCATCAAGCGCTCGCGCAAATCGGTGCCGCCGGACGCCCCGGTCTTTTTGGTGGCGTCGACGAATTCGGTGGGCTGATCGGTTTCGTCGGACTTCTCCTTTCTACCCATGCCGTAGTCCAGCGCGTGGGCAGAGCGCTGTTCGAAACGCAGATTCGTCGAGCCGACCGTAACGATTGCGCCTTCGTTCAGCGTCGCTTTGCTGATCCGCTTTCCGTCGAGGCGTGTGCCGAACTTACTGTTCATGTCCACAACCTCAAATCCGGCGTCTCCGCCCCTCACCAGGCAGTGCTTGCGGGAGACGTCGGAATCGGGTACCTGCACCGCATTTGCAGGCGCCCTTCCGATGGTCACCGGCCGTTCGGTGAGCCGATAGGTGCGGCCTGCGTTGGCGCCATCAAGCACCACGAGCCACGCCCCGACCCGCTGGTCAGCGGTGAGGGAAAACCCATCTTCCCAGCCGGCGGCCGAAGGCTGGCCCCCGGCGGGAGGGGCGCCGTCTTTGCCACCAAAGCGATTTAGTACTGAAAAACCTACGAACAAGAGCATACAACCACCTCCGAAACGCGCGCGAAGCGCATTTTCATCCTAACAACGAACCCGGGCGCGGACAACAGTAAACCGGAGGTTTTCACTCGCACCGGTTTGCGCACCTCCAGGTCGGGCTGTATACTGGGGGTCAGCGTCTGTTGTGCGAAGTTCTCTTGAGGGATTATGATGATGCGATACCTGTTACTGTGCGTTGCCCCGGCGGCTGTTCTTTTTGTCGGCTGCACCGAGAGCAATCCGCAACCTGCGCCGCAAAATGGAGCCGACAGTTCTATTGAAGCCGCGGATACATCCGCCGAGACGGTGGCTCATGACGTAGCACTGGATTTTGCCGGCGAGTTTCCCCCGGACGTGACGGGCGACGTGCCTTCCGAACTGCCGGCTGATGTGCCGTCGGACCACTCGCCGGAACTTGCCCCCGATGACCTGCCCTCCGTTCCCGATCTTGTGCCGGAAGAGCTGCCCTGCGAGCCCCAATGCGAGGGGAAGGAGTGTGGGCCCAACGGGTGTGGCGCCGCGTGCGGTTCTTGTGACGAAGGCTGCGTGTGCGGCGCGGACGGCGTGTGTATGGGATGCGGCGAAGAGTTGACCTGCCAGCAGATTTACCTGTGCGTGTACGGGTGCGCGTTGTTGCAGGATTATGACGCCTGCCCGACCCAATGCCTCGAAAACGGTGGTCCTGAAGCGTTGTTTACGTGGAACCTGTGGGTGGACTGCCTCGAGGAGGAGGGCTACGTCGACTGCGTGTCCGACTATTGTCCCAGCGGTCAGGGGTCGCCGGGGTGCGACCAGGAAGGCCTGGACGAATGCACCGGCCAGTCGTGGGAGACCTGTGAGCCCACGCTGCTGGAGTGCGCGTACGGAACCCAGACTTGCGTCGAGGTTGCCGAATGCGTGGCCGGTTGCCAGTCATCGGATTGGATCTGCCGGCTGCTTTGCCTCGCCCACGGTTCGGTGGCGGCTCAAGGCGCGTTTATTGCCTTTGAAGAGTGTGAATCAACCGGGGGTTCGTGCGACGCCCTGTGGGCGGTTTGTGGCGGCTGACGAGTAGCTTGCCTCCGCTGTACCCACCTTCGCAGGTGGAGGCTTCTCCCAACGATCATCCCCCAACCAAACTGTCATTAGAAGGATGACAAATCGGAGTGAGTCGTGGATCAGAGTCAGCGCTGAGCGAGGCGCAGCGCAGGAATCGGGGCTTGTTTCCTGCAACACAAAATTGGTAGAATGGTGCTGACGGAAGGCACCATCTTATTCACTGGGGGAATCGATGCCGGCTTCAATTACGGCACTGGGCAAGCTGCTGTTTGCCGCCGCGCTGGTAGTTGCCGCGGGCGGTTGCCCCCGGCAAGCCACGCCGCCTCCGGTGGACGCAGGGTGGCCCTGTCAGGCCGGCGAACCTTGCGATGACGGCGATCCTTGTACCGTGGAGGACCGCTGCACCAAGGCCCGGCAGTGCGAGGGTGAACCAAAAAATTGCGACGACGGCGCGGTTTGCACCGAAAACTCGTGCGAGCCGGGCGTGGGGTGCGTCCTGTCAGTGAAACCGGGTTTCTGCTTCGTGGACGGCGAGTGCCACGACGCGGGGCTGCTCGCACCCGGCAATCCGTGCCGGGAATGTCGTCCGGAAGAGGACCCGCTGCGGTGGGTCCCGGACGACGATAATCAGTGCGACGACGGTGACCCGTGCTCCCTGGCTGAACATTGCTACGCCGGGCTCTGCCTGCCCGGCGGCTTCATCGATTGCGAAGACGGCGACCCGTGTACCGAAAATGTCTGCCTCCCCGAGGGGTGCTCCAACCCCCCGTCCCCCGAGGGTGCCGGGTGCCCGGGCGGGAAGTGCGTGGAAGGGATGTGCGAGTCCACCTGCGTGCCCGACTGCAAGGGGAAAGTCTGCCACAAAGACGATGGGTGCGGGAAGCTGTGCGGTTGCGACGACGGGCTGGTCTGCTGCGACAACGGCACCTGCATGGACCAGTGCCCGTGCTACCCGGAGTGTTACGGCAAGGAGTGCGGAAAAGACGGCTGCGGAGGGAAGTGCGGGCAGTGTGAGCACAAGGAGGCCTGCGCAGCCGGCAAATGTACCGACCTGCTGGACAAATTGCTGGAGGATTGTAAGGGGAAATACGAATCTTCGGCCTCCGGCTGTCCTCCCTGGTTGGGGGACGAGGGGTGCTGCGACGCTGAAGACCGGGCGGTGTGGTGCCACGAGGGTTTTGTCTATTGCCACGACTGTGAATGGGGCGGTTCACCGGTTTGCGGTTGGTCGAAAAGTCATGGCGGGTACAGGTGTGACACCAAAGGATACCAGGCTCCGGAAGACCAGTTCCCCAAGCAGTGTGGCCACACGTGCTATCCGCCCTGTGAAAAGGGCGAGATGTGCAACGGGGGTTCGTGTGAGCCGTGTACTTGCAAGGATAAGGAGTGTGGGGGAGATTCCTGCGGCCTGTCCTGCGGTGATTGCGCCGCGGGCCAGACCTGCCTCAACTTTGTCTGTGCCCCACCCCAAAGCTGCAAAGGATCGTGCGGCAACGTCAACGAGCCTTCCCCCGACGGCTGCTTCTGTGACGGTGCGTGTTTCGTCCACGGCGACTGCTGTCCCGACGTGTGCGAGGAGTGCCCCGCACTGTGGGGATGCAGCGGTTGCCAGGCCGATTGCCAGGGCAAGGAGTGTGGTTCCGACGGCTGCGGCGGGGTTTGCGGCGAGTGTTCGTCATCGGAACAGTGCTGGCTGGGGCAGTGCGTTGCGGTTGAGAGCTACTGTCCCGGCGCCGCGGCCCCTATAGGTGACGACTGCGGGGGACTGGGGTTGGTGGGCTGTTGCGATGAGGAGGGAAGGCTGAAGTATTGCATGAACGGGGCGCTGCACTGCCTCGACTGTCCGACAGTCAAGCCGTCGTGCGGTTGGAATGCGGGGGTGGGATGGTATGATTGCGGGATGGGGGGGGGGGAAGATCCGTTGGGGGGGCCCGCGATGGGGGGGGCTTTATCCGCCTCGCGGGTCCAGCACTCGAAGACGGCGACGCGGCCGGGGGAGGCCGGG
>CAZVFX010000205.1:0-7993 GCA_964626565.1 uncultured Myxococcales bacterium
GAACTCCTGACCTGCTGATTACGAATCAGCTGCTCTACCAACTGAGCTACGTTGGCCAACTACTCAAAGCATTGGAAATCATAGTCATGGGTGGGGTTTTGTAAAGATATTTTTTGGTACGGCTTTTTGGTATTGTCGTGGGAGTGGGACAGTTGGAACAGGGAGGAACGAATGAGAGGGTGCGGAGTTGCCGTCTTGCTGGTGATTGCGATGGCGTCCGGTGGATGTCCTCGTTCGAAGTCCAAGGCCGATGCGGCTGGGGCCGGAGAGTCGGGGAGGATTGAGTGCAATGTGAACCCGGACGACGATGGGTCCGCCTGCACCGGTGACTGGTGGTGCGTCGATGAGTCGGTTTGCTGCCCTTCCACCGGACAGTGCTGCGAAGAGTACGGGTGCGGCTGTGAAAACGGCGTTGTTTCGTGCTGGATCGATCATTGGTGCTTGTTCGACGGCCCGTGCCCGCCTGTTGACCTGAGCGAAGAGCCGGACGAGGTGGTGGAGATACAAGTGGAGGTGCCTTTCGATATTCCGGTGGATCTGGAGCCCGAGCCGGAGTTCGGCAAGCCGTGCGAGACGACCGAAGACTGCGCCGAGTGGATGTACTGCCTTGAGACCAAGACCATCGGGAACGTGTGCGTCCACATGCATTGCATGCCCGAATGCCCGGAAGGTTGGGATTGCTTTGGTTTTGTCTTCCCCGGGAGTCCCGACCCGAATTTCATCTGCAAACCGTACTCCGATTGCGTCTGCGAACCGTGCGAGAAGGACCTCCATTGCTCAGGAGCAGGGAATCTCTGCGTTCAACTGGATGACGGGACTTTCTGCGGATATGCATGCCCGGAAGACGATGCTTGTGCGGATGGCTATGACTGCCGGTCGGCACCCTCCATCTATGGGGGCGAGGTGGATCAGTGCGTGCCCGTCAGCGGAAGCTGCGGGGGCTAGACTGGGCCTCACCTGCTTTTGATCTCCCAATCCGAATCAGGCCCCGCAGGGCACACTGGTTTTGGGTAGCTACGGCGAAAGGCGGAATGATTGATCTATTCCTTGCGCCTCGTGTGTCCCAGTATATCGGGTGCGGCGGTCGACCGGAGGAAGGTAATGCTCCATGGAACTACGCCTTGGCGTTTGGTTGACCGCTTTGCTTATGTTGCTTGCCGGGTGCCCGCAGGAGGCTCGACCTCCCCTGCATATGTTGGCGTTGGATGCCGGCTCGGCAGGAGACGACGAGGTTGCTGAGGATGTTGTTGGCCGTGAGGAGCCGGAAATTGCGGCGGTGCAAGAACTGCCGCCATGCCTGGAGGCGGACCCTCAGGAGGTGTCGTTCGGGGGTGTCGTGCCGGATGATGCAGTCACTGTCCAGATCCTGGTGCGCAACTGCGGCAACACGCCTCTGAAACTACAGCGAATAGCGCTCACGGCCGACTCTTCTCCCTGGTTCGATATTGATTCCTCCGGCCTGGAGCTTGTACCGTCTCCCTCTTACCCCCTGCCGCTGGCTGCGGGCGAGGAGCTGATGATACCGGTATCCTACGCTCCGCTGGAGTTGAGCAGCCTCGACGCGGACGGCTCCATCGTACTGGACGAAGGGGCTGTGGAGGTTGCGACTGATGAACCGGAAGCCACCGTCGACGTCTCACTCAAGGGCGCTTGTGTCAGCGCCACACCTCCTACGGCCACCATCAAAAGCGCAGAAGGGTACGAAGTGATCCCACAAACGGTCCTTCACCTCTACGGCGACGAAAGTTATGCACCCGACGGCATAGTGGCGGTATACAAGTGGGAGGTGGACCAGCCGCCCCTGTCCCAATCGGTGTTCG
This sequence comes from uncultured Myxococcales bacterium, assembly GCA_964626565.1. Taxonomy (GTDB): domain Bacteria; phylum Myxococcota_A; class UBA9042; order CAIXZC01; family CAIXZC01; genus CAZVFX01. Next base: position 1,821 of record CAZVFX010000205.1, read on the forward strand.
TGCCGTCATCCACCTTCCCCAACCCCACCTTCGAGGTCAACGTGGCGGGAATCTACACCTTCCGGCTTACCGTCTTCGACGCGATGGGTGCGCCGTCTCCGTTCCCTGCGACGTTTGAGGTAGTGGTGATTCCCGACGAGGCGATCCACATCGAACTGTTGTGGCACACGCCGGACGACCCGGACGAAACCGACACCGGGCCGGAGGCGGGTTCCGACCTGGACCTGCACTTCCTGCACCCGTTTGCTGCGGGTCCGGACCTGGACGGGGACGGTGCGCCTGATGGATGGTTCGATATTCCCTTTGATTGCTTCTGGTTCAACGCTCATCCGAACTTTGGCAGCTACGACCCGGCCATCAACGACGACCCGGGCCTCGACCAGGACGACACGGACGGCGCCGGGCCGGAGAACATCAACCTGGACATTCCCGAAAATGTGACCTATCGGGTAGGCGTTCACTATTGGAACGACCATGGGTACGGTTCGGCCTGGGCGACGGTGAGAGTGTACATCTACGGCCAGCTTGTTCTGGCGGTGGAGAACGTGTTGCTGAAGGACCTCGACATGTGGGAGGTGGCGACCGTGGAATGGCCGTCGGCGAAGGTGGAGATCGTGACCGAGGACAGCCCGAAGTACAAGATCACGCATGACTACAAGAATCAGTTCTTCTTTCCGTAGGCCGCGGGAGGGCAATGCCGATGGGGCTGCATTGCTGGGGGCCGCCGGCGGGAGCCGGGGCGCCCCTACCTGGAGAGAAGCGCCTTGGCGATGCGCTGCAGCACTGCAGGAAGGTCCATGAGGACCGCCTCATTACGGATTCGCAGAATCCGAAAACCAAGCCCACGCAGCAGCTTCGCTCGCTCGGCGTCCAAATCCCGAAGCTCGTCATGAATCTCTCCGTCGATTTCGATGATGAGCTTCGGGGACAAGCAGGCGAAGTCGGCTATGAAGCCTGCGACGACGTGCTGGCAGCGGAACTTGCGGCCCAGCAGTTGGCGGCGCCGGAGCCGCGACCAGAGTATCCGCTCGGGCGGGGTCATGTTGCGCCGCAAGGCGCGCACCTTTTCTCTGAGATGCATCGGAATCCTCCCTTTTGTGTCGTTGTCCTTCTCCCTTGTTATCGGGGGGGCGTAGGCCTGGTGGCAGATTTATCTGCAAAAAAGAGGATCGTGGGCGATGGGCGGTGGTAAGCGACCCGACTTCGCGCAAGGCTTCGTCGGGCTTCGCCGAGTACCCCCCCTGAGCCACTCGCTCGACCGACGGTCAGTGCTTGTGGCTCATCCCCCCACAGGGGGATGTGACTTCTTCGGCCACCACGCTAGCAGATCTGTAGCTGGCGCCTTTGGCGCCGAGCGGGCCCTGTCGTACTGGACGCTACCGGCGGGGGCCGGTGAGAGCGCCCCAGCCGCGCGAACTTGCTGCCTCGTCCCATGCGCCTGGGGCGCGCGGACGTGCTGCCTCGTCCCATGCGCCTGCGGCGCGCGGACGTGCTGCCTCAGCCCACGCGCCTGCGGGCGCTGAGACTTACGGATCGACTAGGGTGGTGGTGGAATGAGTCGAATCCCCCTGCGGGGGGAAAAGGCACGAGCGCCTGCAGAAGGCGGAGCAAGGGCCGAAGGGGGGGGTAGCTTGTCGCTTACCACCGCCCATCGCCCACGGTCCCGCCCCAACCGGGGCGCCCCTCCCCGGAGCGAAGCGCCTCAGCCATGCGCTCAAGCATGATCCCTTTCCACCACTTCGTGTGTCCAAGTATACCGGGTGTGGCGGTTCACCGGGGCTAGGAGAACACATGTATTCACCTTCTTTGCTTGCACTCTCTGCCCTGCTCCTTGTTTCCGCCGGCTGCTTCCCCGAGCCGGTGCCGCAGAACATCGTACAGCAGATGGAATACGATGCCGACGACATGGCCAGCCACTCCGCCGACGCTGGTGCAGCGTTGCCTGCTGCCCCCGTGTTCGATGAGGACGAGGCGATGCCGGTCCTGGGTGCGGCGGTGGTTACGGCCCCCTCGGAGACCGCGAACGGCCCCGAAATCCCTTCCTGGGATCCGGGGTTTGCGCCTCCGGCATCCGTCATCGACTGCGCCGAGGGAGGCCAGGTGATTCCGCAGACGGTTCTCCACCTCTACGGAGACGAGAGCTACGCCCACAATGGAAAGGTAGCAAAATGGCAATGGGAGGTGAGCCAACCGATCATGTCCCAATCGGTATTCGTGCCGTCATCCACCTTCCCCAACCCCACCTTCGAAGCCAACGTCGCCGGGACCTACACTTTCTACCTGACCGTGACCGATGAACTGGGTACCGAGTCCCCCAAGCCAGCCGTCTTGGAGGTAGTGGCCATCCCGGACCAGGCGCTCCACATAGAGTTGCTCTGGCACACGCCGGAAGACCCGGACGAGACCGACACAGGCCCCGAAGCGGGCACCGACCTCGACCTCCACCTCCTGCACCCCTTTGCAGCGGGCCCGGATCTGGACGGCGACGGTGCGCCGGACGGCTGGTTCGATATTCCCTTCGACTGCTTTTGGTTCAACGCCCATCCCAACTGGGGGAGTTTCGACCCGTTCTTCAACGACAACCCGGGCCTCGACCGGGATGATACCGATGGCGCGGGGCCGGAGAACATCAACCTCAATATTCCTGAGAACGTGACCTACCGGCTGGGGGTCCACCATTGGAATGACCACGGGTACGGCCCGGCCTGGGCGACGGTGCGGGTGTACATCTACAGCAAACTGGTGGCCGAGTTTTCGGACGTAGTTCTCCACGCCCTTGACCTGTGGGAAGTGGCGACGATCGAGTGGCCCACGGGAAAGGTGGAGAAGGTGCCTGGAGATTGCCCGGAAACGAAGATTACGCCGAATTACAAGAATCCGTTCTTCTTTCAGTAGGCCGCGGGAGGGCAATGCCGATGGGGCTGCATTGCTGGGGGCCGCTGGCGGGAGCCGGTGATCTTGGGCGATGGCCCGGAGACCCGGTGCAACGTGACATCTCCACCCCGGGGATCCCCAGGAGCCCTTGTGGGCAAATTGGGGTATCAACGGCGAAAGGCGGACCGTTGGCCCCCTACGGGACGTCAATCTGCACGGTGGCGACGTCGGGGAAGTCGAATTCGACTTCTTTGCACACTGGACCCACGAGAGGGCTCATCTCTTCGCACTCCATTGAGTCGTTGGAGACTTCCCCCGCTTCCAGGGCGAAGCACACCTGGACCTTGTACAGGCCCGGGGCCGCGCACGCCTGCTCGAAACAGTTGATTTCGCCGTCGTCGCCGGTGCACTTGCTGAACCCGGCCTGGCCGTAGATGAGCCCGCTGAAGGCGTGGGAGGACGTCGCACCTGCTGCGACTTGTTGGGGAGCCGCCGGGCATGCGCTGCACTGATAGTCCACACATTCATTACACACGGGCACACACCCGTGTTTCGTGCGCACGTTCTGCCAGGCGCCGGCCTCGAAACGGTAGTAGGTCACCGGGTCGTCGGAATCGACGTAGAGCGTCTCCCCGCCATGGTTGTTGATGACCACCTCCACAGACCCCAGAGGACTGGCGCAAACTCCGCTTCCGTCGTCGGAATCCCAGCAGCCGCAAAGGGCCACGGCCGCTACGCAGACAACCCCTATCCCTCTCATCTCACTCCTCCCCTGATCGCCACATTGTACAGCCGGGACCCGCTACTGTTCAAGGACGATTGGATCGATGCGCACCGTCCTAAGGGTCTTGTCGCCGGATTTTGCGGGACGCGTACCCCTCAGCAAAAGCTGCGGGGGTTAGCCTAAGCCTCACCCGCCTCTGATCTCCCAATCCGACTTAGGCCCCATGGGGCACGCTGGCCAATAGCCCCGGCCGTAAGCCCGGGGATCGTTGCGGATGTGCCGAGTCGAAGCCTCTGGGAAAGGCCCGGGCGGGTGCCGGGAGATCCGGTGCGGCGTCACATCTGTACCCCGGGCTTACGGCCGGGGCTATTGACTCTTGCTCCGGAGGAGCTGCTCATTGGTTTGGGGTATCTACGGCGAAAGGCCGGGGCTATTGGCTCTTGCTCCGGAGGAGCTGCTATTCGGAATTTGGGTATCAACGGCGAAAGACTCCTTTGGAGCTGCTCATTGGTTTTGGGTATCTACGGCGAGGGCGGAATGATTGATCCCTTCGTTGCTACTCGTGTGTCTTTGTATGTCGGGTGTGGCGTTCGGCTGGAGGAAGGAGACATGATGATTCACTCGAGCCCGCTGGCCATCGTTGTATTGAGCCTGGTTGTTTTCGGATGCAGCCCTGAACGTGAGTCGCCTGTGGTTCCCGGGGCGACGCTCATTGAAGATGTGGCGCCTGACGAATCGGCAGTGCCGGAGCACCTTGCTCTACAACCGGTGAGCCAGGCCCCTGCCGGCCGTAAGTCGGCGCCCCTGGGTATTGAGAACGGCGAAGGTCGTCACAGCCCCGGCATGTTGATCCCCTCGGCCGATCCAGAGTTTGACTCGCCGCCGCCTATCCCGGTGATCAAGAGCGAGCAAGGTGACCAGGTGATCCCTCAGACGGTGATGCACCTCTACGGGGACGAGAGCTACGTCCACAACGGAACGGTGGCAAAATGGCAATGGGAGGTGAGCCAACCGATCATGTCCCAATCGATTTTCGTGCCCGCGAGCAACTTCCCCAACCCGTCCTTCGAGGTCAACGTAGCCGGAGTCTATACTTTCTATCTGACGGTGTTCGACGGCTTGGGTACTCAGTCTTTGCATCCTGCCGAATTCGAGGTCGTGGTGATCCCGGACCAGGCGCTCCACATAGAGTTGCTCTGGCACACGCCGGAAGATCCGGACGAAACCGACACGGGGCCGGAGGCAGGTTCCGACCTGGATTTGCATTTCCTCCACCCCTTTGCAGCGGGCCCGGACCTGGACGGCGACGGCGCGCCGGACGGTTGGTTCGACATTCCTTTCGATTGCTTCTGGTTCAACGCTCACCCCAACTGGGGTAGTTTTGACCCCTCCTCGAACGATAATGCCGACCTTGACCGGGATGATACCGACGGTGCGGGGCCCGAGAACATCAATCTCAATATTCCGGAGAACCTGACCTACAAAGTGGGCGTTCATTATTGGAACGACCACGGGTACGGGGGTGCGTACGCCACTGTGCGTGTCTATATCTACGGGAAATTGGTAGCTGAGTTCTCAGACGTACTTCTGTTCGAGAATGATATGTGGGAGGTGGCGACGATTGAGTGGCCCACTGGAACGGTGAGCATGGTGCCGGGAGATTGCCCGGATGTGAAGGTCACGCCCGATTACGTGAATCCGTATTTCTATCATTAGTGCCCGCGGCGGGGTCAGCCCGCCTCAATCCTCCTCCGCCTGCGGCGGCAAGGTGAACTTCACCGGCCCGGCCTCGAGACGGCCGAGCCAGACGTTGTCGAGGGTTTCGATGCCTTTCGGCGTGGATACGTCGCGGTGCTGGCTCACCCAGACCGCAGACGCCTGGTAGACGCCCGGATTGAGGGAAAAGATGTTGGTTCCCCAGACCACGCGGTAAGCGCCCGTGGCCTCCTGAAAATCCACCAGGGCCGGCACTACTGTGCGCTTCTTCCCTGCCCCCAGTCTCTCGAACTTGTCCCGGGAAACCGGCAGCCCCACCGCCTTGCAGCTCACTCGGAGGCAAACGTCGAACGGTACCTCCACCGCCCCGGCCGCGTTGGTGAGAGTCAGAACCACCGGCTGAGAGGGCGAACAACAGTCGTAGTCCACCAGGTACTCCTGGGCAGTCTTGCCCGTATTGTGCAGCACGGCCCGGAGTTTTCCAGGCTTGGCCGCGACCAGCTCCAGGCGCAGAGGCGCCGGGCCGGGGGAAGGCTTGTCTTCTGCTGCTGCGGGCATCGCGAAGACCAAGGCCGCCAGCGCGGCTATGATTTGAGATTTCATGCTGACCCTCCTAGGATAAATATGCCCGAGGGCGGGCGCCGGCGCAACTGCGCCGTCAATCTCAGCAATCGAATTCAGGTCCCGCAGGGAACACCGGCCTCACCCTGTTCTGACCTCCCGATCCAACCAGGCCCCATGGGGCACGCCAGCCAATAGCCCCGGCCGGAAGCCCGGGGAGTTGTCTTTGATACCCCAAATCCGAACCAGGCCCCATGGGGCACGCCAGCCAATAGCCCCGGCCGGAAGCCCGGGGAGT
>CAZVFX010000205.1:8093-8227 GCA_964626565.1 uncultured Myxococcales bacterium
TGCGGATGTGCCGTCGCCCTGGCTCTTCGGGCAACAGCTCGGGGCTTTCCTGGAGGCTTCGACTCGTCACATCTCCACATTCCCACAGCTTACGATGTGGGCTTCTATGGAGGAGGATGTCAAGAGGGTAGATC
>CAZVFX010000206.1:0-2584 GCA_964626565.1 uncultured Myxococcales bacterium
TCAGGCACCGTTCGCTACCCCGACTGTTGACCGAACTCCGTTCTATGCATTTGGCACCTGTCCGCGTTGAGGCGAAGGAGGGGCTGCGTCTAACCACCTCCGACTGCATTTGACTGCGCCAGTGCCCCGGCCACTGGAGGTATCGGCAGATCCGGCGACCAGCAGCCCCTCCTTCGCCTCGATGACTGTCGTGCCTGACAATGACGTCAGATCCTCGGTCAGCAGTTGGGGTAGCGAATGGGGCCGAGCATGGTATCGGGAAGGGGAAGACACACGATTCAGCTTGAATTGAAACTTACTAGCCCTATAATCAGCTTTGCTGATGTATCGGGGCGTGGCGCAGCCTGGTAGCGCACCAGTTTTGGGTACTGGAAGTCGCTGGTGAAGTCGTCTTCGCCTCCTTGATTCGCCCGGTTTTGTGAAGTTCGGTCGAATTGCAAATCCAGTCGCCCCCTCTAGCATGAAGGGTGTTGCGGCTAGAGAGTTTGACTATTTGTTTATCGGGGCGTGGCGCAGCCTGGTAGCGCACCAGTTTTGGGTACTGGAAGTCGCTGGTTCAAATCCAGTCGCCCCGACTATGGAAGATAGGAAACGAGACCACGTTAGGATCTGCCTGGAGGAAGAGGTGGAGTCCGGGGATGCGGGGCTTGGTGGGTATCGGCTGCGGGGGGAGTCGTTTCCGGAGTTAGCTTTAGAGGATGTTGAAACCTCCATTGAGTTCCTGGGCAGGAAGCTGTCGTTTCCGTTTCTGATCAGCCCCATGACTGGCGGGTTGGGGGAAGGGCGACAGCTCAACCACGAGTTGGCCGGTGCTGCTCAATCCCGGCGCATCGGGTTTGCCCTTGGTTCCATGCGGCCGGCAGTGGAAGATGAGAAGTACTTCTCCGAATTCAACGTCCGGGATGTTTGCCCAGATGTTGCGCTGCTGGGCAATATCTCAGCGTGGCAGCTACGGGACGACGAGTTTGCCGGTGCCTTGCTGAAACTGGCCGACAAGTTGCGATTGGATGGTCTTTACGTTCACGTCAACGCGTCACAGGAGCTTGTGCAGCCGGAAGGGGAGCGGGAGTTTGCCGGCGCCTTGGATGCAGTGTGCCGACTGGCGGCCTGGTCGCCCGTTCCCGTCTTGCTGAAGGAGGTGGGCGCAGGGCTTTCCACCTCTCACCTGGAACGTTTGCTGGATGCGGGGATAGCGGGAATCGACGCGGCGGGCCGAGGCGGCACGAGCTTTGAGAAGGTGGAGGCGCTGCGACAGAGGGATACGGCATCCAGGCGCCTTGGCGAGGAGCTGGCGGACTGGGGAATCCCCACGGTCGACGCGATCGCCAACTTGCGCGCCCGGCTCGACGCCCGCCCCGACAGCGACGCCCCGTCCCCGATTCTCATCGGCTCCGGCGGCGTGCGCACCGCTCGGGATGCCGCGGTGGCGCTGGCCTTGGGCGCCGATCTCGTCGCCGCAGCCTCGCCGGTGCTGAAAGCTGCGGATAAGGGCAGGCAGGAGCTTCTGGAGTACCTCGACTACCTTCATGAAGGGCTGAGAGCATACATGCTGCTTACGGGCAGTCGGACTCTTTCCCAGTTGAAAGGAAAAGCAAGGCCGTAGCGACGAAAGCATCCGGACATGAGCGGGGTCCTTCACTCACTCCAGGAAAGTGGGGCCAAGTGCGAAAATGGGTGCGTCGTTGCGTTCAGGATGACAGAACGGAATGGTGTGAATTGAAAATTGAAAATTGCTACTCGCCGTTCCCTATTCGTCGCAATAGCCGGCGTTCTGGTACTGATACAACTTCGGGCAGTTGGTGAAGGTGTCCTCGCACTCGGGGTCGCCGCCCTGCATGTTGCACAACTGCATGCACTCCTTGTTGGCGATGCAATCGAGGCCTTTGTGGCATTCGGTGGATGAGTCGCAGGGGTCGCCCTTCTCACCGGTCCCTTCCTTCATGCAAACAGGCTGGTTGATGGGGCTGGAAGAGAAATAGCAAGCCTCTCCCTTTATGGTGCAATTCTGGGTCAGCAGATTGCAGTCTTCGTACTCCACGGTGGACAGGCTGCACACCTTCCACGGCTCGCCGTCCAGCGGCATGCACTGCTGTCCGTATCCGCAGGCGCCGGCGCCCAGGCAGTACTGGTAGCAATGCTGACCGGGTGTGCCTTCCAGCGCCATGCAGACGCCGTCAGCGCAGTTGCCCTGCATTGCGCATTCTTCGCCGATCTGTTTCTCCCCTGCCACCATGCATACCGGCTTGTTATCAGCACCGAAGATGCAGTTCATCCCGGCCTCGCAGTGCTGGTCCGTGTAGGGGTCGCAGTCCGGGTTCGCATAGTCGGAGCAATCCGCCGTATTCGCCCAGGTTGCGTCGAAGGCAAAGGTATCGGTGCAGCAAGAAACTGCGGGAGTCAGTTCGTATACCAGCGATACAGTGTTGTCCGACTGCAGCGCTCCGTACAGCTTGTCGGTTCCCTTAATCCCCTCGATCACGAAGACGCCGCCCGCAAGGGTAGTGTAGTAGCCCTTGTCGAAGGCGACGTTGCAGGTGGTCTTGGAGAACTCGTTCTTGACCTTGCAGCCGGTTTCGCCGATGCA
>CAZVFX010000206.1:2684-4685 GCA_964626565.1 uncultured Myxococcales bacterium
CCTTCCGGGGTGATCTGGGTGTTGCCCGCGTCCAGCATCGCCTTCATGCGCCGCTGCAGTCCGGCCCAGTCCTTGGCCCGTGCCGACATGTCGTAAATCATGTCTCCGGCCCAGCCCAAGTACGGGCTCTTGGGGTTGAGAGCGACCAGTGCGTCGATGTCTTTCAGCCCTTCGGGCTGGTGGCCATACACGTAATTTATAAGGGCCGCAGTGTAGAGGATTTCGGCCTCCATTTCGACGGCGGCCAGCGGCTTGAGGTCGGGCTTCTGGCCCTGCCGGTCAGCCAGTGCAAGGTACTTTTCCCTGTCCGTCATATACCCGGCTTCGTTTTTCTTCAGCGTCTGAGTCCTGAGCTTTTGCGGCAGCTTGTAGTCGTCGGGATAGGCCAGGCCGAGGACGTTTTCCGCCACCCAGATGACCCGCCCTTCCGACGCACTTCTAAACAGTCCCTGGCGAGCCAGAAGGATGCCTGCGTAAGCCTGCTCGGTTCGTTTGCCCGCGCCCTTTTCCAGGGTCTGCTCCAGCCTGCGAATAGCCATGAGGAACGAGTCGTCCCCTTTGTTGAAGTAGAGTCCTTCCGCCAGGTAGAATTCTCCCAGTGACAGCTCCCACTTGACCAGCAGGTCTTTGGCGGCTGCGGTCGCGTCCGCGTTTGCCTTGTTGTGCGCGGCCCAAGGGCCGTCCGGCCGGAAAAAGAAGCGCAGCCCTCGCACCTGCTTCTCGGTCTCTTCAAACGGGAAGTTGAAGCGGTAGATGTTGAGAATTGCGTTCCAGTACTCCACTGCCCTCGGCGCGTTCTGATCCAGCGTGATGAAGTAGTTGTTGATGGCCACCGAATCATCGTAGAAGCCGTTGTCTGCCAGCTTCTGCGCAACCGAGTGCAAAGTCTCGTGAGTGGCCTCCTCGCCAATCTCTTCTTTCAGGAAATCCCTGGCCGAGGTCCAACCCAGGCCCGCCTCCGAAATGGTGATTACGTAGTCCTTCAGCGTCATATGCCGCAGAGTGTTGTCTTCCTTGCCTTCCTCCCGCAATGACTGGATCACCTCTTCGAAATTAGCCAGTGCCTTGTCGTACTGCTGGTAGTTGTAGTAGACCCAGCCCTGCTTGTAGAGAGCATACAGATACATGGGGGCTTCTTTGTGCTGCTCCACCAGCTTCTTGTAATATTTGAGCGCCTCGAACAAGTTGTTCTGCTGGAAGTAGTACTCGGCGGCCAACAAGAATGCTTTGGGGAGGAACTGGCTCTCGGGGAACAGTTTCTCGAGCTTGTTGAGGTACTTGACGCTCTTCTCCACCAGGTCGCCGTCGTTCAATGACCTGCCGGTTTCGACACCGTTACGACCGAGGTAGAAGAGCACTTCCTCCACCCGGTAATACTTCGGGTGCTCCATGAGGATCGTCTCGTACAGCGGCAATGACGCCGAGTAGTCTTTCTTCGGCGCCTCGGGCAGTTTGTCCAGTTTGCCCGCCTTGAACCGCTCGTAGTCCTTGCGGTATTCCCTGGCCTGGAGCGCGATCTTGTACTTGGTGTTTTCAGTCATGAACTCGGCGATACGATAGTAGATGTCCGCGATGTTCGGATAGTTGGGCGTGGTGTCCACCAGGTTCTTCATCTTGGCGATGCTGTCTTCCCGGATCTTCACGATCTTGCCATAGTTCTCGATTTCGATGTCCGACATGTTTTCCATCTCGAACTCGGTCGCGGTGTATGGTCTGTGCCCCTTGTTCTTCTTCGGCGGCACTTCCGTAGGTGTTTCGCTCTTTTCCTCGGCTGCCGGCTCCGCGGTCTCGGGCTGGGCTGCCTCGGGCTGGGCCGCCTCGGGTTGGGCTGCCTCAGGCTTGGCGTCGGGCTTGGGCTCGGCTTTCTTCTCCTGGGCTGCGAGGCCCAGCGGAAGAGCCAGCAGCAGACCTATTGCAAGCAGGTGTACGAGTCTCATGATTCCTCCGTTTTCACGGGTTCCCCCTCCGTGACCGTCGGGGCTTGGTTATCTTCCGTTGCGG
>CAZVFX010000206.1:4785-8223 GCA_964626565.1 uncultured Myxococcales bacterium
GTCGGGGCTTGGTTATCTTCCGTTGCGGCGTTGGGCTCGACTTCGTCAAGGAGTTCGCTAACCGTTTCCGGTTCGGGTTCCTCGTCGCTCACAATCGGCGCCGGCTGGTCTTCCGTTGCGGGCTCGCCTTCCGGAACCTGGCGCCGGGCCTTCTGGGTGTCACGGCGGGGTTTGCCCGTCTTCAGCATGTAAAGTTCGTCCTGGGCAAGGTCCAGTTGCATCATCGTAACCAGGTAGGCCCGACGGTTGTGCTCCTGCTTGCGCCTGAGCACTTTCAACTCGGTCTCCCTGGCCTTCAGCGATTTCTGCAATTCCCGCACCCGCTTCTGCAATCCTTCGTCGGGCGGTGCTTCCACATCGCGGGGGGGCTGCTCCCGAGGGGGCGGCGGGGGAGCCTTTTCTGCAGGGGCTTTTTGAGCTGCGGCACGAGCCGTCTCCAACTCCCGCTCAAGCCCGGTGCAGCGCTCCTTGTGGTCGCGCACCTCTCCGGCCAGAGTAGCGTTCTTCTGACGGACATCGAGGAGCTCTGCCTGCACCTCCTTGAGGGCCGCCTCCTTGGAGTCGGCGTCGGCAGTGAGAGTCTGCTCCCGGTCCAGGAATTCCCTTCCCGCCCTGGTTACCTTCTTGGTCTCGTCCTCGTAGCGGCGGTTCCGAATCTTCAGCTCATCGATCTCTTTCTTGTTGCTGTCGAGCTGGCGACTGAACTTGTCGATCTTCTTCTTCTGCTCGTCGAAACGAACCTCGAAGCGCTCGATCTTCGCCTTCGCTTTACCATACTTTTTTTCAAGCTCTTCCAATTCCCGCTTGCCCTTGAAGAATGGGGCGTACAAGCCGATCATCCCGACAGCAAGGGGAGGAAGGGCGGCGAGCAGCAGCACTACATCCATGACTTGACCTCACTACTATGAACGTCTTCATTAAGACGCTGTCTTATAGCAGAAAGGGGAGACTGACTCAAATGCTTTTTTATGCTATAGCATTACTACTGACGTTGCTATTTAATTGGGGCCGGCAATGAACATGACACTGGCGGAACTCAACGCGGTGGTCGACGAGCTTTCCGTCTCTGTTTCCGGCGCCGTACTGCAGGAAGTCCGGCAACCTTCCCCAACCGCAGTCACGCTTGCGTTACGGTCCCCCGGTGCGACCCGCTACCTGCTGGTGGAAACCAGCGCGGCCAGCGCCCGGGTGCACCTGGTGTCATCCCGTAGCGGAACTCTGGACCCTCCGCCCGCCTTCACCGCCAAGTTGCGCAAGGACTTGCTCGCAGGGCGCCTGGTCGCAGTAAGCATGCCTTGGGATGACCGGGTGCTCGTGCTGGAGTTCGAGACGAGAGGGGGGCCGAGGTCTCTGGTTGCGGAGTTGTCGGGACACCATCCAAACCTGTTTCTGACCGCCGAGGAGTTGAAGATCCTGTTTACCATGCAGCCTGCCGGTTCGCACAAGCGGTCGCTGACGGTCGGCGCCCGGTATGAGCCGCCACCTGCACCCACTGGAGGAGCGACGGCGGCACCGGGTTCTCGGCTGCAGCCCGGGACGTCCCCCAGCCTGCAATTGGAGAGGCTGTACGAGGAGGAGGCTTCGCAGAAGCAGGAAGAGAGAGCCCGGGACGTCCTGGCCGGGGCGCTGAAGCGGCGATTGAAGCGAGTTCGAAAGACTTGTAAGAAGATCGACGCGGACCTGGTGAAAGCCGAAGAGTGCGAACTCTTCCGCCGTCACGGCGAGCTGTTGAAAATGAACCTGCACAAGGTGCGCAAGGGGATGACCGAGATCGTGGTGGAGGATACCGTGTACGGGGGCGGCGAGACCACCATCGCGCTGCAGCCGCGCCTCGGGCCGGCGCAGAATCTGTCCGCACTGTTCAAGAAGTACAAAAAAGGGAGCCGGGCTCTTCCCGTCATCGCAGCCCGGCGAAAGCAGGTGTCCGGCGAAGCGGAGAAGCTGGACGCGTTGCTGGAGAACCTATCTGCCGCACAGACTGCGGAAGAGGTCGAAGAGGTGGCCGCCCTCGTCGAGGAGTCTTTTCCGGGGCTTGGGCCTCAGGCCGCGGCACCGGGCCGTAGCCGCCGCACCCCGGCGGTGCGTTCGCCCTTTCGTGAGTTCGTCAGTTCCACAGGCCGGCCGGTGCTGGTGGGAAAGGGGGGCAAAGACAACCACCAACTCACCTTCCAGGTGGCGTCTCCCCACGACATATGGCTGCACGTGCGGGGCTTTTCGGGCAGCCACGTGGTCGTGCCTCTGGCCAGAGGGCAGGAGCCGGACACTGAAACTTTGCTGGACGCGGCTCATCTGGCCGTCCGGTTCAGCAAGGCTCCGGACCACGGCTTTGCCGAGGTGATGTGGACCCGGCGTAAGCACGTGCGAGCGGTGCGGAAAGGCCGCCCCGGGCAGGTCACCGTTGCCCAGGAGCGAAACGTCTCCTTCGATGTGGATGAAGCGCGGCTGCGCCGCCTGATGTCCTCCCGTCCCTCCTAATTTGCCTGGGCACGGTTTTGACCCTATTCTGAATGTGGTGGTGATGGCAAATGCGGGAAGGTAGCCGAATGCAGTACGGGGCAGTCACCGACAAAGGAAAGAGACGCGCCAGAAACGAGGATTCGCTTCTGGCCGCTCCCGAAGAGCGGTTGTTCGCGGTGGCCGATGGGGTCGGCGGCCGCAACGCCGGACACGCGGCCAGCAGTCTCGCGCTGCACGCCATCAGGCGGTTTTTCGAGAACACGGGCCGGAACAAGGAAGGCACCTGGCCTTTTGTTCCGGTGCAGGTCAACGACCTGCGCGCAGCTCGCCTGATCACCGCGATCAAGCTGGCTCATCTGCATCTTGTCGAAGAGATGCAGGAGGACCCGGTAAAAGCCGGGATGGGCACCACCATTGCCGCGGTGTTCTTTGCCGGCTCCAAGGCCTACGTGGCCCACGCCGGGGACAGTCGCTGCTATCGCGTTCGGGGCGGCCGCTTGGACCTGCTCACCGCTGACCACACGGTGGCCAACAAGCTGAGGAAGAAGTTCCACCTTTCACTCGAACAAGCCCCCGTCCTTGGCAAGATGGAGCACGTAATTACGAGAGCGCTGGGGATCCAGAGGACGGCCATTCCCGAGGTGGACCTAGGTGTCTTCCCGCTGCAGCCAGATGACCTGTTCCTGTTGTGCAGCGACGGCCTGACACTGGAAGTGACCGACGAAGAGATTCTGGCTTGTGCGGCGGCCGAACTTGAGCCGGACGCGATTTGCCGCAGCCTCCTGGCCAAGACTTTGGACCGCGGTGCGAGGGACAACGTGACCGTGATTGTGGTGCGGGTTCCGGACGACATCGTAGAGGACAGATTTGATGAGGATGAAGACACGGTGGAGGTGGCTGTGTCCGTAGACGACATTCAATAGCGCTTACTGCGGTCGTTCAGCAGGCCGAAGACCTGAAGCGTCTCAAGAAGCCGCAATC
>CAZVFX010000207.1:0-7945 GCA_964626565.1 uncultured Myxococcales bacterium
ACTAGTGCTCGGACTGCTGGGGCTGGTGTTTGGTTGGGGCGGCATCCTCCATCTTCAAAGCCCCCCCCCGGTCGTTGCCGACGGAGGGCCCCCTGTCGGGCACCCCCCGGGATTGTATCTGGGCACGCTATTGGCCGGCCTGGGCACCTCGGTCTTCTGCGTTGTCGCTCACTTCCTTGTCGCTTGGAAGAGACGATAGAAACACCCCCTCTCGAACCGGACAGAGACATCCCTTGCCTTGGAACTCGTCCGTTTTGCCCGCACCTTCTTCGGCCCGCAGACCCGGATGGATTCTTCCGGACGATGGCTGTCCAACTCGTCTTGCTACTCCTTCCGAGGTTCCTGGCGCAACGCCAGGACAAGGCTGACCACAAGAGCAAGCAGCACCAGGCAAAACGGCAGGCCGATACTGATTACCACGGCTTGCAGCCCCTTGAGAGCCGTCTTACCTCCTGCATACAGCAGAACGGCCGCGCACGCACCCTCTGCACAGGCCCAGAAGACCCGCTGCCAGATGGGGGGATTGGGATGCCCCCCTGAGGTAAGCATGTCCACCACAAAGGAGGCAGAATCGCTGGAAGTAATGAAGAAGACCGCGACCACCAGGACCGCAAGCAAAGAGGTAAACGTCGACAGTGGAAGATGCTGCAGCAGCACGTAGATGGCGGTGGACACATCCTGATTTACCGCCTCTGTCAGGCCTCCCGGACCGTATAGCTCCAAATGCAAGGCTGTATTGCCAAAGACACCAAACCAGACCAGAGTGACGGCCGTGGGGACAAGCATGACTCCCAGAATGAACTCACGAATGGTGCGGCCTTTGGAGACACGGGCCACAAACATCCCCACAAAGGGAGCCCAGGCAATCCACCAGCCCCAATAGAACACCGTCCAATCCCGCGACCACTTAGCCCCCTCGCCCCAAAGCAGGTCAAGACGGAAACTGCGCTCCGCGCATTCCTTTGCATAGGCAACAAGGTCAACCGGCAGTTGGCTCAAGATAAATGTGGTCGGCCCAACGACAAAAGCAAACAGCAACAGCAGGGTGGCCAGTACCATGTTCAATTCGCTCAGTCGGCGTATCCCGCGATGCACGCCCGAAACCAGCGAGAACGTTGCTATCAGTGTAATACCCCCGATAAGCATCAACTGCATGGCCAACGTATGTGGGGTCGACAACACATGGTGCAAACCTGCGCTTACCTGGGTCACGCCCAGTCCCAAAGAGGTGGCCAATCCGAACAACGTGCCAAACACGGCCAGAATGTCGATGAGATGCCCCGGCCAACCGTAGATCCGCTGGCCCAGCAACGGATAGAAGCAGGAGCGTATGGCCAGTGGCAGGCCCTTGCGATAGGCAAAATAGGCGATCCCCAGCGCCATCAATGCATAGATGCTCCAGGCGTGGATTCCCCAGTGAAACAAGGTTACGGGCAAGGCTCGTTGGGCAGCTTCCCCGGCGCCCACACCTGCCGGTGGAGAAGCCAGGTGATACAGTGGCTCGGCGACCCCGAAAAATACCAGCCCGATACCCATGCCCGCGGAAAACAACATGGCAAACCACGCGGCATAGCCAAATTCGGGCCTGTCTTCATCTTGCCCCAGCCGCAGCTTGCCATAACGAGAAAACACCAGCCAGACAGCCACGCTGAAGTAGGTGACAACAGCGGCAACATACAACCAACCAAAGGTCGAGGTCACCCAGTCCAGCATCTTGGGGAAAACGCTGGCCGCCTGGTCCGGGATGGCAACACCAAGAATCAGGAAAAGCGCCAACAACCCTCCCGAAACAAAGAACACAGGAGGATTGATGGCAATCTTCTTTCTCGAATCCGATGCGGGCAAGAACTCCTCCCCTCTTTGTGTCGGCTCCCGACCAGCACGGCGCCAACATGTACTATAGACTAGACAGCCCCTTACGGCTGCGCAAAGCTAACGCTGCGGTGCCGATGATCCCCAACGCGGCGATTCCAATCAACATGCTAAGCACGGAATCCAATCCATGATTGTCCAGGAGCCAGCCGATAACCTCTTCCTGAAAGATGGGGCCGATGGAGCCCAGGCCGTTGATCAGACCCGCGGCCACGATCGCACCCTTGCGCCCTCCTACGTCGATGGCTCCCGCTCCGGACAGTAGGGAGTCGGGCCCCATCAACATAAAGCCACACAGGGCCAGGCCGCAGGCGAAGAGCACCACCGAGTTGACTCCAACCAGGGCCAGGAAGACAAACGCGCAAACCATGCCCAGGGTCATCACCAGGATCATCTGGTAACGGCGACCGGAGAAGAAACGGTCCGAAGCCCAACCGGCGGCGAGCACGCCCAGAAATCCCACCCAGTCAAACATTGTCGAAAAGTATCCGGCCTGTTCAGGCTCAAGGCGGAACAGTTCCTCGAAAGCCAACGGAGACCAACTGTCCAGAGAGTACCGCAGGAATTTGAACACGAAATAGGTGATTCCCATCATCACGATGGTGACCACGGTCTGGCGGGTCCAACCCAGGCCTGCCAGCGAGCTTCCTTCCGCACCATCGGCAGACGCGGTCACTTCAACCTCGACCTCCTCCACCAGGGGCGGCAACCCTGCGTCCACGGGGCTGTCTCGCTCGAACAACAAAAAGAGCACCCAGATTACAAACATGATCGCGGACGCGCCCCAAAATGACCAGGCCAGGCCAAGCCAGCCCAGCATAAACGCGGCAAACCCCTTGGCCAGGATGCTGCCCAGTTGGTAGGAGGTCGCCCAGACCGCCATGGTCTTGCCACGCTCAGACCGTTGCAGCCAGTTGCAAAGGACCCCTACGTTCCCCGGCCATCCCGTGGCTTGAGCGAATCCGTTGACCACCATGAGGAGAACCATGGGCCAGTAGCCCGCGGGCCCCAGCAGGGTAGCTGCTCCGAAGGCCAGGTTGCACACCAGGGTGACGCCCATTCCGCTCAGCAGCAACACCCGGGCCGCGGTGCGGCGTCCCAGGAAGCTGGTCATGAACTGACCCAGCATGTAAGCGACCAGGTACGCGGTGAAGATGTGCGCAAGTTCGGAGTTGGAAATGTCCAGTTGATCACGCACCGTCGACTTGGCGATGGCGTAGTTCTTGCGGCAGAAATAGTAGCCGGCGTAGGAGAGCCAGGTGGTAGTTAGAACCCGCACCCGCCAGACCTTGGCGGTCCGTGTAACCGCGCCGTCCATCTAAGGCGCCTCCTTCCACGACTCGATGAAGAAACCGGCCGGCAGTTCAGTATAGTCGCCTATAACCATCGACGCTATAGACGCCAACTTGCGTCGCTGCTTTGCACTTACTCGATGCGCCACAGCAATGGCCGTCATGCCGGCCGCACCGGCTGCAGCCAGGCCGTTTTCACTGTCTTCGAACACGAGGCACAGCGATGGTTGAACTCTCAGTTGTCGCGCGGCCAGGAGATACCCTTCCGGCGATGGTTTGGACTGGCTTACATCCTCTGAGCAGACACTCACCAGGGACGAGTGGGCTACCCCCAAGTGGGTCAGAGCCAGGTCCAGGGTCGACCGTGTGCTGGAGGTGACTATTCCGGTGGAGTGGCGCGCCGCAGCCGCGGTTAGGGCCGTTCGGGCTCCGGGGATTTCGAGAGGAGGATTTCGGGCCTGGTCAGCTTGGAAAAGTTCTCGCAAGTCATCTGCCAACGGTCGCCCTGCCAGGGCTGGAAAGAACTCCACCAACTCGGTCGCGATACTCTGCCAGGTGGTCCCGTGGAACCGACTCAGGTCTCCGGCCGGTTCCGGATTCAGGCCCGCCGCCTCGAGCACCGAAACAACGGCTCTATCAGTGCCACCTTCAGAGTCCACCAGGGTGCCGTCGAGGTCAAAAACGACGGCTCGAAACCGGGGCAGACGGCACCACTGGCTACGCTCCATCAACTAGAACCAGCCCAGGGGTTCCGGCGAGAGGGAACGGCAGACGTGCTTGACTTCCGTGTACTCATCCAGACCCGGCCGGCCCAACTCGCGGCCGAGTCCGGATTGCTTGTACCCCCCCCAGGGTGCGCTGGCAAAGTAGACGTTGAAGCTGTTGACCCAGACAGTACCAAAGTGCAGCGCACTCGAGACCTTCTCGATGCGCGCTTCATCCCGGGTCCAGAAACCAGCGGACAGACCGTATGCCGTGTCGTTCGCCAGGGCAACGGCCTCCTCTTCAGTGGCAAAGCGCTCCACGGTGATCACCGGACCGAAGACCTCCTCCTGAACGATTCGCATATCTGGTCGGCAATCCAGGAACAGCGTCGGTTCAACGAAGAATCCCTGTGCAAGTTCGGGCTCCCGGGGGCGGGCGCCGCCCAGCACCAGCCGGGCTCCTTCTTCGACCCCGGTGGCGATCCAGGCTTCCACTTTTGCGCGGTGCTCCGCAGAAATGAGCGGGCCCATGCGCGTCGAGGCAGCCAGACCGTTGCCCAATTTGATCTTTGCCATGCGGTCACAAAGACGCTGGACAAAGTGATCGTGCAGCGGCTCCTCAAGCATCACCCGGGCACCGGCTGAGCAGATCTGCCCGGCATGAAAGAAGACGCCATTGAGCACTGCATCCAACGCGGCGTCCTCGTCCCCGTCAGCAAAGACGATGTGTGGGTTCTTGCCGCCCAGTTCCAGCGTTACGCGCTTGATTCCTTCCGCCGCGGCCCGCAAAATCCCTCGGCCCGTGGCCAATCCGCCGGTGAACGAGACCAGGTCAACGTCCCGATTCTCGGCCATCTCAGCCCCCACGGTGGGCCCTGGTCCCAGCACCAGGTTAAGCACGCCGGGGGGCACGCCGGCTTCTGTCGCCAGCTCCATCAGTCGAATGGTTGTCAGCGGCGTAATCTCGCTTGGCTTTAAGACCATGGTGCAGCCGGCGCCCAACGCAGGTGCAACCTTCCACGATGCTTGCAGAAGTGGGTAGTTCCACGGGCAGATGAGGCTGCACACACCCACCGGCTCACGCACCAACCGGCTCGACTGGCCAGGGTCCGGTGCGGACAAGATTTCCGTCCGGTCCTCGCCGGCCAGTCTTGCATAGTAGGCGAAGACGTCGGCCACGTCCGCCATGTCCCAGCGGCTCTCCTCCAGAGTCTTGCCTGTGTCTTCGGTTTCTAGAAGCGCCAGCGCTTCCGCGTGCTTCTTGATGAGGTCTCCGATGCGGGCTAGGACCTCTCCCCGCTCAGCCCCGGACAGCCTGGGCCAGTCACCGCGATCAAATGCCCCGCGCGCGGCCCCAATCGCTGCCTTCGCATCTGCCCTGCCTCCCTCAGCAACCTGGGCGATGACCGCCTGGTCGAAGGGATTTATGATGTCTCGCAACTTGCCTGATTGAGCCCCCTTCCAGGTGCCATCTATGAAAAGCGTTTCTTCTTTCACGGCCTTCCCCCGTCGTCTGCTCCTTGGTGCCGATAGAACTTCGCTCCGGAGCGAGGCAGGAGGGTGTTGCCCAGGATCAGATCCGCTGCCTTCTCGGCCATCATCAGCACTGGCGAGTAAATGTTGCCGTTGGTGATCTCGGGCATGGCAGCGGCATCGATCACCCGCACTCCCTCCAGACCATGGATACGGAATTCAGGGTCCACCACTGCGTCCGGGTCCTTGCCCATACGGCAGGTGCAGGAAGGGTGGTATGCGCTCTCGCCTTCTCTCGCAATAAAGTCCAGGATCTCCTCGTCACTCTGGACTTCCTCTCCCGGGGCCAGCTCCTCCCCTCTCAGGTCGTCGAAAGCAGGGCGGCTCAGGATGTGCCTGGTAGCGCGAATGGCCTCCACCCACTCACGCCGGTCCTTCGCGGTGGACAAATAGTTGAACAGTACGCGTGGATGGACGCGCGGGTCGGCCGACTGGATCTTGACGGCACCCAGCGCGTCTGAGAGCACCGGCCCCACGTGGCACTGGTAGCCGTGGCCTTGCGCTGGTGCGGTGCCGTCGTAGCGGATGGCGATGGGAAGAAAATGGTATTGGACGTTGGGATAGGCGACCTCGTCGTTGGTGCGGATGAACCCGCCGGCTTCGAAGTGGTTGCTCGTTCCGGCTCCGTCTCGATGAAAGAGCCAGCGGTAGCCGATGCCCGGCTGGTTGTACCATTTGAGTGACGGGTAAAGGCTGACCGGCTGCTTACACGCGTGCTGCACATAAACCTCGAGGTGGTCGCGCAGGTGCTCACCCACCGCAGCCAGTTCATGTACCGGTTCGATTCCCAGCGCCTGCAGTTCATCCGGGTTGCCTACTCCACTCAGTTGAAGTACCTGCGGCGAGCCAATTGCTCCCCCGCACAGCAGTATCTCACCGCCGCGGTAGGTACGAACCCCGGAACCCGACCCGACCTCCACGCCCACGGCCCGTTTGCCCTCGAACACGACGCGGTTCACCTGGGTTTTTGTGCGAACCGTGAGATTCTTCCTGTCCATGACCGGATGGAGCCAGGCCCGGGCTGCGTTGTGTCGGCGTCCCCTGTAGGTAGTCCGGTCGAAGGGGCCGAATCCCTCCTGGCGGAAACCGTTCACATCGTCGGTCACCTTGTACCCGGCTTCCTCGACCGCTGCGAAGAAGGTTTTAAAGAGCGGGTTGTCGCATTCAGGAGTAGTCAAGGCAAGGGGACCACCAACGCCGTGGAACTCGTCCGCACCGATGAGCCGGGATTCCACCCGCTGAAAGTAGGGCAGGCAGTCAGCGAAGCTCCACGATTCCAGCCCGTCTTTGCGGGCCCAACCATCGTAATCCAGGGGATTGCCGCGGATGTAAATCATTCCATTGATCGTGCTGGACCCACCCAGCACCTTCCCCCGAGGCTGGTAGATGCGGCGCCCGTTCATGCACGGCTCCGGCTCAGACTCATACCACCAGTTGTACGTGCGGCCCGCCAGGGGATAGGTCAGCGCCGCGGGCATATGCAGCCGGAAATCGAGGCGATAATCCGGCCGCCCCGCCTCCAGCACCAGGACCCGGTTCGAAGGATTCGCACTCAGTCGATTCGCCAGTACGCAGCCGGCAGACCCGCCGCCGACCAGGATGAAGTCGTATTGCTCAACAGCCATGTTTTCAGACCCCTGAGGGTATTGAGAAGCCTCCATTGAGACCAGGAGAATACCACGGGACCCGGCCGGTAATCAACCGGGACGGCTGGGACGGCTGGGGCGGCGCCATGCCTGCGGGCATGCGCCCTTGCGCGTACTGGTCCGCCTGCGGTATGGTGCTGGCATCGGAGGTGATCATGATGGCTTGGATGAGAGCTTGCCGGATGGTGGTGTTTCTGTGCTTGATGGCGGGCGGCGGATGTGGTGGCCAAACCACCTCCGTCACCATTGACAGCGGTGGTCCGGAAACGCAGACAATTCTCGATACAGCAACCGAGAGTACTCAGCCTGACGCAGTTGTTTTCGCGGACACGGTTGCGCCGGAGACCAAGGCCGACTACGTATTCAAGGACTATGGCTTTGCGGACCTCCCGGATGATGCCGATGTGGGTCACCAGCTCGCTTGTGAGGTTGGAGAAGGGTGCTTCCTGGACGAATGTACGGAGAATCAGGAATGCCAGTCCGGCTGGTGCGTTGAGCACATGGGCCAGAAGGTGTGCACGCAGAACTGCCAGGAGGAGTGCCCGGCCGGTTGGACCTGCAGCCAGGTAGGGGCCAGCGGTCCGGACGTCGTGTTTATTTGTGTGTCGAACTTCGCCAACCTGTGCCGGCCGTGCAGCGAACCTGTGGACTGTCAGGGAGTGACGGGCACTGAAGATGCCTGCGTGGTCTACGGCGCCGCCGGCGCCTTCTGTGGCGGAGCCTGTGACGACGCGCTTGGAGTGGGTAAAAAATGCCCTTGGGGTTTTGCTTGTCTCGCCGTCACAACGGTGGATGGCATCGAGCTTGACCAGTGTGTGGCGGACACCGGGTTGTGTCCATGCACGGACACGGCCGTGGAGTTGGGCCTGTTCACCAACTGTCAGTTGAGTAACGAATT
>CAZVFX010000208.1:0-7752 GCA_964626565.1 uncultured Myxococcales bacterium
AGCGTGACCATGAACGACCACCACACATTCGACTACGCAGCAATGGAGATAGCTGCGCTCCTCGCCCGCGGGTACGTCCGGCATCGCCGGCGACGGGCCAGCAGACATGTCAGGTTTTCTTCCCCCTTTGCGAACAAACCCCTTGATGATGTACCCCCCCGAAGCAAGGTGAGGGGGAGAGGCTATCGAGCCTCACAAGAGGAGAACGACGTATGACGGATAGGATCTTGAAACAGCTTGCTGAGCTGGAGCGCATGAGCGTGCCGGAGTTGAAGGAGAAATGGCAGGCGCTCTTCGGGAGCGACCCGCCGGGCTACAACCGCACTTTCCTGGTCAAGCGGCTCTCCTACCGCATCCAGGAGCTCGCCTACGGTGGCCTTTGCCGCCAGACGCGGGATCGGCTTGACCGGCTCCTTGACGAAGAGGGTTACGACGAGTTGGGCAGGCCGCCGTCGGAGAAATCGACTCGCCGCGACCAGACGGGCCTGGTTCCCGGGACCGCGCTCATCCGGCACTGGGACGGGGAGCGGCACGTCGTCACCGCGCTCGAGGACGGATTCGACTACCGCGGGCAGCGGTTCCGCTCCCTGTCCGCGGTCGCCCGCCACATCACCGGCACCCGCTGGTCGGGACCTGTGTTCTTCGGCCTGAAGGGCAAGGGCCGGAAGGCGGTGGAGACGAGGGACAGACATGGCTCGAAATAGACAGCATCTCCGACCGGCGCCGAGGGATTCCGCCCAGCAGGTGCGCTGCGCGATCTACACGCGGAAATCGACGGATGAGAACCTGGACTCCGATTTCAACTCGCTGGATGCACAGCGAGAGTCGGCCGAGGATTACATCCGTGCCCAGCAACATGAGGGCTGGGTCGCGCTGTCCGAGCACTACGATGACGGCGCGTATTCGGGTGCAACGCTCGAACGTCCCGCTCTCCGGCGCTTGATGGACGACGTGCGCTCCGGCCGCGTCGATTCCATCGTGGTCTACAAAATCGACCGGCTGTCGCGTTCGCTGCTCGACTTTGCCAGACTGATCGAGGAGTTGGAGCAGCATCGGGTCTCCCTGGTCAGCGTGACACAACAGATGGACACGTCCACGAGCCTCGGTCGTCTCAATCTTCACATGGTTCTCAGTTTTGCGCAGTATGAAAGAGAAGTGATCGCTGAGCGCATCCGCGACAAGATGGGCGCGGCGCGGCGGCGCGGGAAATACCAGGGTGGCGTTCCGCCCCTGGGGTACGACGTGGACCGTCCCAACAAGCGGCTGGTCGTCAATGACGAGGAGGCCGTTCTGGTCCGGTACATCTTCCGCCGATATCTCCAGCTCGGCTCCACCGTAGCTCTCATCAAAGAGCTTGCGGCCCAGGGCTACAAGACCAAGGCATGGGTGACGCAGAAAGGGAAGAAACGGCCCGGCCGCCCGTGGAACAAGGCCCACATCTACCGGCTGTTGGGCAACCCCCTCTACATCGGCAAGGTGTCCCACAAGGGGGAGATTTTCGAAGGCGAGCACGAGGCCATCATCGAGCAGGCGCTGTGGGGCGAGGTGCAGGAAAAGCTCAAAGAAAGCCATCGCACCCGCGGCGGCGGGAGCCGCTCCAAGACCCCGGCACTTCTCAAGGGGATCCTGCGGTGCGGCAGTTGTGGCACGAGCATGGGGGTAACATTCACGAAGCGGCATGGCCGGCAGTACCGCTACTACCTGTGCCACCAGGCCAACCGGCACGGCTACCACGCCTGTCCGGTCAAGACCGTGTCCGCAGGCATCATCGAAGGCGCGGTGATGGGGCTCTTGAAGGATGTCTTCCGGTCGCCGGAGATGGTGGCCAAAACGCTCCGGGTGGTGCAGGCCCGGGAAGGGGACGAGAAGGTGCGGATCGAGGCGGAGCAGAGCCGGCTCGCTGACGAACTGGCCCAAATCCGAGCTGCCGCAATGCGGCTCCTCGGATGGGGTGAGGAGTGGGGAGTGAGGAGTGAGCCGAAGCAGCCCACAGAGCCTGGCAAATCACCCCCCGCACCCCTCAAGGTTCAGCCCCAATCTCACCCCTCACCCCGCACCCCTCACTCTCTGTCTTTTGTGCGAGAGGAACTGGATGGGCTGGAGGCTCGCCGGGCCGAGCTCGAAGCCGAGTTGGCCTCGGTTTCGGCCGAGCTCTCCCAACTCACTCAGGAGCCGGTATCCCGCAGGGATCTGGTAGCGGAGTTGACCACCCTCGACAACCTTTGGGACAACCTCTTCCCCGGGGAGCAGCGGCGGATCGTCCGGCTGCTCGTGGACGAAGTGGTCATTCACGCTGACAGCATCGCGATCGCGTTCTCCGCGTTCGGCGTGCGCAGCGTCGTCAACGAAATGCAGGGGAAGGATGGAGCGGTGCCCGAGGGGTGCTCCATCGACAAGAAGGCCGATGGGACCGCGGTCCTGAGATTCCCGATGCGATTCAAGAAACGCGGCGGGCGCAAGGAGATTGTCCTTCCCGAAGGCCACGGCAGCGCCCCGACCTACTCTCCCGAACAGCGAAAGCTGCTGCTGACCCTGGCCCGGGCCCACCGCTGGAAGGACCTCCTGGAGTCTGGGGCC
Organism: uncultured Myxococcales bacterium; assembly: GCA_964626565.1. Classification (GTDB taxonomy): domain Bacteria; phylum Myxococcota_A; class UBA9042; order CAIXZC01; family CAIXZC01; genus CAZVFX01. Next base: position 2,578 of record CAZVFX010000208.1, read on the forward strand.
TATCCCACCGTCAAGGCCCTGGCCGCGGCCCTCAACCTCGACCGATCCTACGTCGCCAAGCTTCTCAACCTCACCCTCCTGACCCCGGAGATCATCGACGCCGCGGTCGCAGGCAACGAGCCCGCCGGGCTGTCCATCGCGAAGTTGCGGGAAGGCATGGCGGTACGGTGGGAGGCGCAAAGGAAGACGTTCATCGCCGGGCGGTAGTCCCCTGCCGCCACTTCGAGGCACCGGCAATCGTAGCCGATCGGGTCGAATTCGGAGACGTGATGATTGAAGTCGCCGCCGGCGAAACCGTGGTGACGAACGTCCCACTTCTCGACCCCGAGGAACCTCACGACCCGCTTCCACTTGCCTTCGATGGCAACCGCACCCTCTGGCTGCGCATCAAGGCTCAAGACATCCATGTCCTCTTCACCGGGGCAAAGCTGGACTACCGCCGGAAGCGGGTGCTCGTGTAAGGGCGGCACCGTCCCCCACAGCGGCAACGCTGTTTCCAACCTCCTGGCAGTGGACGTCGCCCCACCTCACGAAGTCCGGCCCTACGCCTTCGGGCTGTCCTGGTGGCTCCAGATCGAAATCGAGACCTCCGACCAGTGGAACCTCTTCTCCGGTGCGGAGTACAACACGAGGAGGAAGCGGGTGGCGGTGTAGAAAACGCCCGGAAGCCAGCAGAGAAACGTCTTGCGCACCCATGCTCCGAGGGGTAGAATAGGCATACGAGGGAGATAGTGATGTCGTACACATCCGCGCTCTCTGCGAATTGACCAGAATTGGAGGTAGAGGATGAGCAGGAGAAATCTCGCTACTCTCGGTTGCGCCTGCCTACTGGCACTAGCATGCACTTTGTATTGCTGGAGTGGTCTAGTCTCTACGAAATCTGCCAGTTCAAGAGGTGACGACGCTTTCGTGGGGCAATGCAACGCGGCCGTAGCCTCTCCGGCTGGTAGCAACGAAATGGATATCGAATCGGGGCAGTTGTCTTTCCCGGAGTCGGATGACGAACCCGAAGTTCCGTTCTCGGAGTCGATGTTGCACAGGCTACAGCAGCTTGGCGGCCAGGCCGTTCAGAATGCCACGCCAGTTGCTGCAGACACAAGATACGGCATGGCAAAGAGTGCTTTGGGGGGCCCGGAAGAGCAGACTCTCATACTAGGTTCAGAAGCCGTGGACAGCCAGAAGTCGTTTGTTGAGAGTATCACGGGAATAGTACATTCGCACCCGGAGCCCGGGGAAGTGGATTTGGTCGGCCAAGCACAAGAACAATACCTGATCTGGCTGAAGGCTGTGGATGAAGAATCTGCTGAACAGATAGCGCAGAAAAAGGCAGCACTCGTTGGGGAATTCTCAGGCTTTCAGGTGGAGGAACAGAAATGAGCATTAGATTTCGCTCCAGTTCCGTTCTCCGCAGTAGGCTCGTGAGTTCAGTGGCGTTGGCGATTGCTGTCGTGCTATGTTCTCACGCAGCCCGTGCCAGCATCGAATGCAACGGGAGCAGTGCCGTCTGTAAGCATTTCCAAACATATCCGGTCTATCTTGGCCTGGCGTATTTCAGTGCTGGCAACGAGTACATCGTCATGACCGAGGACCTGCAGTCTTTCCCGGGGCAGACGATCAACCCTGACACCATCCTGTGGGTTCTAAGTTGGGATGAGATGAGCCCGTACGGTGCTGTGGCGGGAGGGATCGTGGCTATCAATGATGACTGTGGGGGCTTGAATTCATGTGTCGTTTTCAGTCCGCAGCAGAGCTTCTGGGGACTGATCGTGGTCGCTGGATATACATATTCTGGGGGCAACCCAAGCTACGGCTACTGCGATGTTGTGATCAAGAAGAACGGCATTGAGAGCGGTAGAGCTGAGGACGTTTGGTTTGGAGGTTGGAGCCTTGCCAGTCATACGATAAGACAGGATGACGAACTCTTCGTCGGCGTGCCCGCTGGAGCCTCGGCTGACTGGCACGAGAACCACCTTTTTGTCCTCAGCAACAGCTCTCTCAACTGCAGTTCCAACTGCGGTTCCTTTGGATGGTGTGGTGGCTACGCTGGCTGTCGAATCGCTGGTTTGGCCAGACTTCATGTACCCGAATACCTCCAGGCTGCGAGAGTTCTGGTTGGCGCATATCTGCAAGGGACGACTGTGCGGACCCAGCTCTTTCACAATCGAATTGGCGATGGCTGGATTGGGTCCCAGTACGAGGACGCCGACTCCGATTGGCTTACATACGAGATTGAAGAGTGGTTGGGTACCTGTGATACGGCGACAGGTCCGGGCGAAGACTGCAGCACGACTGAGGGGAAGGAGCTTGCTCTCAGAGGGGGGTTCCATCCGAGTGACTCGGACAATGATGGAATTGAGGACAGCAGAGAGGTGTTCGGCGTAAGGCGGATCTGTTTTGGTTCAATGGAGGAACCCTACAACGACCCCGGCGACTGCATGGACGCAACATTTGCGTGGGGTGACATTTCCGGAGTGCCGATGTTCGAGTTGCCCGTGAGCGCTATGGACTCGCCCGACCCAACTGAATACGACCTATATTTGGAAGTCGACGCCCAGGAGAATAGCGGCGAAGAACTCTTCCTGACTGCTGTGCAGAAGCTCTGGGTGTACTTCGCGTACGCCTTAGAAGGCTTGCAGTGCGTGGAGAATACGTCTTTGAATCCGGGGGACTGTCCAAGCTCGCAAGAGTTGGAGCACTACAACCGGATTGTCCCGCACATCTATCACGACGAAGTGCTCGTGGGAAGGCCACAGGGAAGACCCGGCTGGAGTTGGTGGAGCAACACAGCAGTTTTCAACAGGCACTTCACCAAGGCCAGGAAGTACACCGGGACGTTTCGCCATGCTCTGATGGTCTATTCGTCGGCAGGAATTACTACTAGCAGTCCTTCGAGACGTTTTGTGGCCGGAAGGGCAGATGAGGGAAGCAGATACTCCACAGTGTTCGCCCATGAACTCGGTCACGCTATGGGAATTCCTGGAGACAACTACGATGTGGCCTATCCTTCAATGATGGACTACGGGTGGGTACACACTGGAGAGCAACTGAACCGAAAAGCCGATTCCCTGGGGAGGGCGTGGTCAGAAAGCGTGCGGGATGCTTGTGACATCGACGATGACTGTCTGAATGGCTGGGAATGCAGAAATCACTCTTGCAGGGAGACTTGCGTTGACGATTCCGACTGCGACGATCCCGCCGAATGCGACAATGGACTTTGCGCTATTTCGTGCGCATACGAGAACAACAGGTTTTCGCGTGGCCTAGAGAGCGATTTGAACGAATCGAGCCTGGCGGAGAGAGGGTACGGAGGGAGAACTGCTGCGCAAGTCGCATGCTACGGAGACAGGAACTCTCAGAGCTTCTCTGTGGCGTGCAACTACTCTCAGACGGACTGCAAGATTGACTGGGAGAGAGATGGAATCTACGACTTTGGAACGGTTTCTGCTGACATAGATGCCGGTCCAACGACTCTCCATGACGACAACAATGACTGGCTGGAGATGTATGGCGATGGAGAGGTTTCGTTGGAGGACATGTTCGTGCGCGACATGCTGGTCTTCGGGACGACCATGCTCAGAGACGGTTACGGCAATCCGCTGGACTACTCCGGTTGTGATATTGAGACCGATGCGCTTGGAGGAGTTCAATTCGGTCCTGGGCCAGAGCCCACCTGGTTGTATGGGGATGGTGCGAGGTTCTCGGGACCTGGTTTTGCTCATGAAGTAAGACTTGGTGCGAGCCCATGTTTTGATTCTATTTCGACCACGATAGACTCGAAGCACTTTGAGGGGTTCAGGTTTGATTTCTTCACGTATCTTGAGTCCGATCCCCTTCAAAAAAGCGTCAGCTACTACTACATGGTTGACTCAGACCTAGTAGAGATAAGGGTCTTTGGGGGGTCCCGTAGGGTGCAAGCGGTTGTGCATCGCGGCGGATCCACAAGTACCATAACGTCGGGAGTAGGACTAGACCTCAATTGGTGGTACCACATCGTCGTCGTGTGGGACACCGAGGACGAGATAGCACGCCTATATGTAATACCTTGGCTGGACAATAACAATTGGGATCATGACGGCGCAGACTGCAAATGCGCATGGAATGCCCCGCTGGTCAGCGAGTTCTCTCCGGGAGAGATTTCGATCGGGAAGAAACGCTCAAGTTCCACCTATACGATGCACGGGTTCATTGACGAGGTGGCCATGATGAATACACCTGCGAGTGGGATCAGGATTGACGAAGTCACGTGCCCGTGCGACTAGGTGAGGCCGTCTTGCGGTGGCATGAGGACCTTTGGAGGGGCGTAGCATGCGAAGAACGAGGGTCGGAGGAACTGTAGAGAGTCTGTCGAGCGTAGCCTCCGTGAGATCTTTGTGCGCATTAGCCGTCGCAGGATTTGTCAGTTGTACTTCTCAGTCGACATCTGAAGTGACTTCCGCTGACGCTTGCGGTGGACTAGTGTATCCCGCTACTTGCGTGCTACCCGATGTCGTAGAGGATTCGCCAGACGCAGTCAACGGAGACGAGGCCATGGGAGTGCCTAGTTCATCCCTGAAACCGTGTCTCGGCCCGAGGCCGGGCTTTTCATTCCTGTGTCCGAAAGAACAGAAATGGAACGAGGGCATAGAATGGAAAGATGAATGGCCCGATGAACTTTGGGTTGAGTCAGAGTTGCTCTGCGGAACTGGAGAATGGTGCATTGGCGCACCCGAGGACTGCTCGGGCTGGTATGATTGGTTTGCGACCGAGAATGCCGGGGACTGGCCACTGAGTTCTCTTCCCAGTCTTGGCCAGTGCCATCGCCTCTGTGAGTTCCTGTGTCCGGTTTCAGAGAAGGATCTGGAAGAGCAACTGAAGTACCTGTTGGTCGAAGCAGAATGCGGTGGTCCATTCAGTTCGAGGTCGGAGTGCTGGGAGGAGAAGTTGGACAAGATGTCGGGCGAAACATGGGAGGAGATGAAGGAGCAGACTTCGGATGAGGAGTGGGAGCAAGCCGAAGATGGAGCCGCAAATCGGCTATGCATAACAGGCCTTGGAAACGGACTTGAGTGTAGCCTGTCTGAAGCCTGCGTCCTGGTCACAGAGGACGAATGGTGTTTCGAGGCATGCATTGATGAGCAGAGGCGCGTGGGAGTTTGTTCTGCCGAAGAGTAGTTGGCCGGATGGACGTGGGCTGAC
>CAZVFX010000209.1:0-7594 GCA_964626565.1 uncultured Myxococcales bacterium
GCACTCGCTGCCTGAAACACGGCCGACATTCTCACCCCAGGTGAACGGTTACTTGTCAGTTAACCTCTCATATCAGGCTCCGTTGGCAAGAAATTAGAGCGGAAAAGCGGGAACCCGGGGCCGCGCTTGCATTTGCGGGGCCGTTACGCCAACATTGCAGGCTGCAACAGGGCTGAATATCGCGTTTGGAGGTGCCCACAAATGTTTGGAATTTTGCAGGATCAGCTTTACCGGCGACACCGAACCGGCGCACACCCGGAGCGGGCGGAACGCCTGGATGCCATCGAGGAAGGACTCGCAGCCGCTGACGACCTCGACCTCATCCCGATCCAGCCTGTGGCGTCGGACCTGGACACCATCGCCCTGGTTCACGACCGCGACTACATCGACTTCGTGAAAGAGCGGGTGGAGCAAGGCTACGGTTCAATGGACGCGGATACGGTGCTTAGCCCCGACAGCTTTGACGCCGCCATTCACGCCGTCGGCGGCTCCGTGGCCGGGGTCGACTCAATTATGAAGGGAGAGTTGGACCAGGCGTTTTTCGCGGTCCGGCCGCCGGGGCATCACGCCGAGCGAGCCCAGGCCATGGGCTTCTGCCTCTTCAACAACGTGGCCGTCGCCGCAGCCCACCTCATTGACCGGCATGGCCTCTCCAAAGTCGCGATTTACGATTTCGACGTGCATCACGGCAACGGCACCATGCACTCGTTCTACGAAGATCCGTCGGTTTTTTACGGCTCGGTTCACCAGTGGCCCCACTACCCGGGCACCGGCCTAGCTCACGAAACCGGCCGTGGCGCAGGCGCGGGCACAACTCTTAACGTCCCCCATCCCGGGGGCGCGGGAGACGAAGAATACGAGGAGGCAACCAGCCGCTTTGCGGACGCCATGGACGCGTTCAAGCCCGACTTCCTGCTGGTCTCAGCCGGCTTTGACGCCCACTGGTCCGATCAACTCTCCGGACACCAGGTCACGGAGGAAGGATACGAGCAAATGGCCGCCATCCTGACCGCGGTGGCCAATACCCATTGCGGTGGCAAAATGGCGTTCTTTCTCGAAGGGGGATACAACCTCAACGCACTGAAGAACTGCGTCCCTGCCGTCGTTAGAACGGTCGTTTCGGGTTGACAAATCTCTTCCCGCAGCATATATATTGCCACGCACTTTGATTTAGGGGGGGGAAGCGGTTACCGGACCCTCCGGTTTCTGCACCCTTGCGAGTCAGACAGAGGAGGATTCTCATGTCGATTACCCCGGAGAAGAAAACTGAAGTTATCGGCCAGTACAAAACCCACGGCTCCGACACTGGTTCGCCGGAAGTGCAGGTTGCGCTACTGACCTCGCGCATTGCAACTCTCACCGAGCACTTCAAGACGCACAAGAAGGACCACGACTCCCGGAGAGGTTTGCTCAAGCTCGTGGGCAAGCGCAGGAAACTGCTCGACTACTTGAAATCCAAGGACATTCAAAGGTACAGGACGCTCATCTCCGAACTCGGATTGCGTAAGTAAGCATATTCGGACAACGTTGATGCGGCCTATCACCGGGCTGACCATTCCATCCATCCTGGCTCCCGGGCCGCACCCGCGCCGTAGCGTGAGTACCATAAATCGGAACGTATCGTTCACAGTTGGAGGAAGAAAGAAAACATGTATCTCAAGAAAGAAATCGAATTGGGCGGCCGGACTCTTACCATCGAGACCGGCGAGCTCGCCAAACAGGCCGACGGCTCCGTAGTCATTCGGTACGGCGACACCATGGTGCTCGCCACTGCCACCATGTCGCAGAGCAAGAGGCCCCTGTCCTTCTTGCCCCTATTTTGCGACTTCATCGCCAAGTCCTACTCCGCCGGGAAAATTCCGGGCGGCTTTTTCAAACGTGAAGGGCGCCCCACCGAATACGAGGTGCTCAATTCCCGGATGATCGACAGGCCGATCCGGCCCCTGTTCCCAAGCGGCTGCCGCAATGACCTGCAGGTCATCGCCATGGTACTGTCCATGGATATCGAAAACGATCCCGCAAACCTCGGTCTCCTCGGCGCATCTGCTGCCCTGAGCATTTCCGACATTCCGTGGGACGGCCCCGTCGCCTCACTGACCGTGGGCCGCATCGACGGTGAATTCGTCGTCAACCCGCTGGTTTCCCAGGAAGAAGAACTGGATCTGCAGCTGGTGGTGGCAGTGGGCCGGGAAGGGATCGTCATGGTGGAAGGTGAGGCGGACTTCCTTGGGGAGGACGTACTCCTGGACGCGTTGATGTTCGCCGAAGAGCAGGCCCGTCCCCTCCTGGACCTTCAGGAAGAGATGGCCAAAGAACTGAAAGTAGTAAAGAGGGAGATCGACCTGCCGGAAGAGCTGCCCGAACTGGAGAAAGCCATCACCAAGGCAGTGGCCGCCCCCCTCAAGAAGGCGTTGGCCATAAAGGTCAAGAAGGACCGCTACGCCGAAATCAGCCGGGTCAAAACCGAGTTGAAAGAAGGCCTCGCCGAAGAGTACGCCGATGAAGGCGAAGCCATCGGCCGGTACTTCGACGCAGCCAAGAAGAACATCGCCCGTACCAAGTTGCTGAAAACCGGCAAACGGATTGACGGCCGGGGCGAAGCTGACATCCGCGAAATCAGCGGCCGCACCGGATTGTTGCCCCGCACCCACGGCTCCGCACTCTTCACCCGGGGCGAAACCCAGGCGCTGGTCACCGCGACCCTGGGTACAGGCAGAGACGAACAGCGCATCGACTCCCTGCAGGGCGAGTACTTCAAGCAGTTCCTGCTGCACTACAACTTCCCGCCGTTCTGCGTCGGCGAAGTAAAGCCGCTGAGAGGCGCCTCTCGACGTGACATCGGCCACGGCAACCTGGCCGAGCGCGGCTGCAGAGGCATTCTGCCCATGCACGACGACTTCCCCTACACCATCCGCATCGTGTCGGAAGTGCTGGAATCCAACGGCTCATCTTCCATGGCCACCGTGTGCGGCGCATCCATGGCGCTCATGGACGCAGGCGTACCCATCACTTCGGCAGTGGCCGGAGTCGCCATGGGCCTCATCAAAGAGAAGGACAAGGTGTTTGTACTGTCCGACATTCTCGGCGACGAAGACCACATGGGCGACATGGACTTCAAAATCATCGGCAATAGTGACGGCGTCTCGGCAGTACAGATGGACATCAAGATCGACGGCCTCAACAGAGAGATCCTCGACCGCGCCCTCACCCAGGCCAGGGACTCACGTCTCCACATCCTGGGCAAGATGGCAGAAGCGATTGACGCGCCCCGGGAAGAACTGTCCAACTTCGCTCCCCGTATTACCACCATCCACATCAACAAGGAGAAGATCGGTGCACTCATCGGCCCGGGCGGCAAGAACATCCGCGGCATCATCGATGAAACCGGCGCCTCCATCGACGTTGATGATGACGGCAAGGTAAACGTCGGCGCCACCGACGGTGAGTCCCTCCAGCGGGCGCTGGAGTTGATTGAAGGGTTTACCGCTGAAGCAGAGCTGGGCAAGAACTACATGGGCCGGGTGGTCAAGATAACCGACTTCGGTGCATTTATCGAAATCCTCCCCGGTTTGGAAGGCCTGTGCCACATCTCCGAACTGGCGGACCGCCGGGTACGACGGGTCGAAGACGTGCTCACCGAAGGTGACGAAGTACTTGTCAAGGTGATCAACATCGACGGGAAGTCCGGCAAAGTGAAGCTGTCGCGACGGGAAGCGATGAAGAGGTAGCCTGCCGCCATGACCGGGAATCCCCCCCCAGTCCGAATTAAACGTCTCCCCCACGGAAAAGAGTTTTCCGCCCCTCAGTATGCCACTCCGGGTTCAGTGGGGCTCGATTTGCGCGCCGCCCTCGACCGGTCCGTGGAGTTAGCTCCGGGGGCCAGGGCCCTCATTCCCACCGGCTTTGCGCTGGAAATCCCGCCCGGGCTCGAAGGACAGGTGCGCCCCCGCTCAGGCCTGGCCGTGAAAAAAGGGGTGACGGTTCTCAACTCACCGGGAACCATCGACCCCGACTACCGGGGCGAGGTGAAAGTCATCCTGGTGAACCTCGGCGCTGAGCCGGTGTCTATCAACCCCGGCGAGCGTATCGCTCAGCTCGTTTTCGCCCCTGCAGTCCGGATCCGGTGGGCAGAGGCAGAGGAGCTGGATGCCAGCACCCGAGGAGCGGGAGGCTTCGGCCACACCGGCGTTGACTAGTTTCTTCTCGCCGTTTGAAACAGATAATTGATAATTGACCATTGATAATTGATAATTGCCTCTAATGGACTACTCGATAATCATCCCCGCCTACAACGAAGAGCAGCGCATCTTCGCCTCCATCGCCGAGGTGCTGGCCTACTTCAGGAATAAAACAAAGACCTTCGAGGTTATCGTGGTGAACGACGGGTCCACGGACGACACCGTCGGCAAGGCCCGCGAAGCTGCTTCAGGGGACAAGCGGGTGAAGATTCTAAACCTTGAAACCAACCGGGGCAAAGGCGCCGCGGTGCGGGAAGGTATGATAGCCAGCCAGGGCGCAAAAGTTCTCCTAACCGACGCCGACCTCTCTACGCCGCTCACCGAGTTGCCGCGGCTGGAAGAGGCTCTTGACCAGGGTTTCGACATCGCCATCGGCTCACGGGGCATGCAAGACTCCAACCTGGTGCGTAGGCAGCCACTGCTCAGGGAGTTGGCCGGCAAAGCGGGCAACCTGTTCATCCGGGTGCTGTGCCCGGCACTGTGGGAATACTCCGACACCCAGTGTGGGTTCAAGCTGTTTTCCGGGGATGTCGCCCGGCGGTTATTCCCGTTGCAACTGCTGGAGAGATTTGGATTTGATGTCGAGGTTTTGCACCTTGCCAGAAGAAGAGGGTATACTGTTGCAGAGGTGCCGGTAGTCTGGGCTCATAATACCGGCAGTAAAGTTACTCCGACTGATTACATGTACACTTTTTTTGAAGTTACGCGCGTCCGGATAAATGAGATTACAGGGAAGTACAAAGAGTGATTCCCCGGACGTATGGAGGCCTGAGATGCACCGACGCTATTTCTCCTGTTGCACCGTAGCCGCGCTATGCCTGCTGCTCTCTTTGCCCCTCGCCGCCTCCGCCTGCGGTCGAGACGCTCCTGAACCGGCGGGCAGCCCCGCGGCCGAACTACCGGCCAAAAAAACCGCGGGCTCCGCAGAGCCCGCCGCGACAATCGATGCCCTGGCTGTGGCCCGGGGACCCGGATTCGATGTCTCTCAAAGACTTGCGCTGGGCGGAGCCGGAGAAAGCTCCCTGCGCGCTGCCGACGAAGACGACGACAAGGAGTCGAAGTACTGGGGAGGAGTGGAATTCGGTCCCGAACAGTTCGATGAAATGCTTGAGTACATCTCCCAGGAGTACATCGAGGAAGAGGTGGACCAGGCTCGAGGATACGTCTCTGCTGCTAACTTCGCACTCTCTCTCCTCGAGCCGGCGTATGAATTGCTTCCCCGCGAATATTACACCGCACACAAGGACGACCCGGAACTGGAACTCACCGGCGAAGACCGGGACGAACTGAGCCTTAAGCGGCGCGACTACTTCCGCCGCCAACATGACGAAGTACAGGCAGCCTGGAAGAAGGCTGGATTCAGCCGCCAGGACTTCGAGGAGGTAATGAAGTTTGCGGTCAAGGCAGGGGCCAAGCAGAAGGAAAAGCTTACGAGGGACCGCCTCTGGCTCTCGGCAGGGCAGGGATTCCTGTACGCCCTCGACCCTCACTCCTCCCTCGTGAGCAGGAAGGCGTGGGAAGACTCCACCAAGGAAACGCAGGACGCCAGCTTCGACGGCATCGGGGCTTTGCTTACACAGCGTTTCGAACCGTCCAAGACGCTCAAAAACCGCCTCAAGGGCAAGACTCGCTCCGTCGACAAAAAAGACCCATATCTCCTCGTCCAACTAAAAGAAGAAGACAAGCTTCGGCGCAAAACCTATGTGGAAAGCCCAATGTCCGGTCAGCCCGCAGAAAGGGCGGGCCTGTGGGCGGGAGACGAGATTATCAAGGTGGATGAGACCTCGGTCATCGACATGCCGCTGGACAAGGTCGTGGGCATGATCCGGGGCAAGCGGGACACCGTGGTCAAGCTCACCGTGCTGAGGGAAGGTGTTCCGGGCGAAGTGGTTGTAGATGTTACCCGAGCCCACATACGAGTCACCAACGTGGAAGGACGGATCCTCGAGAACTACCCGTGCCTGGGCTATGTCAAACTGACCGGCTTCATAGACACCTCCTACGCCGATCTTAAAACCGAAGTGGATCGGCTCAACGCCCAGTGCGCTGAAGGCGACGGCTTGCGCGGCCTGGTTTTCGACCTGAGAAACAACAGCGGCGGCCTGTTGTCCCAAGGAGTCAAAATCGGCGACATGTTCCTGCAAAACGGCAAGATCGTGACGGTCAAAAATCGCCGGACATCTATCTTCTCTTTCATGGATGCCGGGGACGAAGTCTACAACGCACACAAGGAGGAGACTTACGTCTTTCCCCTGGTGGTGTTGGTCAACGACGGGGCCGCCTCAGCCTCCGAAATTGTCGCCAGTGCCCTGCAGGACAATCATCGGGCCATCATCGTTGGGGAGAGGACCTTCGGGAAGGCCAGCGTCCAGACGCTCATCAATCCCATGCGGGGCAAGGGTTACTACATCAAGCTCACCATCGCACGGTACTACAGCCCCAGCGGCCGCACCCTTCAGGTTGTGGGCGTCAAGCCCGACGTCGACGTGCCTCCCGAAGTGGACGGCAAGATGCCCGTGGGCTTCCGGGAGGAAGACCTCTCCAACCACCTGCCCAAGATCGACAGCGCGTACGTGTCGGCCAACCAGGAACTCACCGAGAAGCTCGCCCACTGCGTTGAAAAGAGAGGCATTGCGGAACGCATCTTCAGGGACAACCCGCACCCCCAGATCAAATTCGACTTCCAACTCTACCGGGGCGCAGACTACCTGGAGTGCCTCGCCGACCACTACCGCGAGACGCAGGCCGGATCGGACATCTGATACGCAATAATCCTTGACACGCTCACGGGCCGACTGTAAATAGTTAGGGCGATTGATAATCGGGCGCCATAGCCAAGTGGTAAGGCAGAGGACTGCAAATCCTTTATTCCCCGGTTCGAATCCGGGTGGCGCCTCTTCTAGCAAGAAAAGCCGTGCATTTCCCGGATAGATGTGTTACAAAAAAACCGACGGGAATCAGGCCACTCCAGGGGAGGAACCAACATGGCCCGAATCGCCTATATAGCACAGCATCGAAGAGGGCTGCCCGAGTTACTCAAGCAACTCTCCGAAACCGGCTATACAGTCTACCGCCTCGACCCGAACCAAATGGCCTACAGGTCGTTGAGAGATGACCCACCGGACATGATCCTGGCAGACGTCACTCTTCGGGGAGGCCACGTGAGAGAGGTGCTCGAAGCACTCTCAAAATCCACGATCACCAGGAATACCCCGCTATCCGTAGTTGGGATCACCCCGGAAGATCACCAGACCACGCGCAACAAGGCGCCCTTCGCCAAAGAACTGCACGTCGGCCCCGTGACCAGAAAACTACTCATTGATATAGTCAAGTCGCTATCTCTCGCAGAAGCCTAG
>CAZVFX010000210.1:0-5576 GCA_964626565.1 uncultured Myxococcales bacterium
AACTACTGCTCAAACAGCGTGTGCGTCAAGAGCCTGCTGACCGGACAAACCCCCGCATGTTGTTGGACCATTTTCCAATGTGACGAGATCCCCGGTATGGTGGCCGTCTGCGTTGGCAATCAGTGTGTACACGTACCGTTGTCCGATTACTGCTCCAGCGACGACGAGTGCGACGACGACAGCCCGTGCACCGATGATCTGTGCGGCCCCGGGTTCTCCTGCCAGTTTGTGGACAACGGTTCGTACAACTGCTGCGACCAACACCAGGATTGCATGCCAGGAGGCGAGTGGGACGACGGTGTGCCGTCCACAACCGACGTGTGCGACGAAAACCAGTGCGTGCACTTCGTCCTTCCCGGCTATTGTGACGACAGCGGGTATTTCCAGTGCCTGCCGGACGACAATATTTGCACCAATGACTACTGCGATCTGGTGGAGAATACCTGCCACTACGAGTGTGTGCCGGGCTGCTGTGCAGTGGGCAACTGCACCGATGGCGACGTCTGCACGGAAGACACGTGTGATTGCTACGGTTGCCAGCATGTTCCGATAGAGGGCTGCTGCAACTCCGACCTCGACTGCGAGGGAGGCGCCATCTGCTCAAACTATCACTGTACGTGTGATAACGAGCAGTGCGAAGGGCTTTGCTGTGAGGAGGGGGAAGTCTGTTACTTCAAGAACAAGTGGCTTGGCGGACCAAAGGAATGCTGTCTCCCCGATTGTCCCGAATACGGCGTTGACGACGGATGCGGTGAGTTCTGTCTTGGGGGTGGCTACCTGCCTCTCGAGGCGGATGTCGAGCTCTGTTGCTACTACAAAATGATGGGCACCTGCTTCGACGCGGTCCCGGCGGGTGGTGGACTCCAGGTCGACGTCGCTGGGAACGAAGTCACGGTCACCTGGGTGGGAGTTCTCTACGAGGAATGCGCCGTGCCCGAATCGTTCCATCTGACGACACAGGGGGGCCAACTCCTTCTCGAACTGGTCGATCTGGGGTGCAACCCGGTCGTCGAGCCCGCTCTCACCTGCCCCCCAAAGTGCTTGTGTTGCGACGACAACTGCGTGGGTGATTTCACGACATCGTTCGAACTCGAGCCGGGGGAGTACGAGCTGACGGTGAAGTGTGAGCTGACTTGGCTCACTGAAAACGGTGGGATTTGGCCGAACATGTGCGGCCAACCTGAGACCTTCCAGATCTCCGTGCCGGGACCTTGACGGGCAGCCCAGGAAGGGTCAGCTACGCCGATGGGCCGTGCTTTGCCAGCCACCTATCTAGTTGATTGGCGAAGGCCTGGCGGTCGCCTTTGGAGAACGGTGCGGGGCCGCCGGTTTCAACGCCGCTGTCCCTCAGGTCCGACATGAAGTCGCGGATGGACAGCCGCTCCCTTGCATTTTCCTCATCGATGAGATTCCCTTTGGGATCAATGACGAACCCGCCCTTTTCGATCACGTCGGCTGCCAGGGGGATGTCCGCGGTGATCACCAGGTCTCCGGGGTGGAGCAATTCGACGATGCGATTGTCCGCGACGTCGAATCCCGCCGGCACCTGCAGGGTATTAATGTACGGCGAAGGCGGGGTCTGCATGGGCTGGTTGGCCACGAGCGTAAGGGTGACCTGCACCCTCTTTGCTGCCCGGTAGAGGAGCTCCTTGATCACCCTGGGACACGCATCCGCATCAACCCAAATCTGCATCGCCATAAACCTCCCTTCCCGCCCCAACTTATCATCGAAGCGGCCCCGAAATGCAAGTCACAACTCCATTGACACCCGCCCCATGGGTGGCTGACAATCCGTGATGACGGAGTGAGAAATGGTGAAGAGGCTTAGAGGTTGGAAGTTATTGGTTGGGTCCGCAGGAGCGCTCCTGGTGGTCGGCTACCTGCTGCTGCTGATTCCCGAGTGCTCGAAGCCTGTTCCGGAGACCGCTGCGAGCGGTCCTTTTGCATGGCATGCGGACGAGTATTGGGAACATCTGGAAACCCGGTTCGCCCTGGCGAGAGAGCGTGGCTGCCCCGACAACGTGGCCCTGATAACCGCGGGGTTTACGCGGGCCGAATCACTGGTCACGGAATTGGAGTCCGGGCCCCACACGCCGGCCGATCCTGTGTTCGAAAGCCTGGAGCAGGAGATGTTCGCGCTCGCTTCACTGCTGGCAGCCTGCCCGGGACGATTATCGGACTTTGCTTCCCTGACCTTTCGAATCCGGGACCGCGTGAAAGAGATCTCCCGAGGATGGGACCCCAACGAGACGATCAGCCGCACCCGCGTTTATCGCCTGCTGTACGGCGGCCGGGCCGCCTTGGAGGAGGTGATGCTGCAAGCCGACCCCGGGGCGCTGTCGGATATGCAGGAAATGACTTTGGAGCCTTCGGCCACCCCATCGGCCAGGGTGTTGGGCGTAACGGTACACAGCGGCGACCTGCTGGTTTCACGAGGCGGGGCGCCCACGTCCGCGCTCATCGCCCGGGGCAACGACTATCCGGGCAATTTCTCCCACGTCGCGCTCCTCCACGTCGACGAAGAAACTTCGCTGGCCTCCATCATCGAGGCCCACATCGAGCAGGGAGTAGTGGTCACCTCGCTGAAGGAATACCTGGAAGACGTGAAGTTGAGAGTAATGGTATTGCGCCTGCGGACAGACCTGCCGGCCCTGGAACGCGACCCTCTGCTGCCTCACAAGGCCGCTTCCCTGGCACTCAAGCAGGCCACGGAATCCCACATCCCCTACGATTTCAAGATGGATTTCAAGGATCACGCCAGCCTGTTCTGCTCCGAAGTTGCGTCCGCAGCCTACGAAGAGTTCGGCGTGACGCTCTGGCGCGGCGTTTCCACCATTTCCAGCCCGGGACTGGCTAGTTGGCTGGCCGCTTTCGGCGTCGAGAATTTCTACACCCAGGAGCCTTCCGACCTCGAATACGATCCCCAACTCAAAGTCGTAGCCGAGTGGCGGGACCGGGAGACGCTGTGGCAGGACCACCTGGACAATGCGGTGGTCGATGTGATGCTGGAAGGTGCCGAGCGGGGTGAGGAGTTGGAGTACGCCTGGTATCTGCTCCCCCTGGCGCGACTTGCCAAGGCGTATAGCGTCACGCTCAACCTGACGGGCAAGGTGGGGCCGGTCCCCGAGGGGATGAGCGCAACGGCCGCGCTGCGCAATCAGCGGTTCGAGGCCACCCACAAGGACTTGAAGGCACGCCTGGAGAACGCTGCCCGCGACTTCCGGACTTCGGAAGGCTACGTGCCGCCCTACTGGGAGCTCGTCCGCCTGGCGCGGCAAGGGCCTCGCTGACGGCATCTCCGTTGACTTCGCCGGCACCTGGTGGTGTAATGGGTTCAGTTCTATTTACCGTTCGCACGCAAGGAGACGTATGAAGAGAGACCTTTGCTGCCTGCTGATGCTGGCCCTGACCTGTGGCTGCGGTGCGGGTGCGGAAATCGTCGAGGCAGACCTCGGAACCGACACGGCCGGTGTGGAAGTAGTCGCAGATGCCACGGACGAACTCCCTTCCTCCCTCGACGTGACGGACGCGGCGCCGGAATTGGAGTGGTGGTTGTACCTGGATGCCGACAACGCAGCCGCCGATTCCGAAACCAATCTCGGCCCGGAACCGGGTGCAGCCGGGTATGCGTGTGACACCGGGGAGGATTGCCTGGAAGGGTTCTGTATCCAGACCGGGGACGGCATGCAGTGCACGATCACCTGCGAAGAGGAGTGCCCTTTTGACTGGAACTGCGTCCAGCACACCCCCAGCCTGCCCGACCAGATCTTCCTCTGCGTGCCCACCATTACCGACCTGTGCCGGCCCTGCAACCTCAACTCCGACTGCTGGACCAACGATGTGGACGCAGGGCAGGTGTGTCTGGACTACGGCCAGGGCGGGAGTTTTTGTGGGGCCCCGTGTGAAACCACCGCGGATTGCCCCGATGACTACCAGTGCCAGGAGGGTACCGACGTCTCCGGCGCCGCGGTGTCTCAGTGCGCGCTTTCGGCGGGAGAGTGCCCCTGCAAACAGTGGTACGTAGACGAGGGCGCGTCCACCGACTGCGTCGTCGAAAACGAATGGGGGACGTGTAGCGGTGACCGGCAATGCATGGCAGATGGGCTCACCGCTTGCTCCGCGCCTATGCCCGCGGCTGAGATTTGCAACGCTCAGGATGACGACTGCGATGGACTTGTCGACGAAGACCTTGGGGGAGGAAAGTGCTTCAACATCAACGAGCACGGCACTTGCGTCGGCAGCGAAATATGTGAAGGCGGGACCGTCCTGTGCGTCGGTGAATCGGCATCCCCCGAGCTTTGCGATGGGGAAGACAACGACTGCGACGGCGACATGGACGAAGGATTCCCGGATACCGACGGCGACGGCACCGCTGACTGCCTGGAAACCGATGCCGACGGCGACGGCGTACTCGACAGCGTGGACAACTGTATTGGTGTGAAGAACCCGGGGCAGGAAGACGCCGATTTCGACCTTCTGGGAGACATTTGCGACCCCGACGACGACAACGACATGAGCCCCGATACCGAAGACTGTGCACCCAAGGATCCGGACATCAACCCCGGCGCGGACGAGGAATGCGACGGTAAAGATAACAACTGCAACTTCATCGTCGACGAGGGTTTTGACGATAACGACCTCGATGGCTACAAGGACTGCATCGACGACGACGACGACAACGATGGAATCGACGATCAGCTCGACTGTGCGCCTCTGGACCCCGGCATTTTCACCGGGGCCGTGGAACAGTGCGACGATGTCGACAACGACTGCGACGGCGAAGTGGACGAAGGTTTTAGCGATCTAGACTCCGACGGTGACAAGGACTGTGTGGACGATGACGACGACGGTGACGGCGTAATCGACAGCGCGGACAATTGTGTTGGTGTGAACAACCCGGAGCAGGAGAATCTTGACGGAGACTCTCTCGGCGACGCTTGTGACGACGACGACGACGGCGACGCAATACCTGACGGCGCTGACAATTGCGTTGGTGTCAAGAACACGCTCCAGTTGGACACGGATGCGGACGGCCTCGGGGATTCCTGTGATGACGACATCGATGGTGACGGCAAAGACAATGGCGGTGACAACTGCCCACTTATCGCCAACCCGGGCCAGGAGGACAGCGACAGCGACGGAACCGGGGATGCGTGTGAGGACGACAAAGACGGGGACGGTTCACCCGACACCGTGGATTGTGCGCCCCTCAATCCCGCCATCTTCCCGGGCGCGGTTGAGGCGTGCGACGGCATGGACAACGACTGCGACCTGGCGGAAGACGAAGGTTTTGTCGACACCGACTTCGACGGCGTCAAGGATTGTGTGGACTCGGATGACGACAACGACGGGGACCCGGACCAAACAGACTGCGCACCGCTTGACTCGGACATGCACAACGGGGCGGCTGAACAATGTGATGGGAAAGACAACAACTGCAGCGGTGAAACTGACGAAGCGCTGGGGACGACTACCTGCGGCAAGGGGCAGTGCACCCACACGGTGCCCAATTGCATGGGTGGCATCCCTCAGGTCTGCGACGACATGGAGGGTGTTGGGGTAGAAGAATGTGACGG
>CAZVFX010000210.1:5676-7593 GCA_964626565.1 uncultured Myxococcales bacterium
GGAGGGTGTTGGGGTAGAAGAATGTGACGGCCTGGACAACGATTGCGACGGCCCGGTTGATGAGGACCTGGGGCAACTGGCGTGCGGAAAAGGGCTCTGTTTTCACACTACCCCGGCCTGTCTGGACGGAGTGGTTCAGGTGTGCGATCCGTTGGCAGGTGCGCTGCCTGAGGTGTGCGACTCGCAGGACAACGACTGCGACGGGGAGATTGACGAGGAGTTGGGAACTTCCACTTGCGGTATGGGCCTGTGTCTCCACACGGCCGAGAACTGTGTCAACGGCGTAACCCAGGTGTGCAACCCGTTTTCCGGAGCCATGCCCGAGGAGTGCGATGGCGTGGACAACAACTGCAACGGCATCGTTGACGACGGCCTGGGCGCGTCCACCTGCGGCCTGGGTGTCTGCCTCCACACCGTGCAGAATTGCGTCGACGGAGAGCCCCAGGATTGCGAGCCGAAGGAGGGGTCTGAGCCCGAAGAATGTGACGGAATAGACAACGACTGCGACGGCATGATCGACGAAGCGCTGGGGTCCACGTCCTGCGGCCTGGGCGAGTGTCTTCATTCGGTGGAAGCCTGCTTCGCCGGCGAACTTCAATCTTGTGACCCGCTGGAGGGAACCCTGCCCGAGGAATGTGACGGCCTCGACAACAACTGCGACGGCGATGTGGACGAGGGGTTTGACGACTACGACGAGGACGGGTTGGCGGACTGCGTGGACCCGGACGACGACAACGACGGAGACCCCGACGAGCTTGACTGTGCACCCTTTGATGACACCATCGGGCCCTCTACAACCGAAATCTGCCTCAACGACATCGACGAAGATTGCAGCGAAGACACTCAGGACGAGTGCGTCCAGGAAAGCTGCGCCAAATTGCTGGCCTTGAAGCCAACAACAGTCAACGGTGTGTACAAGATGGATCCGGACGGGGACGGTCCCATCGAGCCGGTCCCGGTTTTCTGCGACATGACCATGGACGGGGGAGGATGGACACTGGTGGCGGTAAACGGAGACAACCACGGACTCGTGATGGAGGCCTCAGCCATGGGCAGCGTGGACCAGATCCTGCGCAAAGATCCGGGCGCCGACGTCATCCACAAACTGTCGGACGACTTGATCAACAGCCTCAAAAAAGACGCGGGGGACGCTATCGGAATCAGACTCATCTACGAGGAGATCCCGTCCGTGCGTAAATTCGGAAAGTCCAGCTGCACCTGGCAGTCCAACAGCGCGAACCCTGACGACTCCGCTTGCGATTATGCGACGGGCAGTTACTCTGCGAATCCTTCGTGGAGCGGCCCCCACACCTACTACTGGTTCAGCGGCGGTCTGCCGAGCTGGGGCGGGGGCGGCTGCCCGTCGTGGGAGCGAATGGGGATCTACCGGTCCAGCTACAGCAACCTGCCCGAGTCCTACTTCCACGTCGGATCTTGCGGCTTGAACAGTTGGGGCACAGTGTGGGTGAAGTAGAAAAACAAGGCAGTCGGCGGCTGGTCCTCGCCGGGGGTGGTCACGCCCACCTGACGGTCATAACCGGCATTCCGGACCTGCTCGCGGCCGGCGGCGAGGTGACAGTGGTCGGCCCCGGTCGCTATCACTATTACTCCGGCATGGGGCCGGGGTTGCTGGGAGGGATGTACCACCCCTACGAGACTCGGCTAGATGTCAAGCGCATGGTGGAGATGCGAGGTGGGACGTTCGTGGAAGACCGTGTCATCTCGGCTAAGCCGGATCAACGGGTGCTGCTGCTTTCGTCCGGCGCCCAGCTCCCCTATGACCTGGTCTCCTTCAATCTCGGCAGCAAAGTCACCTATCCTCCCGGAATAGTAGCCGGGGACGGAGTATTCCCGGCCAAACCTGTGGAAGGATTTGTGGAGGCCCGGCGCCGGGTTATCGAGCGGGCGAAACTAGGC
>CAZVFX010000211.1:0-7565 GCA_964626565.1 uncultured Myxococcales bacterium
GGCTCGGCTTTCACGTCCGCCTTCGGCGGCTCGGCTTTCACGTCCGCCTTCGGCGGCTCGGCTTTCACGTCCGCCTTCGGCGGCTCGGCTTTCACGTCCGCCTTCGGCGGCTCGGCTTTCACGTCCGCCTTCGGCGGCTCGGCTTTCACGTCCGCCTTCGGCGGCTCGGCTTTCACGTCCGCCTTCGGCGGCTCGGCTTTCACGTCCGCCTTCGGCGACTCGGCTTTTACGTCCGCCTCCGGCGACTCCGGTCTTGCGTCCGCGGCTGCGGCCGAGACGGCCTTACCCTCTTCGGTCGGGTCCGTTTCCTCTGCATCCTGCATGCTCGCTACGGCCAGAAGAATGGCCGCGGCCGCGCACAGGAGCACAACTATTACTACCGCTACTACCACCAGCGGTCGCTTCCGCTTTTTCGGCGGCGTCAGGTCCCAGCCCGTATCCTCGCCCACCGGTTCCGCCGCCGGCGGTGGAGACACGGGAGCCGCCTCCTTGGCCCTGCCACAATGCACGCAGAATTTTGCGGTGACTGGCGTTTCCTGGCCACAACCGGGACAAAGGGTGCCCGAACCGGTCATCTTCAACCTCCTAATCCAACTGATAACAACCATATATCAGTTCGGTCCCTGCTTCAATGGTGCAGCCGACCCTTAAACTTTGGCCCCGGGCCAGCCGCCCCCGTTACTCGATCGCGGAAAGAACCTTCAATTCAGCCTCGCCAGGCTTCCGGCCCTTGGCCTCACACACCTCCCCCACGCCCGCAAGAAGCCGGGGACGATACCCCGCCTCCGGAAAATCCCTGATCATCTCCAACGCCTTCAGGCAGTCCCCGTCCCTGGCTACGTCGACCGGGAGTTTCACAGGCAGAGCCTGGGGGACCTCGGCCGCCTTGCCTTCCACAGTGCCCGACAGCTTCTGCCAATCGTCTCGAACCTTCTGCGCGCCCTCAACTTCCCCGGCCTCTCCCAGCACAGTCGCCAACGCAGGCAGGCAGGCGCACCTCTCCTTGTCATCAAGCACCGCCTCCGCGGCAGACATCGCCTTCGACACGTTTCCCAAACGGCCGTACTGATCCGCCAGACCGCAGTAGGCCCCTCCCAGCGACGCCTGGTCCTTTTCCGACTTCCATCCGGCCAACACACCGTCCAGCACAGACTCGGCTTCGGCTAACAGGCCTGCCCGGCGGAACACCTCAGCCGTACGCACGCCGTAGCTGCCCCGAGTGCTCGCAGCCTCGAGCAACCCCAGCGCCTCCACCGCCAGCCCTTTCAGAACCGAAACCTCCTCGGTTCGACCGGCAAGCTTGCACGCGTCCAGAAGCGAAAGCAGCGCTACCAACCGCACCGCCGGATCCGCAATCAGACGGGCGCTGGCTATCCCTCGCGCCAGCGCTGTGACTTGTCTTTCCTTCAAACTCATGGAACCGAAGTAAGCGGCCAGCACCTTGTAGGTCCGGGCCCTATCCTCATTGCTCATAGCCGAGAAGTCGGCCTCATCAACCCGCTTCACTACCTTCATGGCTGCCTTTTCACGCCCGACAAGAAACAGTTCCTCTGCAAAGACCAACTCCATCTCCGCTCGCTCCCCGGGGTCATCCACGGCCTCGAGAATCTCCTCGGCCAGCATGAAATCGCCCGCAGACGCACAAGCCCACACCCCGTCCTGAGCAAAGTCCGAACCGGGCATCGTGGCCGCCATCTCTACTACCTCTTCCAACACCAGGATCGCAGTCTCCCGGTCGCTCTCGATGCAAGCCTCGAACACTGCCAGCGTCGCGTCAAACCGCTGGTACATCTGGTCCCCAACGTAATCCTCATCCGCAGTCATGTCGCCTTCGTAGTACTCCTCCCCGTCACAGCCGCAACCCCCGTAGTACCCCTCGCCATGAAAGTCCGTTTCAAGCAAACTCAGCGTCTCATATGCTTCCGCACACTTGCCCGCCTCAGACAGAAACACCGCGACATCTTCCACGAAGTCGTTGGCGCTGGGAATGTCACCGATAAGCATCGACAGGTCGAGCAGCCGGTCCACCACCTCCGTGACGCGATCGTTGAACTCCATATCGAGTACCACGCTCAGGGCCCCCGCCACCATGTCGTAGGACAAAGGTTCGCCAGCCTCAAATTCCATCTGCTCAATGAGGAGATCCACAATCTCGAAAGCCGCGTCCGGGTTACCGGCCTCCACGTAGTACAGACCCACCTCCGGTAATTCGATCAGCCGATCCACCCACGGCAGGTGCCGCCGTACGTCGGCATCGAGCGCAGCCAGCACCACCTCCGCCTGGTCATCCCGCTCGGTTTTCCGGTATGCATCGTAGATGTGATGAAGGACCGCCACCCGGGCCAGCGGGTCGAGCTTCTCCGCCAGGAAGAAGGCCCGCGCCACAATGCTCCTGTCCGCCTCCGCCCACAAAGCAACTCGTGGCAGAACACTCTCCCTTAATTCCTTAATAGTAAAGGGGCCGACCTTCACTTTTCCCGCTGCAACCCGCTTGCCGATGGGGCTGTCCCCATGCTTCTTCACCAGTTCTTCAGCCACCGTCCCGCCGGCAGCGTACAACCGTGCGGCTTTGCCCAGGTCGCCGGACGATTGTGCGGCCGCACCGTCCGACAACTTAACCGTAGCCGAAGTAAACGCACGTTGCGGACCGGAGCAAGCAAACGACAAAACTGCGAGGAAACAGATCACCAATCGAAGGGTTGTCATTTCGAAACTCCATGGTACCTCCTGAGCTCTCAAGGAGGATCGGGGTCCCGCCCCGGGGGCATCAAGATCTGACGCCGGGTAAGGGGAGCTTACGCCCTAGAACCAGAACCCCACGTGGAACGCGGCGGAGCCGGTGCCCAATTTGGTCTTGGTGCCTTTGCCGGCATCGGTCTCGGTCGAGACCCTTTCAATGCCCAGGCGATACTCGGCCCCCAAGCTCACGTTCTGGGTGAAGAACCAGGTCGCACCCAACACCCCGGCCAGCGTCAAGCTGGTGCCGTCCGTTTCGTTGTTCTCGCCCTCGGGGTCGTCTGAGGAAGTACCCAACTGCACAATCCCCCCGGTGTAGATCATCAAATTGCTATTGGTCACCAGGATGTAATCCAGGCCGCCCTCCACTCCATACCAGCTACTCTCATCGTTGCTGGTATTGCCGTTTTCCGGGTCGTATTCGTCGCTGGAGTTGTCGATGCCGACCGCGCCGCGAATGTGAACGTTCTCCTTCAGCGCAAACCGACCGCCGATGCCGATCCCCTCAAAATTGGCAGGGGTCGAGTTGAAGATGCCCCCCATATCGAACATCAGGGCGGCGCTACCCATATGAATGTCTGTCGCCGGCTGGTCGTACTCAGCCGCCCATGCAGGCGACGCAATCATCAGCACCGTCAAAATAGTCAGGCAGTAACGCATCTAACTCCTCCTTTGGCCCTGTGGGCCCTCAATTTCATCCATCAAGAACTTCGTCGTCAAACGGTAATCCATCATCCCGTAAAACCTACTGAAGAGTGCAGCTCGCACCCGTATCGTCTGAACACGACCCGCCCATGCCGGAGCAATTGAAGGTGCAGGTCACGGTATGCCCGTTGTCATAGCTGACGGTGGCCGATGAGACGTTGCCGCCGTTGGGGCAATAGGACAACGAGTTTTCAAAAGAGCCGGACGCGCATGAATAGTCGAAGGTCCCGCCCACACAGCCCGAAAGCTCGCACGTTTCCACCGGCTCAACGACAGAAATCTCCACCTCGGTGTGCCCATCGTCCTCATAATCGAGGCAAGGCAGCATCTCTTCACACGAACCGGCACCCATGACACACTCGGCCGCCGCTCCGGCAAGGTCCGGCGACTCGTGGAGCGCCTCACCGCACACCTCCAGGCATTCGGCCATGGTGCTCAGATCGGGGAAGCAATCCAGAACCTCCTGGCACACTCCACTGCAAGAACCACCGCCACCGCTAAGCCCGCCGCCACCGCCACCGGCGCCCTGGATCCCGGTAGGACCGCCCGGCGCTTCTTCGCCCAGGCCCCCACCGCCCTCTACCGCACCGCCTCCCTCGACCATTCCACCCCCAAGGCCGCTGGGGTCGCCCGACGGAGTCTCACCAAGCCCGCTCGGAGAGCCGCCCGTTTCGGTCCCCACGCCACTCACATTCAGCGCCTGCTGGATTTGATTTGGCTCATCCTCGAATTCGCCGCAGGCACCAACCGCCAGAAAACACCCCAGTGCAAGCAGCAACAAAGGCCGACCATGCTTCATCTCAACTACCTCGCTATTTATCGTCCAACCCATCAGCGCAATCCCGAGAAAATCCCATAAGTAGTGTTGTGCAACTGAGAACTTTGTCTATCAGCCCGAGGGGCAAGTCAAGCCCTTTCTGGGCACCCGTTCCGATGCGCTCCGCACAGTTGGAACCGTTACCTGCGTGGCTTGCGGCGATAAATGGCGATCCGGGACAGAGCCTCTCTCGCCCGGCCCTCGGTCTCCGGAGCCGCGTCAAGGTCGAGAACCGCAAGCAGGTGCTGGTACGCAGCGGTCGGCTGTCCCTGCCGCAACCGCATCAAGCCCAACGCCAGATAGATCTGAGCCAGGTCCCGGTCGCCCGGACTCGACGCCAGGCAACGCCGGAGCAACGACGCCGCCGCAGAAGGATACCCAGCTTCCTCGAGCCACACCGAAAGCTGCACGCAAGTCCCCGCAGCCAGCCGCGCCAGCTCCGGAGGCCGCAAAGATGCCAGCAGTTTGAGCGCTTCACCTCGGTTCCCACGAGCCACCAGCGACTCAAGTTCATCCGCGCGCAGGAACGACTTGTCCTCGGCCGCAAGACCGCGCCGGTCCGGCGCTACCTTCCGCTGCCATCGACGCTCCGCCCAAGGCCATCGCCATCCGAGCCGCTCCCCGGCCAGAGCGATGACCAGACCGCCGGCAAACCCCCCGATGTGGGCCCCATACGCCACACCCGAGTCAGCGCCCAAAACCATCGGTAGAAGATTGTCCACCACCACGTAGAACCCCAACACCCAGCGCGCCGGAATCAGCAGCACGTCAAAGAAGAAGGGAAAGAACAGAACCAGCGTCTTGACCCGGTTGCGGGGGAAGAGCAAGAAGTACAGGCCCAGCGCACCCGATATGGCTCCCGAAGCACCAACCAGCGGAATCAGCGACGATCCCGCGAACATGGCGAAGGTCAGGGACGCACAAGCCCCGGTGGCCAGGTACACCACCAGGTAACCTAGACGGCCCAGCCGGTGCTCAACATTGTCCCCGAAGATCCACAGAAAAAGCATGTTGCCGGCCAGATGGAGAAAACCGCCGTGGAGGAACATGGAGCTGAACAGGTCAGACAGTTCCGCGGCCCCCGGTTTGTAACCGTGCTGGAAAACGAACAGGTCGTACCGGCTCATCTGGGAAAGCAGCTTCCTCAACAACTGGGGGTCCACGGGCAGATCCGCGCCCATGGCTACCAGGTACTCCAGCAGCGCGGGATCCGTCGGGTCCACGCTCGCTCCGGAAAGCGGCAGGGTGATCAACACGTAGATGGCAACGTTAGCAACGATCAGTCCCCAATTCACAAAGGGGAAGAAACGCTCGGGATTGGGAGTGTCGCCTATGGGGAGTATCAACGCTAACCTCCGTCACCGGAGCTTAGCGTAAAACAGAGCGGATTTGAACGGCAGAAGGAGGAAAACTACGGCAGCGCGCACTGGATGGTGCCGAGCATGGCGCCGTGATCTTCGATAAATACCTGCGCACCGTGCTCGCCGCCGGCCTGCTGGATACCTTCGCCAACAACGTAGTAGCCCAGTTCGGCCACTTCCCGGAAGTCGACTACCCAGTCGGTGACCTTCACGTTCAGCTTGTTGCCTTCCGGGTCTGACAGCGTCATGTAGCAACCGGCCATGTCGCAAATCTCAACCACGATCCCTTCGATCTGCACAAACTGGCCCTCGAAACCTGCCAGGTCGGCCAGAATCTCGGGGATGGGGGTGCTCGCTTCCGCAGCCACACCGTCAAGAATCGCAGTTCCGTTCTCCAGCGCGTTCTTGCGCAGGTTCTCGGGGGTGCACGGGTCGCCGCCCACGTCCTCTTCCGGCTCGGTCACGTCCTCTTCCGGCTCAACCACGTCTTCTTCCGGCTCAACCACATCTTCTTCCGGCTCAACCACATCTTCTTCCGGCTCGGCCACATCTTCTTCCGGCTCAGTCGCGTCCTCTGCGGGAACCGCGGTCTCTTCCGCTGCGGTAGTATCTTCGGCCGCTGCATCGTCGCCGTTGCCCGAACTGGAACTGC
This sequence comes from uncultured Myxococcales bacterium, assembly GCA_964626565.1. GTDB lineage: Bacteria > Myxococcota_A > UBA9042 > CAIXZC01 > CAIXZC01 > CAZVFX01. The sequence goes on from CAZVFX010000211.1 coordinate 6,272, forward strand.
ATGCGGTCAAAGCAAATGCAACTACCAGGAAAGTTACAGTCAATTTCAAGCTTCTCATTGTGTCCTCCTAAGGATTTGGCACGTTTCTTATCGAATTCCTTCTACCCTGTCAAGCCGAACTTTGCGGGACCGTCCAACACAAACCCCCTTGTATCGTGCAGCTACAAGTGCTTAAATTACCCCCGGGCGTACCTGTGCCCTTGGAGGGGTCTGATATGATTCCACTGAACAAGAGAGTCAGCGACATGCCGTTCTCCGCCACCCTGGCATGCAATGAGATGTGCGACAAAGCCCTTTGCGGTGAAAAGACCGTTTTCAAACTCTGTTTCGGCAAATCCCCCTTCCCCATCCCGCAAGAGATCGTGGAGGTGCTCCAGACCCACGCCTCGAAGAACGACTATCTCCCCGTGAGAGGCCTGCCGGAACTGCGCGAGGCTGCTGCGGCTCACCTGGCGCGAACCCAGGGGGTAGGGCGGTCTGCAGAAGACGTGCTGGTAGGCCCGGGCACCAAAGAGCTGTGGTTCATTCTGCAACTGGTGTGCGACGCCGATATCCTGGTGCCGACGCCCAGTTGGGTGTCCTATGCGCTCCAGGGCCACATCCTGGGCAGTCGGCTCGTGCGGCTTCCCACTTCCCACGAGACCAACTGGCTGCCTTCGGCGGCCATGCTCGATGAGGTGTGCCGCAGGGACCCGGACCGCGCAAGGATGTTGGTGGTCAATTCTCCATCTAATCCTGCCGGCGCCGCGTTTACGGCCGACAATTTGTCGGAACTCACTGCCGTGGCCAGGAAGTACGGAGTGGTGATCGTCTCCGACGAGATCTACGGCGACCTGCACCATGAGGGCAAACATCTCTCCCCGGTGCGCAGTTATCCGGAAGGCACCATCGTCAGCAGCGGCCTGTCAAAGTGGTGCGGAGCCGGCGGCTGGCGTCTCGGCCTCTTCAATTTTCCACCCCAACTGCGCCCGATCCTTGATGGCATGGCCGCAGTCGCGGCGGAGACATACACGTCAGCGAGTTCACCCGTTCAGTACGCCGCGGCCACGGCATATGGCGGCGGACCGGTGGTGGAGGCATACCTCGCAGGATCCCGCCGCCTGCTCTCAGCATTGGGAGGCCACCTGGCTCACAAACTCCGGGCTTCAGGTGTCCGCCTCACTGAACCCCGGGGCGCTTACTACATGTTCCCCGATTTCAGCCCCCTTGCCCCGGTTCTTGCGACCCGGGGCATTCGCACGGATCGGGAATTGTGCGACCGGCTGCTCAAAGAGTCCGGCGTCGCCATCCTCCC
>CAZVFX010000212.1:0-7558 GCA_964626565.1 uncultured Myxococcales bacterium
ATGTAAGGGCCAGGAGGTGGCAGGCTGCAACGCAGTTGACAACGACAAGGACGGTTTTGCCGCTCCTCCCGAAGGGGGCGATTGCAACGACGATGACAAGGAAGTGTATCCTAACGCTCCGGAATTGTGCGACGAGAAAGACAACAACTGCAATGAGATCACCGACGAAGGGTGCGACCTTTGCAAGGACAAGGAGTGCGGCGACGGCAATCCGTGCACTCAAGATGTTTGCAACGAGGATACGGGCGACTGTGACTATCTCGAAAAGCCCGACTGTTTCTCGTGCAAGGATGCCACTGAGTGCGACGATGATGACATCTGCACCCTGGACGACTGCATCGCTGAAGTGTGTCAACACGAGCCCATCGATCCGTGCGGTGCGGACTGCGAGGATGAGAAAGGCTGTGACGATGGGGATCCGTGTACCGTGGACCTGTGTGTGGACGGTTCTTGCCAGCACGAGGTGGGGGCGGAGTGCTGCCCCACCGGTCCCGAGGTTTGTGACGGCAAAGACAACGACTGCTTGGGAGGAGTGGACGATCTGGAACCCGAGCCATGTGCGGCGGAGAATGAGTACGGTGTGTGCCAGGGGTTGTCAATCTGCGTGAATGGCGAAATTGTGTGTGACGCGCCGGCGCCGGCGCCTGACGTGTGTGACGGCTTGGACAACGACTGCGACGATGTTCCCGACGACAATTTAGGAGAGACTTCGTGTGGCGAAGGGCTGTGTGCACACACCGTGCCCAACTGTTTTGAAGGTGAGGAGCAGACCTGCCATCCGTTCGAGGGGGCGTCGGAGGAAGTGTGCGACGGCAAGGACAACGACTGCGATGGCCAGGTGGACGAAGAGCTGGGGATAGTGGCTTGTGGCCTCGGTCCGTGCTTGCACGAAGAAGCTGCGTGCCAGAACGGCGTTCCCTCATTGTGCGACCCGTTCTTCGGGGCGGAAGAGGAGCAATGCAACGGCGTGGACGACAACTGCGATGGGCAGATCGACAACGCGTCCGAAGGCTGCGCCTGTACCATTGGCGAAGACATGGAGTGCGGCCTCAGTACCGGTGAGTGCCACAAGGGCACGCAGTTCTGCGACGACGGCCAGTGGACCGAGTGCAGCGGCGGCCTCTATCAGCCGCCGGAGGATGAAGTGTGCGACGCAAAGGACAACGACTGCGACGGCTGGGTTGACGAGGAGCTCGGAACCCAGACCTGCGGGCTGGGTATTTGCACTCACACTGAGGACATTTGCAAGAACGGCAGCTTGACGGCCTGCGACCCTATGGAAGGGGCGAGCAATGAAACCTGCAACAACCAGGACGATGACTGTGATGGCGTCATCGACGACGGCCTGGGCGACCATGAGTGCGGGCAGGGGGTGTGTTTGCAAATACTGCCAAACTGCAAGAACGGAGCGGTGCCGGCCTGCAACCCCTTTGCCGGTGCGAGCTCAGAAATCTGCAACAGCAAAGACGACGATTGTAACGGTCAGGTGGACGATATTGCGGACGTCGAGTGCGCGCTCGAGAGCGATTGGGGTGTGTGCTTCGGCTGGAAGATGTGCAAGGACGGGTCGGAGTTCTGCGACGCACAAGAGCCGGTGGCCGAGATCTGCGGTAATGAATTCGACGACAACTGCGACGGGAGTGTCGACGAAGGGTGCAGCGAATGCGTGGTCACCGGCGCTTGCAACGAACTGTGCTCAGCTCATCCGCAGAACTCCGAGTGCGACCCCAACGATCCTGCCCTCTATTGCCTCGACAAGACGTCCTGCGGAGTCAACGACCCCACCGGAGCCTGCGGGTGGGAGCAGAACGACGACTACCTGGCTTGCCTGCAGGAGGTCTGCCAGAGCCAGTCGGAGATTTGCAACAACAACCAGGATGACAACTGCAACGGTCAGGTGGACGAAGGATGCGCCTCCGAGTGCGAAACCGACTGCGACTGCTACTACGCGGACAAGGAATTCCCCAGCCCGTGTATGTTGACGTGCCCCAACTGCGGCAACTACTGGAAATGCGAGAACAACAAGTGTGCTGATTATTGCGACCTCATCCCGGTGGAGGTCCAAGCTTGCTTCGAGGACTGCGGTCCACCCTATAATTACCCGTACGTCGAGCTGACCCAGTTGCTCAACGGCAACTATGTCGGTCAGAACAAGTCGACCCAGGGCAAGGTTGTCATGGGCGACGATACGTGCGTGCAAAGCCCAGACTGCGAAGGTGGAGACGAGTGCTGTTTGATTTGCACCGCTCAGCTCTATCTGCAGGCTAACGACATCTCGGGGAACAGCCTGAAGCTGCACCTGCAGGACGGTGCCGTTGACGTAGGCTGCGAATGGAACAAGTGTGACAACGTAACCTGCACTCCCTTCCAGCCCGGCGACGAGGTCAAGGTGTGGGGCAAGATGTCCTACTACCAGAATTCCACATCGATGGTCCTGGAGGGTTTCTGCTTCTAACGACCATGGACCGCTCTTCCAAAGTCGCTGATTTGTACCGCCAGTGGGGCCCGCTGATCCACCGCCGCTGCCGGCGTATGCTGGGCAGCGACGAGGAGGCGGAAGACGCGCTGCAAGAGGTTTTCGTCCGGGTTTTGAAGAGCATCGACCGGTATGAAGAGCAGGGTAAGATCCTTAACTTCCTTTATAGGGTGACCACCAATCACTGCCTGAACCAGTTGCGGGCCAGGAAGAACCGCCCGGAGATGTACTCCACCACCGACCGCGAAGTATCACCCGCGTCGGACCCATCTGCGGCTGCGGCCGGGCGGGAACTCATTGCCGGTGTCTTCGACCAACTGGACGAGGACGCCCGGACGGTGCTGTACCTTAGAAAGGTGGATGGGCTCACTGTTCAGGAGGTCGCCGACGTGGTTGGTTTCAGCCGCAAGACCATCGGCCGCCGCCTGAAAGAGTATGAAGAGCAACTGGAGAAATTGAAGGAGCAATTCGCCCCCTGAATCGCCAGGTTCCCATTTCCCAGTGCCGCCGGGTTAAGCACTGTGGAAGGAGGGAGGAGTGAAGATGTCCTGTACCGGAAAGAGTGAAGCAGAACGGTTCTCCGACCTGGCGCTGGAGCGATTCGTGCTTGGAGTTATGTCGGGAGAGGAGAGGGAGCGGCTGGCGCGGCACTTGGAAGGGTGCCCTCACTGCCGGCTCCAGATCGAAGGCAAGCAGGCCAGCGAAGAGCAGTTCGCCGGCACGCTACTGCCGGCCACCCTGCCTGCGGTGTTGCGGGATACGGAACCACCTGTTCCATGGTGGTCTGTCTGGCGAAACTGGGGCCTGGGCGGCGGCCTGGCGGCCGGCGCCGCGGCCGCGGTGCTGGCCCTCGTATTCATGCCGCCCGCAGTCCACCAGGTATCTTCGAAAGGCCCGGCCGCGGTGGAGTCTGCACGTAACCGGGCCAAGGGCGGCGCGGCCATGCGCATCTACGCATTGCGCGGCAACGAGCAGTTCCGGGTCACCAGGGACATGGTGCTCAAATCGGGCGATGCGCTGAAATTTGTGCCGGACATCGCCGGCTACGATTATGTCTGGATCTTTTCGGTTGAAGAGAGCGGAAAGGTCTCTAACCTGGTTCCCTACGACGGTTACCTGAGCGCTCGCCTCCCCGGTCCGCCGGGCGAAGCGTTGCCCGGCAGCATAATTCTGGATGACGCGGTGGGTGCAGAGGAGATATGGGCCGTGTTCAGCCACCGCTCATTGGTGAGGAGCGAGGCATTAGGCTGGATTTCTGAGTTCAAGGAGGGCCCCCGTCCATTGATGTCCGAGGATTGGGGAGGGGTAAAAAGGTTCAAACTGAGGATTTTGAAGGATAGGTAGATGAAAGGACGTTGCTTCCGCCTTGCTGTTGCGTGGCTCGTCGCCGCTTGCTTGTTGCCGGCGGCGAAGCCCGCGTTGTGCGCCAAGAAGGAACCTGTGCGCATCGCGGTGGTCGCGGGCAGCAACCTCGGGGCCGGAGATGAGCGGCCGCTAAGATACGCGGAAGACGATGCAACCAAAATGAGCCGGGTGCTCACCGAAGTCGCAGGCTTCGACAGAGAGCGGGTTTTTGCAGTATTGGGGCATGACCGCTCCGCTCTGCTCGACGCTATGGCCAAGGCGGACCGCATGGTCCGCGACCTTGCCCGTGAACCGGGTCGTAAAGTGCTGCTCCTGTTCTACTTCTCCGGCCACTCCGACGGTCTGGGGTTGGAGTTCGGCGACGATATGGTCGAGTTCTCCGAGGTTAAGGACTGGCTGAAGAAGAGCCCGGCTACGGTGCGTATGGCCGTGGTCGACGCCTGCCACAGTGGTGGTTTTGCCGAGGTCAAAGGGGGAAGGCCAGGGCCCTCCTTCAAGCTGGACCTGGGCAACAACATGGGCACCGAAGGCATGGCGGTGATAACGTCGTCGGCCGCAGGTGAAAAATCCCAGGAAAGCGATGACGTGGGCGGATCCTATTTTACCCACTACTTCGTGTCCGGTCTTTACGGCGCTGCGGACCGCAACGGCGACAGGCGCATCACATTACAGGAAGTCTACCGCCACGCGTACGAGCAGACTATCTCCAATACGCTGAAGACCATCATCGGCCCTCAGCACCCCACCTACCAGTATGATCTGGGCGGTAAGGGCGATCTGGTGCTGTCCATGATCTCGGAGAAAACCGCGTCCATATTGTTTCCCACGGATGCGGAAGGATCGTTCTACGTTTTCGCCGCGGGCACTGGAAACCTCATGGCCGAGTTGGTCAAGAAGGCAGGGGAGGAAAAACACCTCATCGTGGCCGCGGGAGACTATGTGGTCTCACGGCGGAAAGGGGAGACTCTGGAGTCACTCCGTCTCGACGCGGCGGAGGGGGAATCGGTTCCTGTTGACCCAGCCCTTTTCTCCAGCGAGCAGGCCTTGGTGGCGTGGCCCAGAGGGAAAAGAAAAACCGGGGCCACCGCGTCCCTCACCATGTTCTACAGCCTGTCCGGCTGGGTGATGAAGGACATGGGTCCGGTACACGGCTTCGGCCTCGGTTTGTCCGAGGAGTTCGGGCCTGTTACCACGCTGTTCGGCCTGTCTTACGGTCAGGCGCAGGTAAACGATTCGGGCTTGAGGTACGACTATCGCACCATCGGTGTAGAGATCGCGCCGATGTGGCGGTTCGAATCCTATGGATTCAACCTGCTGGGGGGATTGGTCGCCGGCTCCCGGCTGATGATGCAGGATGCAGGTCCCGGCGGGGACCATATGGCCGTAACAGGACTTGCCGGATTGATTGGCGGAGTTGACCTCAAACTGGCCAATTCCACCTCGGTGCTTCTGACCTGGGAAGTGGATGCAGACCTGTTCGAATTGAACGGCGGCGCGACGGTGCAGTTGTCACCCCGGGCAAAACTGGGGATGGGGTACAGGTTTTGAAAGGCGGGGAAAGGCGGGGTCCAGGGGCAGGATCCAGGGTTTGGAGAAAGACCGGTTCCCACGAATCGGGGGCCGGGGGTTATGACTTATTGGGCACGAAGGAGCTGAAGATGAGGAAGTTGCTCACAATCACGTTGCTGACAGTCACCATGGCCGGGTGCGGCATGGTGGACAGTCACGGCCTCACCTGGGTGAGGACCATCGGCGAAGAGGGCGGCGAGGTCGCCCGAGACAACGTGCAACTCATAGTGCCTGAAGGTGCGGTGATGACCGACACGGTCTTTACCATAGAGCCGGCCCCTAGCGTTCCGCAAGGGAACATCGGCCCGGCTTACATGCTCGCCCCGGACAACGTGGAGTTTCTTACTCCACTGTCCATCGTTTTTTCTCTCGCTCGGGAAGATCTCCCGGATGGTGTGGAGTACGACAATCTTCGCCTGGCCACCGTGGACGGTGACAGTTGGAAGGTGCTGGCTACCAGCGTGCCCGACGAAGAAGCTGGCACGGTGACCGGCGAAGTGACTCACTTCAGCATCTGGGGGGTCTTCCCTATTCCTCCTCCTTTGACTTGCGAGGAGATCGATTGTGACGATGGCGATGCGTGCACCAACGACTCTTGCGAGGAAGGGGAGTGCAGCCATGAGGTGATTCCCGAGTGTTGCGTCCCGGAAGAGGAGATCTGCGACGGCAAAGACAACAACTGCGACGGCGAGGTCGACGAAGGATGCCCTGACCCGTGTGACAACATAGATTGCGACGACGGCGATGAGTGCACCGACGATAGCTGTGTGGAAGGGGAGTGCGTCCACGTAACGGTGCCCGAATGCTGTATTCCGGAACCCGAAATTTGCGACGGCAAGGACAACAATTGTAACGGCGTTGCCGACGAAGGCGACGTGTGTGTGGTGGAAGGGTGTGACCCCGAAAACGCCGACTTGTGCGACGACGGAGACCCGTGCACTATAGACTTCTGCGTGGAAGGCGGCTGCATCCACGAACCCGACCCCGGCTGCTGCATCAACCAACTCGAACTGTGCGACGGCATCGACAACAACTGCAACGACCTGGTGGACGAAGGCTTCGCCAACATCGACGGCGACCCGTTGGCCGACTGCGTGGACGACGACGACGACGGCGACGGCATCCTGGATGATTTGGACAACTGCATCACCGTCATGAATGGCGGCCAGTGGGACGAAGACCTGGACGGTGCGGGTGATGCGTGCGACGAAGATGCAGATGATGACGGCGCGGCCAACGCCGATGACTGCGCTCCCCTGGATGACAAGTCTCACCCGGGGGCAGAGGAGCAGTGCGATTTTGTGGACAACGACTGCGACGGCCTGGTGGACGAGGATTTTCCGGAAGGATGTACGGTGACCGAAGACGTGGACTCGGACGGAATCTTAGGAGCCTACGACAATTGTCCTGAAGTTCCTAACCCCTCCCAGCTCGACCTGGACGGGGACGGCCTGGGGAACGAGTGCGACCCGGACGACGACGACGACGGCGACCCCGATGTCACCGATTGCGAGCCCTCAGACGCCAATTCCTATTCGGGCGCAGGTGAAGAATGCGACGGCATCGACAACAACTGCGACGGCGCGGTGGACGAAGGATTCCTGGACGCGGACAACAACGGCGAGGCCGACTGCGTGCAGATACAGGATGATGGGGACGGTGTGCCCGACGCAGAAGACAATTGCCCCCTGGTTGCCAATCCCGGCCAGGAGGACAACGACCTGGACGGACTGGGCGACGCATGCGACGCGGATGATGACGAGGACGAGACTCTCGATACGGACGATTGCGACCCGTTCGATCCGGAGGTCTACCCCGGCGCGCCGGAACTGTGCGACGGCAAAGACAACGATTGTAACGAGACCGCCGACGACGGGGACGCGGACGCGGACTGCGACGACGGGGACGAGTGCACCACAGACCTGTGCGATCCGGAGGAAGGATGTACTCACACGCCCATTGAGGGGTGTGGATAGAGGCCGGGAGTAGCACAAGGCGGGTCCAGGGTCAGGGTCCAGGGTCAGAGATTTAGCAGCGGGGCTGCAGACAGAACATAACAGTACCCGGAGAGCGAGCGACGGGCCTGCGATGCGCAGGATCGGCCGTCTACGGAGAGCTGTGAGCAGTGAGCGGTGAGCGGTGAGCTTG
>CAZVFX010000213.1:0-7366 GCA_964626565.1 uncultured Myxococcales bacterium
CCTGGACCCTGACCCTGGACCCTGCCTCCTACCCCAGCCAAAGCCCGACCGCGGTCCCGATGAACGTCGCCACCGCGTACCCCAGCGTCCCGCACAGAATCGCGGGGGTGACCAGGTGGTCCCATTTGCGTGCAATAGCCATGGCCGCGGAAGTGGTGGGCCCGCCCATGTTCGCGTTGGACGCAATCACGATCTCCAGCAGGTCCAGTTTCAGCATTTTCCCAGCCGCCAGAATCACAGCCAGGTGGACCATGAGGATCACCGCTGCGAACACGAACAGAATCGCACCCTGGGTAACCACCACACCGATGTTGGCGCTGGCTCCGATAGCTGCGAAGAACACCATCATCAGCAACGTGCCCGTCTCCTGCGCTCCGGCCAGCCTTCCGATGGTTCCGGGAAATGCAGTAGCCAGGCCCACCGCCATCGCGGTAACCACGAGGATACCGGCGCCCGAGACGTCTACCAGGCTCGCCACCCCATACCCCACTGCGCAAAGCACCGCACTCAACGCCAATGCACAAGCCGTAGTTAACAGCGTCGGTGATGGTGCGGCTGAGCGCGCCGAGCTTGCTGTTTGTCCTTTCTCGTCCTTAGCTTCAAGCTGACCGCTGACCGCTGATGGCTGACCGCGCTTAGAGGCCTGCCTCTCAACGTATCTCTTCCGCAACCACGGAACCGAAGGCAGCGCAAAAAGCACCAGGAAGTACAACGTCATCACCAGGTTGTCCGCGGCGATGCCCGCAGTAAGCAGCTCCCCCGATTTGAGGTTCAGCGCTTCAGAGGCTGCGACATAGTTCACCGAGCCGCCTATGTACGTTGCGCAGAATATCCCGGCGAGCTTGTGGCCCTCGGGCCCCAGGGGGATGAGGAAGAATGCGATGAATGTGCCTAGGACCGTGCCGACGCCACCCGCGCAGAACGCCAGTAGCGTAGGGCCCGATTCGCGAAACACGCGCTTGAGGTCAGCGTTGAACAACAGCATGGGGATGGCCAACGGTACGATGTACTTCCACACCGCATCATACGCGGGCGCAGATACGGGAATAATGTACAGGTTGGACAGGGCAAAAGTGACGCCGATGGCGATGACCGCGCCGGATAACTTCGCACCCCACTGAGTGCGCTCCGCCCAGATGCCGAACGCGGCGGTGGAAAGCAGGACGGCCCAAATTGCCCAGTTGTTTTCGGGAGAAAGCAGACTTTGCATTATTTCATCTTCCATCCGATCGTTGCCGACCGCGGTATCTTACGACACAACCGGCCGGTGTGCAACGGCGGGGAGAGGCCCCTTGAGCGGGGTCCGGTATGAGGCAACAGGAACTGACGACTGGTGGGGGCGCATGGTCACCAGCCCTTCGACTTGCCGCCGGGGCGGCGGCGCTCCGGGTAAATTGAGACCAAAGCCCATGTCGAATGTCAATTGGCCGCCGATGGCGGCGTACCAAAGAACTTGGAGTTTAGCCAGAGCGCAGTGGCTTCAGCCACAAGTCGAAGGCCTGGTGACTCACGTTTACACACCCTGTCGTCAAAACCCGGTTGCATCGGGCGCCCGCCCGTAGCACAATAAAAGCCGACCAGTAAGGAGTAACCATGTTCAACAGAACTCTACTCTGCCTCTTCTTTTCGTCGTTGCTCATAACCGCTGCCTGCAGCAGCCCCGGCGAATCCGTGACCAAGGACACGGTTTCGTCTGCCGAGACTGTCCGCGGCGATGCAGCCGACCCCGACGCGCCCCGCGGCGACGTCAAAGGCGATGCCCCGGCCTGCACACCCGAGTGCGACGGCACTCACTGCGGTGCGGACAACTGCGGCGGCACGTGCACGTGCCCCGACGATTTGCCCGTTTGCAACGACAAGGCGAAGTGCGAGGCGGAGTGCGTCCCGGAGTGCGACCTTGAGTTGGGTGACCCGTGCGGCGACAATGATGAAGCCGAGGGGGACGGCTGCGGCGGCGATTGCCATTGCCCAGAGAACCAGGAGTGCAGCGGGCACAATAACCAATGCTGGTGGACGTGTGGCTATCTCTGCTCCGAGCTTTACGAGTGCGGGTATGAAATATTGGAAGACTGCGACTGCGGCGAATGTCCCGACGATGGTAACCCCTGCACAAAGGAATCGTGTGAACCGCAAGGGGAATCCGGCGAATTGGGAGTCTGCGTAAAAGTGAACGCTGACAACTCTTCCTGCGACGACTCAGATCCGTGCACAACAGACGATATCTGCTCCGATGCCGTCTGCGCCGGAGTGGGTATAGAATGTGACGACGGCAACGTTTGCACCAGTGATTCGTGCGACCCCGACAACGGCGAGTGCCTGTTTGACGGCGGCCCGCTAAACGGCGAGGAGTGCAACGACGAGGACGCTTGCACAACTGACGACGCGTGCACCGAGGGCGTCTGCGCAGGAGTGGGTAAAGAATGCGACGACAACGACCTGTGCACCGCTGACTCATGCGATGCCGATTCCGGCGAATGCCTCCATGACGCGGAAGGGGCCGACGGCGTCGAATGCGACGACGGCAACCCGTGTACCGGACCCGACCTTTGTACGGAAGGGCAGTGTGCTGGAGAGCTGCTGCCGGCCGATGAATTGGAGGTGGAAAAATGTCTGTGCTGGGGGGATGAGGATTGCGAGGCGCTGGATGACGGCGACATTTGCAACGGCACCCTCTATTGTGCTTCCACCGGGGATTTCCCGGCTCTGTGCGCGGTGACACCGGACAGCGTCCCGGAGTGCGACGACGGGATTCCGTGCACCGATGACAAATGCGACCCGGCGGAAGGGTGCTTGAGTACCCCTGACAACGCGGTTTGCGATGATGTAAACGATTGTACCCAGGACGTCTGTGCCCTCGGTGTCGGCTGCGAAAACAGCGCGTGGGACGACGGCACGCCCTGCGGTGAGCCGGGAGGTCAGGACAGTTGCCAGCAAGGGACATGTACTTGTATGTCGGCGTGCGAGGGGAAGGTGTGTGGGCCGGACGGCTGCGGCGGTTCTTGTGGCGATTGTCCGGGACCCCAGGACGTGTGCGAGGGCGGCCTGTGCGTGTGCCAGCCTTCCTGCGGCGGCAAAGAATGCGGCAGCGACGGCTGCTCAGGCTCATGCGGGGAATGTCTGGAAGCGCAGCACGAATGCCTGGATGGACTCTGCACGTGTATGCCAATGTGCGAGGGTAAAGAATGTGGTGGTGACGGCTGTGGATTATCCTGCGGGGAATGCGACTGGACCCAGGATTGCTTGGAAGGCCTGTGTTCGCTCAAGGACTGCGACTTCCTTTGCGATGGGATCCAGTGCGGATTCATGGGGCCTAACGATGAGTGCAATTGCGGCATCTGCGATGATGGTGAGCAGTGCACCGTGGACATTTGCAACGTGGATACCGCAATGTGCGAGTTTGACACCGATTCAGCCCACGGCCTGCCTTGCGATGATAACAACCTTTGCACCGTGGAAGACGAGTGTGTGCCCGGCAGCGGCTGTGAAGGAACGCCGGTGGAATGCGACGACGGTAACGAATGCACCCTGGATTTCTGCGACTTTCTCACCGGGGATTGCTCCTTCGGTTCGGGCGGCATGCAGGGCTCCACCTGCGATGACGGCAATCCGTGCACCAGTGGGGACAAGTGCAACTTTGGCGAATGTGTGGGAATCCCCAAGGCATATGAGTATGTAAACGTGGCAGAGTGCCCGTGCGAGGTGGCCGACGACTGCGCACCGTACGAGGACGGGAGTGTCTGTACCGGTTCCCTCGGCTGCCTCGAAGGCGACCTCGGCGGCCATTGTTACACCGACCCGTCAACTGTTCTCGACTGCAACGACGACATCGAATGCACAACCGATACGTGCCATCCGGTCAACGGCTGTCAACACGCTCCCAACCCCTTCCTGTGCGTCGACCAGGCGTCCTGCACGGTTGATTCCTGCGACCTGGAGTTGGGATGCCTGAACACCCCCGACGACTCCAAGTGCGACGACGGCAATCCGTGTACCGCGGGCTGGTGCGACCCTGAAGACTCGTGCACCTATGCGGCCATGCCCGAGGGTTTTGTCTGCGGTGACCCCGTCGGCTGGGGCAGATGCTCGCAGAACGGCATCTGTCAGTGCTTCCCCATTTGTCCGGCCGAGCACGCGTGTGGGGACGACAGTTGTGGCGGCAGTTGCGGCGAATGCGAGGAGTGGGGCTACGCATGTGTCGAAGGCGAGTGTATCGCAGATTGTGATGCCTGGTGCGAGATCCCTGAGTGCGGAGTTGCAGGCATGTGGGGTGAGTGCGATTGCGGCGACTGCGATGACGGAAGCGACTGCACTATCGACATCTGCGGGGAGGATAAAAAGTGTCGGCACGTCACAGAATACAAAGAGTGTGATGACGGCAGCGCCTGCACCGAAAACGACCAATGCGTGGGCGGGCCCCATTGCGTGGGTACTCCCGCGGTGGATTGCGACGACGACAACCCTTGCACCGCAGATTCCTGTGACCCGGCCACCGGCCTGTGCCTGCATGACGGCTCCAATATGGAAGGGAGCTCCTGCGACGACGGTGTACCGTGCATTGTGGACACCGTGTGCAATAACGGCCAGTGCGTCGGTGAGGCCAAAACCTGCGACGATAACAACGACTGCACCGTGGACTCTTGTGACGAAGACACGGGTCAGTGCGATAACGGTGCGCTGATCAACGAGGATTGCGATGACGGCAATCCGTGCACCCATGGTGATATCTGCATCGGCGCCAACTGCATAGGCGAGCCGTTCTCCGTCTCCGAGGCACCGCCGGAATGCCATTGTATCAATGACTTCGCCTGCTGGGCCTTGGAAGATGGCTCGGTGTGCAACGGCTTCCTTCATTGCGACAAAGTGTTCGACGCCGATGTGGGGGTTTGCAAGCTGGTGGAGGGCTCGATTCCCGACTGCGACGACGGGATCGACTGCACCGATGATTTCTGTGAGCCCCAGGGAGGGTGCCAACACGAGGTCGTGCACGACGTGTGTGACGATGGCCATGATTGCACGCTGAATCTGTGCAACGTCAACAACGGGTGCTGGTTTATGGGCGGTCCCGGGGGGTGCGACGACGACAACGAGTGCACCGTCGATTTCTGCGACCTTGATGAGGGGTGTACTCACGAACCTGTGACGAACACCACTCCTTGCGGCACGCCGGAAGGGTGGGGCAACTGCCAGGCGGGCCAGTGCTCGTGCACGTCGAAGTGCGACGGGATCGAGTGCGGCGACGACGGCTGCGGCGGCACTTGCGGCGATTGCCCCGGGGACGACAACGAGTGCGTGTTGGGCGAGTGCAAGTGTGACCCGGATTGTTCCGGCAAAGAATGTGGCTCCGACGGCTGCGGCGGCTACTGCGGCGGCTGTGATTGGGATACGTCCGATTGCAGCGACGACTTCAAGTGCGACTGTTTCTGGGTGGAGTGTGGGCCGATTTGCTGCCGGGAAGAGGAGGAGTGCGTCGATGGTTGGTGCCAGAATCTAATCAATCCGCCGCCGGTGCGATTGAGTTGGGGCGAAGTCACCTCCACCACCATGGAAATCATCATGGAGAACGACGTTCCGGTGGTGGGGATTCAGCTCAACTACTCCATACTCGATGCCACTCCTTCCGGGGGCACGGTGTTCGAGTATTTCCCCTTCATCTTTTTCAGCGAGAACGTCATCGGGGCGTTAGGCCTGGGCAACGTCATCCCGCCGGGCAAAGAGGTGCTGCTGAACCTCGAATTTGACGCGGTGGAGGGAGCCTCGGGTTATTGCATCGTGGGCGACGCCAACCTGTTCATCGGCGAGGAAGGTAACCTCGAGTACCAGATGATTCCACCGTGCTACTTCTGGGGGATGTAGGAACCCGGGACATGACCGATCGCCTCTACGTTCGCAAAACCTGGTTCAGGCGGTGCTTGTTCCGGTCGGGGGTCGCCCTGGCCATCTTCGCCGTAGCTGCTGGCGTGGCGGTCATTTGGGTCGACTGGTCGACATGGGTGTACTGTCTTATACCCGCAATTCTGGCGTACATAGGCGTGGCTCTGGGCGCCTGCGGTTGGACGTTTACGGCCAGCCTTATCGGCTACAGGACCCGCCAGATTACACTTGCCGACGAATTCGGTGAGGAGATAACGTATCGGGGGTGGAGCGCCATCCTGTGGTGTGTCGCGGGCATGGCCCTGGCTGTGTTCATGTTCGGCCTTGCCATGACTCTGCCGGCGGGCGCCTTGCTTGATTGGCTGGATGTTGTGTAATGTGAGAGCGCAGTAATGTGCGACGCGGGCGCTTGCCGCCCGTGCAAATGGAGGACCAATGCGCACTTGCAGGTCCCTAGCTGTGTTGGCGCTACTTGCGGTGGCCGGCTCGTCGTGCGGCAGCACCAACGACCCTGGTACTGAGTGGCTAGGCCCCGTTCCCGACGTCGCGGACGATACCGACAACAGTCTACCTTCCGACGCCACCGAGGCCGCGGCGTCGGATGCGAAGGAGCTACAACTTGCCGAAGCTGTGCCCGAGTACGTGTCTCCTCCTGCCGATTTGGGCCAGAACGACATCGACGCCGAGAGTGGGGATGTTTTCGAGTTTGTACCGGCAGATACCTCCGAAACTCACCTCCCCGACATCTCCGAATCTGACACCGCCCCCGACATGGAAGTCGTGGCTCCATGCACCGACCCCCAACCCATACTGTTCGTCCACGGCGTCAACGGTTCTTCGGCCAACTACGAAGTGATGATTCAGCGTTTCCTGGACGACGGTTGGCCCGCGGACTACCTGCACGCGTTCGATGCGGAAGATCCGAAATGGGGCTGCAACGTGGACAACGCCGCGGCCATTGCCGAGTTGGTGGAACAGATCAAGGAGCAAACCGGCAGTCCCAGGGTGGACCTGGTCGCACACAGCATGGGCACCATGTCGTCCCGTTACTATGTAAAATTCCTCAACGGGCACGAGTCGGTGAGCACCTACGTCACCATGGGCGGCATGCATCACGGCCTGTCGTCGCCTTGCTGGGCGCCCGATTTCCTGGGCGTGTGTGTGTGGCAGGAGCTGTGCGAATCAGGCGCGTTCATTACCGCTTTGAACGCCCCGCCCGTGGCGCCGGGGGGCATCCACTTCGTGTCTATCTTCTCCACCGCGGACGAAACCGTCCCCGCAGCTTCCTCCTTCGTGGAGGGTGCCGAGAACATCGAGTTCCAGGGAATCGACCACGCAGGCCCCAACGGCCTGCAACAGCACTCCGACGTTTACGACGAGGTTAAACGGGTACTGGAGTACCCTTGTTTTTGACGTTCGCCGTAGATACCCAAATCCAAACAGCAGCTCCGCCAGGAGCAAGAGCCAATAGGCTTAATGGAGGCGCGTCCCCCTT
>CAZVFX010000214.1:0-7282 GCA_964626565.1 uncultured Myxococcales bacterium
CGGTTTTCGTTGTGTTGTTTCGTCCGAGTAATCGAGGTTTACTGTCTTCTGTATTCTGAACTTCTGATTTCTGTGGGGTCCAGGGGCTTGCCCCTGGTCGCGGTTTTTTTTGGCCGGGGTTGGGGGGGGGGGGGGGGGGGGGGGGGGGGGGGCGGCGGGGCGGGCGCCCCCCGCGGGGGGGGGCCCCCCCGCCCCCCCCCCCCCTCGCTTTTTTTTTCGACCGGGTTTGCCCCCGCTTGCCTCATCGGTTCTCCCCCCTCCCCATGCACGGCACCATCAGCACCCTGAGCGTGAGCGACGGGCCTTTCAGGCACCAGCACAGCCGTCATCTCCGTACTATCAGCGCTTCTCGCTGATGCCGTGGCTGCTGGGGCAGCCGGGTATGGCCGGGGCGGTGCGGCCGGCGTGTACTGGCGGCGGATGCGGGGCGGAAAAGGCCCGTCGCTGACGCTCTGGGTGCTGATGGTGCCTTCGAGGCGGGCGTTGTATTTATGGCGGCCGTTCCTTCGGGCTGAGAGGGCCGGGCCGACCCTCTCTACGTGGAAGACGACAGCAGCCTTCGAATCGGTGGTGACCATCGGACATGGGGGCCGTTCCTTCGGGTTGGATCTGAATTGCATGCGCGGCAACGGGAGCCCGAAGCCTCGGCCTCCGCATCCGTTGGTCACCGTCATCATCGAAGGCAACCACCGGGTTCACCGTAGAGATGGTACGGTGTGCCATCTTACTGCTTCGCACGAGGCTACGCAGCACGATCGCAACCCGAAGGCACCGTGTTTCATGTCCGGCAACTACCGTCTCGAAGACTACTGCTGAGGCAGCCGGGTATGGCCGGGGCAGTGCGGCCGGCGTGTACTGGCGGCGGATGCGGGGCGGAAAAGGCCCGTCGCTTACGCTCTGGGTGCTGAGGGTGCCGAGTATGCGGGGCTGTGGTGGTGCGGGCAGGTACCGGCGTCAAAGCGCCGTTGTACTCCTCCCGCCGATATGCTAATAATATCGGCATAGAAGGAGTATAAGAATGACGCACATGCGCATAATGATGTTATTGCTCACGGTGGCGGCTGCGGCCGCCTGCCTTGCCGCCTGCTCTTCCGCACCGGTTCTGGTATCCAGGAGTGCGGAGGTCTCTCCTCCCCGGAAGGCGGTGCCTTCCTTCGTCGCCGGCAGCCGCAAGGTGTTCACCAACTGGGCCACCGGTGCAGCCGGCGCCGATGATGCGCAACGGCTTGCTTTCAACAACTGCCTGGCCATGCAGGTAGGGGCTGAGCTGGGCGTTACGGTGGAAGGTGGTTCCGAGTCCTACGAGCAGGAGAAGAACGGGGTCTACACCTACAGCTTCCGTACTTCCACCAAGACGAAACAGGTCCCGGTGAAGCTCGCCGGGGTCCGGGTGGAACAGCACTACGAAGAATGCTGGAAAACCGCGGGGGAGATCCGCTGCGACGGCTACGTCCGCCTGAGTATTCCGCTGGCGGAACTGGCCCTCGCCGCCCGCATGATACGCGGGCGCGTGGTACTCGTTTGGGCGTGCGCTGGCCCGGACGGGTATGCGTGCCCGACCAACCTCGAGGAGGAGGTGCGATCCGCCGCCGATCGCTGCGGCGTGCCCCTGCTCTCCGGTGCGGAAGCCGGCGGGGACTGCCGGAAGTTGGCTGAAGAACTGGACGCGGCCTACCTCTTCAAAGTGCGCTTCCAGGTCGGCATCGCGGGGAAGGAGGGCAAAGCCACCTTTGCCAGAGGGTCGGGGTCGGCGGAACTGGTGGAAACCCGGGACTGCAAGGTGAAGCGCACCGTGGACACGGGCGAAATGAAGGCCGGGGGGTACTCTCGTGATGACGCGTTGAGGCTGACTTTGAAAGACATTTGCAAACGCCTGGCGGGCCGTATCGAAAGCGCCGGCTTTGGCGAGGTGCTGACCGGGGGCGAAAAATGAGGGAGGCAAAATTCTGTCCCCACTGCAACACCCGTTATCCGGCGGATAAGACCACTTGCTACAAAGACGGCAGTGCGTTGTTCGAACTGGCCCCTCCTGACGACCTGGTCGGGGAGGTGCTGGCGGAAAAATTCAAGGTGGAGAAGAAGTTGGGGGCGGGGGGTTTTGGTGCCGTCTACCTGGCCACCAATCTTACGCTGGGGCGCAAGGATGCGGTGAAGTTGCTGAAGCCTGAGCTGGCTTCCGACCCGACGACGGTGCAGAGGTTCTTGCAGGAGGCGAGGCTGGCGACGCGGCTCTCCCACCACCACACCGTGACCACCTATGATTTGTACCAGGACAAGGAGCGGGGCGGCGCGTTCGTGCTGGCTATGGAACTGTTGGATGGTGAAGACCTGCGCACAGTGCTGAAGCGGGAGAAGCGGTTGGACTGGCGCCGGGCGGTGAGCATCGCATCCCAGGTGTGTGAGTCGCTGGAGGAGGCCCACGCCCAGGGTGTTGTGCACCGGGATCTGAAGCCGGCCAACATCATGCTGTGCAAGAAGTTCGGGCAGGATGACTTTGTCAAGGTGCTGGACTTCGGTATTGCGAAGGCGTTTGAAGGGGGGGATGAGCCGTCCTTGACTGCGACGGGTGGTTTTGTTGGCACGCCCGCGTTCATGAGCCCGGAGCACATCGCGGGAAAAGACCTCGACGGGCGTAGTGATATCTATTCCCTGGGCGTCATCTTGTACGAGTTGTTGTCGGGAAAACTGCCCTTCAAAGCGAAAGACACCGCGATGCTGGTGCAGATGAAGGTGACGGTGCGTCCGACGCCGCTGTCTGAGTCCTGTCCCGACTCGGACGTTCCGGACGAGTTAAAACACCTGGTGATGTCCATGATGGGGATGATGCCGGACGAGCGCCCGGCATCGGTGGCGCAGGTGCGACAGCGCCTGGCGGCGCTGCTTGCGACGGCCCCGGCGGCCCCGGCGCCCGACGACTCGTTCGCACTGGACGAGACCCTCGATTCCAAGCCGGAATCCCCTTCCCCTCCGGTCCCGCCGGAAGGCGGCACCATGGGTTACGAAGAGGGCGCGCCGTTGCGTACAATGCCCGACTCGTCCCCGGTCCGGGAGACGGAAATCGACGCGCCGATATCCCTTCCTCCCGCGGAGTTTGAATCGGCGCCATCGATGCTGCAGCGCATCCCGAAGTTGCCCGCCGCAGTGGGCAGCGGCGTGGCGGTGCTCCTGGTCGCCCTGTTCATCTGGGCGCCGTGGAGTCCTCCGCTTATGGGCGGCAAAGCCGTAGGCGTAGCGCCCGAGGAAGGCAAGGCAGACATCACCGCGGCCGCGGCAGCGGATGTGTCTTACGACGCTCCCACATTGATTGCTGCCCCGGCAGCGGATGCGTCTCACGACGCTCCCACATCGGTTGCTATTGATGCCGCTGAGATTCCGGACGACGTGGATACGTCCCGCAACAGATCGGATATTTTCGCCGAGGCAGCAGGTATCCCACAAAGCCCCACGGGTGACCAAGGGGGCACGTCAACAGGCACGGCCGACATCACTCCCGAAGCAATCGCACCCGCCTCCCGGGTCGACGTCGCGGCGGACGCCGCTCCCGCAGCTGCACCGGAGGAACCAGAGCCAAGGGCAGCAGGAACACAGCCAAAGGCAGAAGAGCCGGAACCAGCGGCCGAAGAGCCCACGCCGAAGGCGGAAGAACCCACGCCGAAGGCAGTAGAACCCACGCCGAAGGCAGTAAAACCCACGCCGAAGGCCGAACAACCCACGCCGAAGGCCGAAGAACCCACGCCCACGGCGGACCCCCCACAAAAACCGGTTCCACCCACCACGGCCGAAGGCATCCCACAAAGCCCCACGGGTGACCAAGGGGGCACGCCAGCAGGAACGGCCGTCACCAATCCGCCGCCCACCGGCGGCCCCCCCCCCCCGGCCGGCGCAAAGGAACACGGCACCGCAGCCCCCGCCAAGCACCGGGGGGGCGCAACCGCCGGGGCGCCCGCCGCGCCCCCGGCCGCCCCCCCCCCCCCCCCCCCCGGGCGCCCACGACCTCAAGGCCGTCGAAAAGGAACTCGGCACGGAAGCCGACGACAAGCACGGGGCGGGCGAAACCGACGGTGCGACCAAGGAAGCCGAGGACCACAACAAGGGAATGGGCAACAAGCTGAAAAAAGCGTTCAATAAGGATACTCCCGAAGGACACCACGATGGGATGGGTGACAAACTTGACGGGATGAATTTTGATTAGAGCGGTGCTGCTTGGTGGCTTGTGCACGCTAGCCTGTTCGGCGGCGGCGCCTGAGCCGGGCCCGGCTGGGGGACTGTCCGCCCCCTGCCAGGCGGGCCGAACCGCACATTCCTTCATGTTGCCCAACATCAACCCCGCGGCCGAGGCATCTGTTCGATTGACGCTTTCCGATCTTTTAGCCGAGCCATCGACCCGCCTCGTTGTTTTGACGTTCACCTCGTCATATTGCAAGCCGTGCCGGAAGGAGTTGAAGCTCTTGCAGCGCCTGCACGAACAGTACGCAGGTGCGGGCTTGAAGATCATCGCCATCGGCGCTCTGAAGAGCGAGTCCATCGACGAGTTGCGCATGTTTGTGGCCCGGCTGGGCGTGACTTTTCCCGTCCTCTTCGATCCACTGGAGGCGGAGTACTTGCGCGATGAGTACCTGCAGGGTGCCGAATCTCTGCCCGGCACGTTTCTTGTAAATAAAGAGGTGCGGATAGAGGAGTGCTGGCTGGAATTCTCCACCGGGTTGGAGAATTCCATAGCGGTTCGGATGAACGAGGTTGCGAACTGATGCTCAGAACAGGTGCTATGGCGGTGTTGGTTGTGCTGGCCGTAACGACGGCGCAAGCTGTATCAGCGGAGGAGCGACTTAGTCTCCTGGTTTTTGACTTCAACGTCGAGGGGGTCCAACCCAACGATTTCACCTGGCTGGGCCTGTCTACTTCGTCGGCCGCCTGGGTTGCCGCCCGGGTCAAGCAGGCCCACCCGGATTGGAATCTCCGTACTGTGCGGGATTTCGAGGCGTATCTAAAAGAAGCCGAGACCATGGAGCGCCTCGGTTGTGCGAAGGGCGAAGAGCTAAAATGCTTTATCGAAACCCGGGGGGTAAGTGATCTGCTGACCGGTGAATTGCGGAAGATCGGTGACGAGTCTTTCGAGGTGTTCATAACTTGGTCCGACAAGCTGGGGCGGGACCGGGGGAGAGTGGCGGATACGGTGAGCGGCAGCCGTCAGGATGTCCAATTTGGCATCGAACAGCTTGTTGACCGGCTGTTCAGCGAGGAAGGAGGAGTCAGTTCGCAGGAAGGCGTGCTGAAAGTGGCCTGCTACCCCCGTGGGGCGTTCATGCTGGTGGACGATGGTTCCTGGAAAGTGGACCTGGCTCGCTCCAGCCACAAGTTGAAACTGCCGTCGGGATCGCATCGCGTCGAGATCCGGCTGAAGGATCATGAACCGTATCTCAAGCTGGTGGATGTGCGTCCCGGGAAGGTGACGAAACTGGACGTAACACTGCGAAAGCGGCCGGGGTTGGAGGTAATGTGCCTTCCCGGAGGGGAGATCACCCTGGACGATCGTCCGGTGGGTGAGTCGCCCCGGGTGCTGTCGGGACTGGAATCGAGAACCTATCTCGTTCACTGTCGAAAGGACGGTTTCATGTCCTCCTGGAAGAAGGTGAAGCTGGCCCCGGGGGAGACTGGAGAAGTTGTCATCAGGTTGGCGGAGATCCCTCGGGTCAGGGTTGAGTGTTCGGCGCCGGGGGCGGTGGTGACTCTGGACGAGCGCGAGCGCAAGGACTCGCCCGCTACTTTCATGGTTTCCCGTGCCGGGCGGCACTCGGTGACCTGTGCTGCTTCCGGCTACGAGACCGAGTCGGAGACGTTCGATGTCGAAGGCGGCGAGGTGCTGGACCTGCGGCTGCGGATGGACAGGGAGGTGTATCGCCCGGTGCACACCTATTCGGGGAAGCACCAGCTCCGGTTCGGGTACGGCTATCATCTGTTTCCCCGGGCTTCCCTGGACGCGGATTCCGATTACGAGGACCTGACCTACACGCACGAAGGCTACACCTCAACCTGGCTCACCGACCTGGTCCTGGAGGACGTGCGTGGTCCGGTCAACCCGTCAGCCATCAGCTTCAACTACATGAACATTCTGGGCAACATAGGCTGGACCGTGGGGACCACGCTCATTTTTGCGAGCAACGAGAGCGTTGACGCGACGGTACGGTCCCTCGAGTTCGAGGAAGACTTTCCGGGGCTCAGCGACGGGCTTCCCGCCACCATCACCGACCTCATCTGCTGGGAAGTGGCCGGGGAGTTCGTCTACCAGCTGCGGTGGTGGCGATTCAACGTAAACCTGCAGGCGGGATTGGGCACCACGTTGACCGCCATCGGCGTCAACTTCTACACGGGCGGGCACGACCAGGATATCACTATGTACGAATTCGACGTGAACTTGCCGTTTCGAGGTGGCCTCGATTTCTACCTGAGCGAGGGGCTTCTCTTACATGGGAACTACACCTATTATCCGTTGTACGGAAGTCGTCGGGCTGCAAACTTCGGCCTGGGATTGGTGTTGTGATGAGGGCTGTTACGATAGCGATGTTGCTGGTTCTTGTGTCCGGCTGTCTGCACGAAGACACCCTCCCTCCGGTCTGCGACCCCAACAGTGGATCCTGCAGCACCCCTTCGGGTTGCTCCCACGACGGGGATTGCCCTGGAACGGGGGCTGGCTACGGGTACAAGTGCCTGTTCGGGGATTGCGTTTCCTGCGACTGCAGCGACAAGTACGACTGCGACTACAAGTCGGGCATCGAGCGCAGTTGCGAGGACTGCATGTGCCGTTTCGAACAATGCTTCGACGACTACGACTGCGGTTACCAGGAGCGGTGCGAGAACAACATTTGTGATGAGAAGGAGTGCGTTGAGAACTATCATTGCGACTTTGAAGACAAGTGCGTCGACTATCAGTGCGTTCCTGAATAGCCCTCCCTACTTTCCTTGGACACGCCGGTGACACAGTGACGACACAGTGACGTCTCTTCCCCAAGCACAATCTTCCAGAAAGACCCGAGCGAAGGGCCGACAGATCCCGCATAGACCCGGGCCCTTCGTCGAGGGGCCGGTCCTGGGCCCATGCTCGAGCAGGGTTGGCACAGAGCGTGCAATTTAGCGGCAGGCACGGAAGGTCAACGGAAGGAGGGTGCCATGTCGAGATTCGTGTCGAGCGTGACTATGTGCGTGATGTTGGTTGTCTGGAGCGGGTGTGAGCAGGACGGCGATTCCGGTCCGAAAGAGTGCAGCGCTGACTGGGAGTGCAACTGGC
>CAZVFX010000215.1:0-7250 GCA_964626565.1 uncultured Myxococcales bacterium
CCCGCCAGGCACCGGGCGATCATGGAAGAGATTGAAGGGGGTGAACGGTTACACCGTTTGTTGGTATAAACGCTGTTGTTATTCGTACTATGTTGTCGGTTTTTTGCCCTTGTGTTCATTTGATTGCCCGTGTGTTGTTGTCGGAATTTGCTGGTTCGTACTCTACGGAGGGGCAGGATGCGAAGGAAGTTGCTCTTTGTTGTGATGTTTTTCTTCTGCTGCACTGCAGCGTGTGACGATGAGAAGAGCGGCATGCTCGAACCCTGCTCCGGTTCGGGGGATTGCGGCACCTGGCTTGGAAAGGGTCTCGAGTGCATCACCCTGCCGGCCGGGAAGATGTGTACTTACAGTTGTGGGCTCTATTCACAAAGTGACCCCGTGCAGGGAGCCTGCATGACTCCCGATTGGCCCAAGAGCTCCCCGTCATGCGGCGGGGGGTGTTGCTATCTGGTCTCGAATGACGGAACAGGCTGGTGCACCAGCTATGCTCCCGGCTCCGGCGGTGGTGGCGGCGGTGGTGGCGGCGGGGGGGGGCCGGTGGCGGGACCCCTTGCTGATGATTTCTGCAAAGCGTTGTGCTCGGATCCCGGGTGCGCCGAAGATTTCGATTACTACGAGACGTACGAATGCAATCAGAACTGGGAGAACTGTTACCCCGACTGCGTGAGCGACTGCAAGGGCAAAGCCCCGAATTGCTCCGATTCGATTCTGTCGGAGGCGAAGGCCTGTATGAGCAACTACCCTTGCGGTGGCGACAACTCCTGGATCTACTGCCTTGATGATATCGAGGGAGGGCTGGGTTGCTGGTATTGAACTGGAGGTAAGGTATGGTCCCTGTAGTGCAGAGGAATGTGAGCCTAGCAGCCTTGGTGCTGACACTGTCCCTCGGGTTGTGCGCCGCGTTGCCCGGCTGTCTGGGTGATGACGATGGGGGGGTGTCAGTGCCGCCCGAAGCGCAGAACAACCTGCTGGTCATGAGCTGCGAGAATGACCGCGAGTACAATCTCTACACGCTGGACCTGGACGGCGGAATGCCGACAAAGCTGACCAGCAATCCGGGGATGTATGACGAACAGCCGACCTGGTCGCCGGATCGTTCGCAGGTGGCGTTTTCCCGCTATGCGGATCGCTCAGACCAGGTGTTCATTCTCAATTTGGACGACAAGTCGGTCATGGAGTTGCCCAATCAGCCGATGGACTGCTACGGCCCTTCCTGGTCGCCTGATGGTGAGAGCATATTGATGTCGTGTGAGGGTGACGATCGGGATGCTCACATCTACAGGTATTTCCTCAAGGACTCCGGCGCCATGAGCGTCACGAACAATCCGGACTCGGATGATCGCAACCCGGCGTGGTCCCCAGACGGGGCGTACGCTGCGTTTGACCGCTACTACTCTCGAAATCGGGAGGTGGTCAGTGTGAAGTTGCGCGACGGAGAGATTACTCAGTATCCGGGGCAACCCGAGTACTGCATGGAGCCTGCCTGGTCCCCGGATGGGGGCAGTATTGCCATGAGCTGCGAAGGCAGCGGCAGGAACGGCGATATCTATGTCATCGACATCGACAAGTTCCAGCTGAAGAAGCTCACTGATAACTCTGAAGCCGATGATCGCAATCCATCATGGAATTGGAACGGCGACTTGCTGGTCTTCGACAGGCGTATTGACCGAGAACGAGCAGTGTATGTGAGGGACATGGAAGACGGGTCTCTGGTCAAGCTGATGAGTTTGCCCGGGGAGTGCCGACAGGCTACCTTCTAGTCGCACTTCCGGCCTGCCGGCGGTTTGAAGCCAGCGCCCGCAAACGTTCACATCATTGCCATGCCCGTCACATTCTGCTAAAAGTGAGACCTACCGGATCAGACGTAGTCGCCGGCAGGCTGGCACGCACCTTGCTTCTTACCGGGGCAGTGTCGCAGAGGCCGGCCGGAGGGCCGGGATTGAAAGTAAGACAACGCATGAACCTTGAGGAGGGTTTACGATGAAGAACGCATGGACAATCGTTTTCGCACTTGCTGGAATCGTTGCTCTGGTGGGCTGCAGTGCGGCGCCCGATGCGTGCCGCAGCGCGTGCCCCAGGCCCGCGTGGGTCGACACGCCGCCGACGTTGGGCGCTATCGGCATCAAGAAGGGGATCAACACCGGCATGGCCCGCAAGCTGGCCACGGACGAAGGCCGCCAGGAAATCGCCCGTCAGATTTCTGTGAAAGTGATGGGACTGCTGGAGCAGAGCGCACAGCAGGTAATCGGCGCCGAGCCCGGCGTTATCACCGGCCACGAATATGCCGAAGAGATCACCCGCACCCTGCACAAGCAGTTCCTCTCCGGCTCCAAGCCGGTCCACTTCTGGCAGGACTGCTGCACCGGCGAATGGTACGCCCTGGTTACCATCGAAAAGGAAGGCCTGCTCCAGGCCGCGAACCAGGCCGCCAAACAGGCCGCGCAGAAGATCCTGAAAGTCGCCGAGGAGAAACACGTCGAGCTGTCCCAGAAGCTGGATGAGAAGCTCGAGGCAGAGTACGGCAAGTAGGTGACTGGTGACTGGTGGCTGGTGGCCGGTGGCCGGTGGTTCGCGAACATCAACGACATTTCCAATGAAAGAACTCGCCCTCGCACACCTGGTGTCCACCTCCATCGGTCTCCTCTGCCTCGTCGGTGTTCTGCGCTGCAGTAGCACACCGCCGGCGGTAACGGTGGCTCCCCCTGCCTGGGTGGTGTGCCTGCCGCCCGCACCGGGGCAGCTCAGAGCCGTCGGCGTCGCTGCTGCCCGGATCAAGCCCGAAGACACCATCGATGAAGCGTGCGGGCACGCCCGCACTGCGCTGGCCAGGGCGGTCGCGGCGCAAGTGATCTCCGCCAGCCTGGCGGTGTCGTGGGAGAGCACCGACTACGGCGAGGCCGCATCTGCGGCCGAAGTACCTCCCGGACTGGAAGAACAGGTTGCCGCCAACGCGTCCAACCTGGATTCGTGGGTCGACCCTTCGACCGGTAACGGCTATTGCCTGGCCGCGGTCCCCATGGACCAGGGCGGTGGTGCTTGTACGGCAGCACTGGCCGAAGTGCCCGATCTGTGTGACGGACCGGAAGGGGGGCGTCCTGCATGGACCGATAAGATCCCGGCGGGCCCGGGGACTATGTTTGCCGTGGGGGTAGGGCGCAACTGGGCGTATCGCGCCAACGCCATGGACGACGCAGTCGTCGACGGCATGGGGCAGCTCTCCAGCAGCCTCACCTCCACCGTGAGCGGAGTGCTAAGCAAGGCGGAAACCACCCTCGGAGTGCGGTTTGCAGCCCAGGAATATCTTTCCTCCAAGACCGCACTCAGCGGGGCCCAGCCGGTGGCCTGGTGGACCGACCCCGACGGCGGCAAGATGTATGTGCTCATGTGCCTGCCCCTGGCCGGCGTCAAAGTGCACCTGGCGAGTGCGGCCGCACCGGCTGCACAAGCGCCAGCCGCACCCGACGGGCCGGCAGACCCTGAGCAGTTCCACGAGCAGAAGCTTGAGAAGTTGCGGAATCTTCTCGATTCCGAGCTGTGACGACACGGTGTCGTCACAGTGTCAGTTGGCTTCGAGCCGATAGTTGGTTGTTTGGAGGTCGTTCCGTTGGGCTTGGGCCGCCGCAGACGGCCCCTACTCAGATCGGGACGACCGGGGCGTTGATGGTAGTTGTGTACCCGATGAGGTCAGTTCCCTCGGGCCCTTTCGGTGCCAAGAGCGACGACCCGGCGATGTGCTTGGACAGGGAAAACCCGAAGGCACGATTTCCCATGTGATACCGCGCCGATTCGAAGACACCAAACCGGATCATACGTAGGGGTGGTCCGCCTGCCACGCCGAAGCCTTGTGCGAAGGAGGGCGGCCACCCAAGCCCGAAGGCACGTTGTTTCGCGTCGGCACCTATCGTCTCGAAGGCTGGGGTTCTGCCGGCCCATAGGCCGTCATGCCCATAGCCTCCCGGCACGAAATGTGCTAAACACAGTACTGGCAATAGTGTGATGCCGGGAGGGATTTCATGACGTTGAGACACCTGTGCGGGTTGTTGGTTGCCCTGTCCGTTTACAGTGTGACCGCCGCGGCTGCCGAGCCGCCGCAGAAGGTCTACGTCCCCAATCCCACCGGGGACGTCAGCGCTAAGATCGGTTCGGTGATCGCCTCCGACGTATCCGCCGTGCTGATGGAGCACGGCATCCAGGCGTTTACGTACGCCAATCTTGCCGAGCAACTCAAGCAGGAGGAGTACAAGGAGGTACTCCAATGCAAGGCGGACGACCGGTGCGTCGACGAGGTTGCCGCGGGCTTCGGTGTTGCGACGCGGGTGTTCACCCAGGTGACGATGCTGGGTAAAGACAGCTATCACCTGGAGTTGTCCCTGGAGACGAAGGGGAGACTCAAGAACAAGGTCACCCGCAAGTCGAAGGTAGCGGAGGAAGCGTTGGGGGGAATCGCTTCACGTATGGCGCTTGAGTTGCTGGGCCTCAAGGCCGGTGCAGACGATTTCGAAGAGGAGGCAATCGGCGTCCGGGCAGGGGACTGGAACCCCGCAGGGAGCGCAAAGTACATCGTAGACTTCCGGTCGACGCCCCCCGGTGCTGTCGTGACGGTGGATGGCCACCTGCTGTGCCAGGATACGTCGAAGGGGTGTCGAAAGATGATTGCGGGCGGCACCCACCGGGTAACTATGCAGAAAGAGAAACACGTCAGGCGGAGCGAATCGGTTGCCATCAGCGCGGACGCGTCCGTGGAGTGGATTCTTGAAGCCGACGTCGGTTGGCTCACGGTTACCTCCGCTCCTCCCAATCTGCTTGTGGCTATTAACGACGAGAATGCGGGCAGGACGCCAGTGAAACATCTTGAGATGGCTCCGGGCAAGTACGAAGTGATGGTGAGCGGCCCCTGCCACCACGAGCAGGGAAGAAAGATCGTGCTGGAGCGGGGCGAAAGCGAGGTTGTGGAGGTGCAGCCGGTTCCGAGGCAAGCTGCGGTCAACGTTTCCGCGGTGGACGAAAACGGCAACGCCTTGCGCGCGGACGTCTACGTGGACGGAACGAAGTTGGGCACTGCACCGGGTGTGCACAAGGTGTCGATTTGTGCCAAACGCATTGCGGTCCGCAAGGACGCGGCATCATGGACGGGTCCCGTTTCGGTCGACGAAAAACAGGTGGTCGATGTTACCGCCGTTCTGGACATTGCCCGGGCGAAGGCCGAGGCAACAGGCAATATGGTCCTCATCCCGGCCGGGAAGTTCATGATGGGATGCAATGAGGAGGAGGACAGCGACTGCGGGGACGACGAGGAACCATATCACGACGTGTACCTGGATGCTTATTTGATTGATAAGCGAGAGGTGACGGCGGGCGACTACATGGAATGCGTGGAGGATGGCCCTTGCGATAGGTTGGAGACGACGAGTAAGTGCAATAATCCCAAATACTACCGGGATCGAAACGACCACCCGATAAACTGCGTGGACTGGTATGCTGCCCAGGCCTACTGTCAGTGGAAGGGCCAGCGGCTGCCGACTGAAGCTGAATGGGAGAAAGCGGCAAGGGGGACCGACGGCCGGAAATACCCCTGGGGCAATGATTGGGCGGGCTGCCACAGAGCGATCATGCGGGCCTTCGGCGATGATGGCTGCGGTTTCTTCACGACTTCGCCGGTTTGCACCAAATCGGCGGGGAACACTCCTAACGGTATATGTGATATGGCTGGCAACGTCTGGGAGTGGGTCTCGGACTGGTATTCCGCAGAGGTCTACGATTCCGATGGGCGAACGAACCCCACCGGGGCCGAGTCAGGCAGCGAGAAGGTTCTGAGAGGCGGCTGTTGGTCCAGCGACCCTCGTTTTCTCGGGGTCTCCCGGCGACTCAAGAAGGCACCGGACAGCAGTTCGGAATTTCGGGGATTCCGGTGCGCCCGGTCGGTTGACTGAGCGTGTCGTACCAAAGAAGGGGAGAGAGAATGGTCATACGGTTACTTTGCATCTCTTTGCTGCTGACCTCGTTTGGCGGCGCCGCGGATGCCGAGCCGCCGCAGAAGGTCTACGTCCCCAATCCTACCGGGGACGTCAGGGCCAAGATCGGTGCGGTGATCGCATCCGACGTATCCGCCGTGCTGATGAAGCACGGCATCCAGGCGTTTACTCACGCCAATCTTGCCGAGCAGCTTAGGCAGGAAGAGTACAAAGAAGTACTACAGTGTAAGGCGGACGACCGATGCGTCGATGAAGTTGTCGCGGGCTTCGGTGTCGCGACTCGCGTCTTCATCCAGGTGACGAAGCTGGGTAAAGACAGTTTCCATCTGGAGTTGTCGCTGGAGACCAAGGGGAGGTTCAAGAACAAGGTCACTCGGAAGGCGAAGGTAGCGGACGGTGCTTTGGGGGAAATCGCTTCACGTATGGCGCTTGAGTTGCTGGGCCTCAAGGCCGGTGCAGACGATTTCGAAGAGGAGGCAATCGGCGTCCGGGCAGGGGACTGGAACCCCGCAGGGAGCGCGAAGTACATCGTAGACTTCCGGTCGACGCCCCCCGGTGCCGTCGTGATGGTAGATGGCAAGCTGTTATGTCAGGACAACTCGAAGGGGTGCAGCCGGACCGTCACCGGCGGCAGCCACCGGGTGACGATGCACAAGGAAAACCACGTCAAGCGGACCGAGTCGGTCAAAGTGTCCAAGGACACCACGGTTACATGGGCCCTGGAGCCCGATTCTGGCTTGCTCACGGTGACTGCGGCCCCTCCCGGCCCTGGTCCGAGTTCTGTGAGCCGCCCCGGCAGCGCGGTTGAGCGCAAGCCGATGTCCCTCGTGGATTTTGAAGCCGCCAGCCTCAACGAGCAGGTTATTCTAGTCCAGGAGAGAATGTCCGCCCTCCGGAGGAGCAGTATTGGCAAGATGGAAGAGCTTCTGGTCGCCCACCCGTACTACCAGAACAAGGCAGAGATCTATTTTCGCCTTGGAGAGGCCCATTGGGAAGAAGCTCACTTCCGGCATCTGCTTGCTCGGAAGAACTGGATGGTCGCTCGGGACAAATTCACCAAGGGGTTGGTCGAGAAGAAGCCGGTCGAGCCCCGGAACGACCAGTCCGTAGCACTGAAGTACTTCCGCCTGATCCTGGCGGAGTCTCCCGACTATGCTCGTTTTGACCAGGTGTTGTACTATCTCGGCCGGGGCTCCCTTGAGGCAGGCCGTTCATCCAAAGATGTCCAACTCCGGAAAGAGGGGGTCCAGTATTTCACCAGGATGGTGCAAATGTACC
>CAZVFX010000216.1:0-7241 GCA_964626565.1 uncultured Myxococcales bacterium
GGCCCATTAGTCTAGTTGGTTAGGACGCCGGCCTCTCAAGCCGGTAGGACGGGTTCGAGTCCCGTATGGGCCGCCACCAGTATTATCCCAATCCCATTGCAAATGCTCCTCTCGCAAGTTACTATTATCAGCGAGAACTTGCCGCACCCCGCGAAACTGGAGAGTACATTTCATGCCTAGAGCCTTCCCCCTTATCCTGGTTTGCCTGGCTGCTGTCTCTGCCGTTTCCTGTGGCGACGGCTCCAACTCTGCCGCCGTCGACAACGGGTTGACTCCGACCGATGTGGTCGCAGATCTCCAACCGGTCGACGTAAGCGGTGAAGACCTCCTCGACGCGGCCCTCCTTCCGGAAACTGCGGACCTGCCCCCGGACTTTGCCGTCGACCTTCACGACACGGCAGCCGTGGAAATCGAAGAAATCGACGACTCGTATGAAACTGATGCCGAGCCTGCAGATGTACCCGACAACAGCGGCGAAACAGACTCGGCTCACGTCGAAGAAACTGAAGTATGGGACGTTGTTTGCGACGAGTGCGAGGAAGGCCAGGTGCTGTGCGTGGGTGGGGACCAGTACCGGCCTTGTGAAGAGCAGTTCGGGTGCTGGAAGTGGGGTCAGGACCTCTCCTGCGGCGGCGAGTCCCAGATCTGTTCCTGCCTGCTCGAAGGGACGGCAATCTGTCTTCCTGCCGGCGACATCTGCGCCTGTCTCCCCGATTGCGACGAGAAACAGTGCGGCGA
Source organism: uncultured Myxococcales bacterium (assembly GCA_964626565.1). GTDB lineage: Bacteria > Myxococcota_A > UBA9042 > CAIXZC01 > CAIXZC01 > CAZVFX01. The sequence goes on from CAZVFX010000216.1 coordinate 739, forward strand.
CGATGGTTGCGGCGGTGACTGTGGCCAGTGTGCCGCGCCCCTGTTCTGCTGGGGCGGGAACTGTGTGGAATGTAACGACGACAATGACGTGCCCTGGGATGGCTGCAACGACGGTCTTATCGGGGAATTCGTGGTGAACGAGCATACCGAGGACGATCAGGCCCATCCCTCGGTGGCGGTGTTTGCCGACGGCGGCTTCGTGATCAGTTGGGACGGTACCGGCCCTAACGACCCGGCAGGCGTCTGGGCCAGGGTGTTCGACGCCGACGGCTCACCCCAGGAAGGGGATATTCACGTCAACGACTTTGTGCCCGGTCTCCAGGAATACTCGCGGGTGGCTGCCCTTGCCGGCGGCGGCTTCGTGGTCACGTGGACCGGCCAGGGACAGGAAGACGACCAGGGAATCTACTCCCGAATGTTCAACGCCGCGGGCCTGCCCGGGGAAGAGCTTTTGGTGAACGACATCACTGCCGAAGAGCAGAAGGAGCCCATGGTGGCCGCCTCGCCCACCGGCTACCACGCCGTTACCTACACCAGCTTCGGGCATTCCGGGTTCAACTACGACATCCTGGCCCGGATATTTAACGACGGCACCGGAGAAGCCGGCGACGAATTCCTGGTGAACGAATACACCGACAACAACCAGCAGATGCCGTGTGTGGCCACCCTCGTTGACGGGCGCTTCCTCTTTGTCTGGGCCAGCAAACCTCAAGACGGCTCCTGGCACGGTGTTTACGGGAGGATTTTCGACTCAGACGGGATCGCCGAAGGCCCCGAGTTCCTTGTAAACTCCATCACGGTAGGCAACCAGTGGACCCCGTGGGTAGCGGCCCACGACACCGGTTTTGTGGTGGTCTGGGACGGCGCCGGGGACGGCGATGAGCAGGGCATATATGCCCGTCGCTTCGATGCGGACGCAAACCCGGAAGGGGAGCAATTCCCAGTGAACGAGTGGGTCCTGGGAGACCAGTGGGAACCGGGACTGGCCGCTCACCCGGACGGACGATTCATTATCGCCTTCGAAAGCTGGCTCGAAGTGGTCCTCGAAGGCGAGGTGTTCCTGCAGCCGTACCTGGCCGACGGCTCTCCCGCCGCGGCGCAATGGCAGGCCAACCTCGAAGTCTACGACGGCCAGGGCGACCCCAGCCTTGCCGTTCTTCCCGACGGCGGCTTCATTGCTGTTTGGTACAGTTTCATCCAGGACGGCTCAGAGCGCGGCATCTTCGCCCAGCGCTACGATGTCGATTACATGAAGATAGTACATTGAAGGCAGGCGGTAGGCGGGAGGCTGCAGGCTGTTTCATTGAAAATTGAGCCTTGCCTCTTCCCCCTATCTTTTCAGATAATCGATACCCGTGCGGCCGGAGGCGGCCTGAATCATGCGCTCGGCGATGTGGTTGGCGTCGTAGATTACCTCTTCCATGTCCGCACCCCGAATGACTCCCTGATCCACCACAACTTCGCCGTTCACCAGGGTGTACACGGTTCTGCCGGTGGAAAATGACATGAAGGGCGCGGCGGCCGGATCGTGGAGGGCGCCGGCCAGGCCGATGTCGTTCAAGTCGAATATTGCGAGGTCCGCAGCCATGCCCGGCTCTACGCTGCCGATGTCGTCGCGGCCCAACACTTCGGCGCCGCCCCGGGTGGCCACGTAGATGACGTCCGTGGGCGACATGCGGTCCACGCCGGTGCCGACCCGGTGCACCAACAATGCCTGCCGCATCTCGAGCAACATGTTGGAGCAGTCGTTGGACGCGCTGCCGTCCACGGCCAGTCCCACCGGTACGCCCAATTCCAGCATCTCAGGCACCCGAGCGATGCCGGAGCCGAGGCGCAGGTTGGATGTCGGGCAGTGAGCCACGCCGGTTTTCGTCTCGGCCAACAGCGCCAGCTCTTCGTCGTTGAAGTGGACGCCGTGGGCAAACCAGACGTCGTCGCCGATCCAGTCCAGATCCTGCACCGTGGCCAGCGGGCGCTTGCCGTACGTCTCCAGGCAGTACTCTTCCTCGTCCAGGGTTTCAGCCAGGTGCGTGTGCAATCTGACGTTGTCATAACTGCGCGCCAGCGCCGCGATCTCCTTCATCAGCTCCCCGGTCACCGAAAAAGGCGAGCAGGGCGACAGCCCCATGCGCAGCATGGAGAACCTTCTCGGATCGTGGTATTCGGCTACGACCCGCTCACAATCGGCCACGATCGCTGCTTCGTCCTGGACCACGTCGTCAGGCGGCAGGCCGCCGTCGGAAGTGCCGCGGCTCATGGAGCCCCGGGTGGGGTGGAAGCGGACGCCCAGCCTCCGGGCTGCGTCGATAGTGTGGTCCAACATGTCGAAAGGCTGGTCCTTTGGAAACACGTAATAGTGGTCGGCGATGGTGGTGCAGCCGCTGAGCAGCAACTCGCCCATGCCTACCATGGCTCCGATGTGCACCGCTTTCGGGGTGAGGTGACGCCAGATTTCGTACAGGCCCACCAGCCAATCAAACAGCTTGGCGTTCTCCACATAAGGGACGCAACGTTGCAGCGTCTGGTAGAGATGGTGATGGGTATTGACGAAGCCGGGATAGACCACGTGATGGGAACAGTCGATGACTCGCTCCCCTTCCGCGGGCTCGAGGTCCGGTCCGATCTCGGTGATTGAGGGGCCGGAGATGCGGATGGACACGTCGTTGACTATTCGACGCTTCTCGTCCACCGTAACCAGCGTGTGCACATCCCTCAGAAACAGGTCGGCCATTACTTGCCCTCCAGGATCTTACGGGCCTTGTCCTTGTCCGAAGAGTGGATGAATGAGCTGTAGATTTTGAACCCGTTGTCGGGGTCGGTGATGCGCCCCTTAACCAACTTCAGCGCAGCCAGCTTGTCGTCGGGAAAAGAGAAGACCACCAGGAGCCGGCGCACTTCGTTGACCGTGAAATAGTTCTCCGCAGCAGCCGTGGTCAGCACCGACAGCTTGTCATCCGCAAAGCCTTGCTCGCCCAGACTCTGGAGGAGGGCTGCGAACTGGGGCTCGGGCATTGCCGTACCCATTTCCTGCTTCGGTTCTTCAGCGCCTTCCGTACCCTCGGCGCCTTCCTTTCCGTCTTCTTCTCCCTTCTTCCCCCCTTCCCCTTTCTTGCCTTTGCACGGGCAGCATTCGTACGCAGGGAGCATCTGCTTGCGGCTCTCGACGTCAATAAGGAACTCCTTTATCTGCAGCCGGGCCTCCTTTATCTCCATGGCAACGGTTTTGGCCTTCTTCCGGTTGAGCTTCTTCTTGCCGGTGAGTTTGGACTCCGCCTTGTCAAGCTTCTGGATAGCGTCTTTCAACAAGTTGAAAGGGATCCGCTTCTTGGCCGGGTGGGCCGGAACTCGGCCCTGCGCATACACGGCTGAGGCGGCGAAAACCAGGGCAAGAGCGAAAACGAAAAGTTGAAATTTCTTCATGTGGTCTCCTTTTTCATCGACACGTTATCCTAAGCGACAAGCGACTCCAATTCAAGGCCCAGCCGGGACCGCTGCAAAAAAATGGCCCGGGAACAACCTTTCGTATACCATTTAACCCGTCGTGCTGCGAAGGCGAGGTGTATATGAGGACACATGCTGGAAGCCTGCCGGTCCTGTTGTCGGTCTGTCTGGCTCTGCTTACCGGTTGCCCATCGGACGAGCGTACCCCTGTGCGCAAACCATCCGGAGAACCCTGGACCAGAGTGCCGGTGCCTGAGCCCGGTCCAACCAGTACCTCGAGCACGAGCGAGAGGCCTGTCCCGGACCAGCCCGATGCCCCAACCGCGGTAGCCGAGCCCCCCTCGCCGTTCTTTCCAACCAGCGTCCTGGCGTGGCAGGCAGCAACCTCGCCTTCCGACCTCAAACTTGTGGTCGAAAAGGAACGAGCTCTCAAGGCCGACCAGCTCACCGAAATCTCCTACCCCCACCCCTTTGTCGCAGCCCCCGGACCCCTCGCCAACCTGGCGCGCCGGGTGGTGGCAAAAGACTCTTCCGCCCGAACGTTCGATATGAGGGATGCACTGGTCCTTCCCGTACCCTCGACCCTGGAGGTCGCGGTCCCTTCCCTCAACCGCGCTCACCTCACTTTCTCCTACTGCATCCTCGACAGCGCATTTCGCGGCAAACAAACCGAAGAGCTGGCGTTTACGGTGGTATACCAGGGCAAGAACGATGCCCATCAACTGTTCTACGAACACCTGGAAACCGGCGGTAAAAACCGCTGCAAAACCTGGACCGATGTTTTTTTACCCCTTCCAAACATGGAGGTTCCAGACGGGCGCATAGTCTTTCAGCAGATATCCTCCAAAGGCCCGGAGAATGCGGCGGAAGGACTGGTCATCTCCAACCTGGCCGTACGGGTGGAGGTGGCGGGCCCCGAGGATGACCAACTGGAGAAGCTGAGCTCCTCCCTCGGACCGGTGGCGGGACCCAACGTGGTAATCGTGTTCATCGATTCGGCCCGAGGAGACTGCGTCGGCCCTGCCAACACCTCCTTTCCATCCGTCACTCCCGCGCTGGACGCTTTGGCGGCCAAAGGCGTGCCCTTCGTCAACGCGTTCTCCGTCTCCAACCAGACCAGGGGGTCCATCGTCGGCTTCCTGCAGTCTCAGCATCCAACCGTGGGCAAATATCACGGCCGGTGGTGGAACCTGAAACAGAAAGTCATCGACGAGTACTACGCGGCCGGGCCACCCCTGGTCACCCTCCTCGCCAGGCGGGCAGGCTATGCCACCGCCAGTATCGGACGCAATCATTTCCAATACGGAACCACCCGCATGGGGCTGGACCCCGGCTTCGAAATGGTGTTCGACAACCGCAGGGCCACCGGGGATACCGAGCGAATAATCGACAGGGCCATCGGCTTCATTTCGCAGAAGAAGGGTGAAAAATTCTTCCTCCTGGTGAACATCTCGCCGCCGCATCAGCCCTACGAGGCGCCGGAGCAGTACGAAACGTGGACCCGGGAGAAGTTAAAAGGTCAAAAACACCTCGTGGCCAGAAAAGACTACCTGTCGGAAATCTATTTTGCCGACCAGGAAGTGGGGCGGCTGCTGGCCGAAATCGAAGCGCTGGGACTTACCGGGAAGACCGTCATTCTCGTCACCGCCGACCATGGCGAGACCATGCACTCCTCCCATGAATGCAACTCTGAACTGTACAAGACCATCTGCCACAACTCCCACGGGCTCACTCTGTTCGATGAAGAGCTGCACATACCGCTCATCTGGTCCGCACCATTCCTGGCCGATCTTTCGTCCCGGGTGCGCGCCAATCACGTCTCACACCTCGACGTGGCACCCACCCTCATGGAGTTGATGGGCCTGCCCCGCCACCCCCGTCAAACCGGGCGCAGCCTGGTTCCCGACCTTTCCGGGGGAGAGTTGCCCGACGAGGAGATTTACGTGGAGACCCGCATGGCCAGCGCGGTGCGCACCGATGGCTGGAAGTATATCCTCCATCACCGCCGGGACGACGCCCGCACGCAAGCGTGGCTGTCGGGCCCGGAAGGCACCAAAGAAGAGCTGTACGACCTCGACTCAGACCCGTTCGAAACCAAGAACCTGGTGGGCAAGAAACCGCTCAAGGCCAAGGAGCTCCGCGCCGCATTGAAGCGGCTGCGCACCGGCTTTCACGATAAAGTCAGACGCGCCGAAGGCACCTCCTGGCACCCTGCCCAGCCTGCCGGCGGCCCCGATCCGTACCCCGAGTGCGAGCGAGGGGCCTGCCCCGAACCGGCCGAGCCTTCCGCCCCCGCGCCCACCAGCGCCAAAGGCTTCATCTACCTCGCCCTCAACGCGGATCGTTCAGCCCGCTCATTTTCCGGCGAGATAACCACCACCGGTAAGGTGACCTCGGTAGAGACACGCTCCGGCTCCGACTGCTTCAGTCACTCCGGCCCCGGCAAGGTGGGCGTCCACTGCACCCTTGAAGCAGAGTCGGCCATGGCCCGCCTCGGCCTTCAGGACCCGCCTTCCGCGCTTGATTTCAACGTCAAGATGAACGGCGAGCCCCTCTCATCCCGCAACCTATACCTGGGCCGGTTCGGCCTCGCTTTCCTCGATTCAGCCGAACTGGACGAAGCCTCCTACTCCCTCGCCTACACCCGCTCACCGCCCAACTTCATCCCCGGCTTCGACCCCGGCATTTTCGTATGGCACTCATTGCGCACCACCGCCCCCGGCAGCAACGCCGCACCCGAAGACGCCGCCTTCGAAGGCAAGGAAACGATCCAGGATGAAGCGGCGAGGAAGATGTTGAAGAATCTTGGCTATTGGAAGTAAGGCGCTAGCAAAGTAGAGGCGGTAGGCTGTAGCAACGTCCAAGGCAACTCTTATGGAGGGTTCGCTTATCCTTCCCTACCGCCTACAGCCTATCCGTTGCTACAGCCTTTTTTCCTTGACAACCACACAAGGTTGCGGAAAATACCCCTTGCTTATTGAAGTTTTGCTCAGGTAGCTCAGCTGGTAGAGCACTGGACTGAAAATCCAGGTGTCGGCGGTTCAACTCCGCCCCTGAGCACT
>CAZVFX010000217.1:0-7227 GCA_964626565.1 uncultured Myxococcales bacterium
CGTCAACGATTTGTTGGGAATCTAGCTGATAGCTGAGAGTTGAGAGCCCTCTACTGTGCGGCGGCTGCCTCACAGTGTTCCTGATAGTCGGTGCAGCAGTCGCCGTATTCCAGGCAGACGCCATCACAATAGCAGGAATTATCGGGGGATGAACCGCCGCATGCCATGCGGCAGCTATTCTCGAAGACCTCTTCTTCAGGCTCGGTGGGCTCGGGCTCGGGATCAGGCTCGGGTTCAGGATCAGGCTGCACTGCGCCGCCCTTTTTCTTGCAGGCCGAGAAATGCACACCGTGTCCCTCGTATTTCAGACCGATGAGGCCGCCCTGATGTTTGCCCTGGGCGATGACGTGAAGCAGGGAAGGGGGTACGAAGTAGCCGGTGCCCGTATCGTCCCGGGGGCCGGTGATTACCCGCGCCTGGGCCATGAGTGGCTCCAGCGCGGTTCTGAATTCCTGGTAGCTGCCGTAGGAGGTCGAAACGACTTGAACGAGCTGGTCGAACAGTCCGTTGACCGCCACCTTGCGGGGGTCTTCCTCGGGAATCTGATCCATGCCCATGGCTTCCAGCAGCCCGGGCTTCATTTTCTGCAACAGCATCCCCTGCACCGGGGCCATGGTTTCGCCCAACTGCTCACGGGGCACGTGGGTGCGCAGGAACTGCTCAACGATGTCGGCCATGGTCATGGGCTTGAAAGCAATCTTGGCTCGCTCAGCAGCCTGGATGTCGGCCGGGGCGTATTCGGCGGCCGCAAGCAATCCTTCGTCTGCCAGGGTCAGTTCGACCAGGGCGACCCGCTTGTTGTCGTTGCCCGCCACAAACGCTGAAATCTCGATTCCGGCCTCGGCAAGTGCGGCCTCGTCTCCGGCGGCCAGCTTCTCGTATAATTCGCCATCCTGCTCTACCGCAGCCCGGGCCACGTTGTGCTTGTTGACTTCGACGACGAACTTGTCCCACGCCTCCTGGCCCACGACGGGCACCATGGTGGTTGCGTTCAGCGGAACGATGAGTCCGGCGCTGGTGGCCACGTGGGCCAGCTCGGCGCAGTAGATCTGGTGCAGCGGATCGTCGAAGAAGGCGATGGCATCAGCGTCGCCGGCGATGGCTTTTACCATCATTGCAGTGTGTTCCTTGACCCTCTCAACCGTGTGCGCTGCCAGGGGGTCGCCGCCGTTGTAGTCGCCGGGGAAATTGGACACGGTGTTGAAGCCGGCCATCATGGTGCGAATGTTGTCGTTGAACTGCTGAGCCCGCATCAGATCCAGGTATTCCGGATAGTCGATGCGGAGGAAAATCATGGAGTAGACTTTGTCGCCGAAGAAACCGTCCTGGTAGTTCTGCGGGTTGTTGAGGGTGATGGCTCCGGCTGCGCCGTCCCGCATGACTCCCACGACCAGTTCGATGTGGGTGTCCTGAAGTTTGAAATGTTCCTTGCCGTCGCTTTCCAGCGCGCTGGCTTCGAGGGTGCGGTGCTCCGGCCGGTGGTGTTTCACCGCGTATCCTACCTGGCCCGCCGGAAACGCCTTGGCGATTACCGAGTCACCTCTTTTTACGAAATAGTCGTCCGCGTCCTTGACGTCGTCGTCGTCGGAATATGGGATCACGTTTACCGGAATACCGAACAGGTGCGTCGGGGACTTGAATTCCACTTCCCCCAACTTCATGAGCACCATGTAGGCTTCGTCGATGGTTTCGAAGGCCGGGGTGCCGGGCCAGATGGCGTTGGCCTTGGCGATGTCCACTTCGTATTCACTGACGTAGCCTGTCGACGGGGAACCGTCACATTTGCCAAGACAGAATGCCGGCCGCAGTGAATCGGGGTCTACGGTTTCCGATGCGCCGCCGTCGTCTCCGCAAGCCACGGATCCGAGCACCAGCAATGCCGTGAGTGCCAGGGTGGATAGAAATTTCATGTGGGCCTTCCTCTTTTTGTTGTTCACGTTTGAAGCCTGTTCCCTTATACGAACAGTAGTACTAAACTAAATGGTCGTATCGGTCAAGTTCGTCAGCCTCTGAGGAGTGAAAATGCCGGGAGTCACGACGATCGTCGAGGAAGCCATCGCTGAACTGAAAGCCAACGCCACCGACGAGCGTCGTGTGAAAATGGCGACCTATGCGCCAACGTCCGAGGAGGTGTTGGGGGTTGCGGTGCCGCCTATGCGCAGGTTGGCTACCCGCCTGAAACGTCAACTCAAAACGGATCCTGCGTCAGCGCTGGAGTTGGCCAGCGCATTAGTTGAGTCGGGGCTCCACGAAGTCAGGGTGGTAGGCTACCTGTTGCTGGAGGGTAATCGGCAGGTCTGGCCGTTGCTCAATGTCCGGTCGGTGGAGAGGCTGGGGAAGGGGATGGACAACTGGGCTACGGTGGACGGGTTCGCCTGCCTGGTCGCGGGTCAGGCGTGGCGGGAACGGAAGATCCCGGACCGGACCGTGGCGAAATGGGCGCGTTCGAAGAATCGCTGGTGGCGCCGGGCTGCGCTGGTGAGCACCGCACCGCTGAACTCGGAGGCGAAGGGAGGGGCCGGCGATACCCCCCGCACCCTCAAGCTGTGCGCCATGCTCGTGGACGACCATGACGACATGGTGGTGAAGGCAATGTCCTGGGCGCTGAGGGAGCTGGTCAAACCTGACCGCGAAGCGGTGGTGAGCTTCCTGAAGAAGCACGATACGTCGCTGCACTCCCGTGTGAAACGGGAGGTGAGGAACGTTCTGGAAACGGGGTTGAAGAACCCTAAGAGTCGAGCATGAAAAGTCTGTGCAGCTAACTCAGGCTGAAGGCCTGGCCGCACTTGTGTTGCTGAGCATGCTGGGCTGGGGTTTATTGGCCGGGTAGCTGGCCGCCCAGGAGGGCGCCGACGGGGCGGGTGGCGTCGACTCTGTCGAGGACGATCTTTACGACTGCGGTAATGGGCGCGGCCAGAACCATGCCGGGGAGACCCCACAGCATGCCCCAGAAGATCAACGACAACAGGATGGTGATGGGATGCAGATTCAGCGATTTCCCCATCATCTTGGGCTCGAGTGCGTTGCCCACGCCCATCTGTATTGCCCCGGGCAGGACCACCGCCAGAATGATTGCGGCAGTGCTGTCGAATTGGACGATGGCCAGGGGCAAGGGCAGCAGGGTGGCGATCACCGAGCCGATTGAAGGGATGAAGTTGAGCAGGAATGCCAGCACCCCGAACACTGCGGCCAGGTCAAGACCGATAATCCACAGGATGAGGCCCACCGCGATGCCGGTGGCCGCGGACAGGTACACCTTGACCGCAAGATAGCGGCGGATGGTTGAGTCGATCTCCCGGTAGACTCCTTTTCGGTGATGTCCGGGTTTCTGTCCCGAAACCAGGTAAATGACGAAGATCAGCACCAGGAAGAAGGTGGAAGACCAGTCGACAAGGGAGTTGAGCGCACCGCCGAGGATGCCGGCGACGGGCAGATCCCCCAACTGGGATTTCACCGCGGCGCTGTCCACAGGCAGCCCCAGGCGCTGGGCGAAATCGAGGCCGCTCTGGCCGAGTTGCACCACCTTGTCCTGGTACAACGGCGCTTTGGCCGCCAGGCTCTTGGCCGATGAGGTGATCATCATTACCACAAGGGTCAATGCGCCCGCGGCCAGCAGTAGGGCGGCGACCACCGCCGCGGCCCTGGGCATCCTCAACTTCACTTGCACGAAATCCACAACCGGCACAACGAGATAGGCCACCATGACTGCGAGCACCAGAGGTACCAACACCGGCCGCATGAAGTACAGGGCCACCCCCAGAGCCACCGCGGCCAGGATGGCCAGGCAGGCCGTAACCAACTGCGACGAGCTTTGCTTCTTGGCTGGTTCAGTCATCGGTTGCTATCCCCTCTAAGGCACCGAGAGAAGGAATAGCACAGCGGGAAGTTGTTGCCTAGAAAAACGGTCTTCCGTCGATGTCGAAGTCGAACCCCAGTAACTCGGCTACTGTGGCCGCGATATCTGCATAAGTTGAGCGAGTGCCGATGTTCCTGCCTCCGTCGAGGCCTGGGGAGTAGACCATGGCCGGCACGTACTCCCGGGTGTGGTCGGTGTGCGAGCTGAAGGTCGGGTCGCAGCCGTGGTCAGCCGTGATGATCAGCGCGGTCTCAGCGTCCATCTCGTCAATCAGAGTGCCGAAGTAGCTGTCGGCTTCCTCCAGCGATCGGGCGTATCCCTTGGGGTCGCGGCGGTGACCGTACAGCATGTCGAAATCGACCAGGTTCACGAAAATGAGTCCTTCGCCAACCGTGCGGTTCACTGCCAGCATTTTCTCCAGGCCGTCCACGTTGCCTTCTGTGTGGATGTCCCGTGAGACTCCCCTTCCAGCGAAGATGTCGTGGATTTTGCCGATGCCGACTACTTCCACCCCTTGCTCGGTGAGAAAATCAAGGAGGGTGGAGCTGGGCGGCGGCATGGAGAAATCGCGCCGGTTGTAGGTGCGCACGTATTGCCCCGGAGACCCGATGAAAGGCCGTGCTATGACTCTGGCGACATTGAACGGGTCGAGTATGCGGCGGGCGACGCGGCAGATATCGTAGAGTTCCTCAGGCGGAACCACATCTTCGTGGGCTGCAACCTGGAACGCAGAATCGGCCGAGGTGTAGAGAATGAGCTTGCCGGTCTCCACATGCTCCCTTCCCAACTCCTCGATTACTTCGGTGCCGCTTCTGGCCTTGTTGCACAACACCTCGCTGCCGATTTCCTTCTCGAACGGGTCGACTATTTCGGCCGGATATCCGTCGGGGTAGGTGGCGAACGGCGTGTCGCTCACCACGCCACACAACTCCCAGTGGCCGGTGGTGGTGTCCTTGGCCGCCGAACGTTCAGCCAGCTTTCCCACGCAAGCCAGCGGATGCTCGACTGGTGAGACACCCTGAATTTTCGTAGTGTTGCCCAACCCCAGTTTCTCCAGGTTGGGTAGGTTCAAGCCGCCTGCCGCCTGCGCAACGTGAGCCAGGGTGTTGGCTCCCTCATCGAGGAAGTCAGGGGCGTCCGGCAGGGCGCCGACGCCAACCGAATCGAGTACAACAAGAATGACCTTCTTCATCTGGTACGTACCACCTGCGTCTGAATTGTCACGCGAGCAAAGTTAATAGCCAACTTGATTTTTTGCAACCGCTTTCCGTCATTGTACACTTGTGATGATGAGAAAATGGGCGACATACGTCTTGGCTTCTGTTTTCCTGCTGGCGGGATGCGGCACTACCAAGCCCCGGCGAAGCAAGCGTGACAGGGTGAAGGGTAAGATCGTTTCGTCCGACGTTCCCAAACAGTACAAGAAGCGCAAGAACAAGTGCGAACAGTACAAGCCGCTCGTCCTGAAATACGCCAAGAAGTACGACCTCGAGCCCGAATTGGTCATGGGCGTCATTAAGGTGGAATCGGGCTTCACTCGCAAAATTAAATCGAGAGTCGGGGCCACCGGCCTGATGCAGATAATGCCTAAAACCGGAAAATACATGAAGTGCGGGTCCAATCTCTACGATCCGGAAACAAATATCGAGTGCGGCTGCAAAGTGCTGCAAAGGTACATCGGCCGCTACAAAGGCAACCTCATCTACGGTCTCTCAGCCTACAACACCGGTCCCGGCAATACCAATCCCTCCCATCGCAAGTCCAAACTCCCCTTCAACTTCCGATACGTAGAGAAAGTGTTCCGCTGGCGAAACGTCTTTGTCAGGTTTGGGTGCCATTGATCTCATCGAGGGAAGACCATGTCGACTAAAGTTCCGTTTCCCCCCTCCCATCCGTTGAAACGTCTCTTCTGCATCGCCACCAGTCCACCTCCCCGTAGCGCAGCCTGCTGGGAGATTTGCGGCGACAGCGTGGAAATCGACCTGGCTCAGGCCCCGGAACTCAAGGCGCCGGGCGGGGCGTTGAGGCTGGACGGTGGAAATCTGCCGGACCGGGTCCTCGTGGTGCACGGGATTGATGGAATCTTCCGCTCCTATCGCAACCGTTGCGCCTGCGGAGGCTTTCGAATCGACCCCGTGCCCGGAGAACAGAAAATCCGCTGCTGTACACTCATGCAATCGACCTACGACTACGACGGAAAGCGCCTGTCCGGAATGGACGAAAGAGAGCTGGATGTCCTACCTGTGGAAGCCGGCCAGGAGCGACTCATCATAGACATAACCTCCCTTAGAGAGCCCGCCCCTCACAAGAGGAAGTAGGTCTTCGCCCGCCCGACTATCTGAGCAGCAGCAGAGTGTGGTTGAGCTTCATCTTTCTGACTTTCGGCGAGAAGAGCAGGAGCGTATCGTCCACTTGCAAGGCGTCCGCGTCCCCGGACCAGCGGATGGTGGATTCGCCGACCACGTGGAAATCGGCATCGCGGACAAATTTCCCCTCTTTGAGGTCCACAACGTAGAGTTGCCTGTGGATGTAGTCGCATGACCCGGTCATGATGGAGAAGGCGGCATATCTTCCCGACGCGGATGCCCCATCGGCGTAGATGGTACACCCACCCTTCTTGTCGATTCCTTCGTCGGACTTGAACCGCAGGCGTTTCCCCGATGCTAGTACGAGGGAACAGGTGTCCGCATCGGTGCGGACTTTCGCTTCGTCCAGCCCCTTTCCGTTCCCGGGAAACCCGTACGAGTAATCCGGCTCGCAAGGCTTCTTGGCCGCTACCACCTTTGCACATCCCTCTCCGGGTTGAAAAGTCGTTGCAGCCTCCACTTTTCCCGTGCTCAGGTCAACCGCGACCGTTACCTCCGTGTCCATCATGTTGACGTTGCGGTCAAGAAGGGTGATGCACAGCCCTTTCCCTCCGTTGGAAAACGCAAAATCCGGAGCCGATTGCAGGTTGTCCGACAGCCGCTTTGCGAGGCACGGATTATCCGGCTGCGGAATCGTCGCCACCTTTTTTGGATCCAGAGTGTCCAGGGCAATGGAGTAGATGGCGTTCCCCGCGAAGTAGTACACGAGTCGTCGTCCGGGGTCGAGAAGGGCGTGCCCGTCGCGCGTGTCGAAATCCAGCTTCCTCTTGCTCAACACTTTGCCCCGGTCGTCCACCGTTGTGATTGTCCCATCGATGACTGCCATGGCGACAGGCCTGAGCACGGGCTGTTCGCGTGCCTCGGCCGGGATCGAGACAGCCGCTGAGAGTACTGCCAGTGTCAAGAGCATAGTTGCCGCGATCAGGGGCTCAAACCTGTGCATTGCAGCCTCCTAGGCCTCAATCAAGCGCAAGCCAAGGCGCTCTTTGCTTGAAGTAACCCGAA
>CAZVFX010000218.1:0-7168 GCA_964626565.1 uncultured Myxococcales bacterium
TTTATGAGCAAGTTCAACGGTGCGGTACTGCCGTCGAAGAAAGCGCCGGTGACGAACAGCGGGTCCACCAGCACGGGGAAGGTGAGGCCGTACTCCTCCTTCCATTCTTTGCAGAAATGCTTGGTGGCCGGACCGCCGCTGTCATCCTGGAACAGAATCTGTACAACCCCCAGGCCCCGGTGGCAGTATTGGCGATGGAACCCCAGTTCCAACTTCCCGGCTTCCTCGATGCAGGGCTGGCACCAACCCGCGCCTACCGACAGGAACACCAATTCCCTGGAGGCCAGGATCTCATCGAAGCGCACCAGGTTGCCGTCGCAATCCTGCAACTCCAGGTTTGCAAAGACTGAGCCTTCTTCAACTCCGTAGGGTCCTTCCGGGTATTCCCAGTCCGTCGGAGAATCATCCGCCAGACAGAGTTGCTCCTCCCCGGCCGGGGCTGCCGGGGAAGAGCCTGTGCCGCCCTCTCCGCCGTCGACTGCACAGGAAGGAGAGAGAAGCGCCAGAACGACTGCAGCGGTGGAAATCAAGCGAGTCATCTACGTCACCTCCCTGCCGCTGCTATTCGGCCAGCAGTTGCTGAATCAAATTGTCCATTTCCTGGACGTTGAAGGAGTTCTTGATGGAGCGGACTTTGAGGTCTTTGCCCACCACAATGTCCCGGGGATAGGGGTAGCCTACTCCGGGCGGAAACGCGAACTGGCCCAGCGTCCCCTTGTCCTTGACCAGGGGAAACGATACCCCGGTCTGGGCCTGAAAATCGGCCAGCAAAGTGGACGATTCTCCCTGGTAGAGTCCAAACACCAGCACGTCCTGACCTTCATACTTCTCCCAGATGGTGGCATCTATGTCTGGCAACTCCAGACCGCAAATAGGTCAGAACAAGGCAAAGTAGGCGAGCACGATAACTTTTCCTTCGAGGTTCTCCAGCAGGTTTTCCCCCGAAGGGTCGAGAAAAGCGAAGGAGCTGTTGAGCGGGTCACCCACGTCGATCTTGTTGGTTTCGCCGGCCACCAGTAGCACCTTGTAAGGGCTTTGGGCCGAGTCGGGGTCGTTGGTGGTGAGGGTCAGGTAGCCTTGGGCCAGCCCACCTGACTGACCGGGAGCATAAGTCACCTCCACAACGTCCGCTCCGTCAGGCGGAATTGTGAAGGAGCCCTTATCGACCTGGAAGATCTCGGGGTGGTCCGCGGACACATCGCTGACTTCCAGGTCCAGCAGCCCCCGATTGCGCACGATAAGCGCGGTCGCGTCGGATTCGCCTGCCGCGAAACTGATGATCTCATCATCTATTCGAATATCAGGAGCGACATAGCCTGGCCGGTACTGCATTACGTGCAGCCCTTCCCATTCGGCGGCCATCACAATGTCGCCGACTGTGGCCACTCCCAACACCTGGTCAAAGGCGGGGAATTTGCGCACCCGCTCGGTGCCCAGGAGTTGGAGATTCACCGGATCCCGCACGGCCACGTGGCTCCATTCGGCCACAGCCAGGATCCCGCTGTCTGCGGAAACGGCCTGCACCGAACCCTGGGCTTCAAGATGGCGCTCCAGCACAGGTGCATCGGGGGTGGAAATATCGAATACATCCAGTCCCTCGCCGCCAAGTGCGACGTACACCCGTCCTTCGAACGCGTCCACATCCCGGGCCTTGCCGTTGGTCCCGGCAGCCGCGACGATTTCAGCCTGCCCGTCCGCGCCCAGCAGCATTACCTTGAGGCCGCCTTCCATATCGGCGACGTAGGCATAGTTGCCTTCAATATCGATCTTCCAGGCGTTGACGAAGCCGGTGACTGTGTGCTGGTGATAGGGCAGTCCCTGTTCGTCGGTTTCGTACACCCGCACGCCGCCGTCGTGCGCGGCCACGTACAGATAGCCTTCGTTCCAGGCCAGCCCCTCAAACAGGATCTCGCTGTCCGCCTCCTGACCCTTCGCTTTCATGTTGCCCTCGGGGGTGATCTGGTAGGTCCAGAGCGACGGAGAATTGACCCAGGAATCGCCGTGATGGGCAAGGTAGACCACCCGGTTTCCGTTGGGCAGCAGCTCGCCGATGCCTACGCGTTGGCATCTGGAGACCGCGGAGTCCACGTATTGGGGAGCAGCAGGGTTGGAGACATCATTTACGCGTACCCCGAACCCTCCGCACAGGAAGACGAAAGTGCCATCCGTCTCGATGTCCACCGCTTCCGCCGCGGTGCCCGGGGACAGATAGATGATGGGGTCGCCACTCGCGCAGCAGGTCTCGCCGATGAACGGCCCGGCTTCGGCGCAACCCGCGCCGAAGGAGCAGGCCAGGCACGCCATGCCGGTGCAATCTCCACACACATCGCTGATGGTGTGGGAGCAGCCGCTCGCGACGTCGCAGCTATCCGTAGTGCACGGGTTTTCATCGTCACAATCGAGTTTTGTTCCAGCACAGATTCCGCCGGTGCACGCGTCCGCATAGGTGCAGGCGTCGCCGTCGTCGCAGGCGCCGCCGTCGGGGGCCGGGGCCATGCCGCACTCGCCGGTGTCGGGCGAACACGCCATGGTCTGGCACTGGGCTTCGCTGTCGGGACAGGTCACAACCGAGGAAGGATCTACCTCACAGGTCGACAGCTCTGCGGAGGTGTCGCAGAACAGCACTCCGTTGCACAGGTTGTCGTCGTCGTACTGCATGCAGTCGCCTTCCGATTCACACTTGCACTCATTCACTCCCGATTCGCACTGTTCGTCCTTGCACTCATCCCCCATGGTACACACGTTCCCGTCGTCGCAAGGAAGGGTGTTGGCGTCAAAAACGCAGCCTGAAGCAGGGTCGCAACTGTCGGTGGTGCACTGGTTTTCATCGTCGCAGGCCAGCATACTTCCCGGCGCGCACTCACCATCGAGGCACACGTCGGCCGAGGTACACATGTCACCGTCTTCGCACGCGGTGCCGTCATTAACCGGCGTGGTGCCGCACTGGTTCACCCCGGGCAGGCAGACGGCCACCTGGCAGAGGGACAGTTCGCCGACTTTGTCCATACAGTCCTCGCTGGTAACGCATTCGGGCTCAGGTGGTGGCGTCACTTCCACCGGAGTCACATCCTGGTCGGCAGGCGGTGGCCCCGTGTCCGGGGTCGTAGAGCCTCCGCTGGAACTGCACGCGGCTGCCAGCGCGACCGCGGCCAGCAGCAGTTCAAGACTTCTCCCACGTGTTCGTTTCATCATGTCCTCCATAGAGTTCTTCGGTCTTGAGCGCAACGAAACGCGGGGAGTCGCACTCCCGCTCTCTATGGCATTGGTCGGACGTTTTGGATGAAGCTTACAAAAAGGTCAAGAAGAGAACCTGGTGAACTCGGCGCAGACCTTGCCCATGAGGACTGCGGCAGCCCCTTGTACTGCGTCCAGCTCCTGGTAGCCGATGAGGCGTGAAACTTCGCCGCCATCGTAGTCGAAGAACGCGAGAGTGGGCGTTCCTCTGACTCCCATTTGCAAAGCAAGTTGCCGGTTTTCAGGCACCGAGATGTCGATCTTGGTGACGCCCAGGCCTTCCCCGACACATGAATCGGTGAGGGTCTGCATCACCGGCACCATCTTCAAGCAGGCCGGGCAGTCGGGTTTATGGAAATAGAGGGCCACCGGCCCCTTTTTCAGCTCGTCCACGGCCACGGGATCAAGTTGGAATTCGAAGTCCGACTCGCCCAGTTCGCAGCTTTCTTCCGACTCGCACGCACCAGCTTCTTCCGCGGTAATCGCTTCGCCTCCGGAAGGAACCGCCCGCTCTACTACGGCAACCCCTTTTCCGGCACCGGTTTTAGCCATGATCTCCTGAGAGATGGCCGCGGAACTGCCTTCCCCTGCGGTGAAGGTGAGGATGCCCACGTGGTCGGTGACCATGAGCACCGCCACCAGCACCAGTATGGCGCCGGTAGCTTTCTCCAGCCGCGGCAGGAACCGCTGCACTTTTCTCAGCAACCTGACACCCTGTTGGGCGAAAAGTGCGACGGCCAGGAGCGGCAGTGCGATACCCAGTCCGTACAGCAACAGGTACATCGCCCCTTCCGCCAGACTGCCGGAAGTGACAGCGGTGAAAGTGAGCACCGAACCCAGGATCGGTCCGATGCACGGAGTCCACCCGAACGCAAAGGTGAATCCGATGAGGACCGCGCCTGCGGCCGACATTTCCTTACCTCGCCCCAGCCCGAAAGTGAATCGCTTCTCAGCATCAAGCAGGTCCAGCCGCACGAGGCCGAGGAATTTCAGCCCGAACAAAAACACCACCAGGCCGCCCAGTTGCTGGAACAGCAGCCGGTGGCCGACCAGGAATCTGCCCGCCGCGGACGCAGTCAAGCCCATCAGCACAAACACGAGGAGGAAGCCGGTGACGAAAAGTGCGCCGTTCCGGAACAGCTTGAACCGCGCCTTCGCACCGGATATGTCGTCAACCGAGCTGCCGAGCAGCACGGACAGGTAGATGGGAATAAGCGGCAGCACACACGGACTTGCGAACGTGAGCAACCCACCTAAGAATATGGTTCCGGCTCCTAAAGTCATGCTCATCCTCCTGTACCTTCGCCTAGAGCCACAGATTGGTCGGTTGGTTACATAGTAACCTTACACGAGACCGTTTCTCGCTTCTCGTTTGACGACTTTCATTGAAAATTGAGAATTGAAAATTGGTAATTGCCACCCTACTTCGGCTTGCCCGTAGCAAGCACGAAGCCGTGATCATGGGTGACCGACTTGATATTGAATTTCACTTTGGACCCCGGGGGCATGTCCGGTACGAACTTGCCGATATCGATGGTTGGGATGGGGTAGGCGGCCAACAGTTCGCCCAGGTAGTTCTTGATGAGCACGTTCACGATGATCTCGGTGAGGAGCTGCTCCACCAGAGCTTCCGACCCTTCGACGATGCCGCCCGAAGAAACCACGTCTATGCCCATGGCTGTGACGTTCCCTACCTTCAAAGTAAGTTCGTTCACCGGATATGCCGGGTTGACGTCGATATCCACTTCTACCGCTGCGGTCGCATACAGGTCGATGTTCCCGGCGTCACCGCCCAGTTTGAAGGAAACCACGGTGTGTAGATCTCCGAGCTGCACCTCGGCATCCTTTTCCGGAGTGCAGGAGGTGAACACGGGCGGCAGGAACGGGTCTATGGTGACGTTGACCTCGGTGACCCCGAAGCCTTCCACAAACTGGCCCACGATGTCATCGTCAAGGGTCACGTTCATGTGGCCCCCTTGCCAGACCGCGAACAGCATCTGGTTGATAAGGTCCTCGCCTACCGCACCCTCAACGGCCTCCTCTTTTGGGAGGTAGAACTCGCCGGTTTCCGTGCCGCCGCAGTCGCCTCTACGGATAGTGCCCGGGGCGGGATGATCATTCTTCTTCTGGGTGCCGACGCCGATGCTCACGCCGAAGGCTGCGCCGGCGTTGGTAAGGTCCGCGTTCACAGGTTGGGTCTTGAACACCATGGGGAGCGGGCCGCCCGTACCGGGAATAGCCGGGATCTCGATGACCAGGTCCTGCATGAGCAGGGAGTTGAGCATGGACACCAGTTTGGGCACGAGCTGGTCCGGAATCCAGGTTTCAAGTTTGTCGGTGATTATTTCGACGAAGGACTCACTGAACCAGTTGAACAGCCAGTCGAACAGGGAAGCAAATCCTTGTTGGACGTCCACTGTGACCCCGACGATCTGCACATCGATATTTGTGACATCGATGATCAGTTCGCCGTTGATCACCGACACGGGCAGTTTGGCGAAGATGTTGATCTCGTCCGCGTACACCCAACCCACCGCATCGGGGCACCAGGAAGCCACCGCGCTGAAGTGGGCTTTCAGGTCGGTGAAATTAGCGGACAACAGCAGCGCCCCCGCAGTGGGTTTCATGTCGACATCGGTCAGCTTGTAGTCCACCTGGGAGACTTCGATGTCCCACTCGCACCAGGCAAATCCCGGGGCGTCGCCCTCGGCGAAGAGGGGAGACGGGATAAGCGCTTCCAGGTCAAGGTGGTTCACCACCTCAAACGCGATGGTGGCGAGGTCGTCGAAGTCTGAAAGATCGTCATCATCCCACACGTCGGCCCGGAGGTAGGCGCGGGCGGAATTAGGGATCAGTTTTACATTCTGGTCGTTGCCGGCGGGGTTTACGTCCTCCATAAAGAGGAATGCACGCACCGACTTGTCCGCCCGTTCGTAGATGTCGGTGGCGACAACCTCGATCATATTGATTCCCGGAACCGCTATTATGGTGTGGTTAAAATTGCCGGCTGCGTTGGTGGTTACCGGAAAACCGTTGACGGTTACGAGTTGAAGCGCGCCCGCGGGCGAAAACGCGGTACCCAGCACATCCACAGCGTTGTCGGAAAGGATAGAGGCGCCTCGTGCCGGGGTGGTCAACTCGACAGTAAGTTTGCACTCGGGGGTGGACTCCGGCTTATGGACGCAGTCCCCTTCCTTGCATTTGTCCGCGGTGCAGTTATTACCGTCCGCACAAGTGATTTCGTCACCGATGCAGTCGCCGTCCAGGCACTTGTCGTTGTTGGTGCAGAGATCCGCGTCGTCACACGCAGCGCCGTTGAGGAAGAGGTAGTTACACTCTCCCGAGACGCAAAACCCCCCGGTACACGGATTCTGGTCGTCGCAGTCGCCGTCCACGGTGCAGTCGGTGGGAGGCGGCGGAAGGGTGGGACCGCCGTCTGTGTCAACTGCACTGGGGATGTCTTTGAAGATTTCGTAGTCCCCCGCCACCGTAGTGTCGGGTGTGGGCGGAGCAAAGCTGTCCGCCGACTCTTCTCCGGAGCAGGCGCTCAACGCCAGTGTTGCGGTCAGTAGCGCCAACGCAGATGTCATCCTGAGCGGAGCAAAGCGGGGTCGAAGGGTCTCTATCGTCATATCTAGGCCTCCAGCCAGTCTATTATCGGCATTTGAGGCCGGTCGCGCAACAGGTACGTCGGCAGGATGTGGTGAACCGCAGGCCCCATTCCTACTTCGCCGGAGGCTACGAAGGACAGGCTGCTCGGTCTCGGGGTACGGAATTCTTTTACAGTGGGGGCTGTGGAATCTAGAATGTCCCTTATGGAGTCGTACGTTCGATTGGTGGTTCGCCGTCGCTTTCTTGTCCTCGCTTTGCTGGGGCTGATGACGGTGGCGTCCGGGGTGGTGTGCTCCTACGGCCGTATCGGCACTTCCCTAGG
>CAZVFX010000219.1:0-7167 GCA_964626565.1 uncultured Myxococcales bacterium
AGAAGTGCGAGGAGGTGGACTGCAAATTGGCTTGTTGCATGCCTGACGGGGAATGTGCCGACGTATCCCACCCTGAGTGTGCTGAGACGGGGGCCGGAGCGCATCCCGGCAAGAAATGTGCGGACGGCATCGACTGTGAGTGGGCCTGTTGTCTGGCTGACGGCGAATGCCAGGAAGGCACCAAAGAGGAATGCGGCGAAAATGGCGGACAGTATCGGTTCGGCAAGAAGTGCGAAGAAGTGGAATGCGGGCAGGGTGCCTGCTGCCTGGCCGACGGAACCTGCCTGGACGGGGCTGACAAGGAACAGTGTGCAGGCAGCGGCGGCATCTACCATGCCGGGCTCACTTGCGAGGAGGCTGACTGCACCAGCGCCTGCTGTTTGGCTAACGGGACGTGCATGCAGGGCGGGAGCCTCTCGGCGGACGGGTGCGGAGAAGCGGGAGGAGCCTATCACCTGGGCAAGAACTGCAGCCAGGTGGAGTGCAGCGGTGCATGCTGCACGACTTTCGGCTGCTACGACGGTTCTTCTGAAGCGAGCTGTGACAAAGTCGCCGAAATGGCGGCGGGTTGGGGTGTTTCCAGCGCTGCCTCCTGGTTCAAACCCGGCGCCAAATGCGACGAGATAGATTGCAAGCTGGCCTGCTGCACGACTGACGGCGAATGTGCCGATTTGGCCCATGCGCAGTGTCTGGCGAGCGGTGCCGGAGCACACCCCGGCAAGAAATGCGCAGACGGCGTGGATTGCCAGTGGGCCTGTTGCCTGGCTGGCGGCGAGTGCCAGGAAGGCTCGAAGGAAGAGTGCGGTGAAAATGGCGGACAGTACCGGTTCGGCAAGAAGTGTAACGAGGTGGAGTGCGGTCACGGCGCCTGCTGTCTCCCCGACGGGAACTGTGCGGATGGCGCAGAGAAGAACGAGTGCGGAGGCGAGGGAGGCATCTATCATGCCGGCCTGAGCTGCGAACAGACAAACTGCACCAGCGCCTGCTGCAAGGCTGACGGGACCTGCATGCAGGGCGACGGCCTTTCCACCGACCAGTGCGGAGAAGCTCAGGGGACGTACCACCAGGGCAAGAGTTGCGACGAGATAGAATGCAGCGGTGCGTGCTGCACGAGCATGGGTTGTCACGGCCCGGCGTCGCAGGCTGCTTGCGATGAGGCGACGGAGAGCGCGGCATCCTGGGGGGCCACCGGGTTTGCCTCCTGGTACAAACCGGGCGCCAAGTGTGACGAGATAGACTGCAAAGTGGCATGCTGCCTGTCTGACGGAACGTGCTCCGACATGACTCACGCACAATGCCTGAAGGATGGCGCCGGTGCGCACATTGGCAAGAAGTGTGCTGACGGCATCGATTGTGAGTGGGCCTGTTGCCTCCCGGACGGCGAGTGCCTTGAGGGCACGAAGGAGCAGTGCGGTGAAAACGGCGGTCAATACCGCTTCGGCAAGAAGTGCGCAGAGGTGGAATGCGGGCACGGCGCCTGCTGCCTCGCCAACGGTGCGTGCCTGGACGGTACCCAGAAGGACCAGTGCGCCGGCAGCGGCGGCATCCATCATGCGGGGCTTACCTGCGAGCAGGCCGACTGCACCAGTTCCTGCTGCCTGGCTGACGGGACCTGCATGGAGTCGGGCAGTTTGTCGGCAGACCAATGCGGAGAGCAGGGAGGAGCGTTCAACCAGGGCATCAAGTGCTCCCAAATCGAGTGTGGCGGCGCATGTTGTACGACCTTCGGCTGCTACGACGGCTCCTCTCAAGCTGCCTGCGACGAGGCTGCGGAGATGGCGGCGAGTTGGGGCGTTTCCGGCGCGGCCTCCTGGTTCAAACCCGGAGCCAAGTGCGACGAAGTAGATTGCAAACTGGCTTGCTGCATGCCTGACGGAACGTGCTCTGACGTTTCTCACGCCCAGTGCCTGAAAGACGGGGCCGGGGCACACCCGGGCAAAAAGTGTGCGGACGGCGTCGACTGTCAATGGGCCTGCTGCATGGCCGACGGCGAGTGCCAGGAAGGAACGAAGGAAGAGTGTGGCGAGAATGGTGGCCAGTATCGGTTCGGCAAGAAATGCGCAGAGGTGGAGTGCGACAAGGGCTCATGCTGCCTGTCCAGCGGAACTTGCCTGAGTGGACTCCAGAAAGGTAATTGTCTGAGCAGCGGCGGTCTTTATCACGCCGGCCTGGCTTGCGAGGATACGGACTGCACGAGCGCCTGCTGCAGGGCCGACGGAACCTGCATGCAGAGCGCCAGCCTTTCCACTGACGAATGTGGAGAGGCTCAAGGAACGTTCCACCAGGGCAAGAACTGCTACCAGATAGAATGCAGCGGTGCGTGTTGCACCACCATGGGCTGCTACGATCAGTTTTCCCAGTCGGCGTGTGAGGAAGCGGCAGAAAGTGCAGCAGTCTGGGGGGCCTCCGGGTTTGCATCCTGGTACAAGGCGGGAGCAGGCTGCGATGAGGTGGATTGCAAAGTCGCCTGTTGCATGCCGGACGGAACCTGCGCCGACATGACCCACGCACAGTGCCTGGAGACCGGCGCCGGCGCCAAGCCCGGCAAGAAGTGCGCAGATGAAGTGGATTGTGAGTCGGCCTGTTGCCTCCCGGATGGCGAATGCCTGGAAGGGACGAAGGAACAGTGCGGGGAAAACGGCGGCCAATACCGCTACGGCAAGAAGTGCGCGGATGTGGAATGCGGTCAGGGCGCCTGCTGCCTCTCCGACGGGAGTTGCGCCGACGGCGCAGAGAAGGGCGAGTGCGGAAGCGAAGGAGGCATCTATCATCCCGGCCTCACATGTGAGCAGGCGGACTGCACCAGCGCCTGCTGCAGGACCGACGGAACCTGCATGCAGAGCGCCAGCCTTTCCACTGACGAATGTGGAGAAGCTCAAGGAACGTTCCACCAGGGCAAGAACTGCGCCCAGATAGAATGCAGCGGTGCGTGTTGCACCACCATGGGCTGCTACGATCAGTTTTCCCAGTCGGCGTGTGAGGAAGCGGCAGAAAGTGCAGCAGTCTGGGGGGCCTCCGGGTTTGCATCCTGGTACAAGGCGGGAGCAGGCTGCGATGAGGTGGATTGCAAAGTCGCCTGTTGCATGCCGGACGGAACCTGCGCCGACATGACCCACGCACAGTGCCTGGAGACCGGCGCCGGCGCCAAGCCCGGCAAGAAGTGCGCAGATGAAGTGGATTGTGAGTCGGCCTGTTGCCTCCCGGATGGCGAATGCCTGGAAGGGACGAAGGAACAGTGCGGGGAAAACGGCGGCCAATACCGCTACGGCAAGAAGTGCGCGGATGTGGAATGCGGGCTGGGAGCCTGCTGCCTGCCGAGCGGGACCTGCCTCACCGGACTCCAGAAGGCAGACTGCCTGGGCAGCGGCGGCATCTATCAGGCCGGGCAGACCTGCGAAGAAGCAGACTGCACCAGCGCCTGCTGTCTGCCCTCCGGGGCATGTATGACCGGCGCTAACCTGTCGAAACAGGAATGCGACGCCTCACAGGGCAAATATCATTTCGGCACAAAATGCACCCAAGTGGAGTGCAACCCTTCTGGCGGCGACGGCACCTGCTCGTCGAACGCCCATTGTGATGACAACGATGCTTGCACCGACGACCTCTGCCTGGAGAATCACTGCTTCAACCTCGCAATCCTGGGAGGCGGATGCGACTTCTGCTCAAATGTCTCATTGCCGAACGAACAGCCCTGCGTGACTGAGATCTGCCCGGCCGTTCCGCACGTTCCGTGCAATTCGTCGGTTTGGCTGGAATTGGAACCATCCGGCATGTTCGACGAAGTTCAGTCAGCCTGCCCATCCATTTCCGGGCCTGGCGCACTCTTTCATTTCACAATGGGACACCCTGACGACGGTTTCTGGGACCCGGCCGACCCGGGTGGACCTGTGCCATATGCAATCACTATCAAGCAAGCCGTCGTGGGGCTTGAGGACGGCAGTAAGGAGGATGTCGGCCTGTACCTCGACTTAGACGACGATGACCCGAACATCACGAACTACGACATGGTGAAGTGGATAGAAGGGGAAGAAGATGAACCGGCAACCAAGCCGGAAGATTGCTCTCCGACGACGTGCTTCCCATCGGTACATGTAGGCAATACAGAGCTGAACACAATAACGGTCTTCGAGACTGTCGTTGTCGGGCTTGAGAAATGGACGGCAACGAACATCGGCCTGGTCCGCTACTCTGGAGGGGACGGCACTAACAAGCCTGTGGTTCTTCATGCGGCGATTGAGTGCAAGTGCGGATGCGACCCGGACGGCGACGGTATTGTCTCGAATCCTGAGGACTCGGATTGCCTGCTCGATCCGTCCTCCACAGGCCCCCTGCCGGATTATCCGTATGACAGTTGCGGAACCGTCAGCAACCCGGACCAGGCCGATACCGATTCGGACGGCCTGGGGGACGCCTGCGACAACTGCACCTTCAAGGCCAACCCGGCACAAGAAGACAGTGACGCAAACGGCTTGGGCGACCTTTGCGACTTCTGCAGCAACCCGATCATCCTGACCGACCAGGTGCAATCGACGGAGTTCTATCTGCCCGACACGGTCAGCTCGTTCAACTACCCACCCGGCACTTGCCCGGGCAACAACGACGGCGTTGAATCCGGTTCCTACACCGTCACGTTTGGCTTCCTGCCCGAGCCCGGTTTCGACTACTACATAATCCAGATGGGAGCTGCATGCGACGGAATCCTGACGGTGGGAACGTCGTGTCCCGAGTTGGGCGATTCCTGCCTCAGCTCTACGCCTATAGTCGGCGGAGCCGGAGTGAAAGAAGTACCCGTCTCCACCGCCGGCAATTGGAGTGGGATCTACTTTGCAGACTACAGCACCGACGACCTCAATTGCGTGATGGAGCACACAATTATCGAGTATGGCGGGTACAACAGCAATGAGAACATCTACTCCTCCGGCACCTGCGAAAAGCCGCTCTCCATCGGAGGGGAACTGAAGGAAGAATCGCTGTTCATGGGCGGCTTGCCCAATGCGGTGTCTTATCCGCCGGGAACCTGCAACGAGTTCGATGGCTCAGTCGACCCGACATCCCACAGCGCGATGTTCTCTTTCATTCCGGACACAGACTACAACTACTACATGATCGAAATGGTATCCTCGTGTCCCGGGATCATGTCGGCCGGTACCCCTTGCGACGACCTCGCCGCAAACTGTCTCGGCGCTGAACCGGTCCAGCAGGACACCACCATCACCTTCCCCGTCTCACCGAAACCGAGTCAGTGGGAAGGCATCTACTTCACCAGTTACTCGACTGATAACATTGTTGACTTGAACTACTGCGAGATTCAGTACGGCGGTTACAATTCGCAATCATATCAGCCGGCTCCATCCGTAGGCAGCACTTGCCTTCACCCCAAGGTTATTGACGTAATACCGTTCTCCGACGAGGGGACCACTTTGGGTGCAGGCGCAAACTACAGTTCGGATCTCTACGGATGCCCGCCCTCACCGCTGGGTCATGGAATTGCCGGCAGCGAGGTAATCTACGAATTCTCCCCGGAGGAAGCGGGAGTCTACAACATCGACCTCACCGGTTTCGCTCCTTGCCGACTGGATCTGCTGTCAAGCTGTTCGTGCAACGGGGACGAGTGCCTCAGCAGTTCGACCGTAGACAACCCCCAGGAGACCAACAAAATCGAGATCGTGCTGGAAAGCGGTCAGAAGATCTTCATAGTCGTCGACGGCGTCAGCGACGTCTTCGACCAGCCGTTCCCGTTCACCCTCGAGGTTGACCTGGTCTGCCAGGACGCGGAAGACTGCGAGGACGGGAATCCCTGTACCACTGGTTTCTGCAGCCAGACCAAGGGCTGTCTGCAGAGTCTCGTGCCCGGCGGCACGCCATGCGACGACGGAAACGCTTGCACCGAAGGGACAGTGTGCGAACAGGACGTCTGCAACTCAGCGGAAATAAACGATTGCAACGATGATGTCGATTGCACTACCGACAGTTGCGACGCGGGCCTGGGTTGTCTGAACGTCCCCCAGAACTCATCCTGCGATGACGGCAACCCGTGTACCAACGACATCTGCCACAAGGACTCCGGATGTGAGCACGTAAACAACACCCTGCCATGCGACGATGAGTCGGCTTGCACGCTGGGTGATGTCTGCGCGGGTGGGGAGTGCATCGGCCAGCCGGTCGTGTGTACCGACGGAAACATTTGCACCGACGACTTCTGCGACCCCGTCGCGGGATGCGTCAACAACGGCAACAACGCCGCGTGTGACGACGACAACTTGTGCACCATAGGCGACCAGTGCGATGGACAGGGCAATTGCGCGCCTGGAGCCCCGCTTGAATGCGGAGATCCCCCTGCTCCGACTTGCGACAATGGTGTCTTCATCACCTTCTCCTCCCCGGGCTTGTGCACGCAGGGCGACTGCGAGTACAACTCTCAGACCGTGGAATGCGCGTTTGGTTGCGATGCGGACACGGGATTGTGTTCGGGCGACCCCTGCCTGGGTGTCGTCTGCGACTCGCCTCCGGCGATATGCTTGCAAAGCGAAGGCCAGTGCGTCGACGGGAGTTGCACATACGCACCCCTTCCGAACGGAGCTTCCTGCGACGACATGAACCTGTGTACAGAGGGCGACACGTGCCAGGAAGGTGCGTGCCAGGGCGGAGGGCCCAAGTCTTGCGACGATGGCAAGGTGTGCACGCTGGAGAACTGCGCCCCGGCTGAAGGCTGCATCTATGTCTACCTCGTCCAACCCTGCGATGATGGCGATGAGTGCACCACCCAGGACACCTGCTCCGAGGGCGAGTGCGTCGGCGGAGCACCGCCGAGCTGCGATGACGGCAACATCTGCACCGACGACTCCTGCGACCCGGCAACCGGATGCCTGAACACCAACAACGCAGCCGCGTGCTCCGACAATAATGCGTGCACAACTGAAGACACGTGCCTCAACGGCGAGTGCGTCGGTGGCCCCACGCTGGAATGTAACGACGGCAACGCCTGCACCGACGACTCGTGCGACCCCGCCGTCGGTTGCGCAAACAGCAACAATACAGCCCAGTGCAACGACAATAACGCGTGCACCACAGAGGACACCTGTGCGGGCGGACAGTGTGTAGGCGGAGCACCGCCCAATTGCGATGACGGCAACGTCTGCACCGACGACTCGTGCGACCCCGCCATCG
>CAZVFX010000220.1:0-7042 GCA_964626565.1 uncultured Myxococcales bacterium
GGCGACGGCGACGGCGACGGCTACGGCGACGGCTACGGAGGAAAAAGAAGAGGAAGAAGAGGAAATAGAGGAAGAGGACTCGGCGACGGCGACGGCGACGGCTACGGCGACGGCTACGGAGGAAAAAGAAGAGGAAATAGAGGAAATAGAGGAAGAGGAAGAAGAGGAAATAGAGGAAATAGAGGAAGAGGAGGAGGTAGAAGAGGAAGAAGAGGAAATGGAAGAAGAGGAACCTGATCCTCTTGCTGAATTGCTTGAGAGGTACGAAGACCAGGAGGACCCGGGGGACCGGGCGGAGATATTGCGGAAGATGGTCCCGTTGTGCGAGCGGGTTGGGGAGAAAGTTGAGTTACTGGAGCGTATTGCCCGTATTTTTACAGACGAGTTAGAAGCCCCGGAGGGGGCTATTGGGGCCTTCTGCGAGATCCTTG
The DNA here is from genome assembly GCA_964626565.1 of uncultured Myxococcales bacterium. Taxonomy (GTDB): domain Bacteria; phylum Myxococcota_A; class UBA9042; order CAIXZC01; family CAIXZC01; genus CAZVFX01. The sequence goes on from CAZVFX010000220.1 coordinate 432, forward strand.
AACTCGACCCCGCCCACGCTGGTGCGCTTGGAAACCTCGAAGGTCTTTACGCCGGACTGGAGAAGTGGGACGAAGTTCTCGACGTGCTGGATATGCGGATTGCGGTGACCCGGGACGAAGCCGAAGAGGTGGAGTATCTGTTACTGAAGGGCGACATTGCGTTCAAGAAGCTCGAGAGGCCCAACGACGCGTTGGATGGTTATCTTGAGGTCATCCAGAAATTCCCCGGCCAGCCTGACGCCATCGAGCGCGTGATGAACCTGTTGGATGAGACCGGTCAATACGAAGCGCTGGTGAAGTTCCTATTGGGTCTGGCCAAGGAGACCGAGGACCCGCTGATCCAGGCGGAACTGTTCGCCCGCATGGGGCGGACCATTAAGGAGCACCTGGCCGACCCGGAGGGGGCGGCCCAACTTCTCGAAGCGGCTTTGGAGCGGGTCCCTGACCTTCCGGGTGCCGTGATTCCCCTGTCGGACCTGTTCCTCGCCGAGGAGCAGTGGGCCAAGGCCCTGCCCTTGCTGCAGCTTCGCCTTGAGCACATGGGTGACGACGGCTGGGAGGAAGAAGGCCCCACGCTATATCGGCGGGTGGGGTTGGCGTGTCTGCGGATGGGGCGGAAAGAAGACGCACTGGAGTTTTACCGCCGCGCGTACGACAAGGACCCCGAGGACCTTGAGACGCTGGAAGCACTGGGCGACCTGAACGCCGAATTGGGCAGCCGAGATATCGCCGCGACCTACTACAACCGTTTCCTGGATCGGGCTGATGAGGACTTGTTCCTCACCCGGGTGGGGCCCATCTACCGGCGGCTCGGACAGCTTGAACTTGCAGCCGGCCATCCGGCTTCGGCGCGACAGCATCTGGACCGGGTGCTTGAACACCTTCCCGACGACATCGAGACTCTAAAGAGTCTACTGGAACTGCTGAAATCCCAATCGGCTTTCAAGGAGGCCAACGAACGCCGCCAACAGCTCCTGACCCTGGTGAACGATCCGGCGGAGAGATGGAAACTGCTGATGGGGCTCGGCGACACTTGTTTGCGCGAGCTGAACGACCCTGCGGGAGCGAGGGCTGCCTACGAGGAGGCGTTGGGATTCGACCAGGGGTCCAAAGGGGCTCTGGTCAAGCTGCTGGAATTGCATGTTGCCGGGCAAGAGTTCGAACCTGCGGTGGATATTTTGAGACGACTGGTCGAGGTGGAAGCGGACGGAGCCCGGCGGGCCGACTTCCTCTTTACCGTTGGGACATTGTGCCGGGATGAATTGAAGGACCGGGCCGGCGCCGCGGAGGCATTTGAAGGGGCTCTGGACGAAAACGTCGACCGGCTTGACGCGTTGAAGGCAGCGGTTGAGTTGCTTACCGAAGACGAGAGCTGGGAGAAGCTGGAGGGAGTATATGTTCGCACTCTGGCAAGGCTGCAAAACCAGGACCGGAAAGATCTCGAGCAAGTGCTGTACAAGGGGCTGGGCGAGTTGCGGCTGACGAACCTGGGGCAACTGGACGAGGCCATCGATGCATTCGAAGCTGCGGCCCGGCTGAAAGCGGGGGACGTCGATGTCCACAGTGCATTGGCCGAGTTGTACGAGCGGGCGGGCAGAGCTGAGGAAGCAGTGGCCGAGCACCGGACCCTGGTATACCTCGACTCCGGACGGGCAGACTCCTATCGGCGCATGGCATCGCGGCTGGAGAGCCTCGACCGCTCCGAGGACGCCTGGTTCTGTTTCTCCATTCTGGCCGCCATGGGCAAAGCGAACGACAAGGAACGGGCCCGCCTGGAGGAGATGCGCCTTTCGGGCATGGCCGAGCCTGCCGGCGCTTTGACCCAGAGGCAGTGGGCCGACAACGTCTACTCCAGAGCAGCCGACCGCCGGTACGGCAGCGTCTTCGCCCTGGTGGACAGAACGCTGGGGAGCCGTCTTGAGCGAAAGACCCTGAAGGAACTCGGACTGCGCAAGAAGGACGCCCTCCCCTCCGACGGAGGCACGGTCTTTTCATGGGTGCTGGACCGACTTAGCAAGTTGATGTCCATCGAGGCGCCGGCGGTTTACCGTGTCGAACGTCTCTTGGGAGTCGACATCGGCGCCACCTCTCCACCGGTAATGCTGGTGGGAGACCGCGTGCTGAAGGGCATGGATGAAAAGACCGTGGCCTTTCTGACCGCACGGGCCCTGGTTTACTTCCATCCTTCCCACGTGCTTGCAGGCAGTTTTTCCCGGGACGAGTTAAAACTACTGTTTCAAGCTGCCGTGAGCCACGTGCGGCCCACGGGCAACGAAGAGATGGAGGACCCCGACTTCCAAGCGCTACTCAAGAAGCTGGGCAAGGGACTGTCCGACGACGACGACCGCGAACTGGCCGGTCTGATCGAGGAGCTCACCGGCGGCGGCAGGCGTGCAAGTGTCAGCCGGTGGCTGTCGGGCGTGGAGCTGACTGCCAACCACGCCGGCCTCATCGCCTGTCTCGATTTTGAGACCGCGGCCGGGGCACTGTCAACAGACCCGTTTGCCCGGTCCAGCATGCCAAAGGAAGCTCAACTGGACGACTTGCGGCTGTACGCCGTTTCGGAGGAATTCGCAGCCGTGAGAGAGGAATTGTCTTTGCGGCTGAAGCAACAATACTGAGACACCGGAAATAGACCAGCGAACTTAGGAGGTTGATGTGAGTAACGAAGGGAAGGGTAAGGGTGCGTCGAAAATCGTGGCTGTGGCACTGGCGGTCGTGGCTGCAGGGGCCTTGGCCGTTGGCCTCTACTTCACGGTGGGCAAGGGTGGCGAGACCAGTGCGGATCGTATGGCTGGAATTCTGCCCGAAGACACAACCTTGCTGGTTTGGACCGGCGCAATCGACGAATTGATGGCCATCGCGGGTGAAGCCGGTCTGGACGGTGAGGCGCTGGCCGCGGCCGAACCTGATTTTGGTGAAGTAGTAAAGAAGCTGGGCGCCAACCCTCTTACCGTCGAAGGGTTGAAGACCCTTGGAGTTGACCCTTCCGCGGCCGTCGGCTTCTCTCTGGTGCCGGCCAAGGATGTGGAACTCCTCATGACGGTAAACATCCCCTTGTTGGAGGGGAAGAGCGCAGTGGAGCTGGCCAAAGAGGTCATCACCAAGCTGGAGTTGGCCAAAGAGGTCCAGTTGGACGAAGCGGAGCAGAACGGCCGGCGCCTCGCCTGGGTGCGGCCGATTCTGGACGGCCAGGCCGGGCCGGTTGTGGCTGCGATCATGGATCTGGATGAAGCGGGGCTTGTGGTTTTCCCCGGCAAGCAACGAAGACGCCTCGCCGACGCCATCGAGCAACAGGTGAAGGCATATGTGCCGAAGCTCGGCGGAGACAGCGGAACGTTGGCTCAGGTTGAGGCATACTCAGACGCGGTTTCGGGCGGCGACGCGGCACTGCTGGGCGCGTTCTTCAACCCGGGTCCGGATACCCGGGAACTGTCCGTTGATGATGGCGGTATGCAGCTCTTCTTCTGGGTCGCTGCCAGTGCCCTCGGCATCGGCGGCCAGGTGGTTGTTGACGGGCAGGAATTGGCGTTGAAATTCAGGTCCGTGCTGGTGGATTCCCAAGTCGCTGCGGCCCGGCAGCGCGACCTTGAAGTGCTGGACCTGGTACCCGGACAACCTATCGCCGGACTGCACCTGGCGGTTGACCTGGGAAAGGTGGTTGAGGAGTTGCGAAAGACCCTTCCGAGCGATGCGTTCAATTCGCACACCGTCGTAAAGACGTTCACCTCCCCGGACGGCATACCGGGGCTTCCTGAAGGTACGACGCTCATGGAGATCCTGGACGGAGAGCTCGGGTTCTTCCTAGGCGAATTGACTGGCGATCCGAAGAGGTCGGTACAGTCCGTCACCGCGTTCATCGGCGTGAAGGATCAGAAGTCTGCTGAGGGCATGTTGGTGGAACTGCTGCGGAGCCCGGGAACCCAAGCGGGCGAAGAGAAGGTGGGGGACACCACCATCCACACGCTGGACTTCTTCGGGGAGATGACTGCGGGATTCATGTTCCTGGACAACCGGCTGTGGCTTGCGGGCTCGGTGGAGAATCTGCGGAAGATTGCGGAAGGGAAGAAAGGTGGGCTCACCGAAGGGGAGCGAAACAGCAAGATCGCATCGGTGATGCGCACCGAGGGTGCGCTTGCCATGTACGTGGATCTGCCAAAGGTAATCGAGGGGGTCGCGGCCAACATGGGCCGGCGGGCCGGAGATCGGGAAGGACCGCTGTGGGGACTGCTGGATGAACTGGACTATCTGACTTTTGAAGCAAGTCTGGATGGAAACGTAGTGGCCAGCAAGATCGCGGTGATGGTTCAGGGAGAGAGTTTCAGGAAATCCGCGCTCCCGAAACTGGCTGCGCTGCTGGCGCCGGCACTGGGTCGTGTGGGGACCCAAAAGGAATACTCGGTGAAGACCAAAGGGGGCCGTGAATTTGTGGGTGCTGTTGAGCGCCGCGGAAAGACCGAAGCCATCGACCAACTGGACAAGATCTACCGCAGCGCCACCATGTATTACGAGGCCCCCCGCGTGAGCATGGAAGGAATGAAACTGCCCTGCCAGTTCCCCGCTTCTCAGCCGGCCACGCCGGCAGCCACCTGCTGCAAGGAGCAGGGCGGACCCGACGCGGACGGCGACGGCAGGTGCGATGCTGACTACACGGTGTGGGACACAGCGACGTGGGCAGCCCTCATGTTCCAGCAAAACGACCCGCATTCGTGCGTGTACTCATTCGAGAGCACCGGAATTCACTCGGAGGCGCAGTTCACGGCCACGGCACATTGCGATGTGGATTGCGATGGCGTGATGTCCACCTTCCAGCGGTTCGGGCGAGGCAGCGCTTCAGCCACCAGCGCAGAATGCATGGTGGAAGATTCAGCGGGCATCTATATGGAGAATGAGGGAGAGTAGCTTAGAAGCACCCCTCCACAATATCCGCCATTTTCACGGCAAAAACGTATCTATTCGGGGGGTGCTCGGTCTGGCACCACAGGTTGTCGGAGAACATGGAATAGTGGAGGTCCTGTGGCGGATAGGGCCAGGACCGCTCCTGAAGAGTTGACCCGGGAGTGCCTATGAAGAGGGTGCCGGGTGAGGGAAGCCACGAGAGCTTGGGCCTGCTGCTCGAGATGAAATACTGACCGTCCCAGCTCAACGCCCCCTGCATCTTCAGGACTCCGGGAAAGAACGCTTGCAGCGAGTCTGCTGCGCCACCCACAGTAACCAGCCTGCCGGTGTCCGGGTCCACCAGCCAACGGTGGAGACGCCCTGCAATAACGTCCTTGCTGTACTCGCCGGCGACCAGGGTCGGCGGGTTGGTGGAGAGGTCCAGTGAAACGAATGAAAATCGAGCGCAACAGCTTTCGGGGCACAACGAATAACGATTAACCTGCGGGACAACGTATTTGTACTTGAAAGCGTGATACCCCTTCCCTTCAGACACGAGGCCGATCCAGTCTTTGTTCTCGGTCTGGACCTGCAGGATCCGGCTGAGGTCGAAAACTCTCAACCCCTTGGATGTGTCTGCGACGTAAAGATAGTTCTTGTACCAGGCGATGCCGCCGGCGTGTACCGGAACCGGGTTGAAATCAGGTGTGCCGCCGTTGTTTACCGGCTCCACGAGCAGGGCGTGTCGGTACTTGAGGTTCGACATTCCGGTAGTATCGACAAAGCTGACCCGCACGCCTTTGTCCATGGGCGCGCCGGGGTCCTCCTCGGTTTTATGATACCAGGCCACCAGGGCGACCTTCTTGCCGGCGTAGGAACCGCTGGGGTAGGCGGAGGCGGTGCCAGTGATCCCCTGAGGAACCCAGTAGTCCACATTGGCATCCCCGGAATTCCACGAGAAGCCGGTGTGAAAGCACTCCACGTCCGCCTTGAAGATGATCTTGTCTGCATCGCGATTCAAGTCCGCAAACAGGTCGGCCAGGGTGGTCGGTGACGTGCTCCAATGCTGCTCGATCTGATCAATCAGGCCCGCCTTGGTTTGCCATCCATCCTCGTCGACAAGCTGAAAGCCGTCCGCGCTGGTCTCCTTCAGTTTGCCGGCAATCGGGTGGTCGTTCCCGCCTCCCTCGTTGCACTGCAACGGCGCCTGGGGGCAGGCTACGGCGGCCGGCGCACAGCCGCCTTCCTCAACAACTTCCTCAACAACCTCTGCCGCGATTTCCTCTACGACCTCGTCCACAGTTTCTTCACCGACGTCATCGAGAAGCTCGAAGACCAATTCCGAAGTCGTCTCCGCGAGCACTTCCTGGGCGGGGTCGATTGCGGTCTCAGGCGTCCAGTCCGGTTCCTGCAGGTCCGAGGTATCGTGGATCTCCGGTGCAATCGCGTCCGGCGGTGGAGCCGCATAGTCTGCCCCCGAATCTGCCGAAGCACTGTCTTCAGGAGGCGCTACCCGATCTACTTGCCCAGGCAGTTCCCGGGGCGAAATGTCGATATATGCGCCGGCATCGGCCAGTCCGTTATCCCCGGTCCCATCAGTTCCGCACCGCCAGGCACAGATGCACACCGCAAAACCCAGCAGCACCAACAACATCGTCTTACGCAATTCGCTCATATCGATTGGAGTATACACCCTTGGCCGGTCTCCCGGAAAGGGTCAGGTTCATTTAGTC
>CAZVFX010000221.1:0-6984 GCA_964626565.1 uncultured Myxococcales bacterium
TCTTCATCTTTTTCATCTTCTTCCTCTTCTTTTTCCTCCGTAGCCGTCGCCGTAACCGTCGCCGTCGCCGTCGCCGTCGCCGAATCCTCTTCCTCTTCCTCTTCTTCCTCTTCTTCCTCCGTCGCCGTCGCCGTCGCCGTCGCCGTCGCCGAATCCTCTTCCTCTATTTCCTCTTCTTCCTCCTCTTCTTCCTCCTCCTCTATTTCCTCTTCTTTTTCCTCCGTCGCCGTCGCCGAGTCCTCCTCCTCTTCCTCTCTCTCCTCTTCCCGATCCCAATCCTCTTCCTCTCCATCAATCGTCCACTCATCCCCGCCAAAACCCGCGGCTTGGTGTTCGTCGGCCCGCTCTTTCGCTTCCGCAGCCGGTTCCGGCAGTTCCGTAGCCGTCGCCGGCCTTTCTTCTTCGCCTACCGGTTCGGGCTCCGCAGGCCCCTCGCTCGCTCTCGAAGTACCGGTCGGTTCGGCCTCCGCGGGCCCCTCGCTCGCTCTCGGGGTACCGAGCGGTTCGGGCTCCGCTTCGGCCCGCTCCTTCACAGTCACGGCTCGTTCATTTTCCGTGGCGGCCTCGTTGATCAGGGCCAGTCTCTCCGCTATATCCTCTCGCTCATTCCTGTCCAGAGTCACTTCCAGCCGCTTCTCGTACGTCCGCGTCAAATGCTCCCATTCCCCGAGGTCGGCGTAAAGCCTGGCCAACTCCTCGTACGCTTCGACATCCTTCTGATCCTCGTCCAGCAGCGCCTCGTACAACTCAACCGACCGTTCCCGGTCGTCGAGTTTCTTCTCCGCCATCTGGGCGGCGCGGTGCCTGAGCTCCGGGTCTCTCTTGGCTGCGAAAACCTCCACCGCCGTCCGCCAGGCCTCCCGCTCCCGGCACAGCTCAATCAACTGCTCCGAAGCCTCCTGGCAAGACAGATCCGCGGCCAGAGCTTCCGCATACCAGTGCACTGCTTCGACATTGAAACCGATGTCGTCCCGGTACAGGCGGCCCAGCCGAATCGCGATCTTCACCTTCTGCCCGGCGCCGGCTCGCCCAAATGCATAGGCCAACATGTCCGCCAGGACGGCGAACGCCCCATCCCGCCGGGCCAGGCGCTCAGCTTCAGCCAGTAGCCCGGGATGCCCCGGAGCTTTGGCTAGCGCCCGATCAACTTCCTGCAGGGAGTCGAATTCCACCGGGTCGTCCCCCGGTTTCAGATCTTTGCCTTTCGACACTTCGCACCTCTTCCGCTGCGCTCACAACTGATCGTGTTCAACGTCATAAATGACCATGACCGGCATTGATACTAACAGACGGCCTCCTTCCCTTCAAATCGTTGCTTTGAGGAATCCCGGCTACCGCTATAAAGATCAGTCGCCGACCTTCAACGTATCGCCGTCCATGTGGATACCCTCGGCGGCCTTCACCAGGGTCTCGAAATGGCCGGTGTCGAGGTCGCAGCGGGGGTTCTCTGAAAAGGCGATGGAGTACCCATAGGGCATGCCCCCGGCCAACTCGTTGAGCTTCTGATGCAACCACACCGGGTTGGAAATAGCGTCGTCCCGGAACTTCACCAGCATCCGCGTCTGCCGTCGCTTCGGGGATACCAGAACCTCGTAAGCCGACATTCCGTCTCCCCACACCGTAGCTTCAACAAGAAGTGCATACTGTGCGGTGGCCTCGCGGGCAGGGGGAAACGGTGGCGGATCGTCTTGCTCATAGTTGATGACGTAGTGAATCCGCCCCAGCAATCGGGCCAGGGAGAAGGTCCCCACAACCCGCTCGCCCACCTGCAAGCCGGATTCCAATTCCCCCAGCGCCCCCAGCGCCTTCGGCGCATGCGCCGGAGTCCCCTCAGGGAGACTCACCACCACCACAACAACCTCGCACGGCTCCACCTCCGGCGGCGCCGGCACCGGTTCCAACTTCACCGCCCCGGGCAACTCAGAGAACTCTGCCCCGCAACCCCCGCCCAGCACCACAACCGCAGCCAACACGACCACCAATATCCCCCGCGCCATCTTCCTCCCCAGGCCACCCCCAACCGCGCCGCGGCAGAAAACCGGGGGTCAGACCCTTTCATATTTGCTTTCTTTCTGCTCTGACCGATGCTGCAGCCAGATTCGCCAACTCGTTCTCTGTCAACCAGAGGTCCGCTCGTTCCATCCACCGTTTCAGCGGTTCGTCGAACTTTTCTTTCCTGAGGATGTGCAGAGTCAACGACACTTGATTCGCACCGCCCCCGACGACTTTGGCGATCTCCCTGTAAGTGAGGTCCGTTCTCGTTGCCAGCAACCACACCGCCAGCCGGCGGGCCGGGTTGCTGCCTCGGCCCCGGGTGGAAATCGCCACTTCACTCCAGGGCAGGGCTGTGACTTCCCAGTGAACCTGCCTGATGATTCGAACCTGCTCATCCTTCCAGACCTTCTTCTGTTCGGCCGTTACCGGAACGTCAGGGGACCACGCCCGGAAAATCCCACGCTCGAGATCGAAATCTGATGGCCAACTGAGTTCGCCGGTTTGATAGCCCATCGTCTCCGCCACGAGGTTGTCGACCGACTTGTACAGCGACAACACGGTGGAAGTGGTCAACCACTCCGGCGTCAAGCTGCTCCCGATGTAGTTGTTGTAGCTGGTCCACAGGGCGTCATCCGGCGACCTCACAAGTCCCCCACGCACCGGGTTAAGGTGGATGTAGGGAATGAGTACGGCCAAGTGCTGCGACTCAGATACGACCTGATTCCGGAAACGTCCCCGGAAGACCGGGCCGTCCCAGTCGTATCTCTTGTTCAACTGCTGGGTGTAGGGTCCCAGCAGATGTTTCATGCACTCCGACAGGTTCCCCCGTACACTGCGTACAAGCAGATGAAAATGATTTGGCATTAGTACATAGGCGTGCACCTCGAGGCCGAATCGTGTCACCACCTTCGCTAGATGTTCAAAGAATATGTGACAGTGCAGCGCGTCGCGGAAGATGGGTTCCCTTCTCGCACCGCGGTTCATTACGTGGTGCCAGGCTCCAGGATAGTCGAGTCGTCGTTTCCGAGGCATGGATATAGACTAGCACAAAAAAAGAGAGAAGAAAAAGCAAATATGAAAGGGTCTGACCCCCTGTTTCTTCCGTCCGGGGGCCGGGGGCCGAGGGCCGGGGGCCGGGGTGGGTTATTGGCCGATGCCGAGGGCGGGGTCGTAGTTCCAGTCGGCGTCGAAGAAGCCGGCTGCGTTGGCGCCGCCGTGGGTCCAGGCGGTGTAGTCGGGGAGGCCGGAGCGGGAGGAGAAGGGGCTGTGCCAGAAGAGGAGGTACTCGTAGCCGGGAGGGGTGACCATGGCTGCTGACAGGTGGCCTTCTTCGGGGAAGACGAAGACGAGGCAGGTGGCCTCCAGGGTCTTGTCACCGACGATTACCGCGGTGTCGTTCCAGTCGAAGGGGATCGAGTCGGGCAGTGGGACTTCGTCTCTTGGCACGCCTACGTAGATGAGGTTGTAGTTGGCGTGCAGGTCGGCGTCGGCCTGGGACACGGGCAGGGCGCAGGCGTGGCCGTTGCCGATTATGTTCCAGGTGGATGTCAGGAACGAGGCGTAGGATTTGAGCTGCCACGAACCGTCGTCCGGGTAAAGGAAGCAGAACGGCCGGTGGAACACCTGGTTGAACGGTCCCTGCACAGCCTGGTTCTTGCCGCCCTGGGGGCCCCACTCGATGTCTCCATTGGTCAACTCAACGTCCTTTCCGTCCACGGTGAGTGATTCCACTCCCTTGCCTGTCAGCCCCGCGCCGTCGAGCACCATGCTGCGCACGTTGTAGGTGGTCAATGCCACCGTGTCGCCGTCGCTGGCGGAAGCGATTGTTGAGTCTTCATAGGGGTCGATCTGGGACCTTATGGTCACGTACGAGTTCTTTGCATTTACCCACGGTGACGGGCACTTGTATTCGAAGTCCAGCTCAAGCGGATCGATGGAGCGTTCCTGCATCAATTCGAACAGCGGCGGCCAGTCGACGCAGTCTGCACCGGGTGCGGCGTCTCCATTCCACCAGTGGCCGGCGCCCGGCTCGATGTGGAAGTAGAAATCGTCGGTGACTTTCTCCACCGCCTCGGCCATGAGGTAGGCCTCGGAGATGGGCACGTTGTCGTCGGCGTCCCCGTGGATGATGTACACCGGCTTGTCGGTGAGATTGGAAACGTAGTTCAGCGTATTGCTCGACGCCCGGGCGCGGGCGAAGGGCCCTGTGGGCTCGGGCGAGCCGCCGCCGTAGGAGTAGAACGAACTCCAACCAGCAGACGGCCCCACGACGCCGAACCGTCCCGACAGTAGCACTCCAAACTGCCAGGTGCCGTGGCCGCCCATGGAGTGGCCCGAAACGTACACGTGGGATGGGTCGATGTTGTACACGTCCATGGCATGCTCCAGCGCCTCCACCCCATCCAGGCGTCCCCACTCCTCCCAGTCAAACCCGAAGGGCCGTCGGTTGGTTGGTGCGATATGATAGACCCAGTCCTTGGCCCCATAGGAGCCGGCCTGGCCGTTGCCGCCCACGCCTGCTCCGTGCAGGGAAAGCAGGAGCGAATAGTCCTTGCCCGGGTCGAAGTTCGACGGTGGTTTCACCCCGTAGAACTGCACCGAATGGTCAACGTGTGACCGTCGCGTGCGTTTGAACGGTCCGTCCGTTCCCTTTGCCGTCAACTCGAAGTCACGCTCGTAAGACCAGTCGAGGGAGTGGGATTCGATGCGCACGGTCACCGGGATCACCTGGTCGATCTCCTCGGCTGCGAGTTTGGGAACCAGGTGGAACGCCAACTGGGTGGTGGCGGCGGGTGGCAGGGCGGGGTAGGGTACTTCTGTTTCTTCGAAATAGTCGTTCTCTACAACCAATGCGGTGGCATTTCGTATGGGCTCGTCGGTGAGGTTCAGCACCGGCACGCCGAAGTACTGTTCGTAGGTTTCGCCGACCACGAGGTGGGGAGCGGTGAGGTCCTTCGGGTTAAAATAGACTTCCGCGTCGGTGACGGCCAACTCGATCTCCGGGTCGTTTAGCGCCTGGTAGGCCATGGCCACAACTACGTTGGTGCCGGCGATTCCCGGCATGGGAGTGCGGTGTTTGCGGCTGGTATACGGGTCCCCCGGCTGCTGCACCCCGTTGAGGTAGACGCGGTAGAATTTGTCCGCCCTCACAACGACGTTTTCGCCTTGGGCCAGGTCAACGCCCACCGCGGCGTAAAAAGTGCCGTAGCCGGCGTAGCCCATTTTGCCACCTTCCTCCGGCACCCTTTCGGTCCACTCCACGCCGTTGGCGTCTTTGCCCGGGCCCGCCGGCAGCTCAAAGGTGCCGGCATCCAGGGCGTCGCCGACGGGGTCGTTGCTGGGGTCCGGCACGTACGAGACCAGCCATGTTTTACCCTCCAGCAATTCCGGCTCGACGTAGGGCGTCACCGGGGGTGGAGGACCGAGGTCTGCGGGCGGGATGTCTTGCGGTTTCAGCTCGGGCGGCAGTTCGGCGGTTGCGTCCGGCAGGTCCGGCGCCAACTCCGAGGCCAGGTCCGTCACGAGATCTCCCGGCAGTTCCAGGCCGATGTCCCCCGGCCCGCCTTCCCGCTTGTCGGTGGTTACGACGTCCTGGACACCATCTGCCTCACCGTTTCCGGAGCTGTCTCCGCAACCCAGCGCCGTGAGTGCCGCAGCCAGAAAAACCAGCGTCTGCCCGGTCACAACGGCCAGTCTTTTCTTCATATCCATGGTTGTGCTCCTTGGTCGACTTTTCTTTCCGCCCCAATCATAGAGGTTCCTTTGGCGGATTGGAAGCAACGGAAAGCAATTGACAGCCGCCTTGCTGCCGGGTGTATTCTGTACGGAGGAGGACTGGACCATGAAGAGGTTAGTGACGCTGTTGTTGGTCGCGGTGTGTGTTGCCGCCTGTTCCGGGGAGTCTACCCCTGCGATTACGCTGGACCTGAGTGGGACGATGGACGTGGTTGAGCTGTCGGCGGAGTTGTCTTTCCCCGATCAACTGTCGGACACCGGCGCCAGCGACGTGTTGGAGCTGTTTCCAACCGAGTTGCCTCCTGCCGATTTCGGTCCAGCCTGCCTGCCGGGTGACGGCTGCTTCATGGACCCCTGTGACGATGGAGACCATTGCCAGTCGGGATTGTGCGTGGAGCATATGGGGGATCTGGTGTGCACCGATACGTGCGTAGAAGAGTGCCCGGAAGGGTGGGAGTGCCGGCAAGTTGGTGGCGGGCCTGACGGGATGTTTGCTTGCCTTTCCCCCTATTCTCATTTGTGCCGTCCTTGCCTGGACAGTGAGGACTGTTCGTCGACCACGGGGGTGGAAGATGTGTGCCTGGTGCTGGGGCCGGAAGGGAGTTTTTGTGGTGCGGTTTGCTCCGATGAGGGCGCATGCCCGGTCGGTTTTTCGTGTGTCGATGCGCTCACGGTGGACGGAGGAGCGGTCAAACAGTGTGTGCCGGATTCAGGGATCTGCTCATGTTCTGAAACTGCGGTAAAACTGGGTCTTGTCGCCGGATGTCATGTCGAGAACGAGTGGGGTCTGTGCGCGGGCGTTCGTAGTTGCGATTCCGAAGGTCTGTCCCCATGTTCCGCGGCCACACCTTCCGAAGAGGTCTGCAACGGCGTTGATGACGATTGCGACGGCGAGATTGACGAAGGCGCTGATGATGGAGCGTCCGGGATTTGCGACGATGGCGACGAGTGTACCGAAGATAGCTGTGACCCGGAAGCGGGATGCCTGAACGAGCCGCTTACCGGTACGTCGTGTGACGACGAAGATGTGTGCACCCTGGCCGACCACTGCGATGCAGGCGAATGCGTCGGTGCGCCCATCGACTGCGACGACGGAGATCTGTGCACCACCGACAGTTGCGACCCCACGGGCGGCTGCGTTTTTTACACCAACACCCTTCCCTGCGACGACGGGGACCCTTGTACCGTGAATGACGAATGCTCCCAGGGCGACTGCGTTGGATTCGGCGTGCCTTGCGAGTGCCAGGAAGACCT
>CAZVFX010000222.1:0-6903 GCA_964626565.1 uncultured Myxococcales bacterium
GACTAGCTGGGCGGCAGCCTCGAGATACCCAAATCCAGATCAGCCCTGAAAGCGGCGGGGCGACACAGCGAGGGGCGCTAGCCCTGGACATCGGATCATCCAATACCGTTTGACCCACCCGGGCACCACCACAAACCTCCTCACCGCGGCCTCACCGCGCCCCAACGGGCGGCCCCTCAAACGCGTAGGCAGTTTCACCACGTCATCCCTGCCCACCCACGAGCAGTGACAGTGCGCACCGAGCTTTCAGCCGGTGGTGGGACGGGCTTTCAGCCTGTCCCCGCGTCGGGAGTGGCTGGTGCGGGAGATCCGCAGCTTTGGCCGCGATATCGATCTGCAGACCTTCCTCCGCGAAGCGGAAGTGGATCTTGACGACATCTATCGCGGCGGAAGATGCTGGCTGGAGCTGAAACGAGAGGCGGGCCTTCCGGTTCCGGAAATCACAGACGACCAGAAGATACCCATGCGGGCCTTCTGCAGAGTCTCGCACTGGGACGACCCGGAACTCCTAGACGTCGCTGAGAAACTGGCCAGCGGCGATGTTCGTTCGGACGCCAGTTCAGGCGGGATCGGCAGGCGTCTTTGCTCCGTGGTCCTTTCGAGCCTCTACGGTGTGGAAGTCCCCGCCAGGCTCAATGACTTCTTGCAGCTTGTAGCAAACCACGATGCTGTGCGAGCCGAGCTTGGCGAACTGATTCCGGTGCTGCGTGACCGGATTGAGCATGAGCCGAAGATCGACCGACAGGTTCGACTGCGGGGAATCCCGCTCAGTATTCGCTGCCGGTACAGTCGGGACGAAGTCATGGCTGCCCACGACATCGTTCGTTCTGGAAAGCTGTTTCAGCCGAGGGAAGGCGTGTATTTCGATGCTGACACTCGGCACAACATTTTCTTTGTGACGCTGCAGAAGACCGAAAAGGACTACTCGCCGACTACGATGTACGAGGACTATGCAGTGTCCCCGACGCTGTTCCACTGGCAGTCCCAAAGCCAGACCCGAGCCGGGTCCGAAAAGGGCAGGCGGCACGTTCATCATCGTGATTCGGAAATCACGCCATTACTGTTCGTGCGTGAGACGAAGAAGGACGATCGAGGAATCACGAGACCGTACCTGTTCCTCGGACCGGTCGAGTACGTGAAGCACTCGGGGGACCGACCGATGAATATCGTTTGGAAGTTGCAGTACGCCATGCCTATGGACGCCTACCGGGCGGCCAAAGTTGTTGCGGGGTGACAAGGTGGACCGGTGGCTTCAGGCCGCCTGGGCCAAATGTAGTGGCCGAAGCGTCCGTATGTCACCCGCTACCCCAGGTAGCAGTGCTCGTTGTGCCACTTGAGGAATTCCGGCGAGGGCTTCAGGCCAGGAGTTGACGGCAAGTTGAGCTCTCGTCCGCTAAGGGGATAGTACGAACGACCGTTGGAGAAGTCCTGCTTCAGGCGGGGGCTTACTTCCAGTCGGTGTCTCGGAGTCACCGTGACGTACCCCCGGTCGAATAGCCTGTGCAAGTCGGCTCGCAGAAGAAGGCCGTTGGAGACCACGGTGGGACCATCGTCGGACACGGGCCTGATGTGGGCGGCCTCGAGAGCCGGGAGGGAGTGTTCCCGGGTCACCGAACACGCCCAGTCGTATGCCTCAGAGACTTGCACCCGAAAAGTCCCCTGACCGGGCCGGACCTTGGCTCTGGTGAAGAGTTCGTCAAGCGGATTGCTTTGTTCGTCGCCCAGCAAAATGTGTTGGTGATCTGAGACCTTCAGCCGTTCTTGACATTCGAGCCAAACGCGGAGGCCTTCACCAACGGCTAGGTCGTACTTGGCCGCCCGTTGGGTACGGGGCTTCCAGTCCGCCGGCTGTGGTATCCACTGCTCCTCCGGGAAGAAGACGGGCTGTGCGATGAGAACGCAGCCGATTTCGTTGGAGCCACCTTCCTTTTGATAGCCGAAGCCCTTGCGGATGCGCTCGATGCGTTCGCGCATGGCCGCGAAAGAAACGCAACCGTTCCGGGCTTCGAAGCACTCCCAGGCCAGCCAGTCCGGCAGTTTGACGTACCGTTCGAACAGTCCGAAACCGACAATCGCGTTGTGCGGGTGTCGCAGTTTGAAGAAGAACGGCGAATACGGTTCCGACCTGAAGCCACGTCGGGCCGACGGCAGCCAGAAGTTCACTTCATCGTTTGGGGCAGACGCCAAGAGCGTCTGGTACCAATCGAAATCGGTGATGGCGATTGTGCCTTGCATGCCCTCGTTCCAGTTTCTGACTTGTCCGCCATGATTATGGCGGGTCGCCTACAGTCTTGCAACAAGGATCGCGCTGTCTTCCGAACGGCGAATCGCAGGAGCTAGCTTCCGTTACCCTTGTGCTTGAGTCTGGGGTCGGCGTGGAAGGGACCCATCCCAACCTGCCCCGGAGGCGTCTTGTGACGAGGAGCAGCAGTGCACTTCGACTGTCGCTCAGCGTAAACTGGCCCTGGAAACGGAGTCGGCCCCAAAGAACTCGTGGGGTAAGAGATCTGATGGATTTCCGCAGTCGCCCGCCCGCGTTACGCCGTCGAGTTGGTCAGAGCACTTAGCACCCCCACCAACCTTCGATCCGCATCCGCGAGATCGAAGGCATCCACCTCCTCCACCGCCGCCCAGGCGACGGCCTGGTGTTCTTGCGGCGTTAAGGTGCCGCGCCAGCTTTCGACCCGATACGCCATGAGGCGGATGATGATGTGCGGGTACTCGTGGACGACCTCACCGAGGAAGTCGCCGATGGTGGCGTTGATGGTGAGTTCTTCGGTCAACTCCCGGTGGAGGGCTTCGGCCGGCGTTTCGCCTGGTTCGATCTTGCCGCCGGGGAATTCCCATTTGTTGGGGTTGTGCCCAACGCTGGGGCGTTGGGCCAGGAGGACCTTGGGGCCGTTGGTTATTATGGCGGCTACTACTGGGGTAGGTTCTCGGGTCGGCATTGCGGCCTCCGGGTCACCTCCAGAATAGAGGAGGTGGGGGGCCGCTGCAAGCGGGGTGGACGGGCTGATTGCCCGTCTTGCCCTGGGGCTGAAGGCCCAACGGCACTGGCCCGCCCGGCAGGGCGGGGGTTTGGGTGCGGTTGTGTTTGTTGGGGAGCGGACAAGCTATCCCCTATCCGTCCTCCGACGCTCCCTGCTGGTATCGTCTCCGGACACCTTTCCCAGCGGGAAAGGGCCGCCTATTCCGCCACCACTCCAGCCGATGTTGCATGATCCCCGCCCTGAAGCGGGCGGGCTAACACTCCCGAGCGCGCGAGGCCCGCATGGCATGTCAGTTGCATCGCCCGCCTTACGGCGCGGCCTGGCCTGCAAACACCCCATTCCCTACACAGCCCCGCTAGGGGCCTAAGCCGGTAGCTAAGGGTGTGAACCCTGGAAATTCGATCATCCAATTCCGATTCAACCACCGTCGCGTTGGCTCAGGTTGTCGTTACCGAGGTCTTTCAGGACCACCGCCCGCTTGCGGGCGGCCAACGTCAACGGCCACCGAGCACGCCAACCGGTGCCAACGCGTGATCACCGTTAGGGATTTGGATGATCAGGTTCCAGGCCTGAAGGCCTTCGCTACCGGCTTAGGCCCCTTTGGGGCTGTGTTCGGATTGGGGTTTCTGGGGACGCCCGCGGGTGCGGGAGGATCAGGCACTGCGTTCCGGCCAACGGAACCGGTTCTTATGATGCCAGTCAATAAACTGGCCCGCCGGCTTGTCCGCAGCCGACTGCGGCCCTCGCATGCGCGCATGCGAGAAAGAAATGATCGTGGCCTCGGTTGTGTCGTGGCCGCTCACGTCTTGGGAGACGAGGATGTGGTGTTCCTGAGTTAGGGTTATGGCGCCGAGGTCGAAGGCTTTGTGATGCAGGCTGCAGAGTGCGAGGCCGTTGGGGACGGTGTCCGGGCCGGCGTACTGGTGCCACTTGATGTGGGCGGCTTCGAGACCGAACAGGGTATCGCCCAGGCGCGCATCGTAGCCGCATACTGCGCACTTGCGCTCGTACGCACGTAATACCTGGTGACGGAAGTTGGGATCCCGCTTGCGGCGGGTGACTGTTTCGGTGGCGAGGTCCAGGCCTACCGCCTGGAGGATGTCGTTGTGGACACTTTGTGGCCAGAACTGGTCGAGGAGTTGCGTCGCCAGGCGGTCGATTAGGCCTGGGGTGACCTGGAGCTGCTTCCACAGCAGTTGGGGGACCTCCCCCACTGCGTGGTGGTGCAACAACGACCGCCTGGTGGGCTGGGACTTGCCCTTGCGCGTGCGCAACGGGTGTTCGAATTCGGCACGGTCGTGGACGTGCCAGAAACCATCGTTCTGGAGATACCAGAAGGGGAACTCCGGATGGTGCGACTTCCGGGGAGGGCCGAACTCGCGGAGCAGTTGCGTGAGAGGAACGTTGACTTCCTCGAAGGAAAGGGTGTTGGGGTTGCCCGCCCGAGCGCGGGCGAGGAGGAGGAGCGTCAGCAGCGGCTTGTGTGGGGCAAGCTGGCTGCCTCGCTTCCAGGTGTTGAGCTGGGAGACGAGGGTCTCCCAGGTGTGGGTGTGGTCGTTCATCGACCTCCTTGGGGCCGTCCTGAGAATACAGGACGGGGAGGCCCGCCGCAAGGCGGGGGTTAACGTTGGGGAGCGAACAAGCTATCCCCTATCCGTCCTCCGACGCTCCCTGCTGGTATCGTCTCCGGACACCTTTCCCAGCGGGAAAGGGCCGCCTATTCCGCCACCACTCCAGCCGATGTTGCATGATCCCCGCCCTTGAGTGGGCGGGCTAACACTCTCGAGCATGCGAGGCCCCGTTGGCATGATGCTCATCCGGCCCGGGGGCCGGAGAGCCCGGTAGGGGCGGCAACAGCCTCATCGAGGCGACTCGACACAGCTAGGGGTGATAACCCTGGAAACCTCGATCATCCAAATCCGATTGACCCACCGTCGTGTTGGCAGAGGCCTTTGTTACTGCGGTCTTCGATCCGCCCCACAAGCGGGCGGAGGAACACTCCCGAGCATGCAAGCCTGATGCGACATGGCCTGGTGACGCCTACGGCGTCCGGACAGGCTAAAGGCCTGTCATCACCTCGGGCTGAAAGCCCAATCGCACTGGGCCGCGCGGGTGGAGCCCCCTCCACCCGCGCTATGGAGTCCTTGAAGGACAACCGCGCCCGTTGTATAGTGCCGCAGTTTGTTGACGCACGGCGCCTAACCCCCACGAGGTATACGATGAAGATCGCAATGAAAAACCCCCTGGTTGAAATTGACGGTGACGAGATGACCCGGGTTATCTGGGCTATGATCAAGGAGCGCCTGCTTGCGCCCTTTGTGGACCTCAAACTCGAGCGCTATGACCTGAGCCTTCAGGAGAGGGACCGCACCGACGACCAGATTACCTTGGACTCGGCGAAAGCAATTGAGAAGCACGGGGTCGGCGTGAAGTGCGCGACCATTACCCCCGACCAGGCTTCGGTCAGCAGGTTCAACCTGAAAAAAGCCTGGCCGTCGCCCAACGGCACTATCCGCGCCTACCTGGACGGGACCGTCTTTCGCAAGGCGATTATGGTGAACAACGTGCCGCCCGCGGTGCGCTCATGGAAGAAACCGATCACCATCGGCCGGCACGCCTACGGCGACATGTTCAAAAACGGGGAGATGCTCATCCCCGGGCCCGGGCGGCTGGAGATGACGTATACGCCTGCCGACGGAAGCCCGGCCAAGACCGTGGACCTCGGTGAAGTGACCGAGCCGACCCTGGTCACCGCACACCAGAACATCGAGTCGTCTATCCGTTCCTTTGCCAAAGCGTGCATCACCATCGCTCTGGGCGATGGTATCGACCTGTGGTTCGGCTGCAAAGATACCATCAGCAAGACCTACCACGGCCGGTTCCGTGAGCTCTTCGCGGCCGAGGTCGAAGCGCGCAAAAAGGACTTCGAGGAGGCCGGCCTTAGCTACGCTACCAACCTGCTCATCGACGATGCAGTGGCTCGCTCCGTGAGACACGAAGGCGGCTTTTTGTGGGCCTGCATGAACTACGAGGGCGACTTGATGAGCGACATGGTCGGCTCGGGGTTCGGGAGCCTGGGCATGATGACCTCGGTGCTGGTCTCTCCCACCGGAAGGTACGAGTTCGAAGCCGCGCACGGGACGGTCACCCGCCACTACGAACGCCACCTCGCAGGGGAGAAGACCTCCACCAACCCCGGGGCCACCCTCTTCGCCTGGACCGGGGCGCTGGCCAAGCGGGGCGAGCTGGACGACACCCCCGACCTGGTGAACTTCGCCAAAGCGGTTGAGGCATCGATGATCGAGACCATCGAATCCGGAATCGTCACCGGCGACCTGGTTGCCTCGGCCAACCCGCCGGTCGAGAAAGCCGCATCTCTCGATGAGTTCATAAGCGCGATCGAGGTGCGCTTGAAGGGGAAAATCTAGGACGCCATTGCTCCTGCCGATGCGACTTGATTTTTGCGCTGTTGCTCTGGGACAGGCTGAAGGCCTGTCATCACCACAGGCTAAAAGCCTGTGCGCACTGTGGACCCGGACTGGAGTCCGGTCGCGGGGCAGGACTTGCAATTCAGCTTCTGCCGAAGGCGGCTGAATCGGCGAGGGGAAATGGCAACGCCCATTTTCCCGAGCCCACCGCAGGTGAGAGTACTGCCCCCGTCGTCTGTTAACGCAAAAAAGCCGGCGTGAAGCCGGCTTTTCTTGCTCGGTCGCGGGGGCAGGACTTGCTATTCGGCTTCTGCCGTTAGGCGGCCGAATCGGCGAGTGAAATGGCTGCGTCCATTTCCTCGAGCCCACCGCAGGTGAGAGTCCTGCCCCCGTCGCCCGTTAACGCAAAAAAGCCGGCGTGAAGCCGGCTTTTCTTGCTCGGTCGCGGGGGCAGGACTTGAACCTACGACCTTCGGGTTATGAGC
>CAZVFX010000223.1:0-6889 GCA_964626565.1 uncultured Myxococcales bacterium
ACTAGTGCTGCGACATCGACAGGCAACGCCGAACAACTGGCCAGCAGCAGTGAAGCCGCTGACTTGTTGCGATCCAGTTTCGTGGAGGCGTTCCGGACGAGCAGTAAGCCGATCTTCTCCACCGAACAGGGGCCCCATGCGGCAAAGGAGGCACTATGGGTTCCGCCTGGGAAAGAGGCAGATGCCCGCAAATGCCGGGATGAACTGGAGCGGGCTTCTGGGGGCCGGGTAGTGCTCAGGGAAGGCATCAACAAGTGGCTTGAAGATAGCCACATCTCGCCATTGTATCCGCTAGTGACGGACGAACCCGAATCCACCCTGTTTCCGCAGCTGGCGAAGCTGGAGCCGGAGTGGGTCAGCGGGGCCCTGACCTGCCTGGGCGAAGGCCTGGACCGCCGAAAGCGGCTACTGCACGGAGAACTCGTACCCGTGTACCGATCCGACAAGGAACATGGCGCAGTCACCAGCCTCTATCGACTCCTGGATGGAGAAGAGGACGTTCCGTTCGACGGTCACGTGGCGGTGCCCGTGACTCGGGACTCACCAGGCGACCACGCTGTCCGTGGCCTTGTTCTCACCGGCGAGCGGCAGCGTAACGACAGCGTACCGCTCGACCGGAAGGGGGTCCGATTCCTCGAGAGGATGGGCTACCTCGTGGTGGATAGCTCGGTGGGTGCATTAGCCGGGGCGCAGTTGGTGGCCCTCGGAGCGCGGGAGCCTCGTCGCGAGGAGATTCTGGAGAACTTGGCGGAGGAGGCTGAGAAACTCCCGCACCTGCCCATCGAGGGGGCGAAGGCACGCGCCAGGGAAGCGTGGAGCCTGGCTTGCGATCTGGTCACCGACATGGTTGGCCACGACGTCCGGGAGTACAGCCACCCTCTCACGTCGGTCGTGGCACTGTACGGGAAGCTGAGAGTAGACTGCTTCGTTCGCGACAGCAAGACCATCCTGTCGCGAGAGGAGATGCGTTTGGTCAAAGAGAGGCTCGCCCTGTCCCGTCTTGCGGTAACGACACTGGCTGGGACTCTGCGGGCGGTCAGTGAACTGAGCATCTCCACCGACAACGGCCTGCCTGCTCATCTGCAGGCCGATGTCCCGGCCGTCGCAGACTGGATGGGGACGAAGGACTGCGACGGGGCACGTCGCAAGCTGCTGCAATTCGGGGCCTGGAAGACCGCTCCCATTTTGGTACGGTGCCGACGACTCGACCCGCATCCGGACCAGGACGAGCTTTTTGACCGGTTCTGGAGGGACTATCAACCACCGAAAAGCTGGTTGAGGATGATACCGGCGACCAAAGAGGGGGACCACCGACGCACCATCGAAGGTCAATACCGGTTGCCGGTACGGTGGGACGCACATCACGCCAGGCCCCTGCACAATGACGACGATGCCTGGCACTGGTGCGCCGGTCATCGGGTGGGCGACAAGGTGGCAGTGGTGGTGGATGCTCCCCCTGAACTGTGCAGTACGGAGGGATTGCGACGCCCTCGATACGCGGAACTAATGGCAGAGTCGTTTGCCCAACACGCAATTGCGGACGACTCACCTTTGGGCTGGTCGTGGTTCGTGGCCTTGGAGGGCTGGAGAGGTCACTACAGAAGGTGGGCAGGTCGGGTTTCGTGCAGGGGGGCCCTGCCGTCCCCACTGCTCCACCGCTTGCGAAACTCGCGCTGGCTCAAGCCTGACAAACGCGCCGCCAGGAGCTGGTCCACTGAGCCACCAGGGAGGATCGCACCGATAGTTGCGACGACCTGGCAGCGCCAACAGCTCGAACAGCGGCCGTGGCGGTTCCTGCCGATAGCCGAGCTGGACGAGGAAATGGCCCGCCTTCTTTGCGTCGCCGCCCCCCCGGCGGATGTCAGCCAGGCCGGGGTCCACCCAGCGGACCCGCGGTGGGTCTTGGCAACCCTGTTTCGCCTCTCCTGCAAGTGGAAAGAGACAAGCGAGGGCCGGCCCGATGTCAAGCAGATGAAAGCGTTGTGCGCAAGGCTCTTGCAGCATTTGGCGCACGCGTTGGGGATCACCGGGCAACCGCGTTCGACGTCGTTTCCGAAGGCCGGCGAAACCTGGGGATCACACTACAGAGCCTCCACTCGGTGCCAGGACGGAAGCGAGTTCGCCACCCTTGCAGGCTGGATTCGGGACATGGTGCAAGCTGGGTTTCTGGACGAACCAAAGGTTGCAGGAATGCTGCCGGCCGCCCACCGGTCGGAGCCGCTTGGGGTGGTCGGGTCAATTCCCATGTTCGTCATCCGGGGAAGAGAGGGACGGTTCGAGTCTCTGGACGAAATCTGGACGGAACCGCCCGGGGTTGTTGGGGTCGAGCAGCCCGCTGACGTTGAGCGCCGCATCGGTGACACGTTGGGGCTCATAGCGTTTCCACGGGACCTGGTTTCCTTTTCCCGTTTCCTGCGCCTGCCGCTATTCGCCCTGGGGCAACCTCGCAAGCCCAGTTCCGTGCCCCCGCCGTCGTGGGCCGGTCACCTTGAAACCGTGGTTCGACGCGCCCTACCGTGGCTCATCCGCGCTGCGGTAGAGGCAGGTCCCAGAGTTGACGAAGATGCCCTGAGCCTGAGGATGTCAGAAGGACTCCGATGGCGCTACGTGAAGTCCCTGTTGCATAATGTACCGGTGTTGGGGCTTCCCAATGGCAAGTGGAGTTCGCACGAGTATGTGCCTTTCCGGTGCCTGGTCCGGGCCGCCGAACCTCGCCAGAAGAAGCGCCGCACGGTTTCGCTGGTTGGCGTGGTCGCGGGCATGACGGAAGGCGAACTGCGCACACGTTTTGTCGAACTGGCCCAGCCCCTAGCCGAGGCAATGGGCCTGG
This sequence comes from uncultured Myxococcales bacterium, assembly GCA_964626565.1. GTDB lineage: Bacteria > Myxococcota_A > UBA9042 > CAIXZC01 > CAIXZC01 > CAZVFX01. The sequence goes on from CAZVFX010000223.1 coordinate 2,831, forward strand.
TGGGGAGCGGGACGCGTCTGGCAATGGAATACGTGCTGCACCGATGTGCCGAACCGTTGACTTGGCGCGCACTGGGAAGACCCACTGAGCCGCTGCCAACCACCTTGAGGACCTTTTTGGCCACTCGCGGCTGGCTCCAGGAAGGAGGGGCAGAAGGCGTCGGCGCTTTGCATCGTCGGTTGAACAGGTTCTTGTCCACGGCAGGACTGGAGCCCCTCGCACCGCTGGCCCTTACGCAGGACGAGACCGACGCGCGTCCAATGCTCCAACGTGTTTTGCGTGCCCGTTGGCCCGAAGTACCTCAAATCGCCATCCGGAACCTCTCGACAGTCGAACTGGAGACCGACGAGGTGCCGGCCCGATGCCTGGCCTGGGTGCAGCACGCGGCCGGGCTGACCGCGGATCAGACCACCGACAGTCTCCGGCATACCGGTGTGAGGCTACGCACCCTGATTGACGGCTCCTCGCTGGACAAAGCGTGGTCGTCAGTGCGGCGCCTGTGTGAGCCGGCCGTTGAGCAGTTACTTGAGTCCGGACATCTACTGAACAACCCGCTGGCCACGACAAAACCGGGCTTTCTCCTATTGAAGGACCAAGCGGACGTAAACCAGCGCGCCGGCCAACTCACTTGCGCCGGGATCCGGAACCGGTCGTTGCGGGAGGGTCTTTTACAGGCTTTCAACCAGCAGGATCTTGAGTCTGCGTTGGACCATGCGCTGGAGCATGCGGGGCTCACCCCACCGGGTCGTGAGTTGCGGGAGAGGGCGGCTTGGAAGTCCCTGCTGGTGGACGCAGCCCGAATTCTGCAGGGTTCGGCAGCACTGGCTACGCTGGAGAACAGCCGATCCGAGCCGCTGGACGTGCGTTTCGACCAGTGGCGTCGCAATCCGGCGTGGGCTGCCAGCCGCCTGCTCGATTGGGCCGCTGAGATGGTGCCGCGCTCCACTGCTGGCCTCGCCAGGCTGCTGGGCCTGGAGCATCCGGCCAATGACGCCCGACTCGACTCGGGGAGCCAGCTTGCTGAGACCGCTGCCTCCTGGGCCCAGGAACAGTGTCCGGAGGCGTATGCCAGGCTGGTCGCCCAGTCCGGGCGCACGGTGACGATGCTGGGACGTGATTTCCTCACCGAACGCCACGCTGAGGACGCTCTCGAGTCCCGTCGAGACGAACTGGAAGCCCACGAACCAGAGGTCGTGGAAGTGAACCTCGCTCTCTCCGTTACCGATGCAGAAGGCTCTACGAGGGTATCAAGCGGAAGAGGGGGGATGAGGTTTTCCGCCAGGGCCGGACTGGTGGGCCGGGAGGGGGAGCGGTATCTACTCGCCAGGCTGCAAGCTGGCAAGTGCATGCCTTGTCCGGGTGAAATCGTCCTGGCCCTGGATGTCCGCAACGCGCAAAAGGCAGCAGAGGCCCGAACCGACTCCAGAGTAGGTGCCTGGCTTGACGGCCGAGCGGTCACCAACTGGCCGGGATTCGACATCCTGGTGTGCTACAGCAGCGAGGGAAGGGAGCAATGGGATGGTGTGGAGGTGAAGAGTTCGGTCCAACCACTGGGTGACACCGTGGAAATCAATTGGACCGAGAACGAGCTTCGAGCCGCTCGCAAGACGGCGGAACAGGGATGGCCCATAGACACTTATCGCATCTGCTGCGTCACGAGGCTCTGGTCCCTGGAGGACGACCTAATTCTGCCTCCCCAGATCGCCTGGTTCAGTAATCCGTGGGGACTGGTGGAAACCGACAAAGCTCATCTGGAAACCACGACGATTCGACATACTCTCAGGCTATGCCTGAAGTAGCGTTGACAGGCAGCCGCGGCTGCCGCTGAACCAGACCGTGCCGGCGAAGCCTGGCCTGCTCGCGTACCCCGGGCCCATAGGAACCGGCGGTGACCCATAGATGGGACCAGTGGCAGTGTGCGATCACGTACCCAATGGCGTTGCCCCAGGTTGTGTCCTGCCAGCCGGTCGGACTGGATTGCGCGCGGGTGGGGCCTCAGGGCGTGCCGCTGGGCTGTGGGACTGGGAGCGACCATAGGTGGTGGTTCCCGAACCTTGCTATTGCCAGTGTGAGAGTTTACCAGTGCGCCCTCCTAATAGCGCCCCCGAGACAACCCATTCCGGTGGATGTTCGTTCAGCCAATCCATGGTCGCACCTCCTCGCAAAGACTACATCTTGCAGATTGGGGCCATTGTAACAGAGTTCGGTGGCGGCTGCAGTTCTAATTCATGGCGCGTCGCAATTCATCGATTGATTTGGCCGCAGTACTCATGAGTGAAAAGGCACTTTCGCGGCCGCCTTCCCCCGCGAGAAAGTGTGTCGAGAAAGCGACTTTGCCTACGCCCCCGCCTCCGGGACTCCAGCCAGAGTCATGGTGATCGTACGCATGATGCGATCGGTTTCAGAGAGGATCTTGATAATGCGCTGGTAATGCTTCACGTCCTCGAAGCTGAGAACCCGGCCCTTGCGGTCCTTCAGCCATTTCCGGGCAGGTTGATAGCCACCGATGAAGAAATTCCACGAAATCTCAGACACGCCATCGAAGTACTGGGTCTTATTGACCCAGACCTTGCCGTCCTTGAAGTGCGTTTTGCCCACCACCGCGTCGCCCTCGCCCTTGAAGGGATATGGGGTCGCACCAATGGCCTGTGCCTCCATCAGATGCAACCTACGAAGTTGGCCGCCCTTGTCGGACACGTCCCAGAATTCGTCCGGGTTGGCAGGCCACGGAATACGGGGGAAGGCGTTCCTCAGAAACACAGCATAAGTTTGGCGATAATGGGGGCAATGCAGGACGCCGTAGAGGTAGTCAAACACAGCCATTTCATCCGGGGCGCCCCTATTTGAGCTAGTGGCTCGGCCTTGAATTCGAGCGTAGAGGGCTGGGTCGAAGTTCAGCGAATGAGCCTGGTCAAGGTCTCGATCGGACGGATAGAGATAGAGGGGAAAGTTCATTGCGTTCGAGCTCGTAGTCCCCGAGAGAAAGATCGCCTCTGTCGGTTCTCCAGTAACGAATGCATGTGCAAAATTGAGGTCTCTGTTCGCTTTCGGCACGAGCAGTCCGATATTATCACGGCCCACGTAATGCGACATAACTTGTTTCACCGGCCAACCCACGAAACCTCGGGCGACGCCGGAGTAGTAGATGTAGCGCTTGTCAAACGGACGGTAGTTGACCCTGGCAATTGGCGGCGAAACGACATGTAGGTGGGCATCGTTCCTTGCCCATTCATATCTCCAATCTCTTACGTCTTCAGGGAGCTTGTATTTGGCCCGAAATTCATCTTCTGACATGTGTAGGATATCCTGAAGCGACTGCTCAACTCCTTCTCTGGTGGACTGAATGCACAGATGGTCCCGCTTCGTCACAATTCCGTTGCCCTTCACTCGAAACAACCGTTCAAGGGCTATCCCGCGCTCGAATCGCTGCTCCATTTGGTAGTCCCACGGAATGAGCATGTGCCTCGGCGCTCGGCTCCCGATCGGCGCAAATCGACTGTCCGAGATTCTCATGCTCCACAGCTGGGAGTACTTCGCTTCTCGATCACCCCAGAGATCGGCGTGTCGGATCTCCACGCCACCTCTCTCACCGCCAGATTTCTTTACAGCAATAACGATCGCCACCCCCTGCTGAATGTCGAACACATTTTTGTCCGCATCGCCATCAGGTGGCATCTCCTTCTTCTTCGAGTTGCCGTGCAGGTCCAGCACATAGAGTTTGTCGAAGGTCCTGAGGAGGTGCCAACGCATGCCGCGGAAGGTTGGATTGTCAAGATACCCATGGTTCGTAATCAATCCCAAGACGCCCTCGCCGTTCCGCTCAATCAGATGTTCGGCGAAGCGGATAAACTTCACATAGTCATCGTTGAGCCACTTTGAGGTGCGCTCTTTCAGCTTGTCCTTACCGCCCGGTTCCATCTTGTATGGCTGCAACAGGTCCATGATCCACTCGCCCTTGTTGGCGCTTTCGCCCGAGTAGGGAGGATTGCCGACGACGCACATGATGGGGGCCTGACGCTTGATCTTGTTGGCTTCTCGTGCTTCTCGGGTAAGCCATTG
>CAZVFX010000224.1:0-6828 GCA_964626565.1 uncultured Myxococcales bacterium
ACGCAGACGGCGAGACCATCGACTGGGGTGCTCCCGTCCTCGAGTACGATGCGGACGGGATCCTGCAGGTGCAGACGGTCCAGGGCAATCTGGACCAGGAAATCGAAGACCGGGAGGCCGCCGATACTGCCCTGGACAACGCCAAGCTCGACAAGGCCGGCGGCACCGTCTCAGGCGACCTGTTCCTCGAAGGCAAGCTCACCCTCGATGCCGACGACGTCAACGACATCGCCTTTGACGATTGGATCGAATTCGTTCGCTGGGTCCAGCCGTGCCAGGGGAACTCCGGCGATTGGGAGAACCTTGGGTTCGCCTGGAAGTCCATCGAAGACGCCCTGGGCAAGACCCTCTACGTCCCGCTCCCCGGCATCATCGGAGCCGAGCTCGTCAGCGTGGACGTCGGCCTCTACAACGTCGGCGGCGTCAGCTACAACGTCGTCCTCGGCTTCTCCACCGCCGACTGGACCGACTTCCTCGCCACCTCCCAGGACTTCGGCGAGATCACCGTCGGCGTCGATGGTAGCGAGAGCGTCGTCACCAACGTCCCCCTCGTCGATCCCGCTCCCCCCAACGATCCGATCCCCTTCGCCTTCGATTCCGCCCATCCCCTCTGGCTCCGAGTGAAGACCGGCGGCGCTGGCATCCTCTTCACCGGGGCGAAGGCGACCTACCGTCGGAAGCGGATGGCGGTGTAGAGGCCTTACTATAACCTCCGGACATCTCAGCCTTTCTTGCATATCGTTCACCCCTCGGCTACGGTGACCAGGTGAGGCCCAGCAATGGGAGTGTGCCAATGACACAAAGCCAGACCCAGCAGGGTGAATCAAGTGTGACAAGATCGGACTTGTACGGCGTTCCCACTCCGCAACGAACAAGTACTTGGGTACCGATCCCACATTTTCGAATGCTAGAGGAAGTCGAACGAAGCCTGAAGGCATACGACATGGAGACCGTGTCGAGCAGGCATCTTCTTACGAAGGGGGGGGAGAGGTACTTCGGTGTGCTTCACATTGGAGCGGGAGACGGTGACGAATACGAAACTGTCATAGGGCTTCGGAACAGCCATGACAAGAGCTTCGTCGCTGGTCTCGCCTGCGGGTCACATGTGTTCGTATGCTCGAATTTGGCCTTCTGGGGCGACGTTGTGATCTCCCGCAAACACACCGAACACATTGAGCGTGACCTGCGCCCCCTGGTTTCCGGAGCCCTGGGCCGCTTGGTGGAGATGCGCCATGTCCAGGAACACCGTGTCGCTCAGTACAAGGAGACAACGCTGGGGGATGTTGAGGCCCATGATGTGCTCGTGCGCGCCATGGACGCTGGAGTCATTTCTGCTTCACGGCTGCCTCGAGTCCTGAGCTGCTGGAGAGGGGAGCGTGACGCTGTTTGGGGTGGAGAAGTTGACGTTGCTTTCGAACCCGGGACAGCTTGGAGACTGTTCAACGCCTTCACTTTCGTCTTGAAAGGCATTGCCATGGCCTCGCTGCTTCGTAGAACGCAGCGTCTTCATGTGCTCATGGATCAGGCGGTCGGTCTACCAACCGTATGATCAACTCCCTCGTGGGCCGAATTCTCCCACCCTCAGCACGACCTCCTCTGCCTCATCAAATCGGTCCACGCGCAGCTGAACACGCTGTTGGACCCTTGACTCTGCTGTGACGACGGCCGAACGAAGCTGCGCCACTGGATTTCGGATAGTGCGAACGAACGGCAATGCTCCAGGGATGTCAGCCCGGAGGTTCCCTACCAGGTAGAGGTAGAAGCGTTCAGCAAGTTCTCCAGAGGAGGATACTTTCCACTCGTTCCAGGTCATCTCCTGGACCCGAGCAGCCACCCCCGAGGATTTCAGTTCGATACAGCGCTCGACCTCCCCTACGGGGCCAAGGGTCAGGATGTCAAAGCCTGGGAAGTGACGGTTGAGTCCGTAACGAGAGACCAGATCGTCAAATGCCTGGCAGAAGGTTGATGAGGAGTCTCTGGCTCGGGCGATTTCCGCCGGAGAGGAAACGTCAAAGACGCGTTGCACCGGCTGGACTGCCTGCCTGGAGTCCCCTGACTCGGATTCGTCGCCGTTAGCTTCGCGCATGACGCGGATAGCCTCGAAGCGAAGCGCAACCTGCATTCCGACGATGTCTTGCGCATCACGGTCTGTCCGGTGAGTATGCTTGTTCGAGGGAGATGAGGAGTTGCCCTTCTGTGTGGGAGGTGGCTGCGTACCCTTTGGTGCGTTACCAGGGGAATCCTCATCAGGGGGGCATTGGATGGTGACAGGCTCTCCCTCAATGAACAGCTCATCTGGAGAGTACAGTGGATAGACCAATACCGTTGGGTCTTCCTCGCTCTCCTCGACGTCCAGGTGCGAATCGAGCGGCTGGTGCTCTTCATCCTTCAAGTCCGGAAGCGTCTGCTCTACGTCCAACTTGGGTACCTGGTTTTCTGAGTTCTTCGGTACCGGTGATTCGCGACGGAGCACAACCAGTTTGTCCTCCCGCTCTTTCCCGTATGGTGCGCCGGCTGCTCTCAAGATGTGCTCTCGCGCGTTGTCGCTGGAAGCATTCAGAAGGGCAGCAAACTGCAGCACCTGGTTCACCTCAAGGTACTCGCAAAGCGCCATCGCAAGGGCAGTTGCCTTCTTGTCCCCAAGCGGAACTGACCAGGGCACTTCATCCCAAAGCAGAAGAACGGTCGTGCGATCCTTGGAGACGAAATGGGTTCGCTGTCTTGGGGTGCCGTTGTCGCCACCTGAAGGCAGGGAGAACGATACCAGCAGTGACTCAATCGGCTCCACCCGCTCGATGAAATCTCGCATTCGAGAGATGTCACGCTGCACTTGCTCGGACCCGCTTCGATCCACCTCCAGCATGCAGAGCAGGTATGCCGCTTGGCGGAACAGCTGGTGGCGGAAGGCTTTCAGGCCTTGGGTGGGCAATGCCGACTCGCCTGCCGTGAAACTCCAGTTCACTGTGTCTTCCAAAGACTGTGATCCGAAGAACTGGGGCAACCTGGCTAGGGCTACCCTCTCCCCCTCTAGGATGAATGTCCATACGGTCTGGGAACCACCGAGGCGGGCTCTTGTGTCCCGCCTCGCTGCATGCGTCACCTTTGAGGCGGGCGAGAAACGATAGCCTCCCTCGCCGTCGTGCTCCAGTATGGGGATATCTGCAAGCAATTGCCGAGCATCTGTCCAACCGTTGTCTCCCCGGGTCGTTGGCATCAGTTCGAACATGTGCCGGTATGTGGGCCGAATGACATCCCTCAGGTCTGAGCGTTCTAGCTGACCCTCTTCGCCATCGAACAACTTGGAGAGTCTTCGACAGACGGTCGCTGCGTCAGATGGACGGAAAGTGCCCTGGCTCAACTCTTGTCGAATGCCCAGGGCATCAGCCATGCCCCGGCGCCCCGAGAGGGATTTCGCAACTCTCGAAGGAAGCGTCGGAATCAAGAACTGGTCGACCTCTTTCATTCTCGCTGGCTGGAACCGCCGTTTTGCCTCTGAACCAGGAATCCAGGCATCGTTGGGTCTTCGAGGCCCGTGGACAGTAGGGCACCAAGGGTAGCTCCGAAGACGCCAAAGCCAGAAATCGTACCCCACGTCAAATAGCTCATCGCTCCATGGTCTTGGGGGCTTGTTCCGCCTTGCAGGCACCCGGTCCGCCGGAACAAGCGCCAATCTGGCTCGGGCGATACGTGACAGTTGCTTCCAGTTCAATGCTAGATGCCTGAAGAGGCTCTCCGCCATCCCCGGTGCCTGGCCCTCAGCAATCCATCGCTGAAGTGTGTGCAGATGCTCAAGGTCATGCAGTCGGACGATGTGCTTGTTCGCTCCATCCGCCTTCTCGTTTTCTGCCAACTCCTTGTACAAGGTGTCAACGTATGCTCCCCATTTTTCCTCCGGAAGCCGCTGACACCATCCACCCTGAGGTCTAGAAAGCCCCCGTGTCTTCAGCCAACCACCTCGAGCCTCTTCAACATCTTGGAAGGACACTGGGCGCAAGCTGGTATTGACTCCCAGCCAGGCGAAGAACTCCAGCCATTGGTCTCGTTCGTGGTCGACAAGAGCGGCCTCGTCGTCTTCGTCCTCAGACGCTTCCTCCACATCTTCCATCTGTTCTTCGGAATCCGTTGAGACATGGCGCAGTTGGTCCAGAAGACCCACGAAACGCTCTGGCTTCACGAGGATGTGGAGCGATGGCAAATCCCCCACTGACTGCGAGTCAACATCTTCGAACAGAGCCTCGACTGACGCTTCTCCAACCCAGTCCCGGCCGAAGTAAGTACGGTAGGCAGGTACCCAGTACTCCCCCCCATCCTCCGTCTGGCAAGGCACGGGCAGACGAGCGAGTCCGAACAAGGCACGGTTCGACCCGATCCGTTCGTATGGAAGAGGGGAGTTCTTGTCCGGAGCCCGACCGGCAAGCTGACACAGGGCTGCCAACACGTCGAATCGCCTCAGGGGCTCAGTGTCCTCCTTTGTACGATCCAACGTAAGCCGGGGAAGAACTGCTGATCGCATGACTTCCGGGAATTTGAACTCACGAATATCCCAGATGGCCTGCCAGGCCACCATCTCATCGTGAAGGAGCTCGTTCCTCTGTTTCGGCGGTAACGTACCCCAGCACACATCCCTGGATAGGAAACAAAGCCCCTCAAGAGGTACTTCTCCCTTAAGCGAGCGCGGCGGGAAGAAACAGCCCAGTCCCTCCGTTCGTATGTGATTCAGGGTTCCGTCGTTCCGGGTACTCCCCACAGGAAACAGTCGTCTTTCACGCACAGCATCCCTAAACGACTGCTTGTCTTCGTCTGCAAGCAGTTCCCACCAGACACGAGTTACGAGGTCGAGTGTCCTATCAGTCAACAGCCCGTTGCCTCTTGTCTGCGTGATTCTAGCCTCAGGCGTCATGCGCTCCAGTAGCTTGGGGAGCTCAGAGTAGCTGAGCACTGAGGCCCCGAGGTCGCCTAGCACTTCTCCAGAAGCGGCGTCACAAACCTCTGCAGCAGGAAGGCGGCCGCTGCGCGTCGAGACCCTCTTGTCGCCGAGTTGACGCCGAATAGTCATCCCAAGTTCACGATCCCTTGAGAAGGGAGGGAAGACGGCAATACTCTCAATCGGTGCTTGTTCCCCATCGCCGGTGGGAATGAACGGGTTCCCATGAAGGGTCTTTCGCACGGCTGATATCAAAATGCGAGCAGCTGATGTCTCGGGTTGGACAGGCTCGCCATCCTCATCCACGACGCTTGAACGGTCGAAGAGAGCCAGCATCTCACTAACCGGCTGTCCACTGCTGTGGGCGTATTGAACCACCCTGTTGCACAGCAGCCTGCCCGCCTGCTCCACCAGGAACCGGTTGTAGTTCCTGGGGTCCTCTCCACAGCGAATGGACTGACGAGAGAGGTCACAGTTGAACGCTCCGTTTATCAAGATTGGAAACGGGACTCTCTCTCCTGTAGCCAGGAATACATGAAAGCGCGGATCTCGGCTGTTCGGTTGAAGGTAGTCGGTACGTTCGTCAACAGGCATGGCGACGGATACTTCAGTCAACTCCACATCTCGCCAGGATGCCCCCTCTATCCCTCCTCGGTGGTCCTGGATCTCGATGTCAGATTCACTGAAGACAGCGAAACTCTGTTCGCCGGTCTCGTCAGCGATATGCACACGAACCATGCCTGCCCCAGGCAGCTCTCCAACAGGAACCCACCCTTGCCCTTCCTTCCATAGCTCCCTGGTGAGACTCCAACTGGCCCGCTTCGTCTGACCGAGCTCGTTGCGGATATCGACTTTTTCAAGGCGACGTAAAAACAGGATGGCTTTGGCATCCATCCGCTCAAGAGCGCGTGCCACATCCTGAGCAGTCTTGGCCGAGTCCAACGGGAATTGGAAGACGGTGTTCATCCCATCGTCAAGGAGCTGCTGTACCCGCTGTGGGATCTTCTCTGCAGGGAAAGGCAGCCGCATTGCCGGCGCTCTATTCTGCCCCCGAAGGAGGTCTCCCCCGAACTCCTCACGTAGCAGGTCGGCGCTCGCAGTCCGGTCGAATCGGAAGCTCAGTTCCCGCGAGAAAATTGATGGGCGGTCGGTCAGTTCAAGGACCGACTTGAATCCCATTCCCTTGTGCCCAATGGAGGCTCGCTTCCTGCCCGCCACTCCCTTCGTGGAGACGGACACACCGCACAGAGAACGCACATCGTCCTCGTTGATCGGTCGACCGGTGTTGGCAACAAGTAGACAGTCGTTCGTCAGTACGATGGCAACAGAATCGTTCAGCCCGTTTTCACCCATAGCGTCATCTGCATTCTGCAGCAACTCATAGGCGAAGCGTCCACGGTAGTTCTGGGCAATCTCTGCTTCCAGAGAGTAGTGTTCTCGAACATCTGCAGGCATCGCTCGATACGCAGTTAGCCTATGCTCCCGGAGGCCTGCGAGAAGTGTCTCCACGCACCCTACTCCCTGGGCCTTTTGTCTGCCCGTGGCCACGTCACGCATCATTCGATACCTTTCTCCTCGTGGTCCGGTCGGTTCCCTGAGGGAGCTACTTCCGCCTCAAATCTCTCTCGCAAACCGCACCAGGACTCTAACGTCTCAAGCATGGTGCTCATCCATTTGCCCGCCATGTACCGTTCCCAGAGCGACCGCTGGCCAGCCGGCTCCAGTACGCGACCGTCTCCGGCCAGGAACACTCGTCCATTGGGGCCCTCGAACAGAAAATGTCCGAGGTGCTCCTTCATCTCGTGCTTCGGGTCGAGCTCGCGGGCGAACCGCCCTGTGTGGAACGGATGGTTCCAGATACTGATGCGCCCTTCGTATCGCAGCGCCATGATGGCTGCGAGGCG
>CAZVFX010000225.1:0-2247 GCA_964626565.1 uncultured Myxococcales bacterium
ATTGAGTCTACTGGTGAAACGACAGAAGGAGTCTCCACATGAAGTTTCGACTTGCAATCACGCTTGCCGCCGCCACCCTCCTCGCCGCCGGCTGCGGCGGAGACAGCAAGAAAGTTCTGCTGACTACCGACGGAGCCTTAGGCGACTGGGTCGCCGAAGTGGCGGCCGATGTTACCCCTGAAGGCGACGTCGCGGACGCACAAGGCGAACTGCCCGAGGACGTCGCTCCCGAGGATCAGGTCGCCGACCTCTTGACCGAAGATATCCCCCCCGAGGTCGAACTTCCGCCCCATTGCGAAGACATTCCTGCCGACTGGCTGGATGATATGTGTGTGACGTTTTGCGACCAGCTCGACAAATTCAACATGACAATGGTGTTCACCGCCACCGGCAAGTGCCATGAGGAGTGCGTCGAAGCCATTGAAAAATGGCCCCACTACCTGGGCAACTTCCTGTGCGTAACCATGATGGACCAGCACTATTTCTTCAGCAACTGCTGGTGGCCAAAGCCGCTGAAGGAAATCCCCGGCTGCGACGCGTGGTGTGAAGAGGTCACCGCATGTGGAATTTCCAGCATGTTCGGTGTACCGGAAGACCCATGCCTGTGCGAAGCGGCCTGCAACGGGCTGTTCGCCATGACCGGGCAGATGGCCGAGCCCCTTATCGCGTGCTCGGTGGACGCACTCCAGGACGGCTGCGACGTCTACGACATGGGGACCTGTTTCTCCGGCAAGCTGGACTGCATTGAGTCCTGTGCGGCCCTGGAAGACAAGTGCAAGGACGGCGGCAACCTGGACAAACTGTTCCCCAACGACGACGACTGCGTGGATCAGTGTCAGGAATACACCGCAGACCAGTTCTTTGCGCTGGAAATGTGCCTTGAAATCGCCGGCTGCGGCAACGCCGACCAGTGCGCCGATGTGCCGGTCGAGGCACTGCCGGGATGTAAGGAGTATTGCATCGAGTACAGCGAATTGTGCCCTGAGTGGGCCTTCTCCGACATGGTCTGCCCCTACGTCTGCACCGGCATTGCCATGGCCATCCCCGGCTCCGACCCCGTGGCCGCGGCCGAGTGCCTGGCCGGTCAGGATGAGTGCCCCGAAGATCCGGGGTACGCCCTCATCGGATGCCTGTACGGCAAATGCACGGAGCTTTGCGGCCAGCTTCCGGACCAGTGCGAACCCGGGACCCAGTATTTCGATCTTTACCCCACCGAAGCAGACTGCGAACTGGATTGTGAAGCGATGACGGACAGCCAGGCCGTGTCCACCTATATCTGCCACCAGATGACCGGGTGTGACAACATTGAAGTGTGCGCCGAGACCCCGGCAGTGCCTGCGGAAGGGTGCGACCTCTATTGCGGGGCCATCGAAGCACTCTGCCCCGACCTCGACTGGTTCTTCACCATGCCGTGCGTCGACTTCTGCACCGGCCTGGTGACCGCCATGGACGGAGTCGACCCGGCCCAAGCGCCGGAGTGCATCGAGCACTTTGAGACCTGCCCGGAAAACATGGACCTGCCTCTGTTCGGCTGTTTCGGGGGCAAGTGCGGCGGCATCTGCGGGAAATTCGAGGAGTGCGAGTCCGGCTCCGCGTACCACCAGCAGTACACTTCTCCCGACGCGTGTCAGGCATACTGCGACGGGCTGACCTGGGACGAAGCCATGACTGCCACCTATTGCGTAAACTGGACCGGTTGCGACGACACGGCAAACTGCGCCACCCTCCCCGAACAACCTGCCGAAGGGTGCGACGTCTACTGCGATTCCATCGACGATATGTGCCCCGAAGTTGCAGTCTTCGGCGCGGCCGATTGCGGCAACGCCTGCACCGGCATGACCATGGCTTTCCCCGCCGCCTATCCCGGCGAGTCGGCCCAATGTTTCGAGGAGTACGAAGAGTGCCCGGAGAAGCTGGAGACCGTGATCTATCCCTGCCTTGTCCAGACGGACGAAGCCTGCCAGGAGCTGTGCAGCGACCTGGCCGAGTGCGACCTCACAGTCGACTGGCTGTGCGACGTCTTCTGCATGAACCTGCAGCAGGAAGAACCGGTAGGCTTCGCCGGGCTAAAATACTGCGTCAAAGACGCGGCAAGCTGCGAAGCAATGAAACCCTGCGTGGGGCAGTAGCGCCGTCCCCAAAGCGCCCGTAGTTACGAGCCGTGAAAGTAAATGAGCGGGCCCAAAGCGCAAGCGCCCGTAGTTACGAGCCGTGAAAGTAAATGAGCGGGCCCAAAGCGCAAGCGCC
>CAZVFX010000225.1:2347-6734 GCA_964626565.1 uncultured Myxococcales bacterium
GCGCCCGTAGTTACGAGCCGTGAAAGTAAATGAGCGGGCCCAAAGCGCAAGCGCCTACTGATACACGCAAACGTGGTCCACGCACAGATCCTCTGTGCACAAATCCCCGTCGCCGCAGTCGGCGACGCCGTTGCAGCAGTCCGGCTTAGCCGGATCCGGTCCGTGGTCGCAAGCCAGCGCCCCCACATTGCACGTGTCGAGGGTGCAGTAGTCACCGTCATCGCACTCGGCGTCAGTCGTGCAACAGTTCTCATCCTCAACTGGAAGCAGCAGGCAACCCCCGGCCACACAGTGGTCGCTGGTACACGGGTCCGCATCGTCGCACTCTTCATCTACCAGACAGCCGGGCACCCCGTTGTAGCACTGGTCCAAGAAACACTGATCAGCGGTTTCCGGATCGCCGTCGTCGCACTCGACGTCCAGGTGGCAGCAGCCGTCAACCGGCTCATGTTCGCAACCGTCCGGCACGCACGTGTCCAACGTACAAACATCGTTGTCGTCGCATTGCTCGTCCTCAGTGCAGCAGCTTTCCGGCAGGTCGCAACTAGGCGGAGCCTCGCCAAACCCGAGATTTCTGCAACACCCATATATGCACATGTCGCATGTGCAAGGGTTATCGTCGTCGCAGATCGGATTGAAGGGAGTGGGCTCAGCCACGCAACCCCCGCCAATGCAGTCATTGGAGCAATGGTAGTTGACACACTGGTCCAAGGTGCACATATCGCCGTCATAACAATCGCTTGCAGACGCGCAACAACCATCCTTAGCCAAGTCCACCTGGTACTCACACACATTGGTGTCAACATTACACTCATCGAGGGTGCAGTCGTTGTCGTCGTCGCATTGGGCGTCCAGGTTGCAGCAGCCTGCGAACTCCTTGACGTGCTTGCACTGGTAATTAATGCACACGTCTATGGTGCAGATGTTACAGTCGTCGCAGTCGGCGTTGGTACAACACTCGGCGGACGAATGCTGGCACACATGGTCGACGCACAGATCTTCAGTGCATGGGTTTCCGTCGGCCAATGGCTCCAGCGTACAGTCAAAATCGCTGAGACAGCACCCGGGGATCGGCGTGTGCGAGCAGCCCACGCCGGGGACGCAGTCATCAACGGTGCACGGGTTGGTGTCATCACACCCGGCGGCTGCCTCGCAATCCCCATAGCTCGGCACGAACTCGCACTCGTTGTCCAGGCATACGGGGATGAGGAAAGGGTCCTGACTCAGGCACTGGACCGCTGTCCAGCAGCACTGAAGCCCTTCGATTTCGGCCAACGAAATGGCGCAAGAGTTGGTAGCAAGTTGGCAGTAGGCAACGGTACACACGAGCCCGTCGGCGCAGTCCCCGTCCTGCTTGCAGCAATCGGGCTTGGCCGGATCGGGTTCATGGACACACTGGTGTTCCTCGCACTTGTCCACCATACATGGATCTTCGGCCTGGCACTGTGAGTCGTAGTTGCAGCACCCGGGAATCGCGATGTTGAAGCACTCCGACGCGACGCCTGTCGGTTCGCAATAGTCGACAGTGCAAGCGTCGTCGTCAACACAATCGCCATCAGTGTAGCAGCAGCCGCTGATGGGTTGATACTGGCACTGGCCATTCCACTGGCACTTGTCCTCGGTACAAGGGTCTTCGTCGACGCAATCCCCGCAGGTCCCGCCGCAGCCGTCGCTGCCGCACTGCTTCCCACTGCAATCCGGGCTGCAAACTTCGTCCGGCGTGGTTTCGTCCGGGCCGATATCGGGGACCCCGTTGCTTTCCAGGTACTCCGCATCAAGATCTACGTACCCAACCTCGTCCGGCTGATCCGACGCTTCGGCATCGAGGTCCGGCAGCCCGGTTTCATCCCCGACGCCCAGATCCTGCGGCAATTCCGGCCCGCTGTCCCAAGCGTCAATTCTCGCCAGGTCGTCTGCTTTGGCGTCGGGCGGAGTTTCGACTCGGCCAGCCTCTCCAGCCGTGTCGATGGTCCTTGCTTCTACCCGAGAGGCATCTTCCGCTGCCGGCGGGAACGTGAGGACTGGCCTGCAGGACCAGAGCGACATGATGATGAAGAAGACAGCCACAGCCCTGGCGGCGCGGGTGTAGAACATACCAATGCCTCCGGTCAATGCTGTTGCAGGGCCATGTGTGCTTCCATTTACATTGGAACGAAACCTGGTTGCCAAGTCAACAGAAGAGGCTAGATGGCGAAAGGAGCCGAGCGACGCCGGAGTTTGCCGCAGGGCCCGCTCATTGACTTTCACGGCTCGTAACTACGGGTGCTTCGCTCGGGGCCCGCTCATTGACTCTCACGGCTCGTAACTGCGGGTGCTTCGCTCGGGGCCCGCTCATTGACTCTCACGGCTCGTAACTACGGGCTGGAAGTTCTGCCACTGAGACAGAATCAGTGCGGCTTGCGTCGCCAGATACGCACCGCGGCCTCCTGGCCCGCAGTGCCTAAGGCGATGAACTGGCCGTCATCGGAAACGGCGACGGCAAAGCCGTAGCCGTTGAAACCTCGGAAGCGGTTTGCAAGCTCGCCGGTGTGGGTATCCCAGATGGTGAGGCTGCTACCCAGGTTCGCGGTGGCGACATAGTCGCCGCCGGCGAGGAAGGCCAGCTCCATCACCCCGAAGTCCTCGTGGGTGATGGAGCGCACCAACTTGCGCTCGTTTACACTCCACACCCGCAGCGCCTGCTTGCCCGCAAACGCTTCCGCACCGTACAAATAATCGCCATCAGGCGAGAAACGGACGGTGGTGAACGCAGCCTGCTTCTTCGGCTCCAACACCGCCAGTTGGCTGCCGTCGGCAAGGTTCCATAGGCGGACGGTGCCGTCCTCCGATGCAGTGGCGGCCCGCCAACGGTCGGAACTCAACGCAACGGATGTCACCTGGGCCTCATGGCCTTTAAGGATCGCGAAGGCATCGCCGCCCACCGACCAGATCCTGGCAGTACCATCGTTGGACGCGGTCGCCAACGCCTGGCTGTCCACCGAAAACCGGATGTCCACGACCATGCCGGTGTGGCCCTGCAGAGTCCGCACGAGCTTGAAATCGGAAGGGTCGCGCAGCGACAGCCCGCCCCCTTTCTCGCCGACGGCCAGCCACTTGCCGTCCGGCGAAACAGCCACGGTCACCTCGTTCTTGCCGCCCGTATCGAACCGCCCGACTTCGCTCCCGTCTTCAGCATTCCACAGCCGCACCGTGCCGTCATCACAGCCGCCGTACAAACGAGTGGTGCCCGCCAGAAACGCCAGGGAATGCACCCCCGCACCCGGGCCGCCCACCCGGAACTTTCGCTTGCTCTCAACCAGAGTGGTCAACTCCACCGCACCGGCCATCTCACCGAACAGCAGAAGATCATGGTCTGGCCTCACAACCACGCGAGTTCCTGCGGTGTTGACGTCCCGGGGCAGTTCCAACTGCCACACACCCCTTCCATCGGTCAGGTCGAACACCTTCAGCACTCCCGACTTCACCGAATAGACCCGCTTGCCTTCGTGGCCGAACGCCACCGCGGTGACCCCAGCCCCCATGTCCTGCTCGAATGCGATGCTGTCGATTCGCAGCCCCGACTTCACGGACCAGACCTCCACCGAATTGTAGGTGCCTGCTGCGATCAGTCTTCCCGACTTGCTCACCGCCAGCACGTTGGGCGGAGTGATGTAGGACGAGGGATGGGCCTTCTCGCTGGGAGTATCGAGAGACATCTCCTGAACCTCGGCGCCGTTCCGGTCCAGTATCACGACACTGCCGAACTCACCACCCTTGCCTACCGCCAGTCGCCCGTCCGGCAGCCAGGCCAGGCTGGTCACCGGTTCGTCCAACTCGAAAGGTCCTGCCCCCTCGGCAGCCGGGCCGGAAGGCATCAAGCGCACAGTCTTCCCCATCGCCACCGCAAGGTGCCTGCCGTCCGCGGAGAAGGCCAGGTCAGCGGGCACCGCTTCCAGGGCGGTCAGGCTGGATATCGGCCGAAACGGGCGGGTCCCGAACAGGCGCAGCGCCTTGTCCGGCCCTGCCAGCGCAGCCATCTCCCCGGTGGGCGACACGGCCATCTGCATGAACTCTTTTCCTGCCGGTATCTTGGAACGGCTAAGCAGTTTCCCGGACTTCGTTTCCCATACGAACAGATTCCCGTCCCAACCCGCTGAGACCGCGACCTTCCCATCGCGGCTCAGACCCACGGCCCCGACCGCAGACTGGTGCCACGGCACGTTCACCAACTCGTAGTCGAGTTTCTCGCCTGCCCGGCCGGGGCCGGCAAAGCCGGCAGCCAGCGCAACAAGCGCAACCGATAGAACAAAGTTCTTCATCTTCAGCCCCCTTCGGGCACATCCTAAAACCGTTCAACCACCAGGTTGAGGTCAGTCGCCAGAACAACGATTCGACGGGGCTGTTCGCC
>CAZVFX010000226.1:0-6724 GCA_964626565.1 uncultured Myxococcales bacterium
ACCGATATCTACACCAACCTGCAAAGAGGCCTTATCCTGCATGAGGCAGTGGGCCGCCCGTTGCATATCTATGCCGAGGTGCCCCACGGGGTTGCGAGGGGAATTGTCCAGGGCGGTATGTTCTCGTGGTATGAGTTCACCCGCGCCGATCGCATGACCGATTCTGCATGGTGGGACGAGGTCAAGGCCGGGACGGAGCCGCCCATGCCGAAGTGGAGCGAGAGCTTCATCGAACGCGCCCGCTAGCACGCCCTGAAGGCGCGGCCGCGCCGCTCCGCTCCGCGCAGGATCACCTACCATCTGTTTGCGAACATGGTATAATCGTTAGGTCCGCCGCCCCCGCAAGCGGCTGCGCCCAACGCTCCGGAGTTCTAAATGAGGCTCTCCTTCTTCCGCCCCCTGTTTGCCGGCTGTCTGGCGCTTACACTGGCGACTGCAGCATGTGGCTCGAGTTCGAAATCCGATGGCCCTTCCTCTCCCGACGCCACGAAAGTCGATGTCCCTGCGGACGGCAGGGGCGCCGACGGTAGCGGAGGGAGCGACCTTGTTCCTCCCCTGGACGGGAGCAAAGTTACGCCCGACACCGCTCCAGAGTTGCCTGATGTCGTTGAACAGCCCGACCCGGATCTGGTCCAGCCGGAAGTGGACACAAAGGAAGTCGCAGACGACGGCGGGGTGCAGCCCATCGACATCCTGGAAGTGGACATCCCCGACCTGGCGCCCGAGACGGACCTCCAGGAAACATCTCCCGAGGAGACCTTCGAGATCCTGGATACAGACCTGGTGGATGTCGTTCCCGAAGTGGAGGAGATAGTTGACGTCGCCGAGTTGTCTCCCGACCTCGAACCGGACCTGTCGGACACTACCGAACCTGTTGATCTGGTTATGCCGGACCTTGCCGGATTCGACTTGCTGATTCCGAATTTTGAGCTCCCTCCCGGATTCGACATCGCCACTGATTTCTTTCCCGACGTGCCTCCGTTGTGTACCTCGGATGAGGAGTGCCAGGCGGGGGTCAAGGAGACCTGCATTGGAGAGATCCACTGCGTCGAGGGCAAATGCGAATTCGACCCGACCGTGGTGAAGGAGTGCCCGCCCAGCGAAACGCCGTGCTACCACAACGTTTGCGTTCCGGAAGTGGGTCTTTGCGAGGAGTCTCCGGCGCCGGCCGGAGCCCCATGCGACGACAATGATCCGCTGACGCTGGTGGACATGTGCTTTGACGGCGAATGTCAGGGCTTCGAACCGGTTTCCTGTGTCGCTGACTATCAATGCGAAGATCTTTACGACTGCACCGATGACGCTTGCGTCGGAGGTGAGTGCGTAAACGCGGCGGTGGCGTGTGAGCCGGTGATGCCGGTGGAGTGTGAGGTTGGTGTGTGTACCCACGGGATCGGGTGTGAATTGAAAGCCTATGCCGACGCGGATCCGGTGGTGTACCTGGAGACGTTCGAAGACGGGATTGCCCAGGGGTGGGCGCTGGCCGGGAGCGATTTCCCCATTTCCGTCGCGGCCGGGCCGTCGGGGGATGAGGGGCTGGCCATCAGTCTCGAACCGACGGGAGGTGCGGTGGTGCTGTTGCCTGAGTTGTACCTGCCGCCGTCTCTGCTCCTGCTTTCGGTGGGTTTTGAAATGTGGGATCAGGAGCAGTGCGACGACGTCCTCGTCACTGCGTTTGCCAACGGGCAGGAACTGGGTGAGATTTCCCTGTGCGAATACAGCGACCCGGAGGTCGGCCAGGTGGGGCTGGCGCTGCCGGCTGATGTGTACGGCGCGGTGTCGATGCAGTTCGTCATTGCCAACGACGGCCCTCAGTACGTCGACATGTCTCTGACCACGGTGCATGTAGAGATGCAAGCCGGGGAGTGGTGCTGTGTCGATTTCGACCTCGACGGGATGCTGGATTGCCTCGACAATTGCACGGAAGAGTACAACCCGGAGCAGGAGGACTGCGACGGGGACCTCATCGGCGACGCATGCGATGAAGACAAAGACAACGACGGCGTTGAGGACAAGTATGACGCATATCCCTGCGATCCCGGCTCGGTCCTTCCGGTGCGGCGGGTGGCTACCCGGATCACGGATCCGATTCAGCCTACCGCGGTGGCTTGCCGGGAGGGAACTGATGACAGTTGCTACCTGTTCGACTGGGGCGGGGAGCACCTGACCATGGATCGGTTCGGCCGGTTCGAGCGGGTTGTGGAGTTCGACGTACTGGGCCTGGCGCGGTCCGCTGCGTTCTGCTCGGGCTATCTCTGGGTTCTGGACGGTGGCCCCATCGTCTATGGGTACGACGTAAGTGACATCTCGAGGCCGGAGCTTCTGTTCTCCCTGGAAATACCCAACGACTTCACCAGCCTGTACCAGGTCGTTGCGTGTAACGAAGGGGATGTTGTGGTCAGCGGGGGGCAATACCTGTACGTGCTGGAGGCGGGAGGTGATGCAGACCAGTTTTTCGATGCCCAGGAAGAGGTTGTGGGGCTGGCGATGACCGAAGAGATCGAGCAGTTCCTCTCCGTTACCCGGTCCCCGCAGGCGCCCAATCACTTCTTCATGCGGGTCCACACAATCGATGACGACCTCACCATCTACTCCCTCAAGACCGTTGCCGAGGAGGCTGAGCCTACCTGTTTCTTTGGAGACATGACCGAGGCCGGTTGGGGCTCGGGCAACGAGCCGGGCAGCGCGCCCTGGATCACTCTGACGAGCTGTCAGTGGCCGTTTCTGTGGCTGGTAGACCCCTGGTACAACTACTACGGGACCGCGGACCTTGATGGAGACGGGATCGAGGACCTTCTGGACCAGGATGACGACGGTGACGGAGTTGCTGATCTGGACGACCTGGCACCCCTTGACCACCTCACCTGGAAGGATGACGATGGCGATGGTGCGGGGAATCACGATGACTGGGACGATGACGGTGACGGCGTGTCCGATAACTATGTCGGCCTTGCCGGGCCGGTGCTGGAAACCTGGTTCACCGTTGACGGTGTCGAGGGGGCGGGGCTGGACTATGTCCAGGGCCATGTGAAGTTGCTCACTGCGGGCGGCGAACTTCTTTCGTTCGACGCGGCGGGCAACCAGACCGGAACCGAGGACCTTCCGTTGGGGCAGCCCGACGGCTTTGCCGCGGCGGGCGACTCCTACTGGGCCCACGATATTCAGTGGAAAGGGCTGGCCCGTTTCGGGCCGGGTGGGGCCGATTTGTGGCTGGATTCACCTGAAGTAGCGTTGAATATGATGAGCCTGAGCACCGACCTGACCGTTGACGGCAACTGGCTGTGGGTCGGGTTGTGGTCCACCAACCGGTTGTATCTGCTGGACATGAACGGCTCGATCCGCATGGAGATTCGTCTTCCCGCCGCGTTCCGGGGGGTGGCGGTTGCGGGCGAAGCGTTGTGGGTGCTGATGGCTGTCAGCGATGACCGAAGCGCGCTTCTGAAGGTGGATCGAAGCGGCGGCTTCCTCGGCATGTTCGACCTGCCCGGTGGGCTGACCAAGCTGGCCGTAATAGACGATGAGACCCTGGCAACCCTGGCGCCCGGAGCAGGTGCTGTGGAGGTACAGACCATCAGTCTCCCCGCCGGCCTGGAGTTGCTGGAAGTGGAGCCGGGGGACCTTGACGAATCGATTCTCAACCCTACCGCGGTTATCGCCCCTCACGTGCCGGTGGAGACGGGTGCGGACTGGGCGCTTATCACCTGGGATGTGCCGTCCGATACAGCAGGGCTGACGCTGCAGGCATGCCGCAAGTGCGGTTCGCTTACCGGCTATATGCCGCCGCAGAATTGCGAGGCGGTGGATCTGTCCAGCGGGCTGGCCACGCTCTCCGGGCTGTCCGTTGACGCAACGTGTGCGGTGGAGCTTTGGACCGAGTCCGACTGGGGTGGCACCGTCGCGTCGCGGCGGGTCACTATCGATGTGGGGCAACCGGGCAGCGGGGCGCCGCTTTGGAGCAAGGCCGGCGGCCTGGACGAAGGAGCGTGGAAGCTGATCATGGTGCCGGGCATCCTGGCGGTGGACTAGCTTTTTTCCTTGCGCGTAGAACATCGCCCCGGTATATTCGTACCGCTTATGAGGAGGTGGTTATGAAGAAGCTCGCTATTGCGCTTTGTGCGGTTGCTTTCGGTCTGTCCGTCGCTGGGACGGCTGTCGCCAAGGACAAGGTGAAGTCGAAGTTCTACGACTTCTCGGAGATGCTTATCGACGGCGAAATCAAGAAGCCTACCGCGCTGTACACCGACTCTCGAAAGAAGGTGCGGTTCGACAGGCTGCTCAAGTTGAAGAAGAGCTTCCTGGAGTCCTTGAAGGCCACCGGCAAGGAAGAAGTTTTCAAGTAGCCGGTGCTCTCTCTCACCTTGTTCCCGTTTTCACTCGAAATAACCTGAGAAGAAGGTCGCCAGTTTGCTGGAGTTTGTAAACGTCTCGAAGGCTTACGGTTCCCACGTGCTTCTTGACGAGGTCTGCTTTCGTATCGGCGATCAGGACAGGCTCGGACTGGTGGGCGCCAACGGCTCGGGCAAGACCACCATCTTCCGCATTATCGGGGATGAGGAGTCTCCCGATGAGGGGCAGATTCAGAAGAAGAGGGGGCTGACGATCGGTTTTCTGCCCCAGGAGATCGACGTCGCGACCCGGGGCTCGGTGGTTGAAGAAGTGCTGCGGGCTCTGCCCGAGTACTTCGAGACCTGGCAGGAGTTGCGGGCTTCGGGAGATGACACCGACGGGGAGCGTCTGGCCTGGCTTCAGGCCCACTATGAGGACTTGGGTGGGGATACGGTGCGGGCCCGGGCCGAAGAGATTCTGTCCGGGCTTGGCTTTGCCCAGAGGGACCTGGCCCGGCCCCTGTCCACGCTGAGCGGCGGATGGCACATGCGGGTGCGGCTGGCCAGCCTGCTCCTCGCAGAGCCGGAGTTGCTGCTCCTGGACGAACCTACCAACCATCTCGACCTTCCCTCCATGGTCTGGTTCGAACAATACCTCAAATCGTTTTCGGGCTCTTACGTGATAGTGGCCCACGACCGTGAGTTCCTTAACCGGACGGTGGATCGCATCACCGAGATTGAGAACGGCCGCCTGAGTCATCACCCGGGAGACTATGACACCTATCGCAAGCGCAAAGCCGATGAGTACCATCACCGCGCCAAAGCGTACCGTCTCCAGCAGACCAAGATTCGTGAGATGGAGGACTTCATCGCCCGCAACCGGGTTCGCAAGGACCGCGCCAAGCAGGTTCAAAGCCGACTGAAGCAGCTTGCGCGTGTGGTCCGCCTGGCCCCGCCCCGCGGGAACAAGGATATCGGCTTCAGCTTCACCCAGCCGCCCCGCTCCGGCTCCCAGGTGCTCAGCCTGGAGAAGGCGGGCAAACGGTACGGAGAATTGCAGGTCTTCTCAGGTCTGGACTTTGTGTTGTCCAGGGGAGAAAAGGCCGCGATAATCGGGGTCAACGGCATGGGGAAATCAACCATGTTGAAACTGGCTGCGGGCGCGTTGGATTTTGAAGAGGGCAAGCGCACGCTGGGGCACAACGTCAGCGTCGGATATTTCGCTCAGCACCAACTTGAAGCGCTCAACGGTGAATGGACGGTGTTGCAGGAGTTGATGTCGGTGGTACGGGACGAGACCTTGTCTGAAGTCAGGTCGCTCCTGGGCGCGTTTCTTTTCTCCGGTGACGACGTGGAGAAGAAGGTCGCCGTGCTTTCGGGCGGAGAGAAAAGCCGGCTGGCGTTGGCGAAGCTGCTGCTCCGGCCGGCTAACCTGTTGATCATGGATGAGCCCACCAACCATCTGGATATTGCATCGAGGGAGGTGCTGGAGGAGGCGCTCAGACAATATTCGGGTACCCTGTTTTGCGCCTCACACGACCGCCGCTTTATTGACGCGGTAGCGACCCGCGTGGTGGAAATGGACGCGGGTGCGCTTACCGAATACGCGGGCAACTACACCTACTATGCGTGGAAGAAGGCTGCGGAAGCTGAGGAAGCGGCGGATGAAGTGGGGGCAACGCGAGCCGCAATGCGCGAAAGTGGGGGCA
Organism: uncultured Myxococcales bacterium; assembly: GCA_964626565.1. Taxonomy (GTDB): domain Bacteria; phylum Myxococcota_A; class UBA9042; order CAIXZC01; family CAIXZC01; genus CAZVFX01. The sequence goes on from CAZVFX010000226.1 coordinate 6,035, forward strand.
AGCGGGACTTAAGAAAGGAGCGCAAACGGCAGGAGGCCGCGCAGCGAAACGAGATGTACCGGGTGGTGGGCCCGCTCCGTGCACAGGTTGATAAGTTGGAGCAGAGCATTGCCGACTATGAGGGCAAGATCACTGAACTCGAGGAGCTCCTTGGGGACCCGGCCATCTACTCGGAAGCCCCGGAAGAAGCCCGTGACAAGAGCGCATTGCTAGGCCGCCTGCGCAGGGATCTGGTGGACGAAATGGACCGTTGGGAAAGTGTGCTGCTGGAAGCGGAAGAGGCGGAGCGGGAAGTGCTTGCCCGTTTCGAGGATGAATAGAGGACAAATTGCTTGACAACGGTTATTTCACAGACTATAAGTTTTCCCCGCCCGGAGGGCGATTGACAATCAGCAGACGCCTGTAGCTCAGTTGGATAGAGCAGCGGACTTCTAATCCGCAGGTCAGAGGTTCGAATCCTCTCAGGCGTGCGGTAGCTTGGGGCTCGGCGCCCCAACGACCTGTTGCGGTGAGTGTAGCTCAGTTGGTAGAGCGCAGGATTGTGGTTCCTGTGGTCGGGGGTTCAAATCCCCTCACTCACCCCATCGGACAGCCGGTGGTCGTGGCCGTAAGGCGCGCCGCCGGTGCGTCCTGGACGCCCGTAGCTCAGCTGGATAGAGCGTCGGACTTCGAATCCGCAGGCCGCAGGTT
>CAZVFX010000227.1:0-6536 GCA_964626565.1 uncultured Myxococcales bacterium
CCGATGCTGTCCTGGAGAGCCATCACGTTCAGCTTCACGCCCCGCTCGAAGAGGCTACGGTCATCCGCCCGGCCCTTCATCATCAGGGCGAAGCCGGTGAGCTGCGCGGCCCGGCCGTCGATGTCGAGGCCGAAGAGGTTCTTTTCCAGGATCAACTTCGCCACGTCCCGCTGGCGGTAGCCGCGCTCCAGGTAGATCGCCTTGAAGAGGTCATAGGCCTCCACAAGGATGTGCCCGGAGCCGCAAGCAGGGTCGATGAGGGTCAGTTCCTCGGGATTGAGGGTGTCAGGAGTGATGGCGGCGAGCTGGGCGTTGACCTCATCGGTCTGCTCCGCAGGCTCGATGTAGAACTCCATCTGTGCCTTCAGCGGCGAGTTCGGATAGGTCGCCAGCCACTGTGCGCCGAAGGAGTTCTGCACCATGTACTTGACGATCCAGTTGGGGGTGAAGAGCTGGGTCGCGGCGGGAATGTCCTCGGACTTCACGACCTTGCCGATGACCTGGTCCTTCTTCGCTGAGATGTAGAACTGGTAGAGCCAGCCGATGATCTCAATGTCATCCCACGTGCCCTCGTCGATGTCCTCGACCATCCGCCGGATCAGGGAGTCGGTGTGTAGCAGGTTCCCGGGCAGGAGCAGCTCGTCCTCTGCACCGACTTTTTCAAAGAGAAACGGCATCGCCTGATGCAGCGCGTTGCACTGCGCGAGGATCAGCAGTCGGTAGAGTTCCTCATCCTTGGTCCCGTCGAGCTTCAGCTCTACGACCCGGTCCCGGTCCAACCCCGGCAGGTCCAGGTCAGCGGCGTGGTCTAGGATTTCGGGACGGCCGGAGTTCTCGGGGTGACTCAAGACCCGGTAGCCATGGTCCAGGTAGCCGTGCAGCTCCATGTAACGAATCGCTGCGAAACGGTTGAACCACGTGTACGCTACGGACTCCATGACCGCGTCGAAGCCGCCTGCGCTCACACGTTTCACCAGCTTCTCGCGTAGCGAGTGGATGCTCTTCGGGAAGGCCTGCCCGGCGATTAGCAGGATATCGCCGTGGAGCTCTGCGCGTTCATTGCCCGCCGCTGTGATGCCGATGCGTGCTGCCTGCGCGCTGACCGCGGCGATGAATGCTTCTCGGGCTTCGGGGGCGTAACTCTTCAGTTGGCTCGTGTTCATTTGATCTGCACCCTTTCGTTGGCCTCGAGCGCTTTCTCCAACTCTGCTCGAAGCTTGCTCAGGAAGTCCTCGATGTCCGCGCTCGTCTCGATGAAACCGGTCGAGCAGAGTCTTCTTGCTTCCACGACCCGGCGCCGCTTCACCTTCGGCTTCGCAGGCGGGGTCGGCGTGGACTCATCAGGCTTTGAGGGCCTTGTGGGCGGGAGGGCCTGGGCCTGTTCGATGATTGTCAACGCTCGGTCGTAGGCCTCTTCCGCTCTCTGACGGGCCTGTGCGATGTGGGCGATGCTCGTGGTCTGAGTCGCTATTCCGATCACCTTGACCAGCCCGGCCCTGGCTGATTCTCTCAGAGCGTCGCTTGCGGAGGCCTTGTCGAGCTCGATGTCTATGCCATCCAGCAACCCTTGTATCTCCGTCACTGCTGGGCCGCGGGCTTCCGCGACAAGCTGGTCGTTGATTGTCCTGGCTGTATGGATGAGGTCGGCCACCTCGTGGAGAATGCCATAGGGATGAGCAGCCCTGAGAATCTCCTCCATGCGGGCAAGGGCCGGACCCGCTTCTTTGTGTGCCTCGAGCTGCAGCCGGTTCTGAGAGAGGGTGCCCACTGCAGTCCGGAGTTCCTCCCAGCTATGCTTCTGATTCGTGTAGAAGCCCTGCAGATCGTGGACGTCGTCCGCCAGGTCGAGGAGCTCGGCCTTGTTCTCTTTGATGCGCCTGAGAAACCGCAGGGAATCGGACTCCTGCACGTACTTCCGCAGACAGTCGATGCCGCCTTCGATCTCGGCAAGACCCGGGTAGTCCCCGGTCTTGGCCAGGGGAAGGTATCCGACCAGGTCATCGCTCCACTCGGCGAGTCGCTTTCTAAGGAAGGCGAACAAGGCCTCCTCGTCGCTCGGCCCCGCTGCTGCGAAGAGTTCCTTGCCAAGTGCCTGGCCCGCTTTGATGAGATCGTCACCGGCCGACTCACGCTGGAAGATGATGACCTTGCGCTGCCTGCTGCTGGACGTGAGGTGGTCGTAGGCCTGCTCCAACGAGATTGGCGCCTTGGTGTTGCTGTCCACCAGGCTGATCTCCTTGAGCACGGCGAGACGTGCCACCAGGAGCACGACCTCCAACTCGGGCCAGCCGTAGGGTCTGTTGCCGTAGCGTTTGTTAATCAGTTCGTGGAGTACGATCTGCTTGCTTGTAAGCGCACAGAGGCGGACGTACTCGCGCAGGTCATCGAGGGCCTCGGTGTTGGCCTCGGGTTTTTCAAGCAGGAGGCCAACCTTCTCGACGTCGTTTGCCCGTAGCGTGCTCTGGATTTCGGGCTTGGGGTTGGCTTGGAGGTGTTTGATATAGCCCATCTTGGGGTACGCGTTCTTGATGAGGTACTCCAGCGCGTCCACCAACGCCACCTTGGGATCCGAGCGGCTGATGTCGAGCTTCTGACCGCTGGCGAAGTAACTGGCGGTCGCCAGCATGGACTTGAGGGTCTCCTCGATGCGGCCCCGGCGGATTCTGTTCTCGTCGCTGCGGTCGCGGAGAATGCGCCTGGTGGTCTCCGGTAACAGATCCGTGCGCTTGGTCTTCACGTAGGATTCGGTCTGCAGGTAGGTCCGTAACTCTCGGGCCAGGTTCGGGTCGTCGGGCAGACGAATTAGTGTGCGACCCTGCTCTTTGCTGGTATGCAGGAGACAGCTACTGTCGTTGTTGAGCTGGGCGTAATTGTCTGCCAGCGGAGTTACTACCGCTACCTCCAGGCTGCCTTCAATCTTGTGACCCACTGCGTGGTCGTCGCAGAGTCGGGTGAAGCTGAAATCCCGGCCGGTCACGCTGTAGCTGTGCTTGCGGAAATCCCCCAGGATGTCCTCGAAGATGAGCTTGCCCAGTTCCCGCGCTTCGCCTCCGGACGGGACCGCTGTGCTCTTGATCTCACGCCCGACGTCGCGCTCTTCGTTGGTGAGGAAGAAGTAGAGGTCGCCGTTGCGTGCGATTAGGGTCTCGCTCTCCAGCCGAGACAGCGAGGCCTCGATGGCTTTTCGCAGCGCTAACTTGTCTGCGTCGATCTCGTCCACGCAAAGTGTCACAAGGTTGTCCACGCTGCCCGGCAGCTCATCGATGTAGCGGATAAGGAACAGCACCTTGAGTAGCGTGGCGTCGAAGTCCTGGAGTGCGTGGTTGTCTCCCGCATGGTCGATGGTGCGCTTCACCGCGCTGTCCAGGAATCCCTCGACCGCGGGGTAGAAGCTGTAGAACGGCACCAGCGCACCCACCTCGCTGGCACCGAGCTGCTTGGCGGCGCTCTGGAACGCGTCGAGGGTGGAGCGCTCGCCCTGGGACAGGTGCAGCCCTGTTGCGCCGGCCTTTCGGATGGACTCGAACACCTTCTGGACCAGCTTGAACTGGTAGGCGGCAAAAGGATAGCAGGCAGCGAAGTCATCGCTGTCTGTGTAAGTCTTGAACGTCATGCCCGCACCGACGAACGAGAGCTGGTTCTTCAGGATATCGTGCTTGCCCTGATACGCAGCGGACAGTGGTGCCGCTGCCCCAGCGTTCTTGTCCAGGAGGCGCTTCTTGATCACCTCATCGACGTTGTTGCTGGACAGCGAGAGCCGCGTCTTGAAGCGGCCCTGGATCTTCGAGAAATCGTAGGTCTTGGTGTTCCCCACGTCTCCGAGGACCGCATCCAAGTCTTCCTGTGATGTAACGACGACCCAGGCGCGGCCTTGGCAGATGGTCCCGAGCTGCTCGGTGATGGTCTGGAGGTTGAGCATGAGGTGGGTGTCATTGCCGATGAACTGACCGACCTCGTCCACCAGAAACATGATTCGGCGGTCCGGACCTTTGCTGTCCAAGTATCGCTTCACCCACTTGGCGAAGTTCTCCACCGTGAGGCTGAAGTTGTCTGCGCCTCCCTCCACCCAGCGCATGGCCGAGGCTTCACTCTGTCCCAGCGCCTCTGTCAGCGCGGCCACGACTTCGTCGCCATAGAGATCCCAGGCGTCTCTCTCGGAGAGCCACGACTCGCCAGAGGCCCGCTCGAAGGCCTCGTGAAAGACTGCGAGTCGACCCTTCTCTTCGAGGTGACGCTCCATGTGAGCGATATGTGGATGGTCGCTGCTGTAGCCCTGCTTTTCGTTGAGGACCTTGAGGAACACCTGCAGCAGTGCGTCGCGTCCCCAGCTTTGGTCCGCCTTGATGTCAATGTTGAAGAGGATGGTGTCGGTGGACGCTGCCACGACCTTCTTCAGGTCGGCGAAGAGCATGGCGTCGGAGAACTTGTCAGCGAAGAACTCCACGGCTCGCCGACGCTCCCCATTCAACTCATGCTCGTTGTTCTCCATCAGGTAGGATAGCACCTTGATGAAGTGGGATTTCCCACAACCGAAGAACCCCGAGACCCAGATTCCGTTCTTGTTTGCTGCATCCTGCTCGGACTCGATGGTGGAGAGCAACACCGCCACGAGCGCGTGCATGTGCTTCGTCAGCTCACGGGTGACAACAAACTCGTCGAGCTCTTGCCACACCGATGAGGCATCCAGCTGGTCGGCCTTGACCACTCCGTTGATGGGACGATGAATGCTGCGCTCGAAAAGGTCCTGAATCTTCATGCTTCCGTTCCTCCGGGAACCAGAATGAATGCTCGATAGTAGGGCTTCGTACTTGATGAGCTGCTCGTGGTGATCTGACCAAAGAGCCTGAGGGTCGTCCCATCGAAGCTGCCGGGATAGAACATCACCAGCGGCGTCCCTCCCATGATCGTGTGCAGACAGTTCAGCAGGCCATGGGCGCGAAGCATAGGCCATACACTGCCAACGCCCGATAAGAGAAGAAGGTCCTGCTCGGCCGGCTGGTGCTGTGCGGCGATGAAGTCACGGAGCTTCTCAGCCGCGAGTGGTCCCTTGAGCGCATTCAAGACCGCAGCGTCCCCGCTGCGTTCTTGTTTCTTCAGCACCTTGCCCATGAGGTTTCGCTGTTCCAGATAGGCCAGCACAACATCAAGAAGGTTCAGATGCAGGACTCGAAGACCGGTGTGGTGGCTCGCCATGCGGTCCATCATTAAATCGATGTGCTCGCGTACCCGCAGTTCATCTTCCGCCGGATAGTCGAATATGTAGCAGGCAATCTCATTGCCGATGCCCTCACTTGATAAGAAGGCATCGCTGGTGATGCGGGGCAGGATCTGGTTCAAACGTTCGGCGAGAGGGGGGCTCATTCCATCACCTCCATGCAGCGAAGGACATAGGACTCCTCGCGATCCCGCAGCCAGGCGGCGAGCTGGGCATCCACAAAAACGTTCTGCAAGAGCAAGCCCCGGGTGTCCTTCAGGTAGCCAGCCTCTGAGAGAATGGAGAACACCGCGGACCGCAGCCTGGCCACGGTCGTGTCGCTCCACTGGGGCATGTCCGGATCGCGTCCTCGACAGCCGGCGATGTATTCGTTCCACATCCGGTACTCGAGCTTTGTGGCGAAGAGCGCTCGTTGCTCTCGTATTGCGATATCCATGAAGTCGCCCAGGAGGCGGCTGTTCTTCACGGCGCCGGCGAGGACAGCTTGGATAGCCTGCTCTCGCCCGCCGTCACGTACCATCTCCCAGAGCCCCTCACCCAGGGGTTCGAGTCGGGCGCGCAGCAGGCGGGAGATGCGCTTGATGGACTCGACACTCCCCATCTGCAGCTCGTTTCGCTCCAGCAGCGCCGCTTTCCAGTCCTCCTCGCTCACTCCTTGAAGGAGCAGGTCCGAGATGATGCGACTCTCCCGAAGACGGAGCGAAGCGCTGGTGATTGTTGCGGTGTAGATCATTGGTTCCCTGGTTTCGGTGGTGCGCCGCCGGCTCGCACCCATTCGTCCACATCGGACACCTTGAATTTCCAGAGCCGTCCCAACTTGTGTGCCGGCAGACCACGCCGCTCGATCCAGCGGTAGACTGAGTCTTTGGTCACTCCGAGGTGCTTGGCGATCTCCTCAACCGACACCCATGGCTCCTGCATCGTTCTCTCCTGTCGCCGGAAGGCTCCGGTGCGCGAGCAATGCCCGACGTCTGTCAGAAACTAGATCTTGATCATTACCACAGCCAAATCGGGCGTTCAAGGATCAAGCCGGGTCCACTTGAGTCGGTTAGAGTCGGTGTGTTCTGGAGGCCCGGAGAGCAACAAGAGGCCAGGGGCAAAGCGAGGAAACGGGCGTTCCCAGCCACGACCCTGAAGCGGAGGGTGCTGGCGGCGCCCGCTCTCGCTGTTTTTTGAGTGCAGACTGGGCCAGTAACGGCGGGGGGTTCGGCGATTATGGCGGTTCAATTCTCCCATTCGGAGAGAGTTCGAATCCAGCCCCGTACCCTCCACCACAAGTCCATCATCTAACCCGCTCTCCGCCACAACCGGCGGAGTGCGC
>CAZVFX010000228.1:0-6498 GCA_964626565.1 uncultured Myxococcales bacterium
CCGACGGAGGTTATCCATGCGAACTGCTAATCCGGCTCTCAATGCCAAAACATTTACCCGTTACGGATCTCAAACGGTGGACGAGACCACCATGAGCATCCAGGGGACTGTGCACAAGACCGGGCTCATGTTGTTGCTGTTGATCGGTGCGGCCAGTATGACCTGGAGTACGCAGACGGCTGAGTGGGGCGGCGGTGGAATCGGGGGGTTGGCGTTGGTGGGGGCAATTGGTGGTTTTGTTGTTGCTCTGATCACCATTTTCAACAAGACCTGGTCCCCTTTCACCGCACCGGTATACGCCATCCTCGAGGGGCTTTTTCTGGGCGGCCTGTCATCGTTTATGGAGAGGTTCTACCCGGGTATCGTGATCCAGGCGGTGGCGCTCACCTTTGGTGTGCTGTTCTGTCTTCTGGCTGCGTACAGGTCAGGCCTTATCAAGGCGACCGAGAATTTTAAACTTGGAATCGTGGCTGCCACCGGCTCGATCTTTCTTATCTACATGGTCACTTTTGTGCTGGGTATTTTCGGCGTCTCCATACCGTACATACACGGCTCGGGCTGGATCGGCATCGGGTTTTCCATGGCTGTGGTGGTCATTGCCGCGTTGAACCTTGTGCTGGATTTTGATTTCATCGAGAACGGTGCGGAAGCCGGGGCCCCGAAATTCATGGAATGGTACGCCGCGTTCGGACTGGTGGTGACCCTTGTGTGGCTGTACATCGAGATCCTGCGCCTGCTGGCCAAACTGAGTTCCCGCCGGTAGCTTCCCCCGCCTTCCTACTCCGCCATCACCAGCACAACATCGGGGAAGAGTTTCATAGGAACCTCGACCTGCTTGCCCTCTGCGTCGGTCCCCAGTCCAATCCGGGTCGGGGCATCCAGAAACTCGCAAGGCTCGGAGTAGGTGTCCTTCGCCCGCATGACGGTCACGGTGTCGTAAACCCGGGACACCACATGCCAGGGGACTCCCGGCTCGGCGCCCAGGTGAATCGTGTCGCCCAAACCCAGTTCGCTGCGGTTACGCAACTCCACCAGCTTCGAGTAAAGGCCGGCGAAGTCGTACTCCTCCCTGGAGTTGTCCCAGCCACACACCGGCTGTTCCTCCTTCCTGAGCACGATAGCCGTGGCCACGTCTTCTGCTGCCATTCGCTCAGGGAGCTTGATGACGAACCTGTCTTCGGACACGACGACCGTTGGCGTAGGCGTCCTATTTCTCGCTTCGCCCGCATAGCGCGGCAGGCGGGTCCTGCGGTCCCCGTTCCCCCGTTCGTGGACTTGTGGAAAGGTCCGGAGACGAAAGTCTGTCAGGCTGTTGCGGCCGGGCAAGGCAATCGACCCTGTGGAGTAGATGACTTCGACGAGCATCCGGTAGGGAATGGCAGGGTGGATAAACAGTGTAACCTGCCCCTTGAACACCCGGCCGAGGGCTTTTAGCGCCTCGAGTTTTCCCGCGGTGCGGACCTTGAGATGCCGCTGGAGCGGGGAGATAACGAGGCTGTTCGGGTCGCTGTTTTCCTTGAACTCGGGAGGGACGACAAGGGAGACCCCGGTGCAAACAGAAGACTCGGGATCTGCCACGCACTGACCCAGATTCTCGACTTCGCTTCCGGTGCAGTCCTTGCCGTCGATCTTGCATCCTACGTCGACAACCTGGTCGGCCCCAAGCCGAATGGCCGTGGGAGCGACTGTCACAGACAGCGGCTGCAGCGGCTCAAACGGGCCTTCCATTTTCAACTGGTCGTTGGCGGGCGGAGGGTAGAGAAGAAACCACTCAGGATCGAGCATTACGGACATGGCAAGGCGATGGAGTGCCTCGTCTTCAAAACCACCCTTCCGAGCTTCGTACTCCATGCCCATGGCCAGAACCACAAACTCGAACTCGGCATACTGGGCAATGAGAGGAGCCACCAACGGTTTGCCATCGAGCTTGCAGCTCTCGATCAGCGCCTCGGCCCGCCGGGCCGGAGCGACCATGGCGAGATCGTCCCATGCATCCCGGTTGATCCTGTTGAAGAGCGGCGTGAACTCCCGGGCCAGCAACTCCTGCCGAACATCCGGTGAAGCTGAAAACATGCCTTCGAAGATTTTGGAGATCTCCTTTCCGTAAATCTTGTAGTCGGAAAGCAGGAGGTTTCGAGCCACCGCTTCCCGACGCAATCCCGGCGACAAATCCACTATGATTCTGAACAGCTCCAGGTAGCTTTGCTCGGAAATATGCAAGCCGGGTTTAGCCGGTGCTTCGAACTCTGCGGTGAGGCTCTTTTCCGGTTTCTCTTTGGAGCAACCCGCCACAGCGCTGAGTAAGCCGAAAGCGACTACAAACATACCAATTGCGAATGCAGTTCTCATACATACCCCCCGCAGGCAGCGACCGTGGCCGGCGGCTATTCGAGTTCGTTCTGGGTGAAGAGTGCCGCTGCGGACATGATGCCACATTCTCCCCTTGTCACACTAGGGTCGCCCTTGCCATAGCGCTGGAACGTGGACAAGGTGCCATCGCAATCAAGATCGCAGTGGGCGTTGGCGGTAAACTGTGCGTCAGCGCCCGTCTTTTCGTTCTGGTCGAAAGAATAGACGCAGTAGTGGTGCTCGGTGATTGCGAATTTCAGTGCATACCAGGTAGCGGAATCCCATGCGGTCCAGTCCGCGTCGCACTTGCCATCCCCATCGGCATCGGGGCCACCAAGGGAGCCACAGCAATTGCCGGGTGCGGGCGTCAACGCCTGATCCGCGGGGAACTGGCAGTCCAATTTGCTGGCGTCGTATTCACGGACCCGGGGCGTCGAATAGTAGTCAGCCGCCCCTTTGTAGAGCTTGTCCAGCATGTCGATGGCTTCGGCGGTCTTGGCTTTCCGTGAGTACTTTGAGAACTCCATGCCCAGGGCCGAACCTGCCAACTCCAGAACCGCTTCCGTGATCGTGCCCGACTTGACGTACACCGAAGCGACGGACACGGTGGTGCGTCCTTCCTGGTAAGTTTCGAACGTGACATAGTCCAACTTTGACAGCAGCGGCCAGACGCTCTCCATGTCCCGACGGTCCCGTTTGGACATCATGGCGGGAACCCTGAGAATGATCTGCTCAAGGTCCGCGTAGATGGCCGAGAAGTTGTCCGAGTCTTTCAACACGCCGGCAATTTTGCCGAGACGGTCTTTGTCCAGCGCGCCGGCCTGGTTGCCGCTGGCGATCTCCTCGAGGGCGGGCACCGAGCCGGAAACCCACAGACGGCCCTGGTGGACCAGAAGCGCCACCGTGACTCCGTCTGCATCTACCCGGAAGATGGTGGAATCGCCTACTTTCCCCCGGGTCATCATGTCCCCCGCCTTGAACATCAGCGTGTCAAGGATCCGGATCGCCAGTTCCTCATCGGCCAAGCCCACAAAGGCGAGGACCCCGCGGACCAATGCGTCAGGGTTTTCGGACAGCTCGGAGATGAAGAAGCCCAGTTCGCCGTTCCACACCTGGTCGACCCTGGTACCCGGGGGCAGCTTCAACTCTTCCGTGATCTCTTCCATGCCCCTCTTGTACTCCTTCCAAGCCCGCTTGTCCGCACCGAGAGCGGTCTCGAAAGCAGTGAGGAGGCGGCCCGCATCAACTGCGAAGTGGGTGCCAATCAACGGCTGGCCCGCCACAAAGCCAAGCGCGCTGAGGTCTCGCTCCCTTCCGTAGGGGACCACGCCTTCCCTGGCGACGGCCGTCATGGTGAAGTGCATGCCGGTACCTTCCTCCGTCACAAAAGCACCGGCGGAAGAGAGGTCGGCCAGCGCCGGAATCAGAGCGGCCATGTCGTCGCCCCCTTTCAGCAGCAATTGACGGGCTGGCCCGGTGAGGAACACCGCTCCGAACAGCTCATTATCGCAACCTTTGATGGCCGCCGCGTAGTCGGCCGAATCGCTCAACTTGCCGCCCACTCCAGCGAGGTCAGCCACCAGCTTCTGCAGCTCGATTTCAATCTCCGCCGCGTGCCGGGAACGATAATCTCCGGGAAACACGACGAACATTCCCCCGTCGACTTCAAGACACGCACCGGCTGCGTGACCGCCTTCCCCCATGTCGGCAAAACGGAGCCACAGCGCGTTCTTGCCGTTCTCCTGCCCTTCCGCAAACTCCATCTTTTCAGGGGCCACCGCCTCAACTATCTGCCGGACCAGGGCCACGCCGCTCTTGCCCGCAATCATGGGGACATAGACCATGACCATGAGGTCAGCCTTGGCCGAGGGTGTCAGGGCAACGCCGATGGGGCCGCTCATGTCGAGTCCTACGTGGTCCAGGCCGGCCTTGCTCAAAGGGTCGAAACCCAGCTTCTCGAGCAGATTACGATACTGGAACGACATCTCTTTGAGACTCTCACTTGTCAAGCCCACCTGCTCGGCCATGTCGACAAAGGTGCCTACCTTGCCGGTCCACGCGACAAACATGGTCTCTTTGGGCAAGTGCCGGGCGATCTTCCCCACCTGGGCCTCGCCGGACTTGAGCCATCCCTCCTTCACGCCCAGGACGCCCACCACCGCCGCACCTGCAACCAACGCCATTAGAACAGCGACCAACAGTATCTTCTTTTTTCCACCGGAACCGTTACTCATGAGAAATCCTCCCTTGGTATTTTTGCCCCGCTCACCCGCGGCGAGACGCTATTTCTTCTCTTCTTTCTTCTCTTCCCACCGCTCCTCTTTCATTTCTGAAGCAGTGAGCATCTCCGCACAGGCTTCAAGACCCCTCTGGTCCGTGATCTTCAGCATGCATCGGGCCGCTTCGTCAGCCGCGTCGCTATTGGCTTTCTTGAACTCCTCCAGGCACTCCCTCGAAGCGTCTTTGAACATCCGCTCCATGTCCGCCTTCGCCTCATCGCGGGTTTGGTCATCGGGCATACTGTCCAGCGCAGCCTTGAACATAACGTCTATGGCGTGGGTGCACCCTTCCTTCCACAAGGATTGCCCTCCCTTCTGGAAGAGACCCAGGACGCTTCCTCCACCCTTGCCATGAGATCCTTTCTCGTCAGGTTTGGCGGACGGTTTGGTACTCCATTCGGTCTTGAAGGTGGCACCCGCCTTGTCCCCTCCGCCTTCCTTGCACCCGCCCATGCCCAGCCCGACAATCAGGGCCGGAAGCAGCGCGACCATTGTTCTAATGAGACTTCCTCGCAACCACTGCTGCACTGTTTTGCGTTCCATCATTCGTGAACCTCCTGATGCCATTTCCTAAAACCGTCCGGCTCGGGGTACAAGACCTCCCCGCAGTCCAACCGTCTGTTGTCAAGCAGCTCGGCAAGGGATGAATACCAGGCCGCGTTCTCCGCACCCTTTTCCAGCTCCTTGGTGATACTCTCCCACTCTTTCAGTTGAAAGCCTGCGTCCATGCGAATCTGCTGGTTGTGAGAGTCCACGTGACGTATGTAGCTGTCCCTCTGGCCAGATTCAAATTCGTCCCTCAGCTCCTCCATCGCGGCGGCTGCATGGGTAGAAACGGCAGCTTCCTCGAAATCCTCCAGGTTGTTGCACAAGAGGGCGAGGAGGTCCGCGGTCTTCAGCGTCCTGGCAAGGGCCCGCTGCACATTGTAGGGTTCTTTCAACAGTGATGCAGCGAATCTCTTACCCCGGCGGTATTCTGTCACCACCAGGGATTTGGTCCGGCTCCATTTCTTCAGCTTGGAGAGCTGCAATTGGTAGAGACCGATGCCCACGGAAAGTGAATCGGTGAGCATGGGGACCGAATCCCCATAGCGGTTGACCATCTCCTTGAGCCAGACGAGGTCGGCCAGATACACGTATCTAGCCGGGTCCACATACCTGGCTACTTCCAGAGCCCCCCTGAGTCCCAACCGGCGGAATTCACGGTCGAACACCTCCGGAGATTCCTTCAGCTTCAGAAGCCCGAAGTATCTCAGGTGGATGTCCCCGTTGATGATTTCGGTCACCGCTTCTCGATAGGTTGGCAGATTGGGGTTCCGCTGCCTCAGCTTCTGATACTCCTTATCGGTCATGAGCATCGGGGTCATCTGTTGGGCATAGTTCGTCAGCATCACCTGCAATTCACCGGATTCCTTTAGCGCTGCGGACTTAAGAAAACTGTCCAGGTTACCCGGCAGGACCCGCAGTTGTTCCTTCAACTTACCCACCATTTCCCCGAAGTGCTTCAGGTCTTCCTCGTAACGCTGACCGTCGCGCTCCTTGATGAACTTCAGGCAACTCTGAGCATCCTTGCCCCAGAGGCGGTAGTACCATTCGTCGAAAGCAACGGCGCTGCCGGTCCACCAGGCGATCTCCATGGCGTCCTTCACACCCCTGAGTTCGTCGGAGGGCACCACCCCCCGCTTCTCTGCATCCCGACGGTAGTTGACCTGCCGGGACGTGGCGTACCTGGCGAGGGCGTCATTGAAGGCATCATAGTCGTTGAGGTAAGCCAACATGAGATATTCGAGGAATCTGCCGTCGCCCTCCAAGCGCAGCAGCAGTTCTTCGTAAGGCTCCGAGCCGGAATAGTCATCCACGGATTGAAGAT
>CAZVFX010000229.1:0-6456 GCA_964626565.1 uncultured Myxococcales bacterium
CGAATAGTCATCGCAAGTGCACGACCGCCGCTCGTCACCACGAAAACCACACGGGCACGGGTTCATGCTGGCCACCAGGGAAAAGGACGCTGGAAAGGTACACGACATGGCAGCCCTCGAGACAGTGACCACCCGGTCCTCCAGCGGCTGGCGCAGCGCCTCGAGCGCACTGCGGGGAAACTCGGGCAGCTCATCAAGAAACAAGACCCCGTTGTGCGCCAGGGATACCTCGCCCGGACGCGGTATCGAACCGCCGCCGATGAGAGCCACCGAGCTTACCGTGTGATGGGGCGCCCGAAACGGGCGGGTGGTCAGGAGCCCCCGGTCCCGGGCCAGAAGCCCGCTAACACTGTGGACCTTCGTGGTCTCCAGGCTCTCCTCCATGGTCATGGGGGGCAGGATGGTGGACAGCCGCCGGGCCAGCATCGTCTTCCCTGACCCCGGCGGGCCCACAAACATGATGTTGTGACCGCCCGCAGCAGCGACGACGAGGGCTTCCTTGACCCACTCCTGCCCCTTAACTTCAGCCATATCGAACGGATAGGAATTCACATCCTCGGGCAAGGCAAAAGGGGCCGACTCGATGGCGGCCTCTCCCCGCAAATGATGAACAATCTCGTCGAAAACGTTCACGGGGAGGACGTCCAGCCCCTCAATCACTGCGGCCTCGGCCGCGTTGGCACGGGGTAAAAAAACCCGCCTGAAACCCGCGTCACGCGCCTTGATAGCCATGGGCAAAACGCCGGGCACCGGCCGAACTTCGCCCGTTAGCGAAAGTTCGCCGACGACGAGCGAGCCCTCCAGCGCCGAACGAGGGACTACCTTCTCCGCAGCCAGCAACGCCATGGCCTGCGGAAGATCGTATAAAGTCCCGCGCTTGGGCACGTCTGCAGGCGCCAGATTGATGGTGACCCGCTTGGTGGGAAAATCGAAATCGCAATTAAGCAGCGCAGAGCGAATCCGTACCCGGCTCTCCCGCACAGCAGTTTCGGGCAGCCCCACAACCTCGTAGGAGTTCAACCCGGGCCCGGTGTCACACTCCACCTCCACCAGATACCCATCGACTCCCACCACTCCCGCTGACATGACCTTCGCATACATGACCAGCACCTCCTACCCTTGTTATTGGGAGTTCGGAGCCAATGTGGCCAAAGAAAATGCAAAAATCGACATCACCCGTTCCCGCGCCCAAGTCCGCGCCCCCGCACGCGCAACGAGCCGGAACGGCCTCAAAGACAGGGACGGGGGGCCGTATTTTGTCGTCGGTACAGCCCCGGCCGGCAGCGACAAAGCGGAAGGGGCCAAGAGACAGGGACGGGGGGCGGTTATTTGCCGTCGGAAGACTAGTTCGCCGGCGGTGGTCTCGGGTGCTTACCTACTCAGGCAGGGGACAGCGGAGATCGTCCGGGGGAGTCTGAAACAGGAAGGTCTTCTCGGGATTTCCCAGGTGGTAGGCCCCCTCAACCCTTACCCGGCCGCCGGGAAACAGCGATTTCCCTTCATGAGGGCGGCTGCAGACGGAAATCTCCCATTCCACGAACCAGGGCCCTGCAGCATCGGAGACGTCGCCCAGGCGGTGGTATACGGAATGAAGAAACATCAAGCGCCGACTGGAATCGATAGTGAAGCCCCGCCGGACGTGGTCGGAGTGACCTACTCCGTCCCTTCCAGTAACCCGGTAATAGTAAAGACCGTCGGCTTCATCCTCCCAGATGTTGAGCGAAGTGTCGTCTTCAAACAAGAAGCGCTCGCCCCCACAGTAGATGCCCAAATGGGAATCTGCGCTGTCCACTAACTTCATGATGCGCAATTCGCAACGGTCACCCTCTTCGATGTCCCGTTTGCCTCCGGTCTTGATCTTCTTAACGGTGATGTCGAACACAATCTGCCCGTCGTACCGATCGACCATCAACTGCCAGGCAATAAGCAACGCACCGGCAGCTAGCAGCAGGATTAGGAAGATGTAGAACGGCCGGATCTTTGGTCGCTTCATGCCGATCCCCCTGGCCCCCGCAGATTAGCCGGCGGCCCGGATCATTCGTCGGAAGTTCCTGCTTCTTCATTGAGTATCCGAGGCTCGCAATCGGTTGTCAAGGACGGTGGAAGACCGGGGATGGGTTGGAAGGCCGGGGACGGGGTGGAGAACCGGGGACGGGGGGCGCAATTTCGGCTATCGCTGAGCCGTCAATGCATAGCCGACCCACACCAGTGCAAGGCCGAGGATCAAGTGCATCCCAACGCTGGCGGCCACCCGGAAATACTCGGCGTTGCGGAGCATGGCGAATGTCTCCTGACCGAAGGTTGAAAACGTCGTGAATGCACCCAGCACGCCGATGAGTGCGAAAGTGCGAAACTCGGGTCCGAACAACTGCCGGGACTCTAAGATCCCTGCGAGCAACCCGATGAGCAAACAGCCGAGGAGATTAACCACGAGCGTCCCGTAGGGAAACGTCGAATGGGGCACCTGCCTGTGCACCAAACCGCCGAGGCCATAACGTGCCAGAGCACCAATGAATCCTCCGGAACCAACAATGAGAGCATTCATCAGGGTCGTCTTCAAGTTTCTCTCCAATGCTGACGTTCTGTCGGGCCAGCTGCCGCCTGTGCAGGTACCGCGAGGTCTGCCAGGTTCCCGACTCCGTTCGTACCATATCAACTCCATCTCGACGCGGCAAGTTGTGGTGGCCCGGCCGATGATTTGCAGTTCATCAGAACTGCCATCTCCGCTCATTTGAAGCCTTGCCGGTTCCCGGCCGAGACCCCACCTTTACTCTGTGTCCCGCATTCTTCCGGAAAGGAGACAATTATGTGGAACTCAAGACGAAATGTACTGTCTCTGCCGCTAATCCTCGCCTTTCTGCTCCTTGCCGCTTGCGCCAATGAAAAGTCGGAGACGGGCGCCCCCCTGTCCGATGCTTTGGAGGGTGCGGAGCAGGCTGAAGCCGGTGCCGTCGAAGCCGATGATCCGGCGGGCAAGTTCTTTCTCGACTCAAACGTGCGCGTGAACTTCACCCAAGGGCAATTCTGGCTACGCCTCGAGACCCCAGTGCCGGTACTCTGCGCAGTCAATTACGGCCCTGCAGGAGGATCCGTGATGGAACTGGCAGCCATGGACATGACCGCTCCGGCGACTGACCACGACCTACAGCTCCAACTTGCGCTGAACACAACGTTCGAATTCGAATTGACTGCTTTCACGAAGAACCATCAAGTGTTCAGATCGAGCGTGTACACGATTCAGGCAAAAGAAGACGACGCTCCCGATCTCGACCTTGTGACGTCAGTTGGCGACGGCGCTCGAGTGATGACCGAATTAGACCTCTGCAACCTGAAGGAGGAACTGGCGGTCTTTGATGTTCTCGCAACTTCCGCCTCCCTCGCTTTCGCTTCCTCGGTTCCAACGCTAGCGAGCAGCGCCTACGGGCCGGCACCGGCCCTGGGGACCTCTCGTCGAGCATCCGGAACCTCGCCCTTCACAGAGCATTCTCTGGATCTGCTCGCGCTGGAGCCATCGACGAAGTACCGAATCCAAACGTTGCTAATCGACGAAGACTCAACGGTTTGCGTAGCTGGCGATATCAACTTCACCACCCTGCAGGAAGAGAGCGACCCGAATGCGCCCGCCTTATCGAACGTCGCCTTGCTCTCCGCAGGGGCATTCATCAGTGGGGTGAGCAGCAATTGGGGAGGCTCCGGAAACGATGGTTCTTTCGGCGCAGACAGTGCAATCGACGGTGACGACACAACGGAATGGTCGTCAGACTCCGACGGTGACGACGCCTGGCTCGAGGTTTCCCTTCCTGAGCCGACGAAAATCATCGCGATCGGTTTCTGGACCCGCACGATGGGGACATCCGCTCAGATTTCGAGGTTCTCCGTGACAAGCCCGGGACAAGGCCTACTGGGAGAATTCGACCTGCCCGATGCCAAGGGACTCTTCGTTTTCGAGGTGCCCGCAACAACCACCGATTCGCTTCGCTTCGAAGTCATCACCAGCTCCGGCGGCAACACCGGCGCCAGGACCATCGAAATCTATGCGGCGGCCGAGGACGAAAGATGAGACAAGGGCGAGGACTGTCAATCGGGGGTGCCTTGAGCGTCAAAGAGGCGTCCAAACAGGGCAGCAGGTTTTCCCTGAGGAGTCCGGCTGTGCCAAAACGCAACGAATCGGCCACCATCAAGCGTCGTCACATCAGGAAACCAGGGATGATCGGCCATTTCGCCGTGGACCACAATCTGGTCTCCGGCCGGTGCTCCACCCTGGTCAAATAGGCGAGCGTGAACCTGAAAGCCAGGCGAGTAGTTGTAGTTCTCGGTATGCCACACCACCACAAAGCCTCCGTCCGAGAGGGCAGACACCCGGGCTGCATCCTGGGACAACGTTATTGACTGGTTGACCCGGAATTCGTCCCCCACGGGCTGGCCCGCCCCGGACAACCGGCGAGCATACACAGTGTACTCACTGCCGTCTTGAAGTTCGGAGAACCAGGTCACGATGAACTGCCCCCCGGAGAGGGCGGCAATGTCCAGGTCTGCTTGCTCACCAGGAAGATGCTGGTTGAGCTGAAAATCATCCCCCAGCGCTACCCCATCTGCACCGAAACAACGACCGAGCGCTCCCCCATCGTCATCCAACGCTCCACTACCGTCCCAAACATAACAAAGGGTCGAGTCAGTCGCCGCCACCGCCGGACGTACCTGCCCGCCCAAGTCGCTAGAGGGCACCTTGAAATCATCGCCAACGGGCTCACCGGCAGCATCGAAAAGACGGGCGTACGTAGAGAAGTGGCTGCCATCTTTCATGGCATCCCAAACGACGACAAAACCACTTTGCGGGCGCCGAACCACATCGGGTCGACGCGACTGATTGTTGAACAGCACCGGCACTACAGTCTCACTACCGAGCGGTCCTCCGAGCGGGTCGAAACGACGCAAGCGAATACCGCCCTGCCCCCGCCAGACCACCGCGAAGCCGGCCCCGGGCAACGGGGCAACAGACGGACCGTCGTCCGGATTACTGTAGGACGCGTTGACCTGCACTTCAACTCCCTTCTTCTGCCCCAGAGGGTCAAAACGTTGCAGATAAATGTCGGGATACCAGTCATTACCATCCGGATAGGCCGTATAGACCACGGCAAACCCACCATCGGGGAGAGCGGTAGAATCGGTATCTGTGGAGTGCTCCCCAGCCGGCGTTGTATTGATGACAAACGGTCCGCTGACGCACTGGCCGCTGTCGACCTGATGACAAAGCTCATCGATACAGGAGTCGAGCGTACAGGCGTTGCCATCGTCACAGTCGCTATGCAGCGGATCGAGAGGCGAGCAGTCCAGGCTGTTTTCCAGCCCATCGCCGTCGCCATCCGGGTCACACCCGTTGAGTTGACCATCCATGTCGATGTCCGCGGTCCCGGCACCCCCCGCTTTGTCCAGAGAAAGCGCAACCAGGAAGTTGAAATCGGCGGCAGACAGTTCCCCGTCGCAGTTGAGGTCTGCTCGGTGTCGGGCGACCAGACCCAGGCAATCTTCGTCCTCAGCGCCAGGATCGTCGCAAACCGCCACCTCGGAAGCCGCGAGGGACACCGAGGGATGCAAACATGCAGGCAAACAGAGCAAGGAGGGAGCGGCAAACCCTTGTCGGCATGTGTAGTCTCCTCCGGGAACGACAAGGCAGTCGTTGTCGTTTTCGCAGACGACCATCTCGTCCTGAGAGCTGTGCTCGTAGACCAGAGTCAGGCATTGAATATCGACGACATTGACTGAGCCATCACGATTCAGGTCACCATCCGGGGCTGTGGATGGAGTGGCTGCCGTCAGAAGGAAAACGATAGCTACCAGTGGGAAGAAGGCAAGAAAAGGTGCGCTCATCGTCAGGGGGTCGCGTCGTCGGGCCCGATGCCATACACTTGCGGGGTTCCGCTTCTCTTTGGCTTCTTTGAGGTCTTCCCGCCACACTCGGTACTTGTCGGCGAAAGGCTCTTCGCTCTCCTCCTTGAGATCGCAGTTGTCGTAGATGTCGTCCGGTGGCTCCCGCTGAGCCGCGTTCCCCGACATTCGCCCGGCATCATCGCATTCAGCTGGCGGCACCCTACCCATGAAGACCATTCCCGCGACATAGAACACGTTGCACTTCAGCCAACCCATGAACTTCATTGGTCTTCCTCCTTCAGGAGCTCGTGATGGCAGTGTAACGGTCCTTTTCAATCTCTGTCAAACAGGTGTACACCGCAGCGGTCCGAATGCGAGGACCAAGACGACGGGGACGGGGGGCGATTTTCTGCCTGAAAACGACAGGTGAAAACGACGGGGACGGGGGGCGCCCAACTGGACGGGGCACAGGACCTCTCCCAGCCATGAAATCGCCAATTCGCAGCTTTCCTTGCGCCGCGCCTGCGCCACTGTGCGTAAAACCCAGCGTACCTGGCGCCGCACCGGGCCAATGTTCGTTGGAAGAAC
>CAZVFX010000230.1:0-6371 GCA_964626565.1 uncultured Myxococcales bacterium
GAGAGCCTGAGCCCAGGGCCAGAGCCAGAGACCAGGGTCAGGGGCCAGGGTCAGTGGTCAGGGGCCAGGGCTTGAGGTGGCGCATGACATACAAGATCATAACGTGCTTGTTTAGCACAGTATTGTTGACGACTTCGGCCCTCGGACAGGAAGGGGGCTGGGACGCGTCTCGGGCTTCGGATCGGGAGAAGTGTTTTGGGTCGGAGCCGTTGTACTGCACCTTTCTGGGCATCGATTTGAGGGAAGGGTTGGACAAGGGGCCGATTGATTACCCGGAGGCTCGTACGGTTTTCACTCACGGCTGCCGGCATGGGGAAGGTGGATGCTGTGTGCTACTGGGCCACATGTGGGAATCGGGCCAGGGTGGTGAGAAGGACAGCAGTAAGGCCATGGAGTCCTTCAAGAAGGCCTGCGAGCTTAAGGACAGCGGCGGGTGCTCTTCCGTCGCCAAGCGTTATTTCACCGGACACGGGTCGGCCCCGGATTTCGACCAGGCGCGTCGCTATTTTGCCCTTGGCTGCGGGGGCGAGTTCCAGCAGCTCTCGTGCATTTATCTGGGTGTGATGATGCACGCGGGAGTGGGCGGCCCAGCGGACGTAGACGGGGCTATGGTCCGGATGCGGCAGGGGTGCGACAGGAACTGGGCGAAACGGTGCGGCAAGGAAGGCGCCAAGGTGTTTGCCGGCCTGGCCGGCATTCCCTCCGAACCTGCCGCCAGCGCCGCGTTGTTCGAAGTTGCCTGCGAGCGCGGTGACTTCTGGTCCTGCGGCGTCTTGGGAAACCTGCTCTACCGGGGTGAAGTCATCCCGGAGGACCGGACCCGGGGAAGGGAGCTGGCCGGGAGGGCTTGTGAGGAAGGCGAGGCGGACCCGGGCTGTGGTGTTTACGGTGCGGCGCTTTACCACGGTCATGGCGGTGCACAGAATCACCCCCTGGCTCGCAAGGTTCTGAAGCAGGCTTGCGACGCGGGACACGGACCATCATGCCGCATTCTGGGAATCATGTGGCTCAAGGGATTGGGTGGCAAAGCCAATGAAGTTCGAGCCATCGTTATGCAACAGCGCGCGTGTGAAGCCAGGGATCGTGACGGCTGTTACATCGCGGCCCAGATGTGGGAAGGGGGCCAGGCGGGCAAGAAGAGCCGGCACAAAGCGCTCGAATACTACGATGCAGGCTGCACCTTCGGCCACCCCCAATCCTGCCAACGCGCCGGCAACCTGTGGTACACTTCTCCCGACGTGAGCCCCAAAGCCCGTCTCCAGGCCCGCAGACTGTTTTCGAGCGGCTGCCTCCTGGGCGATCAGCAGTGCTGCCTGGACGCGGCCCGCACCTACCGCGAGGAAGGCACGGAAATGGGCCTTAGCACCGCGTTCAAACTCTACTCAGTGAGATGCCGAAAGAGCGCAGCCGAAGCGTGCATGTGGGTAGGCGTGGCCTTGCGCGACGGCAAGGGGGTGGAGAAGGACGAGCCCAAGGGCGAGGGCATCCTCGAGGCGCTGTGCAAGGACGGCTACCAGCCGGCCTGTGGCCGCTGATTCACGGCGTCGATCTCCCAATCCGAATTAGGCCCCAAGGGGCACGCTGGCCAGTAGCCCCGGCCGAAAGCCCGGGGTCGTTGCGGATGGGCCGAGTCGAAGCCTCTCGGAAGGGCCCGGGCTGGCGCCCGGACATTCAGCGCTGCGTCGCATCTCCACCCCGGCCGAAAGCCCGGGGTCGTTGCGGATGGGCCTGGCGGCGCTGTTCGGTCTTGGGGAGCAAGGGCGAAGGCGATTTTTTGGGCCTTTCCCGGGCATAGTTTATACTCGTTCCGAGTTAAAGTGACATTGAGCACGCGTGTGTGCATGTGTGGAGGTGGCGGGCGTGAGAATTTCAAGTGGAATCGGAATCGATTTGAAGCTGGCGGCGGTTTTTGCTGCCCTTTGTCTGTTGGGCCCTTTTTCGGTCGCAGCCCAGGAAGGTCCGACGCGCACCGAACTCGAGGAGGCTTGCCTCGGCGGTGATGGTGCTGCTTGCGTGGAAGCCGGGGACCTTCACTACCAGGGTCGGGGGGTACCCAAAAGCCCGGCCAAGGCACTCAGTTCATACCGGCACGGCTGCAAAGTCGGAGCCGTGCGCGCCTGCACCAAGCAGGGGATGATGATGGTGATCGGGGTGGGCGGCGAGCAGCAAGCTGAAGATGGACGGCTGCTGTTGGACGAGGCATGCGAGAAAGGTGATGGCCCGGCGTGCGACTTTCTGGCCGTGATGTGGCGCACCGGCAAACATGTACCCGAAGCAGACCCCCGAAAGGCCAGAAACCTCTACGCCCGGGCGTGCGAAGCCGGCGAGGCCTCGTCCTGCCGGGACCTGGGCAATATGGCCTATGCCGGCCAGGGCGGCCCCGAAGCCCGGGACAAGGCGCGGCGGTTCTACGAGATGGCTTGCGAAAAGGACGATATGCCCGGGTGCGGCAAGCTGGGCATGATGATGGTCATGGGCGCGGGCGGTGACAAAGACGAAGACGAGGGAAGGGAACTGTTGAAGAAGGCGTGCAAGGCCAAGGACCCTTCCGCGTGCGGAAGCCTCGCTGTCTTGTGGGAAAAAGGGGAAGCCGCGTCCGTCTCGGACAAGACCCGGGCCCGCGAGCTTTACACCATTGCGTGCAAGGGCGGCCAGGCCATCGATTGCACCCGGCTGGGAATCATGATGCGCAACGGCGAGGGGGGGCCTCGGGAGAAGAACAAGGCGGTGGACATGTTTGTGAAGTCGTGCGACATGGGCCACGGAAGAGCGTGCGGTATTTTGGGCGCCATGTGGTACACGGCGGACGGCCTTCCCCGGGACGTTTGGAACGCGCGCCGATATTTCGAAAAGGCGTGTAACCGGGGCGGCTATCTGTCCTGCGCCAAACTGGCGGAAATGGCCTACACGGGCGAAGGGGGTCCTAAGGACGAGCAGTTTGCCAGGGATTCCTTCCGCAAGGCCTGTGACGGCGGTCGTAACGAAGCCTGCACCCGCTACGCGCTGATGCTGGTCCTGGGCTACGGCGGCGACACTGATGCGGAAGGTGGCAGAGGAATGCTCGAAAGCGCATGCGAAGCCGGGGACAGCACCGCGTGTGGCGGTCTGGGCGCCCTGTGGGAAGAAGGCGAAGGCGTACCCCAACCCGACGCTTCCAAGGCTCGTGAGTTCTACGACAAGGCATGTTCCGGCGGAGCTCACGCCGACTGCCTTCCCCTCGCCCGCTTGTGGCTGAAAGGCAAAGGGGGCCCCACCGACGTTTCCGCGGCGTTAAAACGCCTTCAGGCCGGCTGTGCCGGCCGCGACGGCGCTGCGTGTGGACTGCTGGCCAACCTCTTGTATGAGGGCAAGGGAATCGACCGCGACGTTCCCGGCGCCCGGGAATACTCCCGCCGCGCGTGCGAGGCTGGAAACACCGCGCAAGGATGCGGTCTTTACGCAGTAATGCTCTATCGGGGCGAAGGAGGCGACAAGGACCTCGAAAAGGCCAACCAGCTTCTGGACGCAGCCTGCGAAAAGGGCTATCGCGTCGCGTGCCGGCTGGTGGGAGTCATGTACTACACCGGCAAAGGGCGAGACGCCCACTACGGTAAGGCGAGGCATTTCACCACCCTGGCCTGTGACGGCTACGACCCGGACGCGTGCGCCAACCTTGCCGTCATGTGGTTCAACGGCGAGGGCGGCGAAGAGGACAAAGGCAAGGCGCGGCTGCTCTATGAGCAGGCTTGCGACGGCGGCATTCCCGACTCCTGCCTGCAGCTTGGGCGCATGTGGCACCTGGGCGAGGGCGGTCCCCGGGACGCGAACATCGCCAGGCAGTTCTATGTGCGTGCGTGCACCAAGGACGTAGCTGCCGGCTGCACCGCTGCCGGCGGCGCATATTTCGAGGCCCGGGGCGACCCGCTCGACCGGGACAAGGCCGGGGTCATGTACAGCAAGGGGTGTGAGTTGGGCGATGCGGACGGCTGCCTCTTCCTGGGCCTCATGCACTACCGGGGCGAAGGTGCGGCGAGAGACGAAAACAAGGCCCGGGCCTTGTTTGGCAAGGCGTGCGACGGCGGACTTGTCCAGGGGTGCGTAAGCGCGGGCTGGGTGGAGTTCGGAACTCCAAATGACGCTGCTGCCAGGGGCTTCTTCGAAAAGGTTTGTGCAGACGCGACCGACCCCGATGGCGGCCTGGCCTGTTTCAATCTCGGCACCATGCTCAGGTACGTGGACAAGAAACCGGGCAAGGCGGGCGACGCGTTCGAAAAAGCGTGCAAGGTGGGCTATGTGGCCGGCTGCGTTCAGCAGGCCGCGCTCCTGTACAAGAAGCGGCCGGTGAGAGCCGCCAACCTGGCTGACGAACGTCTCGAACTCGTGCTCAAGGGTTGCAAAGAGGCCAACGACGGAGAGACCTGCCTGGCGCTGGCAGAGTGGTATCGAGTATCGGGCGAAAAGAAGAAGGGCAAGAAATTCAAGAAGCTGGGAAACGGGCAGCTAAAAAAGGAGTGCGAGAGCGGGGACAAGGGTTCCTGCAGGGTGCTCAAACTGCGTGCCAAGGCCAACAAATGAATGACGAGAGCAAAAGTCGTGACCAACTGCTGGCGGAGTTGAACATCCTGCGCGAGAGGGTGCTGGAGTTGGAAGACAGTGAGACGTCACGGGACTGGGAGGATAGCGATGATCGCCGGTATGTGGACGGACTGGCGTTCCTGTCCCAGACAGCCACCGGATTCGTCGAATTGGGCCACGAGGAGAATATCCATCAATACATCGGGGAGCGCCTGGCTGAACTGCTGGCGGATTCTTTCATCGTGGTTGCCACCTTCGATGAAGACAAACGCGCCCTGCATGTAGAAGCGGTTGCAGGGCAGCGGCACCTGGCTGCTCGTATCGACGATATGTTTGATGAACCCCTGGTGGGGTCGTCGTACCGCGTCAACGATTGGGGTGTGGACATGCTTCGGGCGGAAGGTCCCACCGAGCTTGAACTCGATTTCACAACCATCACTTTCGGCACGGTGTCCCGGCTGGTTTCCGACGCTCTGATCAGCCTTCTGGAATTGGGTTCAGCTTACTCCGCCAGTTTCATTCGCGACGGTCGCCTGATGGGCTCGGTGGCCATGTTCCTCCACAAAGACACCGACCTCCCCTCCGAGGAGGTCCTCAGCACTTTTCTGAAACAGGCTTCGGTCGCACTCTACCGCAGAAGTGCGGAAGAAGAGAGCCACGCCGCCGGGGAGCGGTACCGCTCGTTGTTCCACAACAGCCGGGCGCTCAATTTCCGGAGCGACATGAAGACAGGCAAGGTCATCGAATGCAATAACGCGGTGGCCGAACTCCTGCATTACAACGACGCGGACGCGGTCATCAGCGCGGGCGTCACCTTTGCCGACTACTACCCCCCCGAACGCCGTGCGCGGCTCCTTGAAGTACTGTCCCTGGAGGGGCGTGCGGAGGATGTCGTCATCTGGTGCACCCGACCGGATGGTTCCCGCTTCTGCATCGTCGGGTCCATGACCGCGATACCTGAGGACGGCTACATTGAAGGCGCGTTTGTCGATATTACAGCCACGAAGAAGGTCGAGGACCGGGCGCGCTTCCAGGCGTCGCTCTTGAGGCAGATACGAAAAGGAGTACTCGCCACTGACCTGGAGGGAAAAGTCACCTATTTCAACTGGTACGCCCAGGAAATCTTCGGCGTTTCGGCGGACGACGTAGTTGGCCGGGACGTTGTGGAGGTGCTCGTTCCCGCGAACGCTCACAGCATCATGCGGGGAGTCTTCAACAAGGTCGTCAAGGACGGAGAGTGGTCGGGCGAGATATTCGGGCAGAAGAGCGACGGGAAGGTGTTTCCCCTCGAAGTATATTTCTCGGTTACCCGGGACGAAGAGGGCATGGCCAACGGTGTCGTGGGGGCTGGTTTCGACATTACGGAGCGCAAGCGTCAGCAGGACAAACTGGTCATGCGGCAGCGGGCCCTGGAGTCCATCTATCGCCTCGCCACGGAACCGGACCGGACCTTTGAAGAGGTGTGCGAATCCATGGTGGCCGACCTCGCTGCACTCCTCGACGTTCCTCACGCCCGCATCATCCGGGTAGAAGGGAAGGAGGCTCTGCCTGTTGCCGCCATGGTCAATGACAAACCGGGCAGAGTCGCGATTACAAACCTCGAAGACCATCCGTGCGAGGTGGTGATGAAGAAGGGCGCGACGTGCATGTTCTCCCAGGGCATCGCCGACCGCTTCAGCGCAGCAGACTGCGTCTCTGATCACAACGCCAAGAGCTACCTGGGAGCCCCCCTTCGAACCTCGGACGATAAGGTTGTTGGGGTGCTCCCATCACCACTATTATCGCCAGCGTGATGATGGTGGTTGGAATGCCAGGTT
>CAZVFX010000231.1:0-6272 GCA_964626565.1 uncultured Myxococcales bacterium
GGCAAAGAGGGGACCGACTGGCCGGTTCAAAAACCACACGGAGAATTGAATGAAATTGACCCGGGCGAGAACAAAGCACCACTTTCGGCTAGCGGGACCCGTCTTGCTGGTCGCATTGTTGATCAACATCGGATGTGGGGGGGATGGCACGGAGACAAAGAGCGACGTGGGGGATGTGGCGGACATCCACGGGGATGCCACCGGGGACGTCGTCGACGGACGGACCGTGGCGGATGTCCCAGGGGATCTTCCCGCTGACCTCCCAGGAGATCTTCCCGCTGACCTCCCAGGAGATCTTCCCGCTGACCTCCCAGGGGATCTTTCCCCGGACCTTGCGGACATCGTTTCCCCCGTCTGCAAATCCGACGACGACTGCGACGACTTCAATCCCTGTACCGACGATTCGTGCGACCCGGCCACGGGTTGCGTGAATACGAACAATACGGCCCCGTGCGACGATGAGGATCCCTGTACGCTGACGGATGAATGTGTTGAAGGCGTTTGCACGGGTACCGACAATGACTGCGAGTGTGCTAAGGACGCGGACTGCGAGGACAAGGAGGATGGCGACCTTTGCAACGGAACCCTGGTGTGCGAAGAGGAGAAGTGCACGGTGGATCCCGAGACCGTGGTGGTGTGCGACCCGTCCGAGGCCCCCTGCAAAGAAGCGGAGTGTGAGCCCGACACGGGGCTGTGCGTCGAGATGCCTTCGGGGGAGGGCTCTTCCTGCGACGACGAGGATGCGTGTACCCCGGCTTCTCAATGCCTGGAAGGTCTGTGCGTGGCTACCGGACCAGACCTGGACTGCGACGACGACAACGACTGCACCACGGACACATGCCACGCCGAATCCGGCTGCCAGTCTACTGCCGTTGACGGCCTGTGCGATGATGGGAACCCCTGCACGCTGACCGATGAATGCGTGGACGGCATTTGCACAGGTACCGACAACCAGTGCGACTGTGCAGAGGACGCGGAATGCGAGGACAAGGAGGATGACGACCTGTGCAACGGAACCCTGGTTTGCGAAGATGACAAGTGCACGGTGGACCCCGAGACCGTGGTGGTGTGCGATCCGTCTGAGGCCCCCTGCAAGGAGGCGGAGTGTGAGCCCGATACGGGGCTGTGCGTCGAGATGTCTTTAGAGGACGGTGCTCCCTGCGACGACGAGGATGCGTGTACCCCGGAATCTCAGTGCCAGGAAGGTTCGTGCGTGGCCACGGGCGCGGACCTGGACTGCGACGACGGAAACGTGTGTACGGACGACTCCTGTGACCCCATCAACGGCTGCGTGAACGCGAACAACACTGCCCCGTGCGGGGACGCCTTTTGTGATGGCGGCGATTTCTACATCGCGGTGAGCTGTGCGGACGGCTCGTGCCCCGCCCAAATGCCCGAGGACTGCGACGACGGAAATGACTGCACTGACGACGGTTGCGATCCCGTTGCCGGCTGCACCAGCACTGCCAACCCTTCCACGGAGTGCCAGGCCGCCTACTGCGACAACCTGGAGTGGTACGACGGTGTCAACTGCGCCGGGGACGGCTCCTGCCCGACCCAGTCGGTGACCCAGGACTGCGACGACGGAAACGTGTGCACTGACGACACCTGCGACCCGGCGACCGGTTGCGGCCACTCAGCGGCCAACGAGGAGGCGGCTTGCACGACTCCCCTGGGCCAGGACGGCACCTGCGTCCAGGGCATCTGTTCGCCCCAGTGTGCCGAGAACGCGGATTGCAACGATGGCATCGACTGCACCACGGACGTATGTGACCAGGTCAGCGGCAAATGCGCTTTCACTCCTGTCAATGCGGAGTGTGATGACAGCAACGACTGCACAGACGATTCATGTGACCCCGCCAATGGCTGCGTGAATGCCAATAACACTGCCCCGTGCGGGGATGCCTACTGTGACAGTGGCGATTTCTTTGCGGCAGTGATTTGTGCGGACGGAGCGTGCCCTGCCCCGATACCCGAGGACTGCGATGACGGAGATGACTGCACAACGGATTCGTGTGACCCGACAGAGGGCTGCCTGCACGCGAACGTTCCAGTGGACTGCGTGGGTGCATGGGGCGAGTGGGGTGCGTGCAGCGTCGAATGCGGCGGTGGTATCCAGACCCGGTCCTTTGCTGTCGCGACGCCGGCTTCATGCGGTGGTGCGGCCTGCCCCGATCCCCTGACGGAGGACCAGGCCTGCAACGAGCAGTCGTGCTCCTGCGCGTCGCCACCTGGCGCGGTGCAGGACGGGCAGTGGGATTGCATCGTGCCTGTCCCTTCGGGCGAATCCTGTACGTTGACATGCGACGTCGGCCACTTCGCGACGGGCGACGGGGGGGGCCTGTGCAGTCAAAGCGCATGGACCAGCGTGGATACCTGTGACCCCTGCGAAGCGAACTGCGACATCTGCACGGATGCTGCGACGTGTTCGGTCTGCACTACCGGGTATTTCCTTGGAGCCGAGATGACTGCGGGCGCAAAATGCGGCACCGGAACCAAACCAAAGTCGGTGGCTATCGGAGACCTGGACGGGGATACGGTCCCCGACCTGGCCGTGGCGAACTTGAACACCCATAACGTGAGCGTCCTGCTGGGCAACGGGGACGGGACTTTCCAGGCGAAGGTCGACTACGGCGCGGGAGACAAGCCAGACTCGGTGGCCATCGAGGACCTGGACGGCGACCTGAAACCCGACCTGATCGTGGCGAACAGGGGCAGCGCCAACCTGAGCATTCTGCTGGGCAACGGGGACGGGACCTTCCAGGCATCGGTCGAATATGATACGGGGTCGTTTCCACACTCGGTGGCCGCCGGTGACCTGAACGGGGATACCCTTCCCGACCTGGCCGTAGCGAACCGGGGCAACGACAACGTGAGTGTCCTGCTGGGCAACGGGGACGGGACCTTCGTCGCCAAGGTAAACTACGGTGCGGGGGATAAGCCACAATCGGTGGCCATTGGGGACCTGAACGGGGACACGTTCCCCGACCTGGCCGTGGCGAACGCAGGTGACGACAACGCGAGTGTTTTGCTGGGCAACGGAGACGGGACCTTCCAGGCCAAGAGCAACCATAGCGCGGGCGGCTGGCCAAGCGCGGTGGCCATTGGGGACCTGAACGGGGACCTGATACCCGACCTGGCCGTGGCGAACAACACTGGCGACAGCGTGAGTGTGTTGCTGGGCGGCGGAGACGGGACCTTCCAGGCCAAGATCGACTACGATGCCGGAGACAGTCCGAGCTCGCTGGCCATGGGCGACCTGAACGGGGACCTGATACCCGACCTGGCCGTGGCGAACGCAGGCGACCACAACGTGAGTGTGTTGCGGGGCGCCGGGGACGGGACCTTCGAGGCATCGGTCAACTACGGCACGGGAGACTATCCCAGCTCGGTAGCCGTCGGGGACCTGAACGGGGATCTGCTTCTCGACCTGGCCGTGGCGAGCGACGATGACGACAACGTGAGCATCCTGCTGGCCAACGTGCTGTGCACGGCTTGCGAAATCAACTGCGACATTTGCACCGATGCCGCGACCTGCACGGGCTGTTCGCTGGGATACCTGGCCGTCGAGGGTGACTGCGTCGACGTCTGCCCCACGGGATACTTCGAGGACGAGGCTCAGTGCTCGGCCTGCGAAGCGAACTGCGACACCTGCGCCGACGGCGCTACCTGCACGGTCTGTTCCATTGGATACCTGTTCCTCGCGGAAGAATGCGTCGACGTCTGTCCCAACGGCTACTTCGAAGACGAGGACCAGTGTACCGCCTGCGAAGCGAACTGCGAAGCTTGCACAGACGCCGCGACGTGCACGGACTGCACGGCCGGCCACTTCCTTGATGGGGGCGATTGCACCGCTTGCGAAACCAACTGCGACGCCTGCAGTGATGCCACTACCTGCACGGTTTGTTCGCTGGGACACTTGTTGCACGAGGGTGACTGCGTTGACGCCTGTCCGCAACTGGGCTATTTCGAGGACGGGGCTCAGTGTTCTGCCTGCGAGGCGAATTGCGATGCCTGCACCGACGCCGCGACGTGTAGCGACTGCTCGGACGGATACTTCCATTCCTGGGCCGGTCTTGGCGCGAGCGTGGAGTACAGTACCGGAAATCACTCAGGCTCGGTAGCCATGGAAGATCTTGACGGGGATACGGTCTTAGACCTGGTGGTCGTGAAGCAGGGCGGCTCGGCCGTTAGCGTCTTGCTGGGCAACGGTGACGGGACCTTCCAGTCATCGGTCGAATACGACGCAGGATTCTTGCCAACCTGGGTGGCCATCGGGGATCTGAATGGTGACCTGAAGCCCGACCTGGCCGTGACCTACCGCACCGGTCCCGCCGTGAGCATCCTGCTGGGCAATGGGGACGGAACCTTCCAGGCGAAAGTCGACTACGGTGTCGATAGCGATCCAAACTCGGTGGCCATCGGGGACCTGAACGACGACCAGAAGCCCGACCTGACCGTTGTAGGCGGATCGAGCAACAACGTGAGCGTGTTGCTGGGCAATGGGGACGGGACCTTCCAGGCATCGGTCAACTTCGGTGCGGGAACCAAACCATACTCGGTGGCCATCGGGGACCTGGACGGGGACCTGAAGCCGGACCTGACCGTAGCGAATCAAGACAGCCACGACGTGAGCGTGCTGCTGGGCAACGGGGACGGGACCTTCCAGGCATCGGTCGACTACATCGTGGGGTACTTGCCGCACGAGGTGGCCATCGGGGACTTGAACGGGGACCTGAAGCTCGACCTGGTCGTGGCGAATGACGACGCCGCGATTGTGCTGCTGGGCAACGGTGACGGCACCTTCCAGGACAAGGTCGACTACGACGCAGGAGCCGAGCCATGGTCGGTAGCTATCGGTGATCTGAACGGAGACTCAACGCCCGACCTGGCCGTGGCGAACAGACAAGACAACAACGTAAGCGTGCTGCTGGGCAACGGTGACGGGACTTTCCAGTCATCGGTCGACTACGGCACGGGAAAGCAACCAATGTCGGTGGCCATCGGGGATCTGAACGGTGACTCGGAGCCTGACCTGGCCGTGGCGAATGACGGCGGCAATACGAGCGTTCTGCTGAACGACGGTGGACAATGTGCCACCGACTGCCCCGCGGGCTACTTCGAGGACGGGGACCAGTGCTCGGCGTGCGAACCCAACTGCGACACCTGCTCCGATGCCGCTACATGCGAGGACTGTTCGCCTGCATATCTGTTCCTGGCAGGGGACTGCGTCACCGACTGTCCTACGGGCTACTTCCAGGACGACGGGGCTAAATGCTCGCTGTGCGAACCCGACTGCGACGTCTGCATTGATGCGGCAATGTGCCTGGTCTGTTCCGCGGGGTACCTGCCCTTCGATTATGACTGCGTCGCCGACTGCCCCGCGGGCTACTTCGAAGACGGGGGTCAGTGCTCGGAGTGTGAAGCGAACTGCGATACATGCACCAGCCCCACCGCATGCACAGGCTGCTTAGCCGGGTACTTCCAATCCAAGGCCGGTTTGGACGGGAGCGTGGAGTACAGCGCCGGAACCGAACCCCGTTTTGTAGTCATCAAAGACCTGGACGGGGATACGGTCCCCGACCTGGCCGTGGCGAATCGCGACAGCCACGACGTGAGCGTATTGTTGGGCAACGGCGACGGAACCTTCCAGGACAAGGTCGAATACGACGTGGGAAGCGCACCCCGATCTGTAGCCGTCGGTGACTTGGACGGGGACCTGAAAACCGACCTGGCCGTGTCGAACGGCAGCAACGTGGCCGTATTGCTGGGCAATGGCGACGGAACCTTCCAGTCATCGGTCAACTACGGCGCGGGAACCACTACGTACTCGGTAGCCATGGGCGACCTGAACGCGGATACGTTCCCCGACCTGGCTGTGGCGAACGTAAACAGCAAGAACGTGAGTGTTTTGCTGGGCAATGGAGACGGGACCTTCCAGTCATCGGTCAACTTCGGTGTGGGAACCAATCCCTACTCGGTGGCCATCGCGGACCTGGACGGGGACTTGAATCCCGACCTGGCCGTGGCGAACGAATACACCGATAACGTAAGTGTTTTGCTGGGCAACGGGGACGGGACCTTCCAGTCATCGGTCAACTACGGGACGGGAGAGAGCCCGCAATCGGTGGCCATCGGAGACCTGAACGGGGACCTGAAACCCGACCTGGCCGTGGCGAACTACGGGGACGACAATGTGAGTGTTTTGCTGGGCAACGGAGACGGGACCTTCCAGTCATCGGTCGACTACGGCGCGGGGAATAGTCCAACCT
>CAZVFX010000232.1:0-6234 GCA_964626565.1 uncultured Myxococcales bacterium
CCATTGAGAGCAAAGATAGCACAGCCGAGGGTGCTGGGCAAAGCCCGTCTAGGCCCCCCGTCCCTGTCTCTTTCGGGCCCCCCGTCCCTATCTTCTTCGGGTTTCTTCAGAGGTGTCGCAAGTTGTCTCAGTGTTTGTCTCAATGTGGACGGATGGAAAATCGGAACTGTGGGAGGGCTACTTGATCTTGAACTTGAGGCGCTCGATCACTTTGAAACCGCCTTTGGGGTAGTCGTAATAGAGCCTTACTTCGTAGTCACCGGCGGCCAGGTTCTTCACTTCGTAGGTGCCTTCCTTCTTCCCCTTGAGGTAGGTCCACTTGCCCCATTCTTTCTCGGCTGTTCCAGCTTTCACGACGGTGATCCAGTCCTGCTGGTTGCCCGGCGTATTGAACCAGGAGACGACCACGGGTTTGCCGGCCGCGAATTCGCCGCTGGTAAGGGACATGTAGTCACCTTTGGGCGCACCGGAAGTGACGGAAAACTTCACTCTCTCGTGCACTGTGAAGCCACCTTTCGGATAGTCGAAATAGAGCCGCGCTTCGTATTCGCCCGAGGTCAAACCCTTGACCTGGTAGGTGCCCGCTTTCTTCCCCTTGAGGTAGGTCCACTTGCCCCACTCTTTGTCCGACGTTCCCGCCTTCACCACGGTGATCCAATCCTGCTGGTTACCGGGGGCGTCTTTCCACGACACCACTACCGAATCTCCTGCTATGGCCGCAGACGGTACCGAAAGGAACTTCCCTCCGTGAGCAGCCATCGCCGTCGCCGGAATCGATGCCACCAACGCAACCGCGATGATTGCTGCAAGAGCACTGACTTTCTTCATTTCCTGCCTCCTTAGTGAATTCTAGCAATAGTCCATAGACTTGGTTCACTTGGAGGAGTTTTGCCGAGCCGATCAGGTATGTCAAGGGCAAACAACGGGCCTGTTTGAAGATTAGTGTCCGGTTATGGCAATGCCGCCTTCCGTCGTAGTGCCGTCACCGAGTTGTCCGGAGTGGTTCTTGCCCCAACAGGCCATACTTCCGCCGGCCAGTAGTGCGCAGGTGTGTGCTCCTCCCGCCGTCAGTGCGAGGGCGGGAAACAGCAACTCGTCTATGCGCTCCGGTTTGTGTTCTGAGCCGAGACCTTTCTCCCCCCAGCACCAGACCTTTCTGTCGTCCGCTCCCACGCAGGTGTGAGCGGCGCCCGCGGCGACGCGCAGCGCTTTTCCGGTCCAACTCTTGACCAGAGCCGGGAGTTTGCGATAACCGGAGGCTGAATCTCCCAGTTGTCCCTGCCCCCCGTCCCCCCAGCAGGCGACCTTGCCGTCCGACGTGACTGCGCACGTATGCCGCCCCCCGGCAGCCAGGGCGCTGATTGACCCCAACTCGCCGCCCACACGGAGCGCCCGAGCCCGGTCCGCAGTGGAGCCGTCGCCGAGTTGACCGGCGTCATTGGCCCCCCAGCATGCGGAGGTGCCATCATCCAGGAGTGCGCAGGTATGTGCGGCGCCCGCGGTAAGGCCGATGGCCGGTCGGGGCAAACCCGTCACTTGCATCGGCACGGAGCTCATGGCCAGTTTCCGAGCCTCGATGCCACTGCCGAGCTGTCCCCGCGAGTTGCTGCCCCAGCAGGCAACCGACCCATCCGCGATAAGTGCGCAGCTGTGCTCCTCGCCAACGGCGAGGCTTCCCGCCAGGCCGGGCAGTCCGATTACCAGAACGGGCTGCGGTCGGCGGTCCGATTCCATGCCGCCGTCACCGTCTCCGATTTGACCGCTGGAATTCCACCCCCAGCAGCTGACCTGCCCGTCTTCCAGCAACGCGCAGGAGTGGCCCCCACCCGAGACTACTTCGAGGGCTTTGCCGTGCGCGCCGACCACCGGCGCTCTGGACGGACGATACCAGTCGCAAGAACCGTCACCGAGCTGTCCGTACCGGTTGTCTCCCCAGCAAACAAGTCGCCCTGCCTCGTCGACGGCACACGTGTGATTCGCACCGGCGGCCAACACCGCCAAAGGTGACCCTATCGCAGAATTCCCAACTGCTGCGGGCAGTGAGTCCAGCGACTCGGTGAGCAGTAGTACGTTCCCCTTACTAACGTCGATTTCCCGGGTAATGCTGTTCATGCCCGGCCGCGAGATGACCAGTTTGTGTTTGCCGGTAGAGAAGTACCACGAGAAAGGAGTCTTGTAGCAGTCGTCTGTGATCGCCTCACCTATGCAGACCATTGCATTAGGGATCGGCCCGATCTTCAACTCCACCCTTCCTCCCGACTTAGCAAGCTCAGACTCGAGTTGGGCGGCGGCGGTAGCGACCTTGGCCCGGTTCTTCAACTCGTAGAAGCCGTGTGCGTCTATGGCCAGGGAATGGGAGAAGAAGTAGTAGGCCTCTGGAAATTCGGAGAGCTTGTAGTGAGCGATACCCAGATTGTTGGCCAGGCTCAATTCCTGTTCACCGCAAGCCGAGAGAAAGGCCTTCTTCCAGACTTTGATTGCGTCGGCGCTCCGGCCGGCCCGAAACAGCACTTTGCCCCGTTCGTTAAGACGTTGGACATTGTCCTCGGCTTCGCCGGCCGCGACGGAACCGGGCAGCCCAGACAACAAAGCAACGGCGAATGCTATAGCCAAAACCCGTGTTTTCATCGGTTCCTCCCCATCCTATTGAAGGTCGTCCGGTGAGAAATTGACACCGGACCCTTCACTGACGCGCTTTCTGCTGCGCTTGCGTTGTTTCTTTTTTGGAAGTTGTATCTGTTCAGGTTCGACACTTGCTGGAGCCGAGACTCGGGCGACCCGGATTCCGGACATCGCCGCCGACTCCACCGCGCCCCCCGTCCCCTGCGGTTCGGCCAGCTTTCGGGGGTCGGCCGCTCGTGCGAGCAGTGCCATCTTTGGCACGGGTCCGACCCGATGCATTTCCTTGAGCACGGGGGCCACGTTGATCACCCCTTCAAGTTGCATCAAGTCGGTCCTTGCGGCCACCGGTTGAGTCGTCTCGGCCGCCGGTTTCTGTGCCGTGCCCTCGGGGGGAAGTTCCTGCTCTGGTTCCGATGCTTGGGGCTTATCTTCCAGCGCGGGTCTAGACGTTGCAGGAGCTTCATTTTCGGAGACAGGTTCTACCGGAGCGGGTTCCAGCACCTGTACGCCGGCCACCGGGTCCTTCTCCGCGTTCCTTCCCGGCAATGAAACGACGGCTATCCCGACGGCGAGAAGTACCATTGCCGCCGACGCTGCCGGCAAGAACCATCGGCGTTTGACCGGCTTCTCCCGGACTGTCGTCGGGACGCGCTCAACCCCCTCGTCTCCGCCAGTCCGCACAGTATCCACTTCTTCAGAGGATGGCGACGGCGCGTCGGCTGCGTTGGACAGAATGGTATCCGCAGTGCCCTTGGTTTGTTGACCCTCGACTTCCGAAGGGGCAGGCGAGTCGTTCAGCACAAAAGGATCCTCAAACACCTGCTCCACCATCTGCTCGGACGCGCCCCACAGCTTACCCGGTTCCAATTCCTGGGTGAAGCCGTGCTCCGGAACCGACTCGCGGGCCGGTGCGTCTTTTTGGGCCGGGCCGTCGACTTCTGTCTTGGGGTGATGCGCCGACCGGTCGAACAGCAGCATGTTGCCGCCGCTGGGTAGATCGTGACGATGCAAGTGCTCTTTCAGCGCACCGCCCGTGAGCGGCGCACCAAAGCGGGCTAAAAAACCCTCCAGTACTTGTCTGGTTTCAACAGCGTCCCCCGGCCGTTTCGCCGGATCTTTGCTGAGCAGTTTCATCACGAAGCGGGACACCTCTGCCGGAATGTTGGCATCGTGGGCCGCTTCCCAAAGCGGCAGCGGCTTGTCGTTTACGTGCTTGATCAGAACAGCGATGCTGCTCGAAGCCAGAAACGGGGGCTTGCCTGACAGCATCTCATACATGACGACCCCAAGCGAGTACAGGTCGGTGCTGCCATCGACGCTCTTGGCCTGGGCCTGCTCCGGACTCATGTACTCGGGCGTCCCGGCCACCTTACCCACTTCGGTCAGGGTGGTTGTCTTCTTGGTGCCGATGAGTTTGGCGGTCCCGAAGTCCAACACCTTGGCGATTTCATGGCCATCCATCTCGGCCAACATGATGTTGTCCGGCTTCAAGTCCCGGTGCACGATGCCGTGGGAATGGGCTTCTTCCAGCGACCGGCAGATGTCCATACCGATGTGGAGAGTGCGTTCCAGGTCCAGGCGGCCCTCGTCCTTGATGGCATCGGTAAGCAAGGCACCGACTGCCAGCTCCATGGTGTAGTAGAGGTAGCCTTCCGCGGCCAGGCCGAAATCGAAAATCATCGCGCTATAACGCGATTTCAGCATGCTCGCAGCCTGGGCTTCCTGCACGAACCGTTTGACCCCCATCTTGTCTCTCAGGTAGTCCTTGTTCAGCAACTTGAGGGCCACCTCCCTGTCTATGGGCATCTGCCGGGCCCGGTAGACGGTTCCCATTCCGCCCACGCCCAACAACTCGAGCATCTCGTACTTGCCGTCAAAAGTCCGGCCGACCAGAGATTTCTGTTCATCGCTCAAGCCCACCAGCGCGGCGCCATGTTCGGGGCATTCCTCGAGATGGGGCGGGAAGCTCTCAAAACACTGCGGGCAGAAGCGGGAGGTCGTCTCTTCAGTGGTCTTTTTCTTGCCCATGAGTCTACTCTCCTATTCTCCGACGACGTGGAATTCGATTCTGCGATTCCTTAGCCGGTCTGCCGGCGAGCCATCCGCCACCAGCGGTCTGGTATCGCCGTAGCCCTGATACTCCAGCCTCGCTTTGTCCACTCCCTGCATGACCAGGTAGTTGAGGACCGCCAAACCCCGCTGCCAGGAAAGCATGAGATCCTCTTTCCCCTTGCCGGGAGAATCGGTGTAGGCCTCGATGCGAATGCGTAGATTGGACTGGACGAACAGCGACTCAGCCACCAGGTCCAGATAGGTGTACGATGTAGGGTCAAGCTCAGCCTTGCCGGGCAGGAAGATGACGTTGTGCATAACGAGAGGCTTGCCGCTGGACAAGGGGTAGGCCGGTTTCAGATCTGCGCAGCCGTCGTCATCCATGAAGCCATTTATTGTCTCCACCTCATCCTCACACCTGTCTATGCTATCGTGGACGCCGTCTCCGTCGCTGTCGGGTGGAGCAGCAGAAGCGTTGTGCGACGCCAGAGCGAAAGTCAGCGCAAGCAACGGGACCGTCAGTCGATTTGTCTTTCTCATCACTTCACCTCGTTTCCTTCAATCAGTGAGTCGCAGCTCTTCTGGAATCCTTACACAGAAGTTAATAACAAAATACCGGACATCAAGTGTCCGTTGGTCAATATAAAACGACTGTCCTTGTCCCGCACCTTTGCAGCCGCTATACTCCTCCGGACGCAAGGTATGGACCCGGAGGTTGGCGTGTACTCAGGTAGTTCGGTAGCACGGTTGGTTGTTGCTCTTGGGCTTCTTCAGCCCGCGGCTTGTTCATCAGGCAGCGGCGGAGGGGTGGCGGATGGGGACGCTACAGTCAAGTTAGCTGATGGGTTCTGGCCGGGCGGGGATGGCGCTGGAGACATGCCGGACGACATCCTGTTGTGCGAGCCGGGGGTCCGTTCCTGTGAGGGTGCGACCGCGCAGGTCTGCACCAGCGATGGCACCGCCTGGGAAGAGATCGAGAAGTGTGACATCGAATGTTGGGCAGGCTGGTGTGCCCTTGTTGTCGATTCCGGCACACATACTGGAGAGATCGATGCGCCCGGGCAGGCAGTCATATTCCGCGGCACTGTGGTCGTGGGAGCCTACGACGGGCAGTCTCTGGCGGGCCGACTGAGAGTAGAGGCCGAGGCGATTCTCGTGGAAGGGGTGATTGACGCGACGGGCTCCGGCTACGGCGGCGGTGGTGGCGGTGGCGGTGGTGGCGGCGGACATGGCAACAAGGTCCACGGAGTTTCGGGTTTTGGTGGCCAGGGAGCGGTGCCGGGCGGCTCCGGTGCGGCTGCCGACGCGTGCGGGAATGAAGAGTTCGGCGCTACGGGCGGCAAAGGAGGCAAGGGCGGGGGCAGCTCAGCCGGGGCCGGCGGTGGTGGTGGAGCTTGCAACAAGCCCGACCAGACAGGGGCGGGAAGTGACGGCAGTGACGGTCAGTCGGGTGGTTACGCAGAGCCCGGTGTCAACGGAGACGACAGCACCAACGACGCGGTGTGGATGGGCTCTGGCGGCGGTGGCGGCGGCGGTGGTTCGGGAGGCGGCAGCGGTCAC
>CAZVFX010000233.1:0-6233 GCA_964626565.1 uncultured Myxococcales bacterium
AAAAAACCGGGGACGGGGGGACCCAAAACGACGGGGACGGGGGGACCCAAAACGACGGGGACGGGGGGACCCAAAAAGCCGGGGACGGGGGGACCACCATCTACGTCGCCAACGGCAAGGGCGGCATTGTCGCAATCGGTTTGAAGCAGGACCTGAGCCTCGCGTCCACCGCCAGATTGGAGTTGGCGGGAG
Organism: uncultured Myxococcales bacterium; assembly: GCA_964626565.1. Taxonomy (GTDB): domain Bacteria; phylum Myxococcota_A; class UBA9042; order CAIXZC01; family CAIXZC01; genus CAZVFX01. The sequence continues at coordinate 193 of CAZVFX010000233.1, forward strand.
ATGTACGCCGCATCGTGCCGTTCAGGGATGGGCTGCTTTTCTCACTGGGCACCAAGGGCGTGTGCTTCGTCGCGCCGGGCCTGGACAAGGCGCGGCTTGCCTGCACCGCCAACGGTGATGTGGCCCGGGACCTGCTGGTGGTGGCAGACACGGTCTATGTGGCCGACGGCGGGGCCGGCCTCACCATCATGGACTGGACCGACCCCGCGGCGCCCAGAACCGTCCGGAGCCTGGCGCCGGAGTCGGGTTCGCTCAACGGGCTACTCCTCATAGGATCCACCATTTACGCAGCAGCCGACTACTACGGCGTCTACCTCTACGAAATGAGCGACCTGACCGGTAAGTAGCCCGTCTAGAAACGACAGTAGGAACCATCAGCGGCAGAGGCCTCGGAAACCCTGCGATAGAGGACGACGGGATACCTTGCCCTCAGGTTCAGGTGGGGTTCGTTGTAGTACCTCACCGGCTTGAAGTATTTCCGGATGACCGGGTGGTTGCGCATTCTTCCGGGGGAGAAGAACGAGCGTGGGCCGCCCACGACAAATCGGACCGGGGTTTTGCACACTCGGTCCCACATCTCCCGTTCCGCCGCGATCTTGCGGCACTGTTTCTCGGTACGGCCGGGTCTTGCGTCGCATTCTTTGCGCCACGCGTTTGGATCGGTGGTGAGGCCGGTTTTGAAACGTTTGCTGTTTGTGTCCACATACCCGGCCGCAATCGTGCGATGAGACAGCAAGGCGAGCAGGGGAGTCACCAGGGAGCTTCCTACCACGGTCTCGGTCGGTTTGCTGTTTGCCTCAATGAACCGGGCGATCTCATCAGCCCGTGAGAAATACCACTTCTTCTTCCACAGGTAGTGCTGAACGCCGGGCTCGGCGCTGCCCCGCAGCCGGCAGGGCGGGAGCACCAGTTCGTGGACGAGGGGGCTGAACGGGCTTTGCACGTTGTCTTTGACCTGGTAGCACACCCACTCTCCGTACGCCTTCTTCTCTTCAGGGAAGCGTGTCTGGCCCGCGACGAACGTAGCGGGGACGAACAGGGTGCATGCGAGGCAACCTGCGAGGGCCAGCGACGTTGCGGCCCCGGGTCTAGGAGGAGGGCCGGAACCGGCGGGGGTGTCCAGAAGTGGCGACAGAGCAAGCCGCCAGGCAGAGCCGGCCACCAGGGCCGCACCGGGCATTACCAGCACATAGTAGAATGTGTACGTTTCTTTGAGGAGCGCCAGCTCCGCCAGCGCAGCGAGCATCAAGGCGAGGCCGAGCAGGGCCGGCTCCAGCGGTATGGGCGCACCGACGCGGGCCAGGCGACGCCCAAGCAACGATATAACGACAGTCGCGGCCAGCGCAACGGGAGCCATCACGAAGTGAGGGTGAAAGAAGAAGAAGCGGAGGAACTCGTTGCCTTGCAGGAACACGTCTGCGTTGTGCAGCAGCAGGCCGAGGCCGGCCGCGCTTTTCACCCCTCCGCCCATGGAACTCAGTGCCAGCGCTACGGTCGTGGCCGTACCCGCGATGCCGGCACAGATGAGGCATGCCAGGTCCCCCCTTATCCGTGTCCACATGCCGCTGCCATCTGCAATGGGCAGTTTCTCTCGTAGACGACCGAGGAACGCGCACATTGACAGCACTCCGATGCCCGCCGTGAGCAGGGCTGCCAGATCTACCTTCCCCATAGGCAGGAGTGCCTCGATCTTCGACGCCTTCAGGAAGTGATAGGTGTACACTTGCGTGACATAGGCGTCGCCGTAAAGGCCAATGAACAGCAGGTTGACCAGCCCCACCACTCCAGCCAGTGCGGCGAGATTCGTGAGGCCCTTTTTCCAATCGGCCCAGAACAGCAGCGCAGGTATGGCCAGTGCGAGGGCTGCGGCGTAGACGCCGGTGAGCACTGCCAGGCCGGAAAAGACCCCGGATGCGAGGCCGCTTCCCTTGAGCGCCAGGTAGGTGGAGACGCACAGGAGCGCAACGGTGAGATTTATGCCGGTAAGGTTGGTACTGGCCTGCAACTGTTCGAGGCAAAAAAGGAACAGACCGGCAGCGACCAGGCCCGCGAGGCGCCCGGGGCCGGTCCGGCCGGCCAGATAGATGAACAGCCCGGACACCATGGAGAAGAAAACCGACAGCATTTTCAGGAGCAGGAAGCTGTATCCGAACACCAGCACCACTATGCCTGGGATTACGACGTGGAGCGGGGGATGGGCGAAGAAAAAGCCACCATATGGCATTTTACCATCGGCGAACAGCTTCGCAGCGTAGAAGTAGATCCCCTCGTCGGTCGCCGAGTACGAGACCGTCTCCAACTTCAGGATGAAATATGCGGTTAGCACCACGGCGATGGGCACCCAGTCCAGTATCGCGTCCTTCCAGGACTGCCCGTCCGGGGAAGGGGTGTGCTTTGACGCTAGCCACCCGGCCACAGGTGTCCACAGCGCCAGGGTCGCGACCAGCACGCCGCTATAGAACAGGGCCCTTCCCAGCAGTGGCCCTGCACCTGAGCCGTTGTTCCACACCACGCACCACAGCAGGGCAACCCAAGGTGTCATCAGGGCTGCCGCGGCAGCGGCGAAGTTGGCCCATCGGGAGACCGACGAAGTGGGTGGGCTCAAGAGGCTGGTGAGCAGCGGTAGCGCGATGAGTACCGGCAGCCAGAAAGCCAGCGCCCCATCCGGCGAGCCTCCGAGTCCCCAGCCGGCCGCTCGAAGAAGCGGGAGTTCCGCCCCATCGCCGACGACTACAGGTATTACGAGGAGCGCGACAAATGCGAAGTGAAACAAGCGCCATGGCCCTAACTCTTTTCGGACCTTCAGCCCCGCAACCGCAGCCAGCAGCAGCAGCGGCTGCATCAATGCGCCAAGGTAGTCAGGCCTCAAAAGCTGGAATGGGTCCATGTTCAACTCCGCTGAGGAGAAAGTAGCAGAACGAGAAGGAAACGGCAACGGGGCAACTATTTCAGGAGGCCAGTCAGCCGATTGCCGAACACCTTTCGCCAATCTCCGAAAGAGCCGCCCTGGCGGGCGATGTCGATGATGGCGGGGCCATCTTGCGGGGTCATGTGGGATACCAGGTACTGCAAGGCGGCCTCCCGGGGGGAAACCCGGCCGACGCGGACACCGCCGGAGAGGTGCCGGCGTAGCAGTTTCAGGCGCTTCGACGTGGTCGCGGCCGGGGTGAACGGCTCTTGTTCCAGCGGCGTGCCCCGCTTGGGTACGAAGATGCTCAAAGAGAGAATGGTCGGCAATAAGCGGTTGAGGCGGTTGGCCAGGTCCGCCAACTCGACGATGTCATCGTCGGTTTCGCCGGGCAAACCGATCATCACGTAGACCTTCAGCGCGTTCATCTTCTCTTCACGGGCGTGCGCGGCTGCGGCCAAGAGGTCGGTTTCGGTGATGTCTTTGCCGATGGCGGTGCGCAGCCGTTCGCTGGGACCGTCGGCCGCGACGGTGATAACCTCGCTGCCTGTGTTCTTGAGCAGGCGCACCATCTCTTTGTCGAGCCGGTCGGCCCGCATGCTGCTTACGCCGGCCCTCTTGCCGTTTGTAGCGGCCCACTCGAGCAAGTCGCCGAGCGGTGGATAGAACCCGACCGCGGCGCCGATCAACCCCACGCCGGGTGCGTCTTCGGGAATCGCCTCGATCACCTGTGCTGCACCGGCCATACGAAGGGGTGCGTTGTCTTTCCTGCCGATGCAGAAAGTGCAATCCTTGGGGCAGCCTCTGGAAACTTCGAACAGGAGCAGGTCGCCCAGTGCGGACCGGGGGGTCCACAAGGGGCTCACTACCGGAAGCGCGGCAGCGGGTTCCACTTCGGCCACCGGGTCGGGGGACGACTCGGTGCCGCAACCAGGCAGCGCGCCGAGCGCCTCCAGGAGGGCGTCTTTGGGCGGTTCTGCGGCTGCGGGGTCGAGCTTCCGGAGCGCCTCCGTCACGACGGCGGAAGCCGGCCCCCCGTCCCCGCATATAACTGCGTCCGCGAAGGGGACGAGGGCGCGGGCGTTGGCGCGGGTGAGGGGCCCCCCGATTAGGATGGGCGGGGCTGTGGAATCACGGTGGGCGGCGAGGGGTTCGATGCCGGCGGCGTCGAGCATGCGCACCAGGTTGAGGAGATCCAGTTCGTAGGAAATGCTGACCAGGATAAGGTCGCAGTGGGACAGTGGTGTTCCCCGCTCCAGGGAGATCGGCTGTGCAGAACCGTTGAAAGTCGGGGGGGCGCAGAAGTATCGCTCTGCGGAGCTGAACCCGTTGACGTTGAATGTATCGTACGCCCACAGGTAGCCCAGGGAGGAGACCCCGGTCTCATAGCTGTTGGGCCAGAGCAGACCTATCTGCCATGGGCCGTGTGAGAAGATCGGAGAATGTTCGAGAGAAAGCAGGTCCCGGCCGGTCGGTTCAGCAGACCGGCCGGGTCTGCGTTTGGTCATGCGGAAGGTACGACTATTCTGCGGGCTCGAGGCCCACGATGTTGCCGGCGATGGCGCCGAACTTCACGCCAACCGAGGCCGCATCCAACTCGCCGTCGTCGTCGGTGTCGACGTCGGGCTCAACGAACATGTCAAGAAGGTTCTTGACCATGTCTTTGCCAACCGGCAGCTCTTCCCAGGTTTCCGCGGGCACGAGGTCGATGGCTTCCATCAACTTGTCCTTGCGCACTGCACCACCGATGAGGCCGTCGGTAATCGTCAGGTCGTCGCCTTCGCCGGCCATAACGCCAACGAGCTGCGCCATGTTGGCGGTCACGTTGAAGATGAGGCCTTCCTGGACGGGAATGGAGATGGCGAACTGGTAGTCCGGGCCACCTGCGGCCAACGCGGTACCGTTGATGGTCGCGTTGTCGAAGGCGATGAGCGGGTCGCAGTAAACGTCGAAGGAGTCGGGCTTGACATAGTAGTCGCACACGGCAGTCTGCACGTCGCAGGCCTCAACCGGCTCAACAACTTCGCCCATGTACATGTTCACGGTGAAGGGCGTGCCGTCGGTGGTGTACGCGGTGCTCTCCGCCAGAAGAATGATCTGGCCTTCAGCCAGCGCCTTTTCGATTTCGGCGTCGGGGTCCACAAAGGCGCTGATGTTGCCCAGGAGGCCCGAAAGCTGGTTGTTGAGGCCATCTTCGCAGTCGCCGGCCGGGGCGCAGGTGTCGGGGTCGTTGTCCACGTCAAGGGCTTCGCCCGCGTGGCCGCCCGCACCAACTGCCATGTAGTTAAGTTTGGAGACGACGTCGCCGAACGCTTCGGGAAGAACGCATTCGTCAACACAGACGCCCTGGGCGAGGTCGCAGGACTTGTCGCCGCAGTCGCCGCAGGTGCCGCCGCAACCGTCTGCGCCGCACTCTTTGCCGTCGCAGTCTGCATCGCATTTGCACACGTGGTCTTCGCACGCGCCCTGGGCGCAGGTGCCGCAGTCGGCTTCGCAGCCATCGCTACCGCACTCGTACGCTTCGCCGCTATCGGGATCGGCGCAGATGGGCACGCACTCGCACTTGTTCAGCGTCTCGTTGCACGCTTCGCCTTCGCCGCATTCCTGGCCGCAGTCGCAGTCGGTGCCTTCGACGTTCTTAATTCCGCATTCGCCTGCCGCACAGGCGCCGGCGCATGGGTCGTTGGGGCTGATACACTTGCCGGTTGCATCGCAAGTATCGTCACCTTCACAGCTTCCGCAGTTGCAGTCGTTGCCATCGGCGTCCGCCACGGTACCGCACTCGAGTCCGGTGCACGCGTCGTCGCAAGCGGGGGTGGATGCGCCTTCGCACACACCGGCGTTGCACGTTTCGTCCGCACCGCAGTCGCCGCAAGTGCCGCCGCAGCCGTTGTCGCCGCAGAGTTTTCCGTCACAGGCGGGAGTGCACTCCTCGCCGCCGCCGTCGCTACCGCCACACGCGGCCGCAAGGGCAACTACCATCATCATTCCTACGATAGTCAGCCACACTCTCTTCATTGCAAAACCTCCTTAGGTTGTCATAAATCTTCGTCTGCGAGCCGTGCAGAAAGGCGGCTCCGATTTCAAATTTGTCATATCCTACACACCTCCTTTCTCAAAAGCAACATTTTTT
>CAZVFX010000234.1:0-6212 GCA_964626565.1 uncultured Myxococcales bacterium
TACGCTGCCCCGTGATGGCCGACCACAGGAGCTTCCCTGCTGAATAGAGGTCGGAACAAATGCTGACCTGACCTTCAGCCCCGGCTTCGCACTCGGGAGACATATAGTTCTGGGTGCCAACCCCTTCGTCCAGCAGGGTAATGGCCTCTTGTCCTTCTATTTGGCAGAGTCCGAAGTCGATGAGCTTGATGGTCCCGTCTGGATACAGCAGTACGTTCCCCGGAGACAAGTCTCGGTGCACAACGGCAGGAGTACAGGACTCGCAGGCCACCAACACCTCGCAAATCTGTTCGAACAGGCCCAGTGCTTTGAGGGTGTTGGACTGGAAGGGATTCTCATTCCCAAAGAGCACCTTTTCAAGAGGCTTTGCATCTTCAAACTGCTCCATCACGTAGAACTGGAAGTCATCCACCGGTTCCGAGTGGTCAACGATCTGCACGATTCCGGGATCGTCAAGGGCCTTGATGGCAGCAATCTCTCGGTGGAAACGGTCGAGTGCCTGTCCGGGCTGAGTCCTTCTGAGGACCTTCAGTGCCCACTTCCCTTGGAATTCACCATCGTTGTCGGTGACCAGATGTACCTGAGCCTGCCCACCTTCTCCAATCGTCTTGCCCGTAGGCTGCCATCTCAGTCCTTTGGGAATCTTCATCGGCCAACTCCGTGATTGTCCTGTGCGGTGCCCCGTTCTTGCCGTTGCCCCAGCGTTGTGGCGGGTGGCTGACTCCCGAGGCTACAGCCCCCACGTAAACGTGATTGAGTCGCCAGCCGTCCCCCATTCGTTGGTGTTGTTGGTTTCCAGAGGGAATCCCGGTCGGGAGTTGACACCTGCGAGGTCACACCACCAGCCCTCCCGGTCCAACATATACACCTTCATATAGTCGCCCGGTGGGGCACCATACGGGTAGATGGCAATCTGCCTGCCCGAGCCTTGATCCGACTTGCAGACAAAGATGAACTTCTCTCCCTCTGTGCTGGTGGCCTCGCACACTCCGGGATTCCAGTTGTTGTACGAAATCACGTCCTTCTCGGCAATAGCCTGCACCCATTTTCGAACACAACCAGTGTCCTCGAAGGTTGCTTCCCAATGGCCGTATCCGGGCATCGGTGCCACCATATTTGCCACTATCTCTACAGTGGTCGGCTCCGTTGGCATAGCGGCAACGATCTGCGCCATCGTCTCCCAGATGTCCCCTCCGCACGCACCCGTCTGCGGGTCGGTCCACCCCATCGTTGTGGGTACCTGCTCCCCCTTGCACTCCCCACTGCACCCATCCCCGTCCACCGTGTTCCCGTCATCGCACTCTTCCCACGGAGCCTGCTGGCCGTCACCGCAGGTGGCCGCATCCGGGGACGTGCCGTAGCAATCGTCGGGTTCCCATTCGACTTGATAGGCGTTCCCTACGTGCGCATTGCTTGATGAATCCACCACCGACCCTCCGGTCCCCTCATCGAAGTGCCAAAGGCCAACAGTATGATTGTCGGGAGTATGGCGTCGGGCTGGCACAAAGGTGTCAGCGTATCGAACAACCGACGACACCCGCAGTTCATCCATTCGTCCGTGATGCCACGATTTGATGCCACCATTGTCGTTCGCCGTCGCACCGACTATTGTTGTTGTCGTGGTGGGCAGAACCACGACACCAGACTTCTCGCTCAACAGCTTCCCGTCCAACCACACCTTAGATTGCCCAGCATCGACGGTCCACGCAATGTGCCGCCACCCCGTGCCACTGAGTGGAACATCAGTCCAGTGGTCCACCGAACTGAAGGCAGCAACTGCAATCTGGTCCCCCTTCGGACCAAAGGCCCACCCCTTGTTGCCGTTTCCTCGGTGGTAAACTTGCACCGTTTCCGCCTCGGCGTCCAGACGTGTCCAAGCCTCAACTGTAAATGGCGTACCAACTAGAGACAGAGACTTCTCAGGATTGTCCAGAATCTCAATGTAAGGTCCGGTCTGTTCAGGCACATAGAGGTAGTTCAGGCTGGAACATCCCTCGCACCCGTCACACATCGTCCCGTTACCATCATCGCATTCCTCTCCGGGGTCCAGTGCTCCGTTCCCGCACACCTGCTCAACACACTCACCGCCCACGCAGCCCTTGCCCTCATCGGCACAGTCCTTGAACTCCACCAGTGCGGCTCCCACCTCATCGCACTCCATCACCTTAGTGCCCTGACAGGTCTTCTCATTCGGCACACACTCCAAATCCGCACAGGCAGCGGCATTGCCATCCTCGCCGCAGTACTGGTCATCCCCACAGACCTCCAGTTCCTGCTCGACCGTGCCCGTGGCATCACACTGCATAACCGTATTTCCATCACAGTAAGAGGTGTTGGCAGCACAGATGACAGGCTTGCAGGCCCCGCCCACACAGACATTGTCCCCGCAGGCGATTTCATTGGCTACGGCATTGCCCTTGCCGTTGCAGACCTTGGCCGTGTTGTCCTCGCAGAAGGCCTCTGCTGGGGTACAGATCCACGGGAGACACTGTACGGCTGCATCTCCCTCATCACAGAAATGTTCAGCCGGGCAGGCTTCCGTCGTGGAACTCATCCCGTCATTGGCGCAAACGGCCTTCGTGAAGTTGTCCTCGCAGAAGTTTTCGTTGGGCGGGCACTCGGTATCGATGCAGGCCCCGGCGAAGCAGTGCTGGCCCTTCTCAGCACAATCTTCTTCGTACTGGATGGCCGACCCCTTGTCGTTGCAGACCTGATATACCTCGCCGTTGCAGGACACCGTGCCCGGATCACAAACCTGGGGGGAACAGGCACCGTCTTCGCAGTAGTGTTCGGACTCGCAGGGCGCAACTGTACTGGACATGCCATTTTCGGAACAGACCGCCGCCGTGAAATCGTCGTGGCACCAAGTGGAGTTGGGGTCGCATTCCTGCTCCACGCACTCTCCCTGATAGCAGACCTTTCCGTCTTCCTCGCAGTCTGCGGTGTCGATGACCTCCTTGCCAATGGGGTCGCAGGTGAGCAGCAGATTCTCTTCACAGTAGAGCTTGCCCGGAGGACAAACCTGGGCGTGACATTGTCCATCGTCGCAGTACTGGGTGTCGGTGCAGGTCTCGGTCACTTCTTCGGCACTGCCTTCGTCGTTGCACGTGACCACGTCCAGGCCGTCGCAGTGCGACTCGCCAGCCGTACAGATGTCGTCCACGCAATACGTTTCGAGGCAAAACTGTTCGTCCGGACATTCCTCAGGGCCAAGGCACTCGACACACTTCCCGGCATCCTTGTCGCAAACCATGTTCATGCTCTTGCAGTCGATGTCGGACGTGCAGTCAAACTCCTCGTGGCACTCGTGGTCTGCACCACAGACCTGCTCCTCAGGGCAGTCCTCATCACCCACACAGACCACGCAGTTGCCCGCTTCCTTATCGCAGACAAGATCACCGGGACAGTCCTTGGTGGAGTCGCAAGGCGTGGGTATGCACTGGCCCTCGTCCGTACACGTCTCCAGTTGGAAGGCGCAGGTGCCGCAGCTATCGTCGCACCCGTCCGATCCGCATTGTTTGTCCTGGCAGTTGGGCGTACAGATCTCTTTCCCGCCGTCTACTGTCTCTTGCGCTTGTGGCAAGTCCATCGCATCTACGGTGATGACCGGCTTGGTTTCGCTGCCGCATCCGACTACGAAAAGAACGACTGTCACGTACAGAAGTGCTTTGCTCATGCTGACCTCACGACTCGGATTCCAGGTTCACCAACAACTGTACCCTTGAGGTCGATGACTTTCAACGATGACGGTGGGACGGCGGTGAGTTTGTATGCTGGACGCAGACAGAACGAGCCGATACACTCTTGCCCACGGAGGAACCCGACATGACCGACAGCGAGCAAGCCTGCTACCGAAAGCTCAGGAAATACAAGTACCAGCTTGTCCAGGACTACAGGGTCACCATCGCCATCACGGGAAAGACCATCGACCCAGGCTACATCGCCTTGAACTCGGACGGCGAGTTGACGGTCAAGGACAGGTACGCCTGGGACGGGCCAAGCGGCCCCACCATCGATACCCGGTCCTTCATGCGTGGGTCTCTTGTCCACGACGCCCTCTATCAGTTGATGCGCCTGGGCCAACTTGAACATGAAGATCACCGAGAGTACGCCGACGACCTGCTGAAACAGATGTGCGTCGATGATGGCATGTGGAAGGTGAGGGCTGCGTGGGTGCACTGGGCCGTCAGGAAGTTCGGGGGGCGGTTTGCGAAGCCGACTCCGGGGTCGGGAGATGAGATTATCTGTGTTCCTTGAAGTTCGGGTTGTTCACTCCCCCAATCGTACCACGCTCCTTATCGACTCATCGTGAAGACCGTCGTTGCGCAACCTCCCGTCAATCCTTACAATCAGTGTTGTTGGGAAACACTGGAGGCAAGCATGAAGATGCGCTGGACACTGGGGTTCGTGGCCCTCGTCCTGGCCTTGTCGCTGTCATGCAGTGGAGACAAGGTCAAGGTGGGCGACGATGCGGGGACGGGTGACACGGTCGAGGTTATGTCGAGTGAGGCGGTGGAAGCGACCGTGGAACCTGACGCTTGCGTTCCGCAGTGTACTATCCTGGACGGTGAGTATGCGCTGAAGTGCGGAGTATCGGATGGCTGCGGTGGTTCCTGTAGCTGCCCATCAAGTCACGAATGTGTTGACGATGACAGCGACCCGCCGTTTTGCTTCGACTTCGATGCCGACTGCAAGGAGATCTGTGCGGGAAAGTGGGGTGCGGGGACGGGAGCGGAGTGTGGGTTCATCCAGGCATTTATGATCAATTCCATGAGCGACAAGACCCTGTGCGACTGCGGGGCTTGTCCCGATGGTCAAGTTTGCATCAGTGAAGACGAGATTGACGGTGGCTACTGCTGTACTCCCGACTGCGACGGCAGAGAATGTTGGGATAACGGTTGCGGTGGGAGTTGCGGGACATGTCCCGAGACCAGTCCTGTTTGCGTTTGCGACGAGGACGACTGCTCGGAAACCGCCTGCACCAACTGTCCTCCCGAATGCGAAGCACCGAATGGCGAATGCGACTCTGCCCTTTGTGAACTGCCTTGCACTTCTTACTGCGACGGAAAAGAGTGCGGCGGCGATGGCTGCGGCGGGATTTGTGGGGAATGTCCAGAGGGCTACGAGTGCAAAGCCGGCACCTGCGAGGAAGAGGGCGGGTGTGTGCCCGATTGCGTGGTGAAGGACGACTGGGACGAGTACCTTTCCGAATGTGGTACCCCTGACGGTTGTGGCGGTACGTGCGGGCCTTGCGAACCGGACGAAGTCTGCGCCTTGGCCGACTTCGCTGAAATCGGGATCTGCTTCAATTCCGATGAGAACTGCCCTGGAATATGCGAGTTTGAAGAGGCTGAGTGCGGAAGCGTTTGGGCGGGGTTTGTCTGGCCCGACTGCGAATGCGGTGAGTGCGCTGGTGAGCAGGAAACCTGCGTCAACAACAAGTGTGTTTGCCAACCCGACTGCCAGGACAAAGAGTGCGGGCCGGATGGTTGCGGTGGAAGCTGTGGAGACTGCGCCTGCTGCGACTTCATTTGCGAGTATGGGCAGTGCCAGTGTCTCTGCCACTGCGACTGCACGGGCAAGGAATGCGGCCCCAACGGTTGCGGGGGCGTTTGCGGGACATGCCCTGAAGGGAAGACCTGCACAGGGGGCGTGTGCGAGTGAGGGGGCACTGGAGTGGCGTTGAGGAAGACCGGACGCTCGTCGCCAAGATGTACTCTTGAGCAGTGTGCCGGTTTTGTGCCAGAACGGGGTTTGAACTGGCACGATACCGGCACAAAGTGGCACAAAGTGCCAAATCGCAACCGGCTGCAATCATAGAACTTCCATGATTTCGTGAGGTTAGCCGTGGCGGTCGGGACGGGTTCGACTCCCGCCGCCTCCACTCAGCCTTTTTGGCGGGAAATGCTCCTGTAATTCCGGGCAGTTACAGGGGCGCCCTCTCGGAAGGCAAAAAGACTTAAGAATGTTGCGATGATGCGGTTCTTGTGTCATTTCGGGCGGTTCCAGGTTTCGGACCCACCAACCGCCTCATCCGACCCGAGACAGCAGGAATCGGGACGATGTCAAGCGATGTCGTTCTCTGTTTCTCTGTTGTTTCGGACTCGGTCAGCCAACTGCTTCCTGCACATTCAACTTCGTGCCACGGTTGATAGCGAATAGTTGTACTTGCGCAAGCCGAAATCCGGTACACTTCAAACGGTTGAAGGAGA
>CAZVFX010000235.1:0-3736 GCA_964626565.1 uncultured Myxococcales bacterium
TCACTTGCCTGCATTTTTTTTAGTTCCGCCGCTACAGAATTGGGGACAGACCCCGGCATTTGTCGATAAGGGAGGGACCAAACCGGTGGGGGACCGACCTCGGTACTGGTTGACCTTGGGTGAAGGTGGCTGGAGTGCGGACAGACCTCGGTACTGGTTGACGGTAGGTGAAGGTGGCTGGAGTGGGGACAGACCCCTTGGACTCCGTAGGGATAAGAAGTCAGGTGGGGACAGACCTCGGTCTTGGTAGACGGCAGGGGGATGAATTGGAATGGGGACAGACCCCTTGGACTCCGTAGGGATAGGAAGTCAGGTGGGGACAGACCTTGACTGATGGCCGGGGGAGGCTGGGCTTTCGACTTCGCACTACGGAAAGACGGCAGGTGCGGCCGGGTTCGCCACCTCCACCCTGGCAGCAGAGCGGCAGAGGATCAAAATTGGTCGATGCCAACTCGCCAGGTCAGACGTTGTCGACACCGATTCGCGAGCTTTGCCGGGGCTCGAGGCAGGCCGCTGCAATCAGACAACTACGCAACGTATCGAGATCGAGGTCATTCCCGGCCAGGTACGCCATGGCGCCAGGGTGGAGTGCGTTGTGAGTGAGCGCGCCAGTTTCACTGCTGGCGACCACCAGCACGGGCATGGTTGGCTGCTGCTCGAGCAGCATGCTCACGGGGTCGAGGCCTCTGGCATCCGGCAGGGACGGGTCGAGGAGAGCCACATCGAACAACTGGTGGTGGAGGCGCTGCATCGCCACAGAGAGTCGATCGGCGCAGCAGAGTCTGATGCCGCCTCCTACGATCTCGTTGAGCAACGCTACGAGTTGTCTGGCTGTGGAAGGACAGCTCACTGCCAGCAGGACGCGGAGACTCTTCGGATCATAGTCAAAATCGGTAGCTCCGTGTTTGCCCGCGATCATTGCGCTCTCCTGGAGGCTTCACAAACAGGTTTGCATGCACGTGTCTGGGTGTCAATCGGCGGCGGGCCTGATTTTGCCATCAGGGAATCCCCTACCGGGGGTCAGGTTTCCCCCTAGGGGTCAGTCGGGTTGTCGACGGGGTTGGGAGGTCTGGGGTGGCCCTAGGGCACCCTCCATCTCATGCAATTGGTGGAGCATCCATCGGGCCAACAGGCGGTGTCCCTCGGCACTGAAATGGATGTCTCCGGGCACGTCGGGCAGAAAGAGGTCTGTCCCCAGATCTTTTGCCCCGGCGGCTAGCGGGGGATAGGCGTCAAGTGCGGTGACGCCGGCGCGGTTTGCGATTTCGACAAGCTCTGTACTTCGGCGGCGCCTTTCCTCACTGCCGTCTTCAAGGGCGCGGCGATGGGGAAGTACGACCACCAGCAGTCCGATGCCGCGCTGGCTCAATCGGGCGGCCAGTGCTGTCAGAATCTGCTCCAGGTGCTCAGCCTGCTTCTTTCCTTGCAAGCGATGGTTCCACAATCCCGGGAATCGGTAGAACAGCGCACACAGATGTCTGGCCGCAGCAGATGAGCCGGCCGCCAACCTCAACAGATAGGGAGGAGGACTTTGCCAACGACTCAAGGTGTCCAGTTTCCCCGGGGTCGGCGACGGACATAGCGGCTGCGGCCCGTCCCGCAGATATTCCAGAAGTGGACCGTTGTTGCAGAAGGCATAGGAACGGTCCATGTCGGTGAGATCGCCTCCGGCGAAGAGGTGGAGAACCACCAGTTCCACCTGAATGTGTTCGAGCCAGTTGAGGACCAGTTGATAGTAATAGTCGGGACCGGTGCCAGGAACGCCGGCGTTGAGATGTGCCGTGAGTCCGTCCATTTCGCTCATGAGGGCCGGAAAGGTCCGCCGGCGTTCCAATGTGGTACCGTGAACCATGGAATCGCCCACGTGCAAGACGGTTTTGTGAGCGCCCTTGGCCTCGGAGGTGCGAACCACCATGAACTCAGGGTCCTCGTCGGGGTACAGGGCATCGGTTTGCACGGTTGGATAAGGCGGCACCCCGTCGACGGCAGGGAGCCGCAGCGTTACCTTCCAGGGTGGATAGAAGGAGTACGGCACCGGGGGGAGCAGGCGGGAGCCGGCCTCCAATACGACCAGCCCGACGAACACGGCGGCGACGGCCAGCAAGACCGTTCGACGGCCGACAGAAGTAGGGGAATACAAAGCTGCCCCCGCCATTCCCCCGCCCAAGGCGAAGCCGGCGAGCAGCAGATCCCAGAATCCCACCCCAAACAGATAGGAAGGCAGCAGACAAACCAGCACCGGCGGCGTCAGCAATAGAGCCGTCACTACCGGGATGGACCCTAGTCTACGCCCAAACTGCCGGCGCAACCCGATAGTGAACACCAGTCCGGCCAGCGCAGGGAGTACCAGCAATCCCAGGCCCAGCAACCACGGCAGGAGGTACCTCCGGAAGAAGGGTGGGGGTAAATCCGGATCTCGAGTCCGTTCCACGACCGGCGTTGCGATCTTCTGCTCGGAACCGTCAGGAGCGTACCAGACCTTGTCAGCAGGCATTGGGGACAGCACAGAGTCCATCGCGTCGACCAGTTCGGCAGGAACTTCGCCTTGGAAGAGAAGGCACCAGGGGCCGGTAACCTGGCCGGAACAGGCCGACTGAGGGTCTGTGAGTACAAAGGGATAGCACTGCGCCCCGCCCGGTTCGCAAGCAGAACCTTCCACTCTGTCATTCTTGACTGATGCGCTCTCCCACTCCCAGGCGGGTGCGAGCTCGTCAAGCGCCTCCCCGATTACGACGTTCGCCTCCGGGGGAATGAAGCGTGAGCTTTGGTTTTGCGCGGGTGCGGCTAGAACAAACGCACTCCAGACTATCGTCAGTTCCGCAACGTTCATCCGTGCCCCCCGGAACAGCGACTGAGTTTCCCACAAATGCGCCGCGATTGGAAGACCGGCATGGACACAGAGCCCTCGTCTCCGGCAGGTGGAACTGGAAGGGTGCCGCCGATCAGAAACAGGCGCAGCAGGCGCCCGGGTTCTGGCTGCCCGGATTGGCGCACCAGCCGCCTGCCATACCGATGCCCTGGCAAGCAGACATGCAACTGGGTGCTCCGCCGAGGCAGCCCTGGCAGCCGGTAGCAGGGGAACAGGCACAGCAGGCGCTCGGGTTGGTGCTGGAGGGGTTGGCGCAGCTGCCGCCAGGGTAGCCTGAATGGTGGCAGGCATCGTTACAGTCGGAGTATCCGGCCAGGCACCCTTCGCAGTTGGACCACGCCTCGCATGAGCAGCAGTTGCCCGGGTCGGTACTCTCGGGCACCGCACAGTAGCCCGTCTTGTAGCCGCCTGCCTGACATGCGCTGGCGCAATTGGGGCTGCCTCCCAGGCACCCCTGGCAGTTGTCGTATGCGCAAGAACAGCAGTTGTTCGGGTCGGTGCTCTCGGGTGCAGCGCAAACACCCTTGTTGTAGCCCGATGCCTGGCAAGCTGCATTGCAGTTGGGATGCCCGGCCAGGCAGCCTGCACAGTTGTCGTACGCACATGCGCAGCAGTTGGAAGGGTCTGTGCTGCCCGGCGCAGCGCAGGTGCCCTTGTTGAAACCGGACGCCTGGCATGCCTGGTCGCAATTTGCATGGTTGCCGAGGCAGCCCAGGCAGTCGACCCAGGGCTGGCACGAGCAGCAGTTATCCGGATCCTCGCTTTCCGGCACGGCGCAGGTGCCGGACATGTATCCCGAAGCCTGGCACGCCGCATTGCAGTTGGGATGCCCGACCAGGCAGCCTTCGCAATTGTCGTACGAGCAAG
>CAZVFX010000235.1:3836-6168 GCA_964626565.1 uncultured Myxococcales bacterium
GCATTGCAGTTGGGATGCCCGACCAGGCAGCCTTCGCAATTGTCGTACGAGCAAGCGCAGCAGTTGGCAGGGTCTGTGCTGTCGGGCACGGCGCAAGACCCCTTGCCGTATCCGGCGGCCTGGCATGCCTGGTCGCAATTTGCATGGTTACCGAGGCAGCCCGCGCAATCGGCCCAGGGCTGACAGGCGCAGCAGTTGCCCGGGTCAACGCTTTCGGGCGCGACGCAGCTCCCGTTGCTGAATCCGGAAGCCTGGCACGCCGCATTGCAGTCGGGCTGCCCCTCGAGGCAGCCCTGGCAGTTGGACCACTCACAAGAGCAGCAGGCTGCGGGGTCTGAGCTGCCCGGCACTGCGCAGGTTCCCGACGCGGCGCCCTGAGCCTGGCAGGCGGCGTCGCAATGGGGAAAACCGTCGAGGCAGAGGCTGCAGTCATCGGCGTAGGGAACGCAGTCACCGGGACAGGTGCAACAGGCCTGGGGATCCACGCTTCCCGGGGCGCCGCAAAAGCCACTCCCTCCGCACCCGGCGCCGCAGTCATTTCCAGCTACGCACTGACCGCACATGGGCACCGTCGCGCCGGGGTCCCCCAACACGATATCGGAGCGGTCCATGTCCCACACGCCCCACCCGGTGCCCCCGCCGTGCATCACAAACGTGGTGTTGCCGGTATGGCCCAACGCATCTCCGGCCAGACCGGGATTGTGGTTCTGCCCGAATGCGAGATTGACATCGATGGTGCGGGAATCGCTGTGTGACAACCACTCCACCCCATCGCCGGATACCGTCCAGTAGAGCTTGTTGTCGTCCACGTTGCCGTAGACCATGAAGAACTGACCGCTGGGCTGGTGGTACTTCACATCGGTATCGGCGTGGTCAAACACCGGCAGGCCGCCATTTTCGACCTGATAGTTGACGCCGTCGACCGAGGTGGCCAGCATGGTAACGAGGGGGCTGGGAGGAGAGCCCGCCCCCTGGCCCGAGTCGGTGTACCAGTGGTAGAACAACCCTTCGTGGAAAAGCACCGTGGACTGGCCAACACAATAGTCGTTGGGGTTGCCGCCGTCGCAAGCAGGATCTTCCAGGATCGGCAGCGGGTTGTTGTTGTCAGGGTACTTGGTCCAGGGCCCGTCGGGGTCAGACGCGGTGGCCAGAAACACCCGGTTGCTCCAGTCAACATCGGTGTTGATGGCGGTGAAGTAAAGGTAGTAGGAGCCGCCGACCTTCACCACGGACGGGTCGCATACTGCGCTCTTGTCCAATCCGTTGGCGGAGACCTTGATCACCTCTTTCGGGCAGGACCAGTTGAGACCGTCATCAGACACCGCATACCAGATGGAATCCCAGGCCCCGCCCTGAGAAGGAGAGGCGCACCACCACATGCGCCACTTGCCATCATCGTTGATAATTGACGGACCGTAGTCATGGCCGTCCCTCACCAGGAGAGTGCCCCGGTATCCGGAGGCGACTGCGAATTCGGGTTCCTCGGGCGGCTGGCAATCCCAGTCGTGGCAGCAGGCGCAGCACGCCCCGGGATCGTCACTTCCCGGCTGACCGCAGAAGCCAAAAGTGAATCCCGCCTCACCGCACGCTCCCTGGCAGGAGGGCTGCTCGGCCAGACAACCGGAGCAGCCTGCGATGTCCTGCCCCATGAGCGCCAGCCCGACCCGGTTCTTGCACCAGCAGACATCTGAGGCGCCGCCGAAGAAGAGCGCCTTGGGCTGGTCGTCTTCCACGTACAGGAAGGGCGTTACCTGCCCGAACTGATCATACCCGGCTCCGCTCTTGGCCAGAATCTGCCCCACGGACTGCCATTTCAGCGGGTCTTTCGCCACGTAGAGATTGGTACCGCTGCCGCTTTCTGTGAGCATCACGTACCACTCGCCGAAATGTTCGACGTCGACTGCGCCTTCGTTCATGACGACGGGATTGGCGGGGTGCTTGGTCCAGGTATAGCCGTCGGGCGAAGTAGCATATCCCACGTGTCGCCCCTGCCCTGGCGTCCAGCCGTCGTACCATAGGCGAAATTCGCCTTCTTCGTAGAGTGCTGAGGGCCGCCCGGTCTTGCCCGAGTCCCAGGCCCCCGGGGGGCCCAGTTCGACCACTGCCCCCTGCTTGGCCCAGGTCATTCCGTCCTGCGAGGTGGCAAGATGCACGAGGTCATTTTCCGCAGTAAA
Source organism: uncultured Myxococcales bacterium (assembly GCA_964626565.1). Taxonomy (GTDB): domain Bacteria; phylum Myxococcota_A; class UBA9042; order CAIXZC01; family CAIXZC01; genus CAZVFX01. Next base: position 6,011 of record CAZVFX010000235.1, read on the forward strand.
TGCCTCCGTGTAGTACATATAGAACGTGCCGTTCACGAGCACCACCGACGGGTCGTTCACGTGATTAGCGGGCCCATGGTCCACCAGGGAGGCCGGCGCCGACCAGGCAGGGTGCTTCTGCCAGGTCACCAGGTCCTTGCTGCGCGCAAGAAAGATAC
>CAZVFX010000236.1:0-6094 GCA_964626565.1 uncultured Myxococcales bacterium
AGCAGTTCAAAGGCGAGCAGGACGAGTATCAGCTTCATAGATTCAAGCGTGATGCAGGGCGGGCACTCAGGCAAGGTCTTTCGACGAGGATCCAATAAGTGACGGGCACGGGGGGCTCGCCAGCGGGATCGGCCGGGTCTCCGTGCGCGAGGCCATGCCGAGCTGACGACAAACCGGCAACGCCTCCAGCAGAGACCCGGCCGAGGTTGCTGGCGTGCCCCCTTGGTGACCCGTGGGGCTTTGTGGGATGCTCGAGCATGAATGGCCGTGGTGGTGCGAAAGCCGGGCTCACGCATGTATCCCCGCGGCTCACGCCGACAAGCGGATTGTCCCGGGACGGGTCCCGGACCTTGGCCCCGGGTGCGGGGATGATGGCGGGCGGCCTGCGGTGGTTCTTCGGATGTAGCGGCTGATTCAGACCTCGGAAAGCGAAAACCGAAAGGGTCTGACCCCCGATGCTCAGGTTGCCGCACTCCGAGGGCACCATCGTCATGCTGGAAACCAGTCAGAGGCGACGGGTCGAAGACCCCGGGGACATTGGCGTTATTCGTCAGTTCCAGCCATCACACGGGCCAGGTCCAATACCGCGGTCGAAGCCGGCTGGAAGAACGTTTCGCCAGGATGGCTGCGGCGGTCGGGAAGGAGGATACCCCACGTCCTGCCGGTCGTTGCCAGGCGGTCGTGCAACTCCCTCAACAAGGATGAGAGCAGATACTCGTCTCCAGACCTCGGTGGCGTACTGGTGGCATGGAGAAGCAGAATCAGCGGAAACAGAGCTTGAGCCCAATCCAACCACCGCACAGATCCGGCTAGACCGAGCAGTTGCAGCCATTGATTGGTTCGCACCAATGCATAGCCATCCCCGGAGTCTGACCGGGCCCGCAGGCACACACCTGCCGCCACCCACGATTCCAGAATGCGGTATGCCGCCTTTTGATCAAACCATGTAGACCGGGCAATGCCCGCCGAACTCCCGGTGCCTCCGGAAAGGAGGTAGAGCAGCACGTCGCTCCGGGCATTGACGCCGAACAAGCGGCGCAAGTTGACCTGGGCCGTGGCCGGGACGGAGAGAGCCGGAGCGACTGCTTTTCGGGAAACGGTCGACCCGGTCTGGCCTGCCCCAACTACTTGCTCCGGGTCGGGGGGCAACAAGTCTACGTGGTGCTTGCCCGCAAGCTGCCCGAGGGCCCGGCACATGCGGACCACCCGGGTCTTGAGTGCCAGACTGCGATTCAAGCTCAGCCACTCTTCAGCCAGCTTTGCCAGCCGCTGGTCGCAGGGCGAGAGTGCTGCTGATGCCACGAGCAAAGCCTCCAAATCAACCGAGAACCGATCCTCGGGCAAGACGTGCGTGGCCACACCAAGCGCGCCCCACTGCCGCCACAGTAGCGACAGAAGAGTCTCCCGTAGCGCATCTCTAAATTCGGTCGGTGACATCGGCAAATCCATACTTTGTCAGAAAATCCTCCAGCACCATGCGGAATGGCTCTGAGACATCCTGCGTCACCACCCATCTGGCGGCATCCAGCATTTCTTCCGGAGTCGGCTTCAACGCCAACAGGTCCTGGGTGTGGTAGTCGTTTCGATCCACTGCGGCAAACAACTTGAAGTGGATCTGGTCGACCCTTGAAATGAAATGAATCGTGAAGTTCGGTCCGTAGGTTCTTCGGACCAACCGTCCCTCGAATCCTCCCGGCAGTCCCAGGTCAAGTTGGGATGCCGGACCGGCGTTGAACCATCCCCCCGGCAAATCGAAATCACTCGCCACGGCAGCGGCGGATTCCTCCAGCCAGACTGGAAAGGCATTCACCCTGTCGAGAAACACATCCTTTCCTTCCGTCCTGGCCCAGGCCAGCACATCCACATCCTTGGTGGCCCGGTGGACGAGGTCGAGCACGGCCAGAGCAGTACCGCCGCAAACCACGACCTCCACGGAAGTACCGGCCCGGAAAGAGATCTGCTTTCCAAGAGCGTGGAAGATGGTATCGATGTTGTTTGGCGAGAGCCTCATGCTTAGGACTATAACGACTAGGATCTAGGCTGTCAAGTCCTTGTCTCTTTGGCGGCATGTTGGGGCGAAGCCTAATTCAACGTCACGTCCAGGGTGAACGTGCCTTCGTCCTCGGCTGTTACGCCGTCAACGAAGAGGTAGTAGATACCGGGTGCAAGGCCCGGAATGGTGAGAGTACCATTTGTCGAGCAGGAAAGCTGGAAGCCGCCCTGGCAGTTCTGGGCCCGCAGGACCAGAACCGATGAGAAAGGCGCGGCGATGGTGACCAGCAGGTCGTCATTTACGTCGGTGGCCTCAAAGGAGTAAACCACATCCGAGACGCCATCGCCGCCGCAGGTGCCGGTATACTGATCCAGACCCCACTTGGTGGTGCCGCTCACCTGGACAACCTGCTGCCCGGCCGCGATGGGCTCGACGGTGTCGCAGGTGTCGTTTGCAGGCAGCGGAGAGGCCTCCAACTCGACCGTAAGACCGAAGTCACCGGCCTGCCCGGCATCATCCGAGTCCACCACAACGTAATAGGTACCCGGATCCAGCTCCGGAGTGGTTGCCTCGGTGGTGCCGCAAGCCAGCAACGACTCGTCCTGACAGGGGCTGTCGAGAACATAGACCCGGGTGGCGAACGGCGCAGCAACGGATGCCTTGAGCGTGGTGCGCTCGTTAAAAGTCGCGGCATAAACCACATCACCACCTCCCTCACCGCCGCAGCCCAGCGGAGAGAGATCGTCAACGGCCTTGTTCTCTCCCAGCATGTCTTCCGTGGTGGCATCCACTTTGGCAACGCCACCGTTGAAAACAAGCGCTTCAGCGCCGCCGCAACCATCGTTGGGAAATGCCTGGGACTGAACAGCCGGGTCCACAAGATAGACATAGTGGAGGAGTCTCCCACCACTCTCGCCCGTGTTCTTGAATTCCAGGATATGTTCCCCGACACCCCAGTCGATTACCTGGGAGATATCCAAGCGACCGGTAGCCCAGGGCGTGACCCCGTCCGAGCCCCAGGATGCACCCGTCCACGCGGGGGCACCCACGCTCTGCTGGTCGCCGATAGCTGCCGTGCGGTCTTCGCCGTCTATCCAAATCTGCACACTCTGAGGAATCTGGCTCTTGACCTGGTTGATGCAGGTTCTCTCCTGGTAGCCGGAAGAGGTGGTGTAAGTGCCGTTGGTGATGCCTGCGCCGGAGCCGGTGCCGTTGCCGCCCGTCTTCACGTTTCCGGTCACCCCCAGATCCGCCCAGTCCACCGGGCATGCAGGCGGCGTACAACTGCTGGCATGCTTGGCATGGTTGCCGGACCAGGCACAGCGAGGCTGGACAACCGCGAAGTCCGCAGAGTGAAAACAGGCCCGCTCCTGATAGCCGGATGAGGTCGTGTAGGTGCCGTTGGTGATGCCTGCGCCGGAGCCTGTTCCGTTGCCGCCCGTCTTCACGTTTCCGGTCACCCCCAGATCCGTCCAGTCTGCCGGGCATGGAGGCGGCGTACAACTGTTGACATGCTTGGCATGGTTGCCGGACCAGGCACAGCGCGTGAACACAACGGTGCCGCCCCCGGTTGACAGAACGGGCGCATCCCCCTCCATGGAGTCCTTGCCGTAAGCATACAAATAAACCTTCGGCGTATCTGCGCTGAACACGTGAACGTACTCGGTGGTCGTCTCCCCCGAAACCAGGTTTGCGTCGCCCTTGAGTACACGAATCTTAGCGCTGTCATTGCTTGAACCGCCACTGCCGTGAATTTCAACATCGGCAGCGTGGGCCGCGATAGCCAGTGCGTTTTCGTCGATGGCATCCTGGGCGGTCGCAGCGCCCAATCCGGAAATGACGTTGTCGTACGAGATGTTGTCCGCGGTAAGCACCGTGGCATCCATAGCCTGCAAGTTGATACAGCCGACACAATTCACATTGGCAGCGACCAACGCTTCCGTGGCCAGCAGGGCGCTGGTGGCGGTGCCTCCCGGAGCATCGGACGATGCATAATTGAAATCTACCTCATCGGACGAAATACACCCGCTGCACTGCAGGTTGTCAGCCGTGTTGGCCTGCAAAGCGTAGGGTACGGAGGAGAGCCTGGTTCGGGGCAGCTCCGGCTGGCCTGCCGGTGTTATTGACAACCAGCGGGCTTCCGCGTCAAAAAGGTCGGAAGGAAAAGGGAATTCCACAGGGTCAGCGGGCAGCGACGTGTCAAAAACGCCGCCCTGCAACACGATGGTGATCGACTCTTCCCACAGCGATTGGCCCCCCTCCTGGTCGCCGTAGACTGCAAAGACCACCTCCATCTCACCAGCCATCAAATCACCGTTGGTGTCACGCAAAACACCCTGGGTGTGAATCTCGTTGGGAGCTGCTCCGGCGGCAGGAGAAACACCGGCGAGACAAACAACAAGCAAAGACGCAAACACTGTTCTGGCTGTATCCATTATTCGCTCCTTTATTCCGCTATCGAAATCGGGCAGATGCCGAAATGCGCCGATGTTGCCGCACTTTCCTGCCACCCTGCATCGGGCTGCCCCATCGTCAAGGTCATGGTTCCTTCTTCCAGCTCATACCGGGTGAATGCCGCGGGCACGACGGCGACGGCAACCGTCCCGACACAGACATTCTGGTACTGGCATCCGAAAACGGGGCTGCAACTGTGGGTGGTACAACTGTCTCCATCGTCGCAGTCCAGCGGCTGGCCACCGGCACAGACACCGGCAAAGCAGTTTTCGCCGGCGGTGCAAGCGTTCAGGTCGTCGCACGGCGCCTCGTTGATGGTGAAGACACACCCCTGGAGAGGGTCGCAGGAGTCATCCGTACATTCGTTGTAGTCGTCGCAGACCAGCTCCTCAAGGAAGACACACTCACCCAGGTGGCAGTGGTCGCCACTGGTGCACACGTCCTCGTCATTGCAAGGGGCCTGGTTCAAGGTGGTGACGCAGCCTTGTGCCGGATTGCAGTAGTTGTCGGTGCACGGGTTCTCATCATCACAGGAGTCCAGGTTTTCGTACACACATTCACCATCGGCACAGTGGTCTCCGACGGTACATTCAACCCCATCGTCACAACCAGCGTTGTTGGCAAGATGGACGCAGCCCAATGCGGGATCGCAGGCGTCATCGGTGCAGTCATTGGAATCCTGGCATACCAGCGGTGCACCCGGCTGGCATTCGCCACCCGCACATGTGTCGGAAGTAGTGCATATGTTGCCATCCTGGCAAGGCAGATTGTTGTCAGTGAACACGCAACCGATTTCGGCATCACAGATGTCGTCTGTGCACGGGTTGTTGTCGGCACAGACGTCGGGTACTCCCGGCGTGCAGGCTCCTGCGACGCACTTGTCACCTATGGTGCAGGCGTTACCATCTTCGCAGGCAAAGCCTTCGTGGTCGGCCACCAGAGCGCACTCCCCGGTGCCGGGGTCGCATGATGATTTCAGGCAGATGGCGTCGGGGCCCGCCTCAGGCTCGTCGCATTGGACCACCGTTTCCGGAACAATGCTGCATTTGTACGGCCACTCTTCCAGGTTGCAAAAGAGAGTGCCGTTGCACAGGTTGCCGTCCTCGTATTCCAGGCAGTCTTCGTCCACCTGGCAGTCGCAGGAGACCTCAACGCCACTGCACTCACCGTCGCTACACTTGTCAGCCACGGTGCAGGGATTGCCGTCGTCACACTCGGACGTGTTATCCACAAAGACGCAGCCGCCCGCACCGTCGCATTCGTCATCAGTGCACGGGTTATCGTCGTCGCACATCACCGGATTTCCCACGCAGACTCCTTCGTCACAATGGTCCGCGACCGTGCAGGGATCATCGTCCAGGCATTCGCCCTCGCTGAGCGCAGTGTTTTCGCAGCCATCGGGGCCCAGGCAGTTGTCATCAGTGCAATCGTTACCGTCGTCACAAACGCCAATACCCTCGACGATGTCCCCTTCGTCCACGTCGCCGTTGCAATCGTCATCCACGCCGTTGCACGTCTCCTCGGCAGGCTCCGGCGCATCGCAGTCGGTCAAGCCGGCTTCGGTGCAGACCCTCTTGCCCTGGCAGGTACCAAATTCGTTACTCAACTGACAGTTGGTGAACAGGCCCAACTCCACGGCCGTGTCCG
>CAZVFX010000237.1:0-6087 GCA_964626565.1 uncultured Myxococcales bacterium
GCGCCCCCCCCCGCGCCCGGCGCTGCCGGGCGCGTGGGGGGGGCCCGAACCCGACTTCGCACAAGGCTACGTCGGGCGCTGCCAAGCTAGCCCCCCTTCGGCCGTCGCTCGACCTTCGGTCATTGCTCCGGCCACTTCCCCCGGGGGGGAAGAAACCTCTTCGGCCACCACCCGATCCGATCCCTCTGACGGCTCGACAGGCATGGGCCTGTCGCGTGTTGAGCACGTCGACTCCTGGCTTGTGGCCAGATTGTCGACGATGGCTCCCGGACAGCGGGAGACGATCTCGGGCCGGTATCCCGTGGTGTGGCTGGGCGCTGCTCCTCAGGCGGAGCTCGAGCCGCCGGTGGTGCCGTGGCGGTTGGTGGACCTGCTGAAAGGCAAGGGTGCGCGGATGCACTCGTACGACATCGCGGCCGCGTTGAACCAGGGGGGCTGGTCGCTGACCTATGAGAAGACTCCGGACGTTCCGCCCGAGTGGTACTACGAGCGGTTGGGCACCGCGTTTATTCTGTCCACGTGCCCTGCATCCTGCGTCATGTGCAGTGTGCGAAAGCTGTATGCCGATCGCATGACGCCGCTGCCCACCGTGTATCGTATCCTCGAAGAGTTCAGGCTGTGCGGCTACACCCGGGTGGACTATTTTGGCGGTGAGCCGACGGTGCGGGACGATCTTGCCGAGATCATCTACTATGCGACCACCCTGGATTGTTATTCGGACATCATTACCAACGGGATCCCCCTGACCAGTGAAGTGGCGGCCAAGATCGCCAAGGCGGGGCTTTCGTTATGCATGGTGTCGCTGGACGCCCCGGACCCTGAGGCCCACGACACGATCCGCGGCGTGCCCGGGGGCTACGACATGGCCTTGTCGGGTCTCAATGCCATTCTGGAGCAGCCGGGCGTCGAGGTGAACATCGACACTGTGATCCTGGCCCAGAACTACAAGATCATGCATCGGCAGGCGGAACTGGCAGCCAAGATCGGGGCGACCCACGTGAACTTCTTCTTCTGCGTGTGCGGGCCTATCGCCGCGCCCAAGCCCATGTGGTTGACCGCGGAGCAGCTCACCGAGTTTCATTCCGAGGTGCTGCCGAAAATCAGGGAAACGGTGGAGAGGTGCGGCATCACGTTTACCCTGTCCCCTGACCTGCCGGAAGATCCGGACGAAGCTGCGGAGCACATCAAGCGCATCTCCTCCGGCGTCTACAACCCCTTCTTCGACGAACCGGACCTGTGCGCCGGCCCCGACGACGAGGTGTACATCACCTTGGAAGGGGATGTCTATCCCTGTACTTCCCCTACCATACTCGAAACCGAGCATGTGGTAGGCAACATCTTCGAGAAATCCCTCATCGAGATCCTGCGGGACCAACCCATGGACGAATTCCGCCAGGTCGCGGGTCATGTCGACGCTTGCCGCATGTGCTTTCGCTGCCACATCGAGCCGCGTATCGAAACTCGGTTTGAAGATGCTCGCCTGCAATTGAAGGACCGGTTGAGAGACGAATGGAAAAAGCAAAGCTAGCCGCGTAGCTTGGGCGGCCTTGGGCTGACCGCACCGTTATCAATAGAGACTTTCACACACACAAGCACGCTCCTTGACATGACGCCGACCCAGAGTTAGAGTATTACCGGTAAGAGTATTACCGGGGAGGCCGTCATGCGCATAACTTCCAAGGGCCAGGTAACGATTCCGATTCATATTCGTGAGCAGTTCGGATTTCTGCCCCACACCCACGTGGAGTTTGTGGTGGAAGGGGACCAGGTGGTGGTGCAGAAGATCCTCAATCATCCCCGTGACCGGGGCCGCTGGATCGTGGAGCATTTGGCGGGCAGGGGGACAGGGAAGTTGACGACAGACGAGATCATGGCGCTGACGCGGGGACAGGACTGATGAGCGGAATTCTCGTCGACAGTAACGTACTGCTCGACCTGTGCACCAGGGATCCGAAGTGGTGGGAGTGGTCGTCTCGGATGATTGAAGACTGCGGAGGGAGCAGTATCCTCGTCATAAATCCCATAATCTACTCCGAGGTATCGGTTCACTTCTCCACCGTTGAAGAGATGGACGAGGCGTTTCCAGAGTCAGCTTTTGTCAGAGCGCCGCTGCCCTGGGATGCCGGCTTTCTGGCGGGAAGGTGCTTTCAAAAATACCGCCGGCGTGGCGGGGCGCGGCGATCGCCGTTGCCTGATTTCTATATCGGGGCGCACGCGGCGGTGAAACGACTGACGTTGCTGACCCGTGATGCTCGGCGCTACAAGACCTACTTTCCCACCTTGGAATTGATAACTCCCTGAGTAGTCTCTTCAAGCAACTCCTCGCTTTTCGGGCCGCCTGCCAGCAGCACAAATCTGCGCGAGTGTTCGCCCGTGATCTCGATGTTGATGGTCAAGGCGTCTTCGGGAAAAGCTTCAGGGAACGTATCGAACCACTCGACCACGAGCGCGCCGCCGGAATCCAGAAGGTCGGCGAGGGCGAGGCCCTCCAGCTCTTCCGGATCTTCGATGCGGTAGAGGTCGAGGTGGTAGAGGTCAAGTTCCGGCCCATTGTAGATGTTGAGGATGGTGAAGGTGGGGCTGTTGACCACAGTTGTTGACGGAATGCCGGCCCCGGTAGCGATGGCCCGGGTCAGCGCGGTCTTGCCCGCACCCAGGCGTCCGATCAGGCCGACAATGTCTCCCGAGCCGAGGGCTCGGCCCAGGGCCAATCCGAATTTTTCGGTGGCGGCCTCGTCTCCAACCTCCACTATGCGCTGCCGTGACTCCAAAATCTCTTCCCTCGTCAATTTGCGGCGGCCCGCGTTTGCAGTTAACCTTTCCATAGCAGAAAGCCCTTGTTCCGACAAGGGGCGGAAGTATGCGGAGGACGCGATGAAGACAAGAATTGCAGTGATACTAAGCGGTTGCCTGCTGGTACTTTTTGCGGGCGCTATATCGGCTTGTTCCAGTTCTTCCTCGGAAGGCCCGACCCTGATTCTGGACGGCGCGGGGTGGGATGTCTGGCCGGGCGACCACCTGGGCGGCGACGGTGCGCTGCCCGACGGCTATTCAAAAGGCGACGGCGCAGGCCCCGACGGGGCCGACCCCGACTCCTGGCCCGACGCCTCACTCGATTCCGCACCCGATGTTGATCTGGACCTGCCGCCGGAAGTTGTTGAATGCAAAGAGGCTGGGGATTGCGAGGACCTGCACGGCCCGCCTCCCATTTGCCAGGCTCATCTGTGTGAGGCGGGCGGCTGCGATCTGGTCCCGGTCGCGGACGGAACGCTTTGCAACGACGGCGACCAGTGCAGTCATCCCGATGAATGCGTGGCCGGCGCATGTGTCTCCGGCGACAAGATCTGCGATTGCGCCACCGTGGCGGATTGCGATCCCTACCAGGATGAAGATGTGTGCAACGGAGAGTACGACTGCATCGACGGCTCCTGCCAGATCGTGCCGGACAGTGTGGTGGAATGTGAAGATAACCCGGATGACTGCATCCTGGTGACCTGCCAACCTGCCACCGGTGAGTGCTTGGAAGAGTCGCTGCCCGACGATGACGGTTGTGATGATGGCGACTTGTGCACCCTGGATGATCATTGCCAGGAGGGCGAGTGCCTGTCGGAGCCGGTTGTTTGTGACGATGACGATCTGTGTACGGAAGACGCGTGCGAGGCGGACAGCGGCGAGTGTGTTTTTGTTGCTGTTGCTTGCGACGATGGCGACGAGTGCACCATAGAGCAATGTGATCCCGCGATAGGCGAGTGCGTGTCCACGCCGCTGTGCGACGACGGGGACCTCTGCACTGTGGATAGCTGTCAGTTGACCGATGAGGGTCCTGAGTGCAGCCATGTTCCCGCTGATATCGGGGATGGCGATCTGTGCACGGTGGATTCCTGCGATCCAACGACCGGGGAGGTGTCGTTTGAGCCGGTGGACTGCGATGACGGACTCAAGTGCACCAACGACTTCTGCGACCCAGTGGATGGTGCGTGTTATTGGACGGCGGTGGAGTGCGAGGATGGCGATGCTTGCACTGTCGACGCTTGTTCGGTGGATAGCGGGGAATGCGCCCACGAGGCAGCGGATTGTGACGACGGGGATGCCTGCACCGACGATAGCTGTAACGCCGCGACCGGTTGTCAGAACCAGCCGATCGTATGCGACGACGGCAACGGCTGCACCGACGATCTGTGCGACCCTGCCGCGGGGTGCTTGAATCCCTGGAATGAGGCTGCCTGCGACGATGATCTCGGCTGCACCAAGGATGACCAGTGCGTGGAGGGTGAGTGCCAGGGTGTGCCGTTGGACTGCGAAGATGACAACGTGTGCACGGAAGACGTGTGCGCCGAAGGGATGGGCTGTATCTACCTGTACCCGGAGTTGCCCTGTGAGGATGGGGATGCGTGCACCGGGGGCGACATGTGCAGCAACGGCCTTTGCGAACCTGGCGGCCCGGTGGACTGCGATGACGGCAATCCGTGCAGCTTGGATTCCTGCGACCCTGCCACCGGATGTATCAACGAGCCGGGAGGCGGCGCGTGCGATGACGGGAATTTGTGCACTGAGGACGACTGGTGTGCAGGGGGCAAGTGCCTGGGGTCGATTGTCAATTGCGACGACGGCAACGGCTGTACTGCGGATTCGTGCGCTCCGGGGTCGGGTTGCCTCAACGAGCCCCTGTCTGGCGTTTCGTGCCAGGACGGTGAAGTGTGCACGGTGGGCGACGAGTGTGCCGCGGGCGAGTGTGTGTCCGGCCCGGAGGTGTGCGTCGCATGCGAGGGTAAGGAGTCGGGCGAGGGCTGTGATGACGGGCAGGCTTCCACGGCCGGCGACCTGTGTGTCGAGGGGAAATGCCTGGGCTGGACGCTGGCTCAATACGATGCTCCCGGCCTTCCCGAAATGACTGCTTTTGTCGACGTGGACCATGCATCCGGCAGTTTCCTGGCCGTGGGCCATAGTTCAGGTGGCGACGGTGCACCCGTGACCGCCTGGGCCGTGACCCTGGAAGCGGGAGAGGTCGCCAAGTACCATGTGGACAGCGAACGAACCGATGTTGTCTTTACCCGGGTTTCCAACAACCTGGCCGCGGGAGTAGCTCAAGGCACTCTGAAGGCGTCCTTCTTTGATGGCGCCGCCTGGGAGCAGGACCAGATTCTGGAGGAGACTCTGGAAGGCTTGACGCCTCATTTTGGAACTCTCGGAGACATGTGGGGAGCGCGCCTCAAGCACAAGGCGGTGGCCGGCAAAGACGAGGACCTGTATCTGTTGGCCGGGCGCAGTTTTGGCAACGCCAAGGCGGTAGCGCGTCACTGCACGCGGACCTCATCGGGCGGCGCCATCACCTGGGACTGCCCAAAGATGGCCATTGCCGAGTACGAAGCGTTCGAGCACCCTCGTGGCGTGTGGGGTGTGGTTGCACCCCCGGCTCCATGCGCTGATTCCGAGTCTTGCACAATGGCTTTCCAGCAGGCGTTCATGGTGGCCAACGGGTCGAGCGGTGCGCAGGCTACCCCGTACCTGGACTGGTACGAGGCAGCCGGCCTGGACGTCTGGTCGTGGAACGTCGGTTCTCCTAGTGATCTCTGGGACACCAGCGACTGGACCGCAATTGCGGGGAGCGGCGCCGACGAGGTGTGGGCAGTGGGTACGGGCGGGCTCCTGTCCCGCCATGACTGGGCCCAGCCCGAGGGCGGCGATCCCCAGATCGTGGGGCTGCCTATTGCCGGTGCGGATGAACTTCAATTCCGCGCGGTGGTGCTGTCTGACGGTTTTCTATTCGCCGCAGGTGAGCGGGACGAGGAGTTCCAGCAGAACGGGCAGGCATTCGTCAAACGAACCCTTTTTGTGGTCGCCCATGATCTGGCGGAGCCGGTGGGTATCGATTCGTCCTGGAGCTATCACGCTTTGCACGAGGCGACCGCGCCCTGCGGTGCCGACTGCGCTACTACGGCTGTGGAACTGGGTGAGATTTCCGGGGCCGCGGCGTCTGGGGGTCAGGTGTACCTCGTCGGCTCTGCCGGCACCGGCCCGGCCGCGACCAAGGGGGGGGTCTTCTTTCTGCAGATGTGAGCTCTTCAGACCTCTGCCTCCCGGGCCTAC
>CAZVFX010000238.1:0-6027 GCA_964626565.1 uncultured Myxococcales bacterium
GCTCACGTGGCGTGGCCCTGGGATGGGATGGAGGACGTCCCGGTGGATACGGCCATTCTCCTGTACGGGAGCACCTACGAGCAGCCGCTCGAGGAGTGGAGCGTGAGCCTCTCCCAGGAAAACGGGGAGTCTGTCGCACTCACCGCCTCGTTGAGCATGATGAGTGACGAATACTTCCTGATCGTTGCGACGCCCGAGGAGCCACTCGTTCCGGACACGGACTACATCTGTACGTTCTCCCGCAATGGCGTGGATGTCGAAGAGGCGAAGGAATTCAGCTTCCGAACCGCCCAGCCCGGGGCCGAGTGGGCATCGCCGCCCATCCCGGAACTGGAGTACCAGGGGTTGGGCGTGCCGATGAGGGAGGCCGATGGCACCTGGTGTGTGTCGTCCGTCACCGAGGAAGCTGGCGCTCTGGCGCTGGTTGTTTCCGGCGAGGGACTGAGCGAACGAGCCATCTTGCTCGAGGCGAGGGATAGCCAGGAGACCAAGGTCTTCGACACGGTTCTGTCCGGTGAGTACGACCTCGACCGGCAACTGATACTGGGCGGCGGCCTGTGCAGCGCTCATTTCGACGTGAATCCTTGCGAGCACTACTGTGTCCGCACCGCGGCGCTGGACCATCACGGCGCCCCCGGGTCCTGGTCTGGGTGGTCCTGCAGCGATGAGATCGGCGACTGGGTCTGTGGGGACCCCGAGGGCTCGGTCCTGTTCGGCGATGACATCGAGGAAGGGAAGACGTTGCCGCCCGAAGTGCAGTCGTGCCTTGAGGGCGGCACATGGGAGCCGGAAGCTGATACGACAGATGAAGAAGAAACCGGTCTTCCCGAGTCGGACGGATACTCTGCCGACGAGGATTCGGAGAGTGGCTGTACCGTGGGCAGCTCCGATCCGGATGCCCCCTGGAGCCTCCTCGTCTTCGGAATCCTGATTGCGCTGCTGTTCAAGGCTGCAAGGCGACGAAGCCTGTCCGGCGTTTCGTTGGTCTTCGTTTTCGCACTCGTCCCGGGAGGCGTGGCCGGGTGTGACGAGGAGTCCTCGGGCGGTGCCGATGCGGTGGAAGGTGACACACTGACCGTGGGAGAAGATGCCAACATTGATGCGGCGGAGGAAGCTCGCCACGACGATGTGATGAAGGAGGGACTCGCTGAGGAGGAGGACACGTCTCCGGCTGTCGCGACGGTGGGGTGTCATCCGCCAGGCAAGGAGGATCTGGCCCCTGGCGAACCAGTGATTTCGCTCGACATTGAGGGAACGGGAGCATGCAGCGGAAAGACAGTGGGCGACGTGATCGGGCAGATACACCAGGACCATCCCGAGCTCGCCGACATCCAGACGATCTACACGGCTGATGAATGGATGGGGGACGGCAGCTTCATCTATCCGTTCCTTCGTCCCGACGGAGGCTTTTCCATCGTACTGAAACGCGGCCTGGGCGACTGTCCCTCCGGCTGCACCGACAACTACTACTTCTACTTTGCCACGGACGAGAGCTGCGTCGCGGTGGACGTCGGACACTACCACGGCGGGTGGTCCGCAGAAGGGGACTGTGTCGAGAAGGGCGGCGCTCCCATGTGGGGGCATACCACGCCGTCGGACCCGCTCCATGAATGCAGCGCAGACAACTCGCCACAGCAGATATCAGGTGCCTACGAGATGCTTGCCACGGGCATCTGGGAGCCGTGCGCCGAGTATGGCGGTCAGTTCGAGCCCATCGACATCGATACCGTGGTGACCGTCGAAATCACCCAGGAGCCGGGCGATCCGGCTGTCGGCACTGTCTCGGTGGAGGGAACCGGCCATCCGCTGATAGACGGGAAGACCTTCCCGGCGGAGTTCGTGAGGCAGCGCCTGCGAGCCTCCGACCAGTACAGCAACCTGCCGAGCCAGTGCCCCCAGGAGCATTCTCTCGCTGTCGAGTATGACTTCGAGTGCTTCAAACAGGGGCAGATCTCCGTGACTGTGTTCGGGTCTGAGGACTGCCTGGAGTGCAAGGGCTACATGCACCTGAGTCTGGACCAGGTGGCAGACGCGCAGTAGGAGGCCAGGGAATAGATGTAGCCGAGTGCCCTTGAGCGGCGAGGAGAGAAATGACGATGACCGACATGACAAGCCGATTCCCTACACTCGTGCTGGCGGCGACCGGGGCTTTCTTCTTCTCTGGCATGGCGTTGGCCGAGGAACCGTTCTTCTGGGGACGCGCCAAGTGCGAAACCGACGCCGACTGCCCGCAGTACACGGTCTGCGCCGACTACATCGAGGAGTGCGGGGCGAGTCTGCATGAGTGGGGCTCAGACAACTGCGCGTGCCCTGACCCCGACAACGGCCCGGGCTGGGAAGAGATGCCCTGCTACTGCCACAAGTGCGACGGCCCGAACTCGGGACCCGTGGAGACCGGAATCAAGCTCTGCCACATGCCCGACGTCGAATGTGAAACCGATTCCGAGTGCACCCAGCCGGGGATGGAGTGCTACAAGTACACACACAGAGGCGAATGCGGCGCCTCGGCACAGCTCGTCTCCTGCGACGACGATGCCGACTGCGAGTGGGGCTGGGAATGCATCGACCATTCGTGGTGGTCAGTATGCTATGAGTCCGATGCGGGTACCCCGCCTACGGGCGCTTGTTGCCTCGAACGGGTCTGCGCCCCGAGCGGCTGGGGCCATCCTGTCGCTGGCTGCGGAGGTGGAGGGAGCGGTACCCCAGTCGACGTGACCTCGGAGTCGGGCGTTGCTGAGGCCGACCCGTCTTCCCCCAACTCCGGCTCGTCAAGCAGCGGCGGTTGTTCTGCCGGAGTTGTGCCGGGGGCCGCTTCGTGGGGCCTTGTCGTGCTGCTATTGCTCATCCTGTTACCGGTCGCGATTCGGTGGCAACGACGCAGAGGACGCACCGCATACGTTGTTGTTCTCGCCTTCCTGCCCGGGCTTCTGGCAGGCTGTGATTCCGAATCTCAGCAGGCTGACGTCGGGAGCTCGGATGTGATCGTCGATGCAATGGCCGGAGACGATGCAGCGGGCCAGAGTGGTGAGTTGGACGTGGCGCTGTCGGAGGAAACGAACGCCGACGAAGCCTCCCCTGGGGACCCGGAATTCGCCGCCTACTGCCAGGGTATCGTGGATGCCTTCCGTGCACTCTACGAGGATCTGGAACTTCCGGACAACCTTGCGCAGGAGAATCCGCCGCCGGTGAAGACTGGCGACGAGCTCGACCCGAACCAGTTCTTCACCGTGCTGGATCGGCTACAGATGGAAGAGGGGTGGACTCTCGACTTCACCTACTTCTATGCAAGCGACATGGGAGGCGAGCCGACGCTGGTGGCTCGGAAGACCGACTCCCCTCTTTGCCAGTCCGACCCGGAGCAGCCATGCGTGTCTGAGGACGTTATGTTGCATGTGCTCGTGGACGGTACCCAGGAGGGCTGGTTCCAATTGATGGTGCTCAAGTTCATGGGGGACCAGTTCTACCGCGAGTGGCACGGGTTCGAAGGGAAGATCATACTGCCCTCAAAGGCTGGGCTGACCTTCTGGCTGGAGGGGCAGAAGAAGCGCTGGTCGGTACAGGATGGCGAGGACTTCGATGAGGCTGCCATGGCCGCGCTTGAAGTGGAACCAGTGGTGGATATCGGTGCCGACAGCGTGTACATCAACCTCGTCTACTTCTCTCATGGGGCGGGGATGGTGCGCTGGATCGCTGACCTTGAGACGGCACCGCCGTACTCGTACTCCCCCAAGGGCGAACATAGTGCGGAAACGCTCTTCGAGTGCGCCTGGTGCGGCGTGCCGTAGTGTGAGACAGGAGGCGACGGTGCAAAGAACAAACTGGCTTGTCTCAGGATGGCTGACCGTGCTGGCGGTGTTCACGTTCGGCTGCGGCAGCTCTCAAACTCCGGCTGAGCAGGAGGTGGTGGAAGACGGGTCGGTCGGAGACATGAAAGCCGACGAAACGGTGTCCATTGATCCGGCCGACCTGTCGCCTGACGCGCTGGTCTTCGCCGCTGGGCGAGGCGGCGGATTCCTGATGTCGCCCGAGCAGATCTTCTTCGTCGAGCACTACGGGGACTTCAGGCTGTATGTCTTTGGCGACCGGCGAGTGATCTGGCTGGACCAGAGCACGATTCCGGAGCTGGGATATCGCGTCCTGCGCCAGGCCGTCGTGCCGGAGGAGACGTTCTCGGATCTGCTGACCCTGGCCGCTGCAGTGAGCCCCGATGATGCCGGCGCCTACGAGAGATGTCCGGCGCTGGACGGGCCGACGGAGAACCTGTATGTGGGGCTGCCGGATGTGACGGTTGCGGCCTCCTGCTTCTCATCCTTTGCCGGCTGGCCGGAGTGCGGGAGCGAACCGGAGGACTGGGAGACGCCGCCGCCAGAGGCGCTGGCAGAGCTTCATGCAGCGCTCACGCCCTTGGCGGACCTGCCCGGTGAAATCCTCGTGACAGACCGGCTCCTCTTCGGCGGCTACGCTGCTGACGGCCCCGGCGTCGTGGAAGCCTGTGACGAGACCAACGCCGTCGCCTGGCCGTTCGATGGCTTCTCGGCGTTCCCCGAGAACGAGGACTACGGCTTCTGGACCCAGGTTGTGGAAGGGGAGCAGGCAGCAGAGCTGCGGGACTTCATCCGGGCCAACTTCGACACGCAGGACATCTACTACCCGAGCGCATGCGTGAGCCGCAACGGTGAGTTCTACCGCGTCTTCTACGACGACATGCTGCCCGGTGAAGAGGAGTTTCCATTTTGAAGAGCGAGTGTGCGGAGAAGCCCCATGGGTAGAAGAAATGGACTGTGTTTGTCATGGGCCATCGGCTGCGCGGCTGTCGCCGTGTCCGGGCTGCTTATCGCGTGTGCAACCAAAGCCGGCGCGAACGGCGATGTCGGAAGCGATGCTAGCGAGTCGGATGGGGGAGGGGTCTACGAAGAAGGTGCGGCAGGAGCCCGGACGATTCCGCTGTGCGAGCAGCAGGGACACCCGTGCGATGATCGGGCGGGGCTCTGCTTCGATGTCTGTGGTACCCCGGTCCTGGTGCAGGTGCTGCCGAGTCTGTCCGGTTTCGCTGCCGCTGCGGCCTTGCCTGCCAACCTCCCGCGAGCGGCCGACCGTGCCGAGACCGGTCTTGTCTCCATCGAGCAACCAAACCTAGTCGTACGCGACCCGGATTCTCTCCTGGAGTTGGGGTCCGTCTCGGTGGGGCGGGCGCACGGCCTGGTCCTGGTCGGAACAACGGCTTTCGTGCAGGAAGGTTGGCTGGGTGGGGTCACCGTCGTGGACATCGCTGACCCTGCGCATCCGACGCCCATAACGTGGTGGGCGGCAGCAACCACACCGCCGCCTTCCGGCATCGGTGGACCCGAGGCTCGCATGCGGCTGGTCGGAGCCTCCGACGGGCGGCTCGTTGTGTCAACGGAACGGGGCGTGTCGCTGCTGGACGTCTCCGATCCGCACGCCCCCGTCGAAGCCCTGTGCGTGGCACACGCAGGCGGGGAGCCGGCGTGGACGCCCCACGTATTGACGGACGGCAGGTGGCTCGTGGTCCATTTGATGATCGATGAGGACGAGCAGGCCGTTGCCCGCGTGCATGACCTGCAAGCTCCAGACCCCACGGTTGCTGTCGCCGAGTTGTCGTGCCTGGCGGAGGGGTTCGTGGCGCTGCACGCGGGACGGCTCCTTCTGGTGGTGGAGGGCGAGGCGCAGTTGTACGAACTGGCCGCCCCGGGTGGACCGGCCATGACTGCGGCGCGGGCAATGCCCAAGAATGTACCCTTCGATGCTCCCATAGTCGGCGGTTTCGCCAAGGTATGCAAGGCAGCCCTGTGCAGCGCCTTCGACCTGGAGAGCGAGGACCTCGCAGTTTACACGGTGCAACAGGAGAACGAGGCCCCCTGCCTGGAGCGGCTCTCGCCTGAGGAGGAAGGCACCGAGTGGGTGGTATCACCCTGGTATGCTCCCGATAAGCGGTGGCCCGTCGCACAGTCGCCGGTTCACGCGTGCCCGGCAGCCGCGGAGCCGTCACCGCTACGCTCCGTTGACGGA
>CAZVFX010000239.1:0-5917 GCA_964626565.1 uncultured Myxococcales bacterium
AAAGGACTACCCCCACCACCGGGCCGAGAATCACTTCCTCTCCCGGCCGCTGAACCTTCAAAGGGGGTTGGTAGAATCGGGCGAGTGGATCATGGCCGAACGCAACGTATCGGCCGCGGAGTGGTTGCACCACCCCGACAATCTGTGCGGGGTGCCCGCTTTGCGGGAAGCGGTGGCCGAAGAAGACTGGGATACCGCGTTCCGCATGCTCGGCCACGTGCTGCATCTGGTCCAGGATATGGGCGTCCCCGCACACGTACGCAACGACACCCACGCACCCATCCCCCACCCTTGGAAATTTCTAGCCGCCCTGTTCGAAGAAATGGGACGAGACATGCGGGGCGACCGATCGCTGGACTGGTACGATCCCTTGGAGCGCCTTCTCTCAAAGCCGGGAGATGCGTTCGCACGCTACGACAAGCTGACGACCTCGTGTCGGCCCGGTTTCAGGCGACCCGCGGCGCGCTTGGACCTTGCCGATGCGATGGACATCCTGCGGTCGTTCACCGCGTCCAACTACTACTCTCGGGACACCATCTTCAGAGACGAGATCGCAGGGGTACTGCTGGACCTGGTCCGACTGAAGGGAAGGGGCCTGTTCAAGGCCGGAGAGAGGTGGTGTCTGAGAAACCGTCTCGGAGACGACGTGGCTTGCGCTGGCTCTGATGACGTGGTCGATGCCGGTTTCGACCTTCCCGACGCCGAATTCCTGCCCGCCCGCATATCGGACTCCAGACTTACTCGGCTCGTGCGAAAGGGCGGCTTGAAAATCACCGAGGAGAGTGTGCGTCAGTGCCTGTGCCGGACAGTTCCCGTGGTGCAGCAGATCACTGCGGCCTGGCTCGCCCGGGAACTGACCTCGTGGGAGTGGCGATGAGCCTCAGTCTTCTGCGAAGAAGCGGAAGTGAAGCCAGCGAACATAGCTCTCCAGAATTCCGGGCTGGTCCCCCTCATCGACGGAGACGATCTGGAGGTCGACGCCGCATCGACCTGTTGCTTCACCAGTGTCTACCGCCGCGATCCGGCAGTTGCACTTCATCCGCAGGTCTCCCCGACGGGTCCTGATAACGAATTCAACGCTGGCCTCACCACCCTGACTGGCCGCTTCCACGCCAGCCGCAACAAACATCCCTTCCTTGCCCAGGTGGGTAACCGTTCCGGCCTGAGGGCCGAGTCCCATCTCGATCACCGCGGGAAGCCTGGCCGGGGCCCGCACCGCCCGATTCACCCTTGTCGTTATGGCCCCTGGCGAATCACCGTCGCCGCTGTGGTCGGCTGTCTCCATGGCAGCGGGTGAGGCCATTGGCAACTCCACCTGCGACCCGGCCACGTGCACCTTCGTCCCCGCTTTCCGGCCAGCTTGTGACGATGTTTCATGTACGACCTGCGGGTCCTCAGAAGCTACGAATCGATAGACGGCACGCCGCTCTTCGGGGTCGGCCGAATCCGTGACCCGAATGCCGTCCACCTTTATGCCCAACAGGCGGTACAGAAAAGCAGCCAGGTCTACCGGTTCACCAGTCGAGATTGCCCGATTCCAACGCACACCGACGCCGGCGAACTCTCCTTCCTGCTGACGGACTGCGGTACCCAGGAGATATGACGGATGCTCGATGCCTTCCTGGCGCTTGAAGACCACCGCTACGGTGGTCCCGACAGGGATCTCCCCGTCCGTCGAGAGGAACCCCCCGCCCGCGCTGATGTCCACGCAAGTAGCCTTGCATTTCACTCCGGCAATATAGCAGTGAAGAGCCTCTTCAAGTGGCCGCCTCGGGAAGCGCCTGCGGTCAAGTGCAGTCGCTGCCGACCGAGTTTGCTGAGCGCGCACCTCCGGATCGATCGCAACTCCCGCAGGCCCCGATGCCAGCCCCTCGGCTCCGAGCAGCTTGGCAAGTTCGGCGAGCGCCGCCAGCAGCTCGCGGCAGTCGGCCACCCGCTCCGAACGCTCCTTCGCAAGCATGTGCATTATCAAGGCATCGAACTTAGCGTGCAACTGCGGATTGTGCCAACGGGGCGGCTCGGGCATCTCACGCAAATGCAGGCTGGCCGTCTCGACCGGGCTCTCACCACGAAATGGCAGCAACCCCGTGGCCAACTCGTACATGACCACGCCAAGGGAGTAGATGTCCGACTGGGCCGATGCGACTTCCTTGCGCAACTGCTCGGGGGAAATATATGACGGGGAGTCGCAAATGAGACCGCTGCGCGTGATTCGGGAATCCCCAGGCAAGTCTCCGTCGCCGGGGGTGAGTATCTGGGCCAGCCCGAAGTCGAGCACGGTAATGTCATCGTGTCCTTCCGGTCGCTCATCAATCATGATATTGGCGGGTTTGAGATCTCGATGCACCACGCCGTTGGCGTGTGCCTCTTCCAGGGCGATGCCGATCTGCAGCGCGATGCGTACGACCCGCGCCTGATCCAACCAGAATTCGCGCTCCAGCAGCTTCTGCAAATCAAATCCCCTGATAAGGTCCATGACAATATACAGGGTGCCGTCATCCAGGGCGCCGAAATCGTGGGTCGCAACGCAATTGGGATGCCGGAGTCTGGACGCCGCTCTCGCTTCTTGCTGGAAACGCCGCAGCGCAGTCACGTTGGTGGCCAGAATAGAGTGCATTACCTTAACGCACACATCTTTGCCAAGGGAAGTGTGGCGGGCCTTGAAAACCTTGCCCATGGCCCCCATTCCGATCAAGGAGGTGAGACGGTACCGGCCGGCCAAGGTCTCCCCGAGCATCGATTCTGCCTCGGAAAGACGGTCCCAATCCAAATCCACCCCACACTCCGGACACAAAACGTGATGGGGCCGCAGGAACAGCAAACATCCGGGGCACTGTCTCAAGAACGGCTTCCTCGGCCCGCTCGGCCTAGGCGACGACGGACCCGTTGTTCTCGTTCGGTTTGACTCCAAGCCATGGCACAAAACCACCGAGCTCAAGTAACGATAACACGGGCTGCTATCGGCCGCAAAGTCTTCTGATAGAAACCAACCAACCTACCAGCGACAGAAGCAAGCCGGCCAAGAGAGGGAGGCCCCCCCCGGCGGGTGAGGGCGTAGCGGCACAGCCCTTGCTTCCTCTTCTGACCGTTGTCTCCTCTCCTTCCGGACCAACCTCAGCCGCGTCGGTGTCGGGTACGAACGATGTGGCGTCCGCCTGGACCAGAATGTCTACTTTCTCCTCTACCATTTCCACCACTTCCGGCTCCGGCACAAAGACTTCGTCAAGCACCTGAATATGGGCCAACGCACGATCGGTGAATCCCCCCGCATCGCGCACTTGGACCACGACCAGGTACTCGCCCGGCTGCTCAATGCCTGCCACCGGCAACTCCAGGTTGGTGGAAAACTCCGTGTCCCACTGGCCGTCGTAGCCCAGGTCCCAGCGCACTTCCAGTTCCCCCTCAGGACCGTCGTCAACGCTGCCCCCCGCGTCCAGAGTGAACGACTCCTGGAGGAACACCTGAGCAGGGGCTTCGAGCAATGCCTCGGGAGCGACATTGTCAGACGGCTCCACACCGAATATGGTGCGATAGGCCGAGGCTTTGCCCCACCCCCAGTCGTTGTTAGGCGGCTCGCCGACGAACTTGTCTTTCAAGGCACCCTCTACGACCCGCTTCTTGGCCTCCTCCGGGGAAAGGTCGGGATCCGTCTGCAGCAGCAAAGCCACCATGCCGGTAACCTGGGGCAAAGACCCGCTCGTACCCGCAGCATAGGAAAATGCGGGGTAAAAATCCCACTCCGGATCAAACCAGGCCGCGATTGCGTCCGAGGGCGCAGCCACGTCCAAGCCCAACTCCCCGTCTATGCGCGGACCCCGCCCGCTGTAAAACGAAAGATCCCCCAGTTCGAACTGTCCGTACCAGGAATCGACATTGGAACGGTACGCCCCCACGGAAATCGCGCTGTCCGCGGTTGCCGGATGCGAAATGGTGCCGCTCTTGTCCGCGTGCTCGGTGAGGTTGCCGGTGTACATATAGCCGGTATGGTCCGCGGCAAACAGATCAACCGCCTGGGGTTCGTCGGACAGGTTCTCCACCCGCAACAGCCAATCCCCTCCGGTCAGGGGCGAGTAGTAGGATGACGAATAGACGAGGAAGTTGGCCATGTGAGTCTCCCGGGGAGAGATCTCAACCCCGGTGTACCAGAGGTGATGGTCAGCGCCCAGGTCTCCTTCCCTTTCCAGATCTTCAAGGATCACCTGCGCACCCGCGGGGTCGACAAGAGTCAGGGACAGGGGCGCACCCGGTTCGCGCCAGCGCAGATTTAGCATCAACATGTAGGGCGGGTATTGGTCGCCGTATATCCCCAGCTCGAACGGAAAGTCCAGGGTGCCGCCCGCCGGCACCTCAGCGGTGGCGTGCATGTTGTACCCGGCGTAGTTGTGGGTCGCGGTGCAACTGGTCACCGAATCGTCTTGGGACGCCAGATCGATGGCCGCTTCCATGTTGGAAGTGCCGTCCCCGAACTCCATGAAGGGAGAGCCGTATTCGTGCATCACCACTTGCGCCCCTTCAGCTACCAGCCACGCCAGGCCCGCGATGTATGGCAGACCACCGGTGTCCTCGGTCTGGGTCTGAGCACCTTGCTCCATGTCCGCCACCAGAATATCGGCGTCGGGTGCGACTCCGTGGAAACGTTGGAACCCCCGGTTGTTCCCCGCCAGGACACCAACGGTCATGGTGGCGTGGCTACTGGAAGTTTCTACCCGCGGATACTCAATGAGGTTTTCCCCCCGCCGGTACACTTCATCAAGGTGGGGCAGATAGATCGCCCGGACCTTGCAGGTTTTCAAGCCCACCAACTTCTCACCGGGATCGAGGGTGCCGGAACCGTTTATGTCGTCCGCGACAAAGTAGGGCTCCCCATAGGTTGGATTATCTTCGGAGAAGCCGGGGCCGATCCCCCACTCCCGCTTGCCGTTACCGTTGTGGTCCATCCAAAGCCAATCCAGGTCGGTAACGAAGTTATCCCCGTCGTTCTCCTTCTCCGGTCCGCCCATGTCGTTGTGCCAGGCGACCGTGCCTTTCACCAGTTCCAGCACCTCTTTGGAGCTGGCCTCTCCATCCCGGTCCCAATCCACTGCGTCCACCCCGGGATCGAATTCCCCATCGTCATCAACATCGATCCAGTCGAAATAGCCGCCGTCGGCACGGAAGAAAGAGGGGTGGAATATGTCGATCCAACTATCGATAGCGCCCGCGGTCACTCCGGCGCCGGTTGTGGGCACGCCTTCCTGATCGAGTGCAGGCCAGGTTTGGGCGGCTTCGGTCATCTGAGGGTAGTTGTCCACCAGTTCCGGAGTCCGGGAGGAGAGAGAAGTCTCCAACCGTTGCACATCGTCCCGGCCCGCAATTCCGCCCACCGCTTCCATTGGGATCCTGGCAGGATAGATGGCGCCGACGTGCAGCATCTCGCCACCTGCACGATAGAATTCGACCCCCAACTCTTCCAGATCAGCCAACACGCGCTGCGAAGGAAGGGCCTCAAAACGGATGGATGCGGAAAGCATGCGCATCTCCCCCGGATTGAGG
Organism: uncultured Myxococcales bacterium; assembly: GCA_964626565.1. Lineage (GTDB taxonomy): Bacteria > Myxococcota_A > UBA9042 > CAIXZC01 > CAIXZC01 > CAZVFX01. Next base: position 5,533 of record CAZVFX010000239.1, read on the forward strand.
CGCCCGGGCAGCGGCAGGGCCACACCCCGGTCCACAGCCCGCAAGACCATGCGGGTGGAGGCCGAGACCCGGGAATCGGGCTCTCCCGCAGCCGCGGGAGATGAGGACAGGAGCAGGAAGAAAACAGCAAGAAAACGGCGCAGGAACATAGGTGCCTCCCGAAGATCCGGAGTATATAGACGCCGGGGGTTAAAGGCAAAAGGGCGTCCCCGGGCTGACGGCCGGGGCTATTGGCTTGCGTGCCCCAAGGGGCCTAGTTCGGAATTTGGAGATCGCAGGCGAATGCCCGTCTTCTTGACGTAGATACCCGAAACCAATGAGCAGCTCCATAGGAGCAAGAGCCAATAGGCTTAATGGAGGCGCGTCCCCCTTGGTGGTGATAATA
>CAZVFX010000240.1:0-5907 GCA_964626565.1 uncultured Myxococcales bacterium
CCTAGATACCGCCCGACCCGAGTTGGCCGCCAGATAGCGCAGCAACTCCGCCTCTCGCTCGGACAGTTCGGCTCGTTCTCCATCTCCGAAGCGAATCTCCAAACGGTCGAAGTCAGCGGTGCCGCCCGGGATTTCAACGGTGCGCACGTCCAGAGGGCGTTCAGCCGAACGGCGCAGAACCGCCTCCACCCGGGCCAGCAACTCCTTGACGCTGAACGGCTTGACCACGTAGTCGTCCGCCCCCAGCTTCAGACCTAACACCCGGTCCGATTCGTCGCCTCGGGCGGTGAGGATGATTACCGGCACAGTAGGCCGGGCGTTGCGCACCTCTTTCAGGATTTCGATGCCGTCCCTTCCGGGCAGGAGAAGGTCCAGCAACAGCAGGTCGTAGTTGAGTTGCAGAGCCAGACGTTGGCCCTGGATGCCGTTGCCCGCCTCCAGGGTGTCGAAGCCAGCGAAGCGCACCGCATCAGCAATGCCCCGCCGAATCGGCCCGTCGTCTTCGATGATCAGTATGGTTCGCCGCGCCATGGCTTATTCCGCGTTAAACTCGAAGTTTCGTTTTTCGCCCTGCTCGCGTACTGCCTTTATCATCACCGAGTCGAGGGTGTCACCTTCAGATTCTTGCATCTCGCGGCGCTTGTCCGCAACGTATTTCTTGCGCTCATCATTGAGCTTCCGGATCTTCTCCTGGGTCTCGTTCCGCTTCTTCGCATTGTCCGCGATAAAAGCTTTGCGCTCTTCCGTACTCATTTTGCGCATGTTCTCCGGCAGTTCCTCGTCCTTCAGGTCCTCCAGCTTGACCTTGTCGTTGTCCACTGCATCTACCAGGTCCCAGGCGTCGTTGTCGTACTGGTAGGACGACTTGAATACCGCCCGCTGGGTTGCGGTGGATGCCGAGACGGAGCTGGCGTTGGCATCCTGGGCCTGCTGCCGGGCCGCGGCCGCGGCGCCGGCTGAGCCGTATGCAAGGTAGGTTTTGTTGAGCTCTGCACCCAGTTCAGCGATTTCCTTGTCCTGGGGAGCCGCAATGTGAGCCACCGCCTTGTTTTGATCGATGTGCATGTAGCGGCCGTCAGCCAGCATCGCGCCGTCCTTCCACTTGCCCTTGACGCCCTCCTCGCTGGAGCCGCAGTGAATGGTGTTGACGACGATCCCCGACGTGATGGCTGACTTGCACGACTTGCGGTAATCGATGGGACCCTGAGTGAACGGCTCGTTGCCCGCAATGAAGATCACTTTCAAGTCGTTGTTGCTCTTGCTCCATTTCAGGTCCGTGACCGCAGAATCGATCACCTGCCCGCAATACTCGGAGCCGCCCAGGGTCCGCAACGCAAACAGCTCCTCCGACACCTTGTCCAGGTCGTCGGTGAGAGGCAACACCATGCGCACATACCCCTTGGTTTTGATGTTGTCGTTGCCGTATTCGTACAGCGCCACCTGCAGTTGGGGTCTGACACCGCCCTGCTTGGCCATGGCGAACTCGTTCACGATTTTCCACAACTCCGATTTGGCCTGGTTGATCAGGCCGTCCATACTGTTGCTGGTGTCCAGCAGAATCGCCATCTGTATTAAAGGCTTCTTCTCACCTGCAAGGCCTTGAGATACGGGGGCCAGCGTCACAGCCAGAAGTGCCAGAGCCATCATCAGTTTCGTTGCGCGCTTCATGTTGTTCCCTCCAATGATTTAGTCGTTTCTGATCAAAATCTCTTCGCCGTTTACCTCCAGCAGGGTGTCTCCTTCCATGGAAATCGCCCCCTGCCGGCCATCTTCAACCAACTCCAGCGCCAGGTCGCCATATTCGTCGGAGCCGAACTCCACCACCCGGGCCGGCGCGGTGGTCTCCTGCTTGTTGGCCACCCGGGAATCGACCCAACGGCCGCCCCGGCGATAGAAGGCCCGGTCGCCCATCTGTTGTACGCTGTTGTTGTCAACCTGGTTCATATCATCATCATAAAAGACGTTCCGGGGGTTCAACTGCTGCTGGTTCCCCAGGTGATCATTGTTCACCGATTGGGACACCGAGCCCCAGCCCGACCGGACCTTCACCGCCCGGTTGATGAAGTTGTCCCTTGCCTCGTGCATGATTGCCACCTGCCGGGAGAGGTCTGTCCCCTCCCTGGCCAGGAACGCGGTGTACTCGGTGAGGATGCCGAATTCGGTGGACAGGCGGACGATTTCGTCCACCAGTTCCGTGAACCTCGGGTCGTTGGCAATCCGGGCAATATCAGTGGAGAAAGTCAGGTCCGCGCCTGCCTGCCGAATCTGGTCCACCAGCACCGCAATCTTGCGGCTGGCCCACAACCGGGGCACGAAGCTGTTGCGAGTGGTGGCGTTGTCCAGGTCGAAGGTGAAAGTGAATTCCTTTTCCTTTCCCTGGTAGTTCCCCCGGAACTTCAGCCCCAGCGGCTCTTCTCCGAGGTAACGGCCCAGCAGGACGAGCTGGTCCCCCTGGAACAGATCGGGGAGCTGCCGCGGCAGGACGTCGGTCACCCTGCCGGGCTGGTGCTTACCCTTCTTGTCCACCGTTTCGAACGAGGCGTCCGCCAGAATCGGGCCCGACAGCGCGTTGAACACCCGGGCCACCTTTACCTCGACGTCCTCCTTGGGAAGTACGAAGGTGGAGAAGCCCCGTGAAGCATGGCTTATGGCAGTGAGCAACGGGGTGTTCACATCCACGCCCACACCAAAGGTGAAGATGCGCTTTCCCGCCTTGTTGCCATCGGTGGCAACCGAGCGGATGGCCACCTCCGAAGTCTGGCCGATGGTAGGCAGGCCATCGGTCATGAACAACACGATGGGCAGCATGCCCTTGCCCGGCTTGAGCCGTAACGCTTCCACCAGGGCGTCGTGGATGTTGGTGCCGCCCCGGGCGGTGATGCTGTCGATCCACTGGAACGCGGCTTTTTCGGTACCCGGGTTCTTGATGAGCGGAACGCTGGAGAACATGTCCACTCCCTCGTTGTACATTATCAGGTTAAAAGCTTCTCCCACGTCCAGACCAGCGATCACCTGCCGGGCCGCAGCCTTGGTCTGCTCCAGTTTCTCCCCCGCCATGCTGCCCGACCTGTCGATTACGAGAGTCACCTCCCGCCTGATCACCGGGCCATCGCCTTTGTGCGCCGGCTTCGGGGGCAGACCGGCCAGCATGAGGAAATAGCCGCCCTTGAACTTCGGGTCGGGATAGGCGAACAAGGTCGCGGTAACGCCGTTCTTCTGCAGCAGGTACGACAGCCGGAACGGCCCCGGGTCCTGGCCGCTGCCTTTGGCCAGGCGGGCAGTAACTTTGGTTTCTTTGTGCACGGGGACTTCCAGGCGGTGGCTGGGAGAGTAGACGGTAGAGATGGCGCGCTTTGATTCGATGGTGAGGTTGATCTCCCACGGGGCCGCATAATCAACCGACTCACTGCGCGGTAGAAAATAATCAACCCGGTCGCCCTCTGCGGTGAGAACGTTTTCGTAGGTGAGCCGGATGGTCTGGGTGGAGTTCGCTTCCACCGGGAAGACGCTGGAGCGCACCAGGTTGAAGCCGATGAACTCCAGGAGCGCCGGGTCTTTCACCCTGGCCACGATGTTGTCGTAGGTTTTACGGGCTTCGTCTTTGGGAAGGAGTACTGCGGTAGGCTCCTTGGCCGAGCCCTCGAAGTCAAAACCTCGCACCACCGCACCGTCCGGCACGGGCACGAGCAGCTCCGCTTCCTGGCGAACGTTCCCCGGGTTGTGGAGCTTGATGTCCAGAGTGGTGGTGGCCACCTGTTCACGGATGATCACATCGGCAATTACCCCGGTGAAGCGCACCGCAGCCGGCCGCGGCCGCCAGGCCGAGCGCGCCTGGGGCATGATCACATTATCAGCCGGCGCCCGCCAATAAGCGCTGGAGGTCTGTCCCCCAACTTCCACCGGCGCCAGCAGCACCGTAACCACCAGACCCAACAGCCAGGTTCGTGTAAAGTAGCGCATGTCGTTCACCTCCCGGCCCCGGACTCGGGCCATGTCACGCATCAGATAATACGCTTCAAATCGTGTCGTAGTGTAAGCGGTTTGTAACAGGGGGGGGGGATGTGTGCAACCTTGCCAAGGTTGACGTCGCCGGTTCAAATCCGGTCTCCCGCTCCCAGTAATTCTGAGGGGTTAGGCATTTCTTGCCTTGCCCCTTTTTCTTTGCGCGTACACTTCCGCGTACGCTTTTCTAGATTTCCTCTACTTTCCACCTCTTTCGAGCCTCATGTTCGGCCGCGGTGACCGCGGGGTCGAACTGCACCGCCTCGCCTGCTCTGGCGAGGTGTCCGGGGAGTAGATGCGAGTACAATTCAGTAACTCGCGTGTGTGAGTGCCCGAGCACGCGTGAAACCAGAAACAGGTCTCCGGTGGCCCGGACAAGGTGGGTTGCATAGGTGTGCCTCAGCCTGTGAGGCCCTCCCTCAAGCCCGGCCTTGTCTACGGCCCTCTTGAACTTCCTGTCGGGCCACAGCGCCCACCTCTTGCCCGTCGACCGGCACGGGAAGGCCCACACTTTTCCGAGTCGCTCTGGGGCCAGCCAGGGCCTCAGAGCCGCGTTGACCGGCACCTGCCGGGCCTTGTTGTTCTTGGGCGACCAGTCGTCGGTCGGCCCGATGTGGATCACACCTGTTTCGAGGTCCACGTTTTCGGCCCTGAGCGCGATGGCCTCCCCTTTGCGGCAACCGGTGTTGACCAGGAATACCACGAGGGGGAGAATGTCCGGGCTGTGCTCCTCGCAGGCGCTCAGCAACCGGGTTACCTCTTCCTCGGTCCACGCTTGAACCCTTGCCCGTCCCCTTTCGGGCAGTTTCTTCCATTTGGGGATAGTGCAGGGAAAGCCCAGGTCCATTGCGTATTGAAGGACTGTTCGCAGTACCTTCAAGTCATCATTGATAGCGCTCGGGCGGATGCCCTCACGAAGCCGGTGCGTCTTGAACTTCTCGACGCGGTCCACGGTGAACGCGGTCAGCCTCAACTGGCCGAAATGTACCATGAGCCGGGCCAACTGGTACTCTCTGTTGCGCCACGTGCTACTCTTCAGGTGCGTCTCCGCGTGGCGGCGATACTGACTGACGCAAAAGCTTGAGAAAGTGGGTGCTGTCGTGGGTATTTCCACCGGGTCCCCCGCCTCGAATTCGAGACGCATCTCGGCTTCGACCACCTTCGCCTCCGCCTTTGTCCCGAGGAACATCCGGTCCTTCCTCCGGCCTTTGTGGCGAATGCGAATCCGCCACTTCCCGGTTTCCAACTTCCCGTTCTTCTTCATTGAATACACTGGCATGTTCAGCCTCCTTTTCCGCCGCCACGCCGAACAACTCGTCGATTGCGCGGCGATGAATCCGCCACACGCGGCCGACCTTTCGGGCGAAGGGGATCTTCCCCTCTCGGCACATCTGCTGCACAGTCTTGTCGGGCAGTTGCAGAATCTCGGCAATCTCCGCAGGGGTGAGTATGTCTCCCCGCGCTACCACCGCATGCTCCTGCTCGCGCACTTGTGAGAGGTGGGGAACCCCTGCCTTCGAGAGTGTTCACCATGACGGTTCGGGGTTTGGAGGCCCGTTGAGTCCGTCGGTCTGGAATCCAGCAAAGCCAGGTTGTCAAAGAACACTGCCGATACTACTGATGCTACACTCATTAAGACTGCTGGCGACCTTAGCCTATTCGAAGTGTTTTGCGGGCGCCTCTCCGACGAGAAACGAGACGCATTGGCGGCTCTAGAAACAGGCCGCAGAGGCCGTTTTACCCCTCTTTCAGAGGACGACGGAGGCCATGGTCTAGATCCCCTTCCTGCCCTTTCCGCTCCTTGCTTCCTCGGTGACTCGAATCTGGTCATTTCCGCTCCTACTTGCGTTGCACGCGACAAAGCACCTCTCACTAAGTGATCAGCAGGATTTCAGGAAATCAAAC
>CAZVFX010000241.1:0-5888 GCA_964626565.1 uncultured Myxococcales bacterium
CACCGAGACTAACCTCTGGGTGATGATCTACCGGGCGCGTTCGAAGCTCAGGCGGTGCCTGGAGTCGAACTGGTTCGGTGGAGAGGAGGAACCTCAAAATGCGTAGTTGCCAAGACATTTCGACTCTCGTTTCCGAATCAATGGAGCGCAAATTGCCGCTGGGGCGTCGCATCGCGATCCGCATGCATCTGCTCATGTGTAAATACTGCTCTCGTTTCGAAAGCCAGTTGAAGTTCTTGCGCAAGGCTGCGCGGCAGCGGGACGAGGAATACCACCGCAATCACGACTGCGACGAATACTGCCTTACCGACGAGGCCCGGGCGCGGCTCAAGCGCACCATTGAGGAGGGTCGCGACGGATAGGCGTTAATCCGCTGTAGAAGTGCTTCTCTGCAGAGTTTCCTGAATGAGCATGTCGACCAATTGAGAATAACTGATGCCTGCCTCTTCGGCGGCCTGGGGTAGCAGCGACGTCGGGGTGAATCCGGGAATGGTGTTGGTTTCGATCACGAAGATGCGTTCTTCCGCGTCGATGATCATGTCGGTGCGAGACATCCCCCGGCAGCCAAGGCGGTGATGAGCCGCAAGTCCAATCTCTTTGCATCGCTTGGTTAGATGCCCGGCGATGGGTGCTGGGCAGATCTCGTCCGCGCCCCCTTTCTTGTACTTGGCGTCATAGTCAAACCAACCCGACACTACCGGCCGGATCTCAATGAGGGGCAAAGCCACGGTTTCGCCGCTGTACGGATTATCTATCACCGGCGACGTCACCTCGGTGCCGGCGATAAACTGCTCCGCCAGCAACTGGCCGTTGTAGGCCATCACCTCGGCCAGGGCCCGGTGCAGCTCGTCTTCGTTCTCGACTATCTGCACTCCAACGCTGGAGCCCAATTTGGTGGTCTTCACCACCATGGGCAGGCCCAGGGCCTCAAGCAGTCGACGGGCCTGCCCGCCGGGGTCGGCCGCCAACTCTGTGCTGCTGATGACGACATCCGCGGCGACGTCCAGGCCGGCGGCCAGGTACACATCCTTGGTCCGCGGCTTGTTCATGGCCAGGCTGGACGCGTAGTAGTCGGGACCGGTATAGGGGATCCTCAGCAGGTGAAAAAGAGACTGCATGGTGCCGTCTTCCCCGTTGGGTCCGTGCAGGGCTATGAAAACAACATCGATCTCCGCCTTCAGACGTCGCAGCGCATCCAGCATCGGCTCGCCGGGAGCATCGGCGATGCTCCATGAGCCGTCCTTGAGAATGACCACCTTCACCCCGGCGTATTTGTCCGGGTCCAGATTCTTGAGAACGCCGCTTCCGGATTTGAGTGAAACGTCGTGCTCGCCGCTTACTCCGCCCATGAGCACTGCTACTTTGGTTCGCTCGGTCAACACCCACCTCCCAAAGGTCAGGACACCAACGATCATAGCAGGTTGCAGATCTACGGCAAGTTATGATAGGGAGCAAATGATGCTTAGGGCGAAGGCCATTGTTGCAAGTTTCCTCATCACTTCCTGCATCGCTTCCTGCGGTCGGGTAGCCTGTTCGAGACGTCTTTCCGGCGTCATTTCTCTAACTGGCCGAAGTCCTCGAGTCGCAACCTGACTCCGGACTCAGCACGGTGCGTATCGGGGAAAAACGTTTCGAGAACCCCCTGGTCGAAGCGGACCAGGGAAACACGGTGCTCCTGTCACCGCCCTCAAAGAACTCGACATCTCCGTTGGAGATCTCCTGCACTACATCCTCAAAGCCCGCTCCTTTAGAATCCATTCAGTGCAGAACGGCGGTTGATATATCCTGCGGGTTAACGCATAATCACGCCGCTGTTGGAGGGAGGGTCGCGACATGGAACTGAAGTTGGACGGGATAGCGGAAGGGGCTCGGGGTCTGGTGGAGGATCTGTTTGGGGCGGTGGTTGAGGCGGTGGGTGACGAGTTGGTGGCGGGGATTGTCAGTGGGGATGCCTGCTCCGACGCCTTTGAGAAGGGACGTTCGGTGGTTGCGCCCACCCTGGTCCTTGGCGAGATCAACCCGACGGTGCTGGACCGGGTCGCAGAAGCGGTGAATCGGTTCTACAAGAAGCGGGTGTCCCCGCCATTGCTGTTTACTCCCGAAGACGTGAACAACTCGCTGGACGCATTCCCGGTGGAGTTCAGCGACCTCAAGTTGGCGGGTAGGGTCGTTGCAGGCGAGTTCGACCTGCACGGGTTGAAGATCGGCAAAGACGACCTGAGGCTCCAGTGCGAGCGGGAGCTTAGGGGGCTGCAGATTCACACCCGGCTGGCCTATTTGAGGCTGGGTGGCAAGGAGAAGGAACTGGGCCTGATGATGGCGGCCGGGACGGCGAAGCTGTTGCCCATAATCCGAGGCGTGGTCGTTCTGCTGGGCGGGAGTGGAGCGGGGGATGAGGGTGCGGTGCTGGCCGAACTGGCCGACAAGACCGGAGCAGGTAGCGGGATTCTGGCCGACCTGTTTGCATTGAAACACGAGAAGAAACCTAAGTTCAACAAGGAGCAACTGCTGGCACTGAAGCAGGTGCTGAACAGCCTGGTAGAAACCGTCGACAAGTTGGGGAGTGGGGCGGCTGCATGAGGAGTGGCCAAATACTGTTGGTTGTAACTGCCGGACTGATTGTCCTGACGTTGTCCGGCGTGGCGGCTGCCGAAGAGTGGCCCAAGTGGTCCAACTACGTTGTTGACGAGGCCGGCGTCGTTTCGGACGCCGAGGAAAAGCAGATCAACCATTTCCTCAAACAGTTCGAAAAGCAGACCACCGCACAAATGGCGGTGTACACCACCCAGACTCTGAAGAACCGGGGCGAGCCGTCGATGTTTGCCACTGAACTGGGCCAGAAGTGGGGCGTGGGGGCCGGGAAGAAGGACAACGGTCTGACCATCCTCATCGTACCCGCAGATCGCAAATACTTCACCGCCACGGGCCGGGGTGTAGAGGGGGTCCTTCCGGATTCCCTGGTGGGGCAACTTCAGCGGGACATCCTGGTGCCCGCGTTCAAGAGCAACGCGTACGGAGCGGGTTTGCGGAAGTACATCCACCAGCTTGCCCTGCGAGTCGGTGAGGAAGCGGGGGCCGACACATCAAAATACGGCGCCATGCTGGGGGTTGATGGTGGGAAATACGTCCCGCCCAAACAGGGCAAGCGCCGGGGCCGGCGAGGTAACCTCGGGAATATCATCTGGCTTATTCTGTTCCTCGTGTTCGGGGTGGGTGGTATGTTCGGCCGCGGCCGCAGGCGTGGCATGGGGCTGTTGTTCCTCGCCGGTTTCGGCGGCGGTTTCGGCGGCGGCCGGGGTGGTGGCGGTGGTTTTGGCGGCGGCTTTGGCGGCGGCGGTGGAGGAGGTTTCGGCGGCGGCGGCGCGGGCGGCGGTTGGTAATTGAAAACTGAGAATTGAAAATTGAGAATTGATAATTGAGGTTTAAGATGGATCAGTACACAAGAAATCGGGATCGTTCCAAGTGGAAGATCGGCTGCATCGTAACCATCGTCGTTGTCCTCATAATCTGCGGGATGATGGCGTCGTTCTTCATCGGTCAGTACAACAAGTCGGTGAGGCTGGATGAAGAGGTGAAGCAGGGTTGGTCGGAGGTGGAGAACCAGCTCAAGCGCCGGTACGACCTCATCCCCAACCTGGTCGAAACCGTTAAAGGGTATGCCAAGCACGAAAAGGAGGTGTTCACCCACCTCGCCGATGCGCGCAAAGCCTATTTCTCCGCCAAAACCGTGGGCGAAAAAGCGGCTGCTTCGGGGACGCTTGAGCGGGCACTGTCCCGCCTCATGCTGTTGAAGGAGAACTACCCGAACCTGAAGGCGAATCAGAACTTCATGAAACTCCAGGATTCGCTGGAAGGGACGGAAAACCGCATCGCGGTTGCCCGGACCAGGTACAACGAGGCGGTAAAACTGTTGAACGCCTACGTGCGCTCCTTCTTCGGGCGTTTCTTCGCAGGCATGACCGGCGTCACCCAGGCTGAGTTCTTCGAGATTCCTGACGAGCAGAAGCAGGAGATGGACAAGGCCCCGGAAGTGAAGCTCTAACCCGGAAGGACTATCAGCCCGGCGTCTGCTGCCCGATGCAGGATACCGACCGCGTCCGTCTCGGATATTCCAGCCAGTTTTGCCGCCTCGGCAACATTCGCCCCTTCATGGGCCACCTTGAATGCGAACAACAGGGAGTGGTCGGCCTTGAGGTAGAGGGCAAGACCTGAAACCGGGTGGCGGAGCACGAAGACCGTCTCGGGCGACGCCGGACTGAGGATGTCGGGGCGATGGGACTTATCGCCACCGGAAGCCCGCCATCTGTCAACGTACTCCGCCACCGGGTTTTTCAAGGCCAGAATCTGCAGCGTTGGGTTTAGCATCGGCCGGGTGACCTCTTCCGGTGTCGGGATTTCCACCTGGGAAGCGTAGACCGAAAACTCGGTCCACTCCAACTCCGCCAACTCCAGGTGAAATTCGGTGATCCCCCTGGCCGGGTCTAGGGCCAGAGTCGCCAGGTATTCCCTGAACCTGGCCGCGTTCCGGTTGAGCTCGTAACTTCCGGGCGGATATTCAGCGAGGTACCCGTCGACCAGTTCGTCCCACTGTTCGCTGAATAGCCCGGCCAGCACGGTGTAGTTCTTCTTCAAGACGTTATCGATGTGATTGCGTGCGAACTGCTGATAGATGGCCAGCCGTTCCACTGGTGCGCCCAGGCGTTCGGCCGCGGTTTCCGGGGAAGTCTCTCCCCTTAACAGCCGGTGCATGATGTGCATGGTTTCCGCGAAGGCAGGCCGGGAGGGGGGGGGTGACCTCTTCTTGGACAGCAGCCTCATCGGCCTGCTTCCGCATGGAGTTCGGCCGCGGAGCCCCGGGACCCCGCAGTACCCGGGGCTCCTAAAACGGCCTCGTGCGCGTCTCGTACGCGCCGATTCTCCCTGAGCAGCACTTCCAGCGAAGGGATGTTGTTGTCCCATTCCAGGAGCGTCCACGCAGGTCCTATCTTCTGAAGGGCGTACCGGTAAAGCCGGTACACGTCTGGAGAAATGTGCGAGCCGTGGGTGTCCACAAGGAACTCCCCGAAGTCGTCGTGGCCCGCGATGTGATACTGGAAGACGCGTTCTGCGGGAATCGCGTCGACGTATTCGTACGGGTCGTAGCCGTGGTTGGTAGCGTTGACCCAGATGTTGTTTACGTCCAGGAGAATGCCGCAGTCTGCCCGCTCGGAAATCTCCTTCATGAACTGCGCTTCGTTCATCTCGGCGCCGGGCATTTCCGCGTAGTAGCTGGGGTTTTCAAGCAGGAATGGAATACCCATACGGTTCTGCACCTTTTTTACCCTTCCCACCACGTGATTCACCACTTCTTCGGTGAACGGCAGCGGAATGAGGTCGCTGTACTCCACGCCAAACGCGGAGGAGTAACTCAAGTGGTCGGAGAACCATTTCGGCCGTGCAAATTCGATGAGCTTTTGCAAGTGCGACAGGTATTTTTCGTTGAGCGGATCGAGGCTGCCGATGGAGAGGCTGACGCCGTGAAGGATGACGGGCCATCTGTTCAGCGCCTCGGTGAGGACCTTACGTGGTCTGCCGCCGAAGTCCATGAAGTTCTCACTGACGATTTCCAGGAAATCGACCCCTTCATTGTCTTCCAGTATGCCGTCGAAGTGAGGTCGTCTCAGTCCCACCCCGAAGCGAGCTTCGCGAGGCAGTTTCGACCAGTCCGGCCTGTATTCTCTCTTGCTTCTCATCTTCTACGTCCTCCGTTCAACCCATGAGTCGCACGGCGGTGCGATTCCTTACACCGGCTATTCCGCCTCGGGAAGGGCGGCTTCTATGCGTCCCACCAGCTCATCCGGTTCGAAGCCGACGTTTAGCCATTCGATGACGCCCTCGTTGTTTATGAG
>CAZVFX010000242.1:0-5843 GCA_964626565.1 uncultured Myxococcales bacterium
GTTAGTCATGCCGTCTATTTTGTGCAAAACGACAACTTGAGCTGAACTACTCGCAGATAACCGAGAGCTGGTAATCGCCGGTGCCGAAGTCGGGCCCGAATCCTACCGGGGCCTGGCCGTAACCGTCCACGGCAAAGTAGTAGGTCTGACCCTTTTCGGCCGTGAAAGTCACAGACGCCGTGCCCCACGCAATGCAGGCGGCCGGGTTGCAGCCAAAACCATTATCCTGCAACACGAAGACATCCAGGTCCCAACCCATAGCCTCAAGCTCCAGTGTCACTTCACCGGTGCTCTCCGGCTCGAACACGTACGCGAATTCCGGACCGTCGTACACTGCAGAGTTGCACGAATAGCCCAAGATCTGGTCTTTGCTGTCCGCGCCGCCGTTGCTCCAATCATCAGTGTCGCCGCACGACAAAGGATAGACCGCGTTGCACTTGGGGCAGGCGGCAGAGAGGTTGCAATCCATCTCGTCCGAGCAATCCTCCAGGCCGTCACCATCGTTGTCGTGGCCGTCGTCGCAAACCACCTCGGTCGTCGGGCCACAGTTCAACTCAAACAGGTAGGTCCCGAGCGCGTCCTTCCAGCCGTCGACCACAAAGCTGTAGGTCTTACCTTCCTCAGCCAGAAACGTGATGCTGTCCAGACCGTAGTTCAGGCAGTTGCCCGGGTCACATGACGTGCCTTCGATAACCAGAATATCGGTGGACGCAGTCTCCAACTGGAGGGTTGCGGTGACTTCGGTATCGAAAGGGGCCTCGAATTGATAGGCCATTTCCGGGCCACTGTAGACGTAGCTGTTGGGTTTTTCAGAACAGGTGTATTCAGACACCGCAGACGTACTGCCCCAGCCGAAGTTGGCGAACGCCTCCTTGAAACCGCAGCCGACAAACTTGGCCGGATGGCAATGACCCACGCAATCAACCGACTCTACGCAGTCGGGATCGGAGCAATCGGTGAGCGCATCGAGGTCATTGTCGGTGCCGTCACTGCACTGCGTTTCCACAAAGAGGGGACAGGCCACCTCGATGTCGAAGCTCCCCTGCGCTCCCGCATATCCGTCCACTACAAAGAAGTACGTTTCGCCCGCCTCGGCAGGAAAAGTGACCTTCTTCAGCCCCCATGCAATGCAGTCCAGCGGGTTGCAGCCGTGCCCGTCGTCCCGGAGTATCAACAGGTCGGTCTGAGCCGTTTCGCCTATGAGCTTCACTGTAACGTTGAAGCTCCCCGGAGCGTCAAAACGGTACGCGAATTCGGGACCGGGGTATTCCCACTGATTGTCGAGGCACCCCAGGTTCTCGGTTATGCTCGAATAGGAGGTAATCGCCGATGCCGAACCCAGGCCGTAGTTAGAACCGAAGTCCTTGCTGTTGCAGCCCAGTGCCCAGATCGCAGTGCACTCGGCATCCGGGCACTCTTCGGAGTCGTCGCAATCCATGTCGTCGCAGTCGGTTTCGCCATCCTTGTCGTCATCGATTCCGTTAGCACACAGCAACTCGCTGTACGGAGTGCAATCCAAGCCGATGCCGTACTCTTCACCTTCCTCCAGCATTCCATCCACGACGAGGTAGTAGCTGCTGTCTTCGAACATGTCGAAGGTCAGGACGCCGTTCGTCGCACCCCGGCAGTTGTCCGCATCGCATCCGGTTCCCCGCCCCTCCAGCACCGCCACCGACATGTTGGTCACATCACCCTCGAACGCCAGCGTCGCCGTACCGTCGAACGGGGCGACGAAAGCGTAGGTGTATTCAGGACCCGCATACTCCTCCGGTCCGCACGAATACGAATCGACGTTCGAAGTGCTCCCCTCGCCCGCGGTGGACCAGGCGTCGGTGAAGCCGCAACCCAGGCTCCACTTGGGGTAGCAGGTGCCCGTGTCACACGTATTGGCCGGACCGGGTATACATGCGCCAAGCTTGCAGTGGTCGTTCACCGTACACTCGTCTCCATCCTCACAAGGATACAAGGAATAGGCGTTGGAGCATCCCAGGATGGGGTCACACGTGTCGTTGGTGCAGGGGTTACCGTCGTTGCAGGACTTCGGGGCCGACCCCAGGCATTCACCGTACAGGCACAGGTCGCCCGTCGTGCACTCGTCTCCGTCATTGCACGGCCGCCCGTTCTCGCGCGCCAGTTGCACACACTCCCCTGTGTCAGGAATGCATGTCGTCTTCTTGCAGGCCGAATCAGCGGAAGTGTCGCAAAAGACCAGAGTGGACTGGGGCACCTTGCAGGTGCCGAACACACACTTGACATAGCCGTTGCACAAATTGTCATCGTTCACCGAATCGCAGTCGGAATCCTCAGTGCAGTGGCAGTCATCAGTCTCATCCCCCGCGCAAACGCCGCTCTCACACCGGTCGCTGGTGGTGCAGGTGTTACCGTCGTCGCACACATTGTCGTTGGGTTTGAAGATACATCCCTTGTCGGGCAGACAAGTGTCCGTGGTGCAGATGTTGCCGTCATCGCACACTTCGTCTTCGCCCAGGCACTCCCCGGACACGGTGCACACCGATTTGTTGGTGCACTGGTTGTCGTCGTCACACGGTTCCCCCGGCGAACGTGGGCCGGGAACACACAGGCCCAGGTGCTTGTCGCACATCGGTTTCTGGCACGGCTGCAGCGCCAGGGGGGCGGTGGCACAGTCGGAGTCCTTTGAGCAAACCAGAGAAACGTCTCCCGCCGGGATCTGGTCCCCATCGCCTTCCGTGTCGTCATCCGGGTCCTTGAAATCGGGGAACCAACCATCTTCGGGCTGCCAGCCATCTTTCCCGTCTTCGCCAGGCGTAGCCCCGTCTTTGCCGTCGGGAAACACCATGCGCTGGTCCGGCAGCACCGTCGCGTCGGCATCCCCGCCCTCCGGGACGTTGGCCGCGTCACCGGAACAAGCTGCGGCCGCGAATAGGAACCAACTGACTGCCAGAATCATGGGTCGCCGCATCATCTAAACCTCCAGCCGCAAGCGTCGAACTACCGTCAGCCGGCAACCGCCGCCCTGCTTCCCAAACGTCGTGCAGGACCTTCGGCAGCTACCTGTCTTCCTTTGCTCGCTCATCAGATTGTAAAGCTTTACCCTCTCCGTTGCAAACCCGGGTCCACGATACGCGGTATTTCTTCCAACCCGCGAAAGGTGCAGTTTTGTGGACCCCGGCCAAGGTGGTCTCACCCTCGATGCAAGCCGAGGTCGGTACGCCGGGAGCCGGCGGAGCCGCCTCCGGCGGCGAAAGAAGGAACGCTTCGTATTCTTGCCCGGACCCTTTCACCGTGACCGAGTAGATGAAATGCACTGCCCTATCCGGCGGAGTCGAGCGAGGGGAGAAAGGAATGAACTCCGGCCGAGTAAGCCCGCTCAACACTTTGAGGAACTGGAGCATCCCACCGGCCCGCTCGGCCAGCTCTTCCGGCGCTACCTTCGCTCCCGCTCGGACCAGTAGTCGCAACGATGATGCCGAGATGTTGCCGCCACGCGACGCAAACTCCAACTCCACTACATCCGCGCTGGTACCAAACCCCGCAGCGATTTGAGGAAGATTGCGCATCAGGTGATGGCGGGAAGAAGCTTCAATCCCAAGGTGAACGCAGGCGTCGCCATTGCATGGAACCTCAGCGACCAGAATCGCGGGCGGTTTGTCCGGCATCCGGGTCGCAAGAAAACCGCTGAAGCCTGCTTCGGCCATGTGCAGCGGGTCCACCCGCCGCACCCGTCGCTCCTCGGCCCCGGCAACGCAAATCAGGCCGAAAAACACAGCCGCACTCAGAATCTGAATGGCTCTCGACGCTGGCAACATGGATCGCAAACCGAAGTATCTAGGAACCGGTAAAAAGACGTTCGCCAAAACGAGGCTCCAACCCCGCCTCCTTGATCTTGTCGAACGTGGCCTGACGATCGTACTCGAAACGGTGGATATGCAATTCACCCATGTCGGTGTCGACATAGGAAACCGAACCTCTCGGATCCCGGTCCCGGGGTTGGCCCACGCTGCCCACGCTGGCCAGGAACTTGGTGTCGTCCTCGAAGCGGATCTTGTTGGCTTGGATCTCCTTGGCCTTGCCATTGTGCAAACGGAAGGCGCGAACTAGGTGGGAATGCCCCAGCAACGACAGAGGCGTCAGTTTCTCGAACATCCTCAGGTGAGCCTGAGCATCGTCCTTGAACACCACATAAAAATAGCCGCTCGGGGCTATCGGGGCGGAGTGAAAGAAGCTCAAGCCCAAGTCTGTTCTTCGGTAAGTGTACGGAAGGTGGTACAGCCATTCGAGGTTCTTGGGGGATAGCTGTCGCCTCGTCCACTGGATCGCCACCCGCGCGGCATCGTAGTAGTACTCGGTGGACATGGCGCCGATTACCGCCGCGTCGTGATTGCCCAGCAAGGTAGCTGTTGCATGCTCGCTGATTATCTCGCAGCACTCGTTGGGGTTGGGGCCATAGCCCACCACGTCGCCAAGGCAAACTATCTCGTCGACAACCTGTTCTTCCAGCCAGGCCATCGCCACTTCCAGTGCTTCCACGTTCGAATGGATGTCGGACACAATCCCGATCTTCATGTGCTCCTCCCACAGAAGTCCACTATAACCGCGGCAAATGACCGGGGCAATGAAAAATGGCCCGGTTTCTGGATGAAAGCGGCAGCCGTGGTAGAGTGGTCACGAGGAGGTATGTTGAATGCAACCACTAGTCGTCACCGTCATGTTGCTGCTCTATCAACCGGTGGCCGACCCCACTTACTTCTCCTACAACAGCCCTCAATGCATCGCTTTCCAGCTAAAGCATTTCAATCCGCTGCCCCTCATCGTAAGAACTGAACGTCCTCCTTGTCCATGGAGTTCGGAAGACGCAGCCCAGGTAGAGGTCTCGCGTCACTTGTCCATATACTCCTGGTGGAATTACGAGCGCACCACCAACCTTGAACTGGCTGCTTATCGCCTGGATGGAGTGATGCTCTTCCCGGGTGAGGAGTTCAGCTACAATGACGCTGTCGGCGAACGTACTTTGGAGGCAGGCTTCAAAAAGGCCAAAGTGATCGATTCCCACGGCTACACCGAAGGCATAGGTGGAGGCATCTGCCAGGTCGCCAGCAATCTTCACGCGGCCGCACTCATGGCCGGCCTGGACATTTCCGAGCGCTATCCACACCGCTTTCGAGTCAAGTATATGCCGCCCGGACTCGACGCTACCGTGGACTACGGAAAGAAAGACCTGAAAATAGTCAATAACACTCTTTTTCCAGTTGTTTTCCACATGGGTAGGATTGAAAAAGGAGACTTCCTGGTCCGCATCATGGCCCCCATTAAGACCTTCCGCGTGAAATACAAATACGAACTCATGGAAGAGAGGATTTCCGACACCGTAGCCTTCAAAGTGGTGGAAGAACCGGAAGACGTGGTCGAGTATTATGGTCGCCCCGGGTTCACCATTGAAAAGACCATCTGGCGGCGGAACCTCTACACCAGGAAGCTCGAAAAGGTCAAAGTGCGCAACGACGAGTATTCTCCCAGCCCCTGGACCCTTCACGTGGCCAAGTTGCCCACGGGAAAGCGGGTCATGAGCGGACTCAGCAAGAACCAGATTGAGCGTTTCCTCAAGGGGACAAAATACACGGTAGATTCAGCCCGGTTCAGCGATGTCCAGCGGGACAGTGGCAAATACCTTCCAAGGTCCTACGTGAACAAGAGGAAGATGCGCAAGTACTACAAGCGTTTTTCCGAAATTCGAGCGCAGAAGATCGTCGCCCAGGCGGAATAGGCCGGCCGCGGCTGCCGGCCTGCAGTCACGTCCCTCCGGAAACTAGAATCTAGTTCATCGTCGGCGCCTCATCGCCTGCAACCAGCTTGCCGGCTTTATA
>CAZVFX010000243.1:0-5569 GCA_964626565.1 uncultured Myxococcales bacterium
CGGCGTGGGCTATTTAATCTCGGGCCTGGCGGCGCTGTTTGGATTTTGGGTTTCAACGGCTTGCAATCCCCCGCACCAGCGGGGACAATAACAGCCGTGGAGGCGTGGCCCATGCGCACTGACTACGACCTTATCGCGCACGAGTATGACGACCAGCCTTACCGGCAGAAGGGCGTGGACGAGCATCTGCTCGAATTTGCCTCGGCGCATCCGCCGAGCGGACGCCTCGCAGTGCTCGACCTCGGGTGTGGAACCGGCAACCAACTGGTTGCGAACAGGGACGCCTTTCCCGACGCGCTAATGGTGGGGTTGGACCTGTTTGCAGGCATGCTGGGGCAAGCGCAGAAGAAAGGTGGGAAAATCCACTGGGTCCGATGCGACGGCGCGACGCCACCCTTTGCAGACCGAAGCTTCCACTTCATCTCCAACCAGTTCTCGTTCCACCACGTCGACGACAAGGCGGAGATGCTGCGCCAGGTGCACCGGATCCTCAAGCCCGGGGGAAGATTCGTCATGACCAACGTCTGCCCCCGGGAGATGGAAGACTTCCTCGTCTACCGCTATTTCCCCGGTGCGCGGGAGCAGGACCTCCAGGATTTCCTACCCTTCCGGGACATCGTCCACCTGATGGAGGTGGTGGGGTTTCGGAACATCGATGTCGAACTCAGACGCTGGCGTCACGACCAGGATCTGCGGGATTTTGCGGCCTGGACGAAACAGCGCCACGCCTGCTCCCAACTCATCGCCATCTCCGATGAGGACTACGCCGCCGGCCGCGACCGGCTCGCCCGCGAAATTGCGGCCGCTGGAGACAACCCGATACCGGTTGTCGAAGAATCGTGCCTGGCGGTAATCAGTGGGAACCGGCCTTAGCCCCCATCTATTGAACATGTGGGATTCCATGCGCCCGGTTGGGCGCATGGTCCTTTCATTGCTGCGACGACCGGGAGTATAAATGTAGGTCACCAGCCCTTCGACTTGCCGCCAGGGCGGCTGCGCTCTGGGTGAACTCCCATTAGGCCATGTCCAATCCCAAACTCCGGTAGCGACCGCCGCAGGCGGCCGTCTGAAGAACGTGGCGTTTACCCAGAGCGCCGCGGCTTCAGCCGCAAGTCGAAGGGCTGGTGATCCTGCACCACTCCCGGTCGTCGTCGAAGAGAGCTCGAGCGTCGCTCGGTCCTACCCTCCCCCCGTGAACGAAAGTTCCAGGGGCAACTTCTCCGGCAGTTCCTCCGCCGCATCGATACCGTACACCCCCTTTACCAGGTTCTCCGCACCTTCCTGATCGATGCCGCCGATGGCGACGATGATCGCCACCAGCTCAGCGGACGCGACCTCGGCCGAGATTCCCCCGGAATCCAGGTCTGTCACCGCATCCCCCTCCACCGCCAGGTTTAAGAGGATCACCGGGTCGAGGAGGGTAAGCTCTCCGATTTTGGCCCCGGTCGCGTCGCGAACCAGGATGGGATACTGCGCGACCGTCCCTTCGAAGGTTGCGTCAGCTACCACCCCACCCACGAGCATCTCCGTAGCATGGTCAGGCACGCCGTTGGCGTTGAAATCCTGGGCGAGGAGGATGCCTAAGGTCCCGGTGTCGGGGTCGAAACCGGTGATTCCGAATAGAAGCCGCGGGATGAAGTTCTTGATGACCTCTCCCGACATCGGATCCGCGGGCTCGGTGAGCTGCATGTGGTCCTTATCGGTGAAGAACACCGCTTCGGGTTGAGTGGACCAGGCTTCTTCCCCGCTTTCGTAAGTCGCGTCGATGAGGCTTTTGAACTGGTCGTCCCGCCGTTGCCAGAAATGGGCGGACGAGGTTTCCGAAAGATAGCCGAAAGGATACGCGGTAAGGCTCTCCGGCTTGTCCCGGCAGAGCACACTCACCGGGTAGCGATAATCATCCTCCGCCGCGGCGAACAGGCTCTTCACATCTTCAGTAATGTTGCGGGCATCGGAAAGATGGCCGGACGCTCCGGCCAGGGAAACCTGCTTGATCCCCTGGTTCGGCTCCTCAGGAGGGTCGGCGGCCGCGGCCCGCTTCTTCTCAACCGCCCATTCCCGGGCCGCAATGACACCCGCATAAAGAGAGACTGCATGCTCGATACGCTGGACGTAGGTATAGAGGGTCCAGCGCACCTCTCTGTACAAACGCTTCTGCTGCCCGGTTCCCTCGCTCAAGGTCTCCGGGAGCTTGTCCAACTCGTTCCGGTACTCCAGGGCCATGCTGTTGAGCATGTCGAAGTCTTTGTCCTTCCATTCCTCCAACTCCGGGTCGTCGTACCCCAGGACTGTTTCAAACGCCACTTTGGGAGGGCGGGCGAAAATGCCGGCGCGAGCACCGATTTCGTCCTGGGCCAACTCACCGGCAAGATAGAAGTAGATCATGGGGTTTTCATCGTAAAAATGTTTCTTCTGCAAATCGGTCCATTCACCCAGCACGCTGTGGACTTTCTTGCCCAGCTTTCCGTACAGCGGCTTCAGCGACTCGAGGTAAACATCCCACGTCAGAGTCGAATCCCAGGTGACTTTCGTCAGGAAGTGGTCGTACTGCCAGTAGTTCCACTCCCTTCCCGTGGTAAAAGTGACGTGGCCCGACACATCATAGTTCGGCAGCACTTCGGCAATGTCATAGGCTCGTGACCAGCCGGTAATGGGCATTGCCAGGGGGAGGTTGTTGTCGAACCCGAGCCACCAGGCGGTCTCGGGGAAGTAGACCAAATCACGTTTCCCACTGGCCTGCTCGAGGAAAGTCTGTTGGTGTAGAAAATCGTCGCAGTGGTAGACTGGGGAAGGGTGCTCCAGGGTGTAGAACATGGTGGTGTGCAGAAAGGCGCCCAACGACTCATCCGCCTGGAGCGGCAGATGGTAGAAATAGCCGCCGTCATCGCTTTTGAGCGAGCAGGTAGTATGAATCCAGGCGAACGGCCTGACCTCGGAGTGCTTGTCGGCGAGGTGGCCGGTAGCGGTCTCCAACCAGCCCAGCACCTGCTGGTCGTCGGGCTTGGTGAACTCGCTGGTGCCGATTTGAAAACCCACCAGGTCGAATCCCGCGGCCAGCAGTTTGTCCAACCCACTCCGTATCTGCTCGTCCTCATCCATCGCACCATCGGAAATCAGCTTGAATCCGTGCTGCTGCTGGTCCGAAAAACTCAACACCGGCCCGATCTTGATTCCATAGTCATGGGCTTCGTCGACAATGTCGGTGATGTAGGGGATCCACGCGTCCAGGTCCACTGTCTTCAGCAGATGGAATGTAAACACGTTCTGTCCGTTGCGGGCCAGCCAACGCAGGTAGTTGCTGACGTACTCGCGAAAGTCGTCATCACCGGGGCGGAGCAGAAAATCGCTCATAGGGATGGGGTGCTGGGTGTGCTCGTGAAAACCCCGCAACTGGAAGTCGGGCTGTTCGACGTCGCCCGGGTAGTGCCAGGGCAGCACCCCGTCTTGTTCGGAAGGGGTAAAAGACTCCTCCGGGTGGAAGTAGACGACGCCCAGGTCGGCAGCGACTCGATAGAGGCCGTACATGGCTCCCACTTCCGTGGCGGCTTCTACTGTGATTCCCTTCACCTTGTGGCCCAGGTCTCCCGACTTGATTCGGTATCCCTGGTCGCCATACTTTGCAGCCTCGCCGGGAACGACAGCCACGTGTATGGCGCCGACGGTCTCGACATCGGCGATATCGCCCAGCAGTGGAGCGCTCGCAGTTACGCCGGCAATTCCGGCCATGGCATCCAATAAATCCTGGCCTGCCGCAGTCAAACCAGGCCCCGCGCCTTCCGGCAGTACCACCGTCACCGCGGGTTTCCCTTCCGCGGCCAGCGGAGGCGGCACCGAAGCGTCGATCTTCTCCCCGCTCTCTCCGCCGCAGGCGGCGAGGAGTGCCATGGCCGCAGCCAGTATTACTGTCCGGAATCTCATTCTGCCCTCCTTGTTCTCGGGCAGCATGTTACCCCGTGTGCGGGGGTGGTGCAACCGGACTGCCGCTACTCCAGCGCCGCCATGAGGCGGTCCATCACCCCCCGGCTGCCCAGGTAGACGGGGGAGCGCTGGTGCAACTCCGTTGCCCCGACATCCAGCGCTTCCCTTCCGTTGGCTGTGGCGCGGCCGCCGGCTTCTTCCACCAGGAACGCCATGGGCGCGACTTCGTACAGCAGCCGCAGTTTGCCCTCGGAACTGTTGCTGTCCGCCGGGTAGCAGAACACGCCCCCTTTTATGAGGGTGCGGTGCACATCCGCGACCATGGAACCGATATAGCGGGCGGAGAATCCGTCTTCCCGCATCTGCTGCACGGCCTGGCGCAGGCGGGGATCCCACCGCGGCGCATACGCCTCGTTGAGGGAGTAGATCTTCGTTTCAGGTGGGATCTGAATCTGTGGATGGGAGAGCAAAAACATGCCCACCGAGGGGTCCAGCGTAAAACCGTTCACCCCGTTGCCGGTAGAGTACACCAGCATCACAGACGAGCCGTAGACCACGTAGCCGGCCGCCACCTGTTTGCGCCCCGGCTGGAAGAAATCGGCGGTGGTCCCGGACCTTTTGCGATGAATGGAGAAGATGGTGCCGATGCTCACGTTCACGTCGATGTTGGACGAGCCGTCCAGCGGGTCGAATGCGATGATGTACTTGGCGTCCTTTCCTTCCGCGGGAAAGATCGGCTCCTCGTCTTCTTCCGACAGCAGCGCATGAAACTGCCCGCTGCCTCCCAGGTGCCTCAACATCAGCCGGTCCGCAATATCGTCCAACTTCTGTACTTCCTCACCCTGAACGTTGACGCTGCCGGTTTTGCCGAGCACGTCGGCGAGTCCCGCCATGCGCACGCGGGCCGCAATCTGCTTGGTCGCATTACCCAGCGCAGTGAGCGCGATGGACAGCGAGCCGGTAGCGCTGGCGTACTTGCGCTCTTCCTCAAGAATGAAACGATTCAGATCGGTCCCGATTCCAGCCATATTCACCCCTCCCGTCAAGCAAGTCTGTGCATTCATCAGCCCCGTTCAAGAGGAGGAAGGCGGGCTCCACGGACCGTGGACGAGCATGATCACTGCACTCCAGCCTGCAAAAACGTAGAGGTCCTGCATATTCTCCGCCTGCGCCATGAAGAAGTAGACCAACCCGTAGATGACGATACTCTCCGACATGGCCCAGGAAACGACTTTCCGGGTGAACCAGGCGCCGGCCTCAGAGGCTGCCCCTCCGGCGGCCCGGGCCATGACCTTTGGGATCACAAAGGACAGCACCGTGGAAACAAAACCAAGGCCGAGGAAGATGTTCCCCATCAGCTCCAAGTTCTCGGCGTCTCCGCCTTGTTCGAGCCCGCCGCCCGCAGCCACCACGTGCGCGATGATGACGTAGAATCCGATGCTGACAAACAGAGCCGCATAGAGTATTCTTGCTGTCGCCGATTGTTTCATTTAGTTCTTCACACAGGTGGTCTGGTTATCGTTCCAGCAACTGCTGCTGCAACTGAAGTTGCAACTGTAGCCGGTGGCGTGATAGCCCGCCGGGCAGCCGATGCCGCACTTATTGAAGGACTGGCCGGCATCGAGCGCGCAGGAGCTTTGGTTGTCGTTCC
>CAZVFX010000244.1:0-5525 GCA_964626565.1 uncultured Myxococcales bacterium
ACCTGACAGTCAAGGCCCTGGTTCTTAGGTAGGAACCGGGGCAGGTTACCGCAGGTCGGTCTTTAGTACCCCCTCTGAGCCGAGGTCTGCTCTCGGCTGTGTTTGAGGCGTTCTTCCAACGAACATTGGCCCGGTGCGGCGCAAGGTACGCTGGGTTTTACGCACAGTGGCGCAGGCGCGGCGCAAGGAAAGCTGGGAATCGGCGATTTCATGGCTGGGAGAGGCCCTGTGCCCCGTCCAGTTGGGCGCCCCCCGTCCCCGTTGTTTTCGGGTAGGAAATCGCCCCCCGTCCCTGTCGTTTTGTCCCTGTCGTTTTGCCGTCACCGGCTGGCCGCGGTCTTTGGCCTGTAGGCTAGGGGGGGCTAGTAGTAGGACTTGGTGAGGGAGAATTGTTTGAGGTCTATCGCTTTCAGGGACTTGCCTGCGAGGTCGAGGAGGTAGAGTCTGTTTTCGGGTTCGTGGAGTTGGGCGTCGACGGGCAGAGCTGCTGACAGGATGACCTGGGACACGAACGCTGAGCTGGCTGCGAAGGTCCACAGAGTTCCCCGCTTGGTTTCGACCATCTCGACCGCCCCTTCATCGTTGAGAGTGCAGGCGGGGAAGAGGTTGACTGCGAAAGCCGGGTTGTTGAAGGTGTGGAGTTCCAACTCCGAGCCTGCTGAGGTCACTGGGCAGGTGAGGAGAGTCTTATCGGGCAGCAACGATGCGGCAACGGCCCGGCCCGAGAAGAGAGGGTCTCCGCCTTCCATTTCACGGCACCCTTCGCTGGTTGCTTCGACGTTGTGGAGGTAGCCGGTTTTGGAGCCGCGTATCACGAATACGCCGGGCGGGCGGATGGTGAATCGAAGCGGGAGGGGGAAGCAAGCCGGGTCCGGGTCCTCAAGCTCCTGGAGCTGCTCTTCTTCGTCTAGTCGCCAGCCGGAACCGGATTCGAGTTCAATCCAATCTCGGCCAACTTCGGAGATGACGTAGTTGAAGGTGCCACCTTCGGCGAACGCCTCGCAGCCGTTACCTTCATCCACGTTGAAGACGAAGAGGTCTCCGGGAAGTACGCCCAGGCTGCACAACTCTGCCCCCGGAACCGAGAGGGATGAGGAGGTAGCCGGCAATGCCCTCAGGGAACCTGTCCCGGGCAAGGCGCCCTCGTACTCTATGCGCCACGTTTCAGTGAGCTGGGAGCGGGCGTCATCGTTGAAGACGATGCCGTAGTAGCTGTCCTGTCCGGTTACCGGGTCGATTTCCTCCACGATAAGGGGCCCGAGGTTGGGGAACCCCATAACGGGAGAGTGGCCGATCTGGATCTCCTGGGAATCGGAGTAAAGATGTGGTTTTGCGGCGCTGGCCATTCTGGGGGTGTCGAGTTCGGCTTCGGCAATGCGGTGGAGTTGCTCGTTTTCGGAAGACACCTCGACCATTGTGCATTGACCGGCGACATCGGTGACATAGGCCAGCACCTGGTCGTCAGCGCGGCGCAGGGTTACTGTGGTGGCCTCGGCCGGGAACTGTATTCCGTAAATCCCCCGACGCTTCTTCAGGCGCCGTGGGGTGGAGTCGTCCACGGAATTGACGTCAACCAGTTCTCCGGTACTGAGATTCAAGACAGCGACGATGCTGAGGCCTCGATGGACAACGTAGGCCCATCTCCCGTCCGGTGAGACCGAGACCTCGGCCATGGGGGGCGGGGGGGCTTTCTCGGAGGTCCACCCGGCAGAGAAACAGTCCGGGTCTTCCGGGAAATCAGCCAGGCCGTCGCCGTCGTTGTCCTCGCCGTCGAAACAGGGATATTGGGAGTTCTCGAGGCCGTCAGCGGTTGTGCAGGCCGAATCCTCAAGATCGATTGCTCCGTCGCCGTCGTCATCGATTCCGTTATCACACTCGGCGACAACCCCTTCGCCGAAGATAGGCGCCGCTTCGAAAACCGCGCCTGGTGCGGCACACTCGGTGTCGTCCGCGTCGACACTGCCGTCGCCGTCGTTGTCAACGCCATCGGCGCACTGACTGTTGTCGGTGTTCTCGGTGTTGTCGAGTCGGTCGAGGCATCCGGGGTCAGCGAGGTCGGCGAGGCCATCACCATCGTCATCTTCGCCGTTGGCGCACGCGGCCAACTCGGCCTCCGGGTCATCGGTCTCATCGAAATCGTCGGGTCCGTCGCAGCCGGGGTCGGCTCCGTCCAGCAGACCGTCGTTGTCGTTGTCCAGACCATCCCGGCAAGGCTGCAGCAAGCCGATGCGCCAGGTTTCGGTCATAGTGGTTCCGTCAACCAGGCTCAGGTAGTGCTGCTCCTGGTGACCCACAGCCAGGAAGGGCAGGCCCTCGGAGTCTAAAACAACTTCCATGGAAAAAGGCGTTCCGCCGATTTCATGAAGTGCGGCGTTTGCAGGCAGGCCGTCTTCGCCCAGAGCGATGCGCAGGAGTGCTCCCTTGCCGGGCAGGGTTACGAGCAGTGCTGGTCCCACAGCCTCATAGGTCAGGCGAGCACCGGAGTGGGCGAGGGGGAACCTTGAGAATTCGAGGGTAACGGGGTCTATGGTAACGATTCCCGTATCCACCGGGTCCAGGACGTACAGCGCGGTTGAGTCTGGTGCGGCCACTATGTCTTGAGGGTAGCCGCCGATGTACAGGCCCGTGTGGCCGGGGATCATGGGGTCGGTATCAACCGGATCCCCTGACGTCAGGTCCATTATGCTGATGTCGCCGGCGGGGCCGTTGGCCACGAATGCGGTGAGCCTGAACGAACTGTCGGTTCCGTCGCAGTTGGCCGGATTTGAGGGAGCGACCTCGTTGCCCTGCTGTTGCAGGCACACGAACGCAAATGCTCCGGGGTCGGATAGAGAGAACGCGATGGAGGGCAGCGGATCGGTGCAAGCGGACACCAGCGCCGTGGTCAGCACCGCCAGAACTGCAGTTATTGTTTGGGCTCTCATGTCTAGTGTATTTCCGCTATTTGCGTGTGGTAGTAGGGGCTGTCGGGGTCAAGATCGATCACCGAAACCGTGTGCCCGACGAAGTTGGAGACGTACCCCCTCTTCAGGTCGGCGCTAAACACGCCTGCCATGTCGTAGGGTCCTCCGCCGACGGGAATCTTGGCGATGGGAAGGAACGTCTCCGTGTCCAGTACCCAGACGACATTATCACCATGGCAAACCACGTAGGCCAGCTCCTTGCCGCCCGGCCCGGAAGGGAAGACGCGGAGGTGTGCCGGTTCTGCACCCACCGGGACCAACTTGAGTGTGGTCTGCTCGTACGACTGGGTGTCATCCCCGCCATCGAGCACCAGGACGGAGGGAGGCGTACGGTATGCGATGAGGGCGAACCGTCCTTCCCTGGCGAAGGCGAAACCGCGGCCGTAGTCGCCGGTGTTAAACGGTGAAGGCAGAAGAACCGTCTCCTCGAGGCCGAGGGTGGGGCCGTCAACGTTCTCCGTCACACCCAACTTGTAGATGGCCGGGACATACTTGTTGGTCATGTATATGAAGCCGGTGACCGGATCTGCTGCCAGCGTGTGTACTCCCTGGACTGCATCGTATTGGGCAACCATGCGAGGATATCCGGGTTTGAAATCCGGATCATCTGCCACGATGTCCATCAGGGTTACCGTACCGGTCCTCAGGCTTCCGGTGACTACGCGGTCCGGGACGCCTGCGCCGCCTGGGATCAGGGCCACAGCGAAGGGGTCTGCTCCCAGAGTAACGTCTTCCTGCTCCCCGGTTTCCTCATCGAGAGTCAGGCTGCCTTCATCCACGATGTGGTCGCCTGAGCATCTGTGCTGGGAGGGGTCGTCATCGTCGTTGCAGTAGAGGGAGTAGTTTGCCTGGTCGCCGCCACCACCGGACACATTGAAGAAAGTGAGCGAGTTGTCGCCTCGAACCGCGATGTAGCCGAAGCCGCTGGCCGCACCATCCGGACGGGAAAGCACCAGGTCGCCCGGAAATGATCCGACGGTGATATAGGTATCCAGAAAGGTGTTGGTTGCCAGGTCGATGGCGACGATTGAGGCGGAATCGTAGGTGAGGTCGAAATTGGAATTTGCGACCAGCAATGTGCCGCTGGCCTCGTCCACAGCCAACCCGACGGGGTAGTGGATTCCATCGTGAATCGGAGTGCGCCCCCGAAACTCTTCTGCGCACCCGAGGCAAGTCGCCATGACGGCAAAAAGGGTCAGACCTGTAATTATCCGCTGCATTCGTCCTCCGAATCGAGGTGCATTATAGAGACAAGTTAGGAGGAAAATCAAGACCATGTTGCGAAGAGGGATCGATCTTTGTTACTCTTTCGCCTGCGGGAGGAGCCTGATGCGATTGAACTTACACGTTGTGAAGTCATTCTCTGTTGCCATTGCCTGTCTGGCTGTCGGTGCTCTCGGGAGCGTCGGTTGTGACGATGCGGGGGCGAAGAAAGCGGTCGCCGATTCGGTGGAAACTGTGCCGTCTGCCCCAGACTCGTCGGACGTCGTCCAAGGGGAGGAAGTGGTTGCTGAGGTGACCGTTGAGATAATCGACGAGGTGACCGAGGAGGTGGCGACGGGCCCGCAACCTCCGGCGCCAAAGGCGTATTCGGGGGGAGTATGCCCGGAGTTAAAGGAAGGCAAGAACACGTTCATGTCCGATGGGCGCACCCGCAGTTTCGAGTTGTTTCTACCCGACGACCCCGTCGGTGCGCCTTTGTTGTACGTCTACCAGGGGCAGGGCGATTCTCCCTACAACATCGCCTACTATTTCGGCTCGGATGAGGCCACCAAAGAGCGGGGAGCCATTGTTGTCTCCCCATACCCGTGCTGCAGTGACGGAGACGACGACTGTTGCGACATGCTGATGGTGTGGAACTATGGGAAATTCTCCAATCAGAAGGCGGACGTGACAGTATTTGACGACGTTCTTGCGTGTCTCGAAGAGCAGTTCGACATCGACAACTCAAGAGTGTACACCACCGGATTCTCTGCCGGCTCGCTTTGGAACTCCTATCTCACCATTCATCGGGGCGGGTATTTTGCGGCGGTGGCAATTTTCAGCGGGGGGTTGGGTACAGTGATCACCTATGACGCTCCGCCTGCGTATCCCATGCCCGCGCTGCTTGCCTGGGGGGGCGAGACCGATACCTATGCGGTGTTGAGTTTCCAGGAAGAAATGCTGGAGATGTCTCAAGTCTTTCAAGACAACGGCCAATTCGTCATCGAGTGTGATCACGGCCTGGGTCACTCCGTCCCCTGGGAAGCGGGAGAATGGGCCCAGGAGTTCCTCTTTTCCTATAGCTGGGGGTCAGACCATAACCCGTTCCTCAAGTCGGGTGCGCTGGCGAATTTCCCGGACTACTGCGTAATCCCCTGAGCCTGCTGAGGAGTATCAGAGCTACAAGCCAGATGTAAACCGGCGTTTCATGGCCATCGGATCCCGGGCTTTGTGAGCAACCGCCGGGTGAACCGGTGGAGCCGGGGTCAGGTGCGAGGGCATCGGCGAATTCCGCGCATTCGGCCACCGGAGCGGGGGGGGGGGGGGGGGGGGGGGCGGGGCGGGCGGGGGGCGGGGGCG
>CAZVFX010000245.1:0-5475 GCA_964626565.1 uncultured Myxococcales bacterium
GGTGCCGTCTTCCTCACGAAGAAGGCCTGGTGCAATCTGCTGCAGTTGTTCTAGTTCCTGGTCGCCGGACAAAACAAAAACTGTTTCACCACTCGTCAAGGTTCTGTTCTTTGAATTTGTTCTGGTAACAGCTCCCAGTTCCCTCGCAGTTTTATTCAGGTGCCGGTCTGCCATTTTTCTGTTGAACGTATTCCGGGATGCCACTTTGTTGTTTAAAGAATTATAAAGAACAGACAATGATGAGCGGGCAAATCCAGGAAGTTTGTTTGACCAATAGAGTGGCATCCCGGAATTCACACTGGGAGAATCCTGGTCCCAACAAAGTGGCATCCCTGTAATCTCAACGTTTTCGATCTCTCGGTGCAGTTCTTCAAGAATAGGCACACTGCAGGATTCAAAAAAGATGAGACCGAGGTGAGCCAGAACCTTGTAGTAAGTGCTTAGGAGTTCCGGAGACGAACCCTTGACACTTCTCCCCTCTTTGTACCTGCCGACGGAGATCACCAGGAGAGGTGTGTCACTAGTTCGGGAATCGGCCCGAGCACGACCATAGTCCTGAATCTCATGAAACTGCTGGTTAGCAGCGGAGTAACACTGGCCAGGGGTTTCAGGGATATCCCTGGTATACGCATCTATCATTTGCTCGAAACCCAGGTTTGGTACAACTTGCCCGAACCTGAGAAAGACATCGACCTTTCCGTGTGTGTCGAGTCCATCCGTGTTCCCGAGGTGGTCGATCACAACCAGGGTAATGTCCATATCGGCGAACAAACGTAGGATCGCCCGGCAGGCGCCGGACTTGATATCTTCCTCGTACGCCATGGGGCAGAGGAGACCGACGATGACCTTGACCTTGCGGTTCCGACAGGCCCAAAACACTATGTCCGGCAAGATTCTGAGAAGGTTGGCTCGTAGCGTGCGTCTTCTTTTGTGTCGGCCACGACTGTATTTCTTGAGAAACGCCGTGGAGTTGTACCTAATGTCTGAGACATGACCAGACCCGCAGACCTCGATTCTTTCGACGACTACTTTGCGTCCAGGGTTCAGGAATTCGTAGTACGGTGCCAATTCAGAAAGACCGGCGCCGAGAATAACGCAAGAGTAATTCCGGGGAAGAATTCTGCTGGGTCGAACAAGCTTGAGGCCTGTTCCGCCGCAGGGGTCTTTGTAGAAGGCAACAACACCCTTTTTCAGGTCTTCTTCATCTGCGAGGAGGCGCGACAGGGAACCCTGCAGTTCATCAAAGTCTCGCCGCGCATGTAACCCGGGCTTGATCCTGCTTCCGTGGGAGGCGGCGGGAAAACGACCGGAGGAGGAATCGTAGGTGAGGGTCTGAGATGTCGCTATCTTACCCAAGACTTTTCGCAGCGGTTTCCCCGCACAATATTGTGTATACCGGGCCTCGCCCATGGAACCGAATTGACGTTCGACCAGGTCCACAAGCGCCTCGGCGGCCGGTTTTCGAGTTTCGTAGTAGAGTTCGAAATCTTTTCGAACCTGGTCGGAGACCGCCTCTGGAAAAAACGCTCCCGCACTTTGAGACACGAGGTCTTCCCAAGTGAACTTGACGATTTCGAGAAGTTCAGGGGGTTCGTCAAACCACAACCATCCAGTGGGCGACAAACGACGGCAAACCTCGTTGGCCTGATGGTGCGTGGCCAGAACGATCAAACACTCCTTGGCCTCGGCCCACTGTTCGTGATAGCCGCAAGTTGGTTTGTCACCGCATCTGTCACAAACCTCGGATTCACTAGGCCCGTACATCCTATGCTCGGTGTTCCGCTTCCTATGCCTACAGAAATGGCCCCTTCCCTTGAGCACTATGAGAGGGGGCACATCAGGGCCTTGTTTGACGCAGAATTCCTTCATGTGGTCCGCGGTTTCTTTGAGAAGATTGTACCTGGATTGAAAGACGTATTCCTGTCTTCCCTCCAACGCCAGAGGCACAACAGTTCGAATCAGGGCACCGGTCTTGCCGATTCCGGCTGGGGCATCAATTCCGAGGAGTGTTGGCTGCTCGGGCGGGGGCGATGCGGCGAGAGTGTTGACAAGGCGCTGGATCTCATCCCGTCCTTCCGTGAAGCTGAGTTTAGGGCCTCTCCCGCTGTCCGTCAGTTCCTTCATGGGGCTTGAGCACCCCGCTGTCGTCCAGTATAATGCATATGATACTCCACAACCTCGCCGCCGTCTGTCGGCAAACTGCCGGCGCCGGGGTTTGTCCTCCTTCTAGCTAGTGTTCGACAACGGTCGGAAGGAGGACCAGGATACAGTTTCTGTTTTCATCAGCCTCCGACGCGCGGGTTCATCTAAGCCTACGGCGCGATTGAGAGCGTGCTCGGCTGCTGCCCGGGTCGCATTCATCCAGTCCAATCAACTCGACCTGGAGTTCATTGCACCGTTCCCGAGCGTCACACCCAAAGCAGTAATCACGCGTAACTCTTCTCCGGCAGCCGTTGCGCTTGCACCAGTACTGGTCAGGTCTCGTCCACACCTTGTTTCTCAGCGAGTAGCTCACTTCTTCTTCTCCGCAGCTTCAAGCACCGTGGTCAGCAGTTGGATGGCCGACTTGATGCTCTCTACTTGTTGTTCCGAAAGCCCGGATCGCAGGCGCGGCATCAGGGAGCGCTTGACCCTAGGCCTGCCGGGGTTGGGCTCAGGACCGGTATCGGGGGCTGCGGCTGGCTGATCCCCTGACGATCCCGCTGTGGCGTCCAGGCGGTCCATGGCTGCCATAAACTCATCGCACGATTGCCGGTACCCGCAGCGACTGCAAAGGTCGATATCGGTCAGGGGTTTCTTAGGGTGCCGCTCGCAGGTGAACTGTTCACCCGGTTTCAAACTACTTTGGTGCGTCTGGTTCATTCCTCCACCTCAATATTGTTGCCGCTGGCCCGGGCCAGTTTGTCCCGGGATTCTCTCAGGCCGTTGATGATCAGGTTGTTCACAGCTTCCTCCGGAATCAGCCTTCGCCTGCCAATACGCACGGAGTCAATCTGGCCGGCTGCAGCCAACCGGCGTACCGTCCAGTGACTCAGGCCAAGTCGCTCTGCGGCTTCCGGCAGCGAAAGCAGTTTCATAATGCGTTCGTTTCCTTTCATGTTCTTTTCACCTCGCTTTGACTAGCAGCGGATTGTCCCGCTTGAGCACAAGATACTGACAGCGGGCACAATACGCAAGAAAAACTTGTGTAATTTAAGTAATTTAATGACTACTATCTCATGTATAACATTTCTTGTCGTCGGGCGGAATCATGGGAAACCTAGCATCGGCGACTGCGCGCTGACTGCGTTGCCCAGCAGATCGGGTTTGAACCGTAGGAGTGCGATTCTTCTTGACGACGTCCGGGCGGCCATAGATACTGCAAATGGAGGACCGTTCCTCCGTGATAACATGCGACTCGCTTTTTCGGGCAACTGGGTCACCAACGAACCTCCGGCAAGGGAATTGGAGACCGAAGCGAGTGCTAACCGCCAGAAGTAAACACTCAGGGCTCCTGCCCTAAGACCGTGCTGCCGTCGCCGGGACAGCGGCTACACGCACACCAAAAAACACAACCTGATTTGACATTTGGAGTTTGGCGATGAGCGAACTCTCGAAGAAAGCAAGGCGGCCATGCCGAAGGGCGTACTGTGCTTTTTTGGCACAATCCTCCCGATTTGAAGAGCTTGAGAAAGACGAGCCGAACCGCGCAGGAAGGCGAGCCTGTCTCCCACACAAGAACTCAAAAAAGCGAGAGAACCCACAATCAGGAATCCCGACCGCCCAACCGGCGGGGATCAGCGAGCAATTGCAAGGTGAAACAGAAAGACCCAGAAGGGAGGGGCAGTGAGATGAACTCTAGCCGACGAGAAACACCGACAACAGAGAAGGTACTCACAACAGACGAGGTGCGCGACTATGTGGTCCTGCGCCTCACCAAATTGAACGTATTTGAAATCGAAATCTGGGGCAAACGTCCCATCCGCTTCCCGGATGCGTCTTTGTTCGAATATCTCCTAGACGCCAGTTCCACCCGGCACGCGGTTGGCGAGCTTAGAACTCTAATGAGGAAGCTCACAGGACAATTTGCGGACGCGATCATCGGCCTCAGGGACATAGCTCACGACAGCATCTACGGGATGATAAACAGTGAGGCAGAGAAACTCATTTTGTGGTCTACCAAGGCCCGTGTGGCGATACAACCAACAAACAGCAGGTCGGACATTCTGAACGCAACTGCGGAACTCCCCACTTCGCCTTCGTACGTTTGGCTAAGATCAGCAGACTCGGGGGCGATGGAGGTAGAGGTATTCCATCTCCTGGCCACGAGTGCGGCCGGGCTCGGCGAGCATTTCGGCGGATTCAGCGCTGAACAGGTCCTCAGGAGACACTCTGGGCCAACATGCCCGGCCGTGGTCTTCGACCCTGAGAACCTGGGCGGATTCATCCCGGAGATGGGGCGACTGATTTGCCCTGGGAAAGTTCCAGAGGTCCGGGTAGCGGACTTATCCGTGACCCGAAACGACCCACTGCTCGCCCAGTTAACTGAGGAACTCTGGAGGGATGCTGCGTGATTCCGGCGATTGGCCCGACTTTTGAAGACGTCTACCCGTTTGAGGAGAGGGCAATGATCGAGTTGCTGGCCCAACTACCAAAAGACTGTGCCGGGCTCCCCCTTTCGACGGCCGAGTTGCCGAATGCGAGCCTGCTTGCAGCTATAAGAAACCTGCAGACAGGTTCTCACGGCAAGTGGCTCACCACGGACGAGGTGGCCGGAATTCTCCGGCTGTCCTCCCGCCAAGGAGTGCGAGACACAATACTCCGGGGGGAACTCCCTGCGACAAAACGAGGACGCACGTGGCTAATTCACGAGGATGATCTCGACGGCCATCTACGTCAAAGAACGCAAAATCAATACCGGGCACAAAGGGGAATCAAGGCCAGGCAATCAACGGAGGAAGATCATGGCGATCAAGTGGAAAGAGTATACGAAGACCCGGCATCCGGGCGTGTGGAAGCGCATGGACGGCACCGGGTTCGCTTTGCGAGTGAGAAAGAAGCACCCCGTCACAGGGGAAACAGTGGACGTAGCACGCAAACTCGAAAACGCCACGGAGACGGAGGCCGCGGTGTGCAGGCTGGAAATCGTGAAAGAGATCGAGGAGGGGACCTACGGGGAGGAAGAGACCGTACTGGAGATCCCGACCCTTGGGGATTACGCCGGGCGCTGGCTGAAGCGGAAGAAGAAGGAGGGAGTTAGGCCGCACTCCGTTGACGGATACAGGAGTGCCCTCGAAAACCACATTCTGCCCGAGTTGGGTGACCTGAGGTTAGGCGAAATCACCTCGAAGCACATCTACCAATGGAAGGATGCGGCAGCGGACAAGCTCATGAAGAACGGCAAGCCGTATTCCCGCTGGACCGTGGCGGCCTGGTTCACTGTGGTCCGGAACATTGTACGGGAGGCGGTATCGGAGTACTCGCTGCCTCACAATC
>CAZVFX010000246.1:0-5427 GCA_964626565.1 uncultured Myxococcales bacterium
GCTAGTGGCTTGCTCCAGGCCACCGCGTAACGACTATCGGGATAACCGCTCACCGCATGCAAGCTACCTTGCGAGTCAACCGCCAAGGCATCCAGGAGCAACTCATCGTTGGCAGAAACCACGGATACGTATGCACCGGAACTCGAATTGTGGTTGTAGGCAATGACGAGCGATCCGTCACCGAAACCTGCCACGAATGGCCTCTTACCCTTGGACAGGGTTACCTCGCTTCCCTCTTTGACACCGGTCGAAGTGAAGCGCTGGTAGCGCAGCCAGTAGTCCGCCCCGTTCTTTCCCGCCCATGCAGCAACGAAGCCGGCGGATAGCGAACCTCCGATATCCACCCCAAACAGACCTGACTCGGCGGTCGTATTCGCCTGGAGCGGTGGGCCGAGAAGGCTGCCGTCTGCGCCTACCAACTGGCCGGCGACCGCTTCGCAGCAGCCTCCTTGAGACGGGCTCTCCTGCCAGATGATGACGTACTTCCCATCGGGCAGTGCCGCAGCCCTTGGTCCACCGTAGTTGATGTCCTCTTGCGAGGCGATCTCGACATCGGCCCCCAACGGCGCACCAGAGGCATCAAACAGTCTGGCGTGAATCCCGAGGACGGTACCTTGCCCCTTGTGGCCGCGCCACGTGATGATGAAACCGCCATCATCGGTGACGGCCACAGAAGGACCCTTCTGGTCTTGGAGAGAATTCTTGTTCACCCGATACTCCGTCACTTCCCCGTCTGTACACCCGTCCCAATCGATGTCGTTGCCGTCGTCGCACCCACTGCACTGCCCGTTCTGACAGAGGACGTTCGCCGGGCACGCCCCACAGTTCCCCCCGCAGCCGTCGTCGCCGCAAGCTTTCCCCTCGCACAACGGCTGACAGTCGATGCATTGGCCGTTGGCGCAGTACTTCCCCGATGCGGCGCAATCCTCCTGGTTCAGCACCGCGCTCCCCTTGGGGTCGCACGTCATGAGAGCATCACCCTGGCAGTAGACCGAGCCCGGCGGACAGACCTGGGCGAAGCAGTCCCCACCCTCGCAGTATTGCTCGGCCGGGCAGTCGTAGGTTGTGAATTCCATGCCGTCCGCCGCGCACAGGCCGTAGCTGAAATCGTCCACGCAGAATTTCTCCATGGGTACGCACACGGTATCGATGCATTCGTCGTCAAAACAGTGCTTCCCCTCGGCCCCGCAGTCCTCCTCGCCGGTGACCGACTTGCCGTCCTCTGAGCAGGTGCTGAGAACGTCGCCTTCGCACCAGACAGCGCCGGGCGTGCAGGCGTAGTCGTGGCAGGCGGCCTCTTCGCAATACTGCCCCTCGCCGCAGGTTTCGGCGGTGCTCCGGCCGCTGCCGTCTTCCAGGCACGCGGTCACGCTGTTCGCGTCGCAGTAGGTCTCGCCTGCGACGCATTCATCGGCCACGCAAAACTGCTCCTTGCAGTACTCCTCGTCCGCACAGTCGGTGGTCTCCAGGCATTCGACGCACTGGCCCGCTTCCATGTCGCACACCATGCCGTCGTCCTTGCACTCCTTGTCCGACTCGCAGGCAATCTGCTCGTGGCACTCGAAGTCAGTGCCGCAGACCTCTCCTTCCCCACAGTCGGCATCCACCACGCAGGCCACGCAGTCGCCGATTTCTTTGGCACACACCAGGCTGCCGGGGCAGTCCTTGGACGACTCGCACGCAAACGCCACGCACTGCCCTTCCGCATTGCACTCCTCGAGCAGCATGTGGCAGTCGCCGCAGCTTCCGCTACACCCGTCGCTGCCGCATTCCTTGCCGGCACAGTCCGGCGTGCAGACCTCGCCTTTGGCGTCCTTGGCGTCGCCTTTGGCGACTTCAGCCTTCCCGTCCATGTCGATGGACGGTTCTGTACTGCTCCCGCAGGCGGCCACC
Organism: uncultured Myxococcales bacterium; assembly: GCA_964626565.1. GTDB lineage: Bacteria > Myxococcota_A > UBA9042 > CAIXZC01 > CAIXZC01 > CAZVFX01. The sequence goes on from CAZVFX010000246.1 coordinate 1,894, forward strand.
AGGAAGGCGGCGAGAAGAAGTGGGGTTGTTCTCTTCGTCATGCGTTGCTCCGCTGGTTTTGCTCGTTCTTGATGGGGTGATGATAGCGCACCGCGGGGGCGGGTGCAAATGGGAGGCCTCTTCGCCTCCTCAGGCTGAGAATTGCCGGCAGGAAGGTCGGTGCCATCGAAGCTGGACAGAGGCAATGGGTGCGGAACAACTGGCTGGTCCAACTACTGATTCCCGAGCACGTCTATTGCAAAACCATCGATGCGGTGCAAGTCGTTCGAATAGAGGAGCACGGTTGCAGAAGCAGGTTTCTCGTCCTCCGGCTCGAACCGAACCGTGACTACATCCTGTTCTCCCGGCGAGACCCAGAAGGCATCCGAAAGAGAGTGGCCCGCATCCTGAGCGTCGGCCAGGTCAAACTCTTTCCCCTTCACGTTGAGCGAGAAACATGACCCGCCGACAAGTGATGTCGTCTTGAACCCCTTGAGTGCGAGGTCTTTCCCGCCAATGTTGCTTATGGTCAAGACTTCCTCGGCACTGTCGCCGGGGGCAACCGCGCCGAAATCAACGGTCGCAGGCTCCACGTCGAGTGCGGCTAATGAACAACACGCTGTGAAGTAGACGGTCGCCGTGGGAGCATTGACGGCGTTGGACACGAACACTAGTTCCGCCTGCCTTCCTTCTATGCCGGGATGTCGAATGTATACGACCTGCAACTCCAGTTCGTCCAAAATACCGGGAGACGGCTTTCCGAACGGCGCTAACGGGAGGGGCTGGTTCGGCGAAGGGAGGGTAACATCGCTGGTGACTTTGAGAGAGAAACCGGGCGGGTCTTCCCCAGCGATCGGCGGATCGTACAAAAGGGCGATGGACTCCAACTGCAAGAGTCCCTGCCCTTGATTTCTGACAGTGATAGCGATCTCCTGAGTTTCCCCTAGAGCCCACCAACCGGCAGATATATTGCCTATGCACGGGTCGCGCGGCGTCCCGTGTCCCTCAGTGCAGAGGTCATCAGGCAACAGCTCGATGAGAGCTGGAGATAGGCCGACTTCCGATTCAGCAGCATCCGCCACCACAACGGTTTCGGTGGGGCTCCGCAAAAGGTCGGGATCGGCGACGGTCTTGCCATCGGAGGTCCCGGGCCCGTCACCGTTGCATGCCGTCCAGACTACCGCGGCCAGCAGGACGGCGGCGAGAAGAAGTGGGGTTGTTCTCTTCATCATGCGTTGCTCCGCTGGTTCTGCTCGTTCCCTATTGGGTGATGATAGCGTACCGCGGGGGCGGGTGCAAATGCGGACAGCCTCCTCGCCTCACTGTGTCAGGAACGGCCGATAGGAAGCCCGCTGCCATCGGCCCGGCCGCCGGCACGGGGAGCGTCTTCATGAGCAGACCGTTGGCCGCGGCTAGCCGCAGAGCGAGGGGAATAGCAGTTGGACGAACATCTGCCGAGAACACGGCGTGGCATTCGGCGTGTCGTGACACTCTACGGATCGGCGCAGCAGCGGAAACCCGCATGTGTGCCCAGGTTCTTTATGTTGCTGTCTGACTTCGGGTACCGCTTGTATGCTACCAGGTTGTAAGACTCGGAGCTAAATCCCCCCCCCCTCAACACTCTCTTCTCGCCCTCAGCCGGCCCAGTAGGATCGGTCAATACCGATTCGTGGGGACTATCGTCTTCGGTGCAGGCGTCCCAGCCGCTGTTCGAAGAGACATCGGCCGAAAGGCCGGCGCAGTAATAGTCTGATCCGTACCAGTCCTTGACGATCTCAAAAACGTTCCCGGCCATGTCCAGGACGCCGTATGGAGATTGTCCCTGGGGGAACGACCCTACCGGAGCGGTTTCGTTTGCGGACGACCAGCATGCCCCCGATTGCGCCTCAAGACAGGTGGGCCCGCCCTGGCCCCAGGGAAAGGGCGGCGTGTCATTCACACAGTCGTCGTACAGTTCGCATCCGCCCCGCGCTGCTTTTTCCCACTCACCCTCCGTGCAAAGTCTCTTGCCGGCCCAAGCGCAGTAGCCTTCGGCATCGGTGAATTCCATGCAGTTGGCGGGGTGTTTCTCACGCCCCGGCGCACCCACGTTCGTTCCGGGTACGTCGTTACTACAATCATACCAAGCCATCTCGTCACATGAACCGCTGCCCACGCAAGCCTGGAACTGCTCTGCGGTCACTTCAGTCAAGTCAATTCGATAACTACTCAGGTACACTTCGTGGGCAGGCAACTGATCGCCTAGGCAGGGGCCCATTGGAGGGTTGGAGCATCCCATCCAGAAAGTGCCCTCGGGTACAAGAACTGTGTCGGCAACGCAAACGCCCGTTTCCGTGTTGCACTTCTCCAACTCGCCACACTCGCCACAAACCACGCACTCTCCGCAATCGAGTTCGCAGCTTTCGCACGATTCCGTTTCCGCACACGCCCCGTCACCACAGACTGCTACGCACACCCCCTCCTCACACGAGAAATTCGATTCCGTGCAGTCAGATACGTTTTCAAACCCTTCGAGGGGGTCCAGGCACTCCAGCAGCAGGTCTCCGTTGCACTTCACCGAGCCCTCGACGCACTCAGCACTGATGCACTCGCCATTCACGCAGAACTGCTCACCACAATCCACCTGATTGAGGACAGCGCTCCCCTTCTGGCCGCAGGTCGCGGCAACGTTGTCCTGGCAGAACACGGTGCCGGGAGGGCAAACCTGGGGGAAGCATTTTCCACCCTCGCAGTACTGGTCGGCGGAGCAGTCGTAGGTTGTGAATTCCATGCCGTCCGCCGCGCACAAACCGTAACTGAAATCGTCAACGCAGAACTTGGCCAGGGGCTCGCAAACGGTGTCGATGCACGCGCCGTTGAAGCAGTGCTGGCCTTTGGCCGCACAGTCCTCCTCGAACTTCACCGATTTTCCATCTTCGGAGCAGACCTTGTATACCTCGCCGTCGCACCAGATGGCGTCGGGGGTGCAGACGTAGTCGTGGCAGGCGGCGTCTTCGCAGTACTGCCCCTCTCCGCAGGTTTCGGCAGTGGTCCACCCGCTACCATCTTCGAAGCATGCGACGACCACGTTCTCCTCGCAGTAGGACTCGCCGGGCAGGCACTCGACCGGCAAGCAGTAGTTGTCCTTGCAGTACTCCTCGTCCTCGCACTCGTTGCCGGTGAGGCACTCGACGCATTGGCCGGCGGTCTTGTCGCAGACCATGTCGTGCTCCTTGCAGTCGATGTCCGAGGTGCAGTCATAGGTCTCGTGGCACTCGTGATCCGCCCCGCAGGTGAGGCCTTCGGCGCAGTCCTCGTCGCCCACGCACGCCACGCACTCGCCCAGGTCCTGGGCGCACACAAGCGCGCCCGGGCAATCCTTGGAGGACTTGCACGTGACGGCCGCACACTTCCCGTCGTCGCTGCACTCCAGGCCATCACCGCAGGTGCCACAGGTGCCCTGGCAGCCGTCGCTGCCGCATTTCTTGCCGGCGCAGTCCGCTGTGCACACTTCGCCCTTAGCGTCCTTGGCGTCGCCTTTGGCGACTTCAGCCTTTCCGTCCATGTCGATGGACG
>CAZVFX010000247.1:0-5297 GCA_964626565.1 uncultured Myxococcales bacterium
ACTAACATGGCAGAAGACGAGGCCGCAGTCTCACAATGCGACACAACTGTCGCATCAAGTCACACCTTCACCCTGCTGAGCAATTAGCGGCCGCACGTCAAATCGCACTCAACCATCCGTAATTATTTGATCTTTTCCGTCGCTCCACAATGTGGCATGCCGATTGCTCTTATTGATTCACGTGTCGGAAGGCATTTGACAACCGGTCAAAGCTCGCAAAGAACCTGGAAGTTCGCTACTGTTCCTTCTCCCCTTACATGCTCCCGCTGAATTCGGTTCCACGCTCCTGCGACGATTCTGAAATGCTGTCAGTTGCCGGCCACCATGACAATCTGGTCTCTTGCCCCGACGCAGAGCCGGTGTATCAGTCGTTCTGTACGGTCGGATCGGGCTTCTCGGCTACCCCATCCTTCAGGTAGTTTGCTCGAGTTACTGTTATTCTCTGGTGGTATGTTGCTACGCCCGGGAAGCCCGCTCCGGCATTTCCCTCATCAACAAGAACCTACAATCTCAGTCGGAGAGTGCTGCGTTCAGCGCGTCGGTGATGGAGCCGTAGGGCCCGGCAGTGCTCGCCTGAATGTACTCCATGTTGTCGCCGTCGAGAACGGCGTCCCACGGCAGCCCGAATTCGCCATTCGGCCCCAGGTAGGGGTTGATGTTGGTCATGGTGGTTTCCCACGCTGCGTACTGATCGCCCCAGTCCAGGAAGATCTTGTCTAACGGCGTGTTGTGACTCGCAGCGTACGCCTTGCAATAGTCCATGTTGGGTTTGGCGCCCTGGTAACCTGCCTCCCCCAGGATGATCATGATGTCCAGTCCGTTCTGCTTGTGCTCGTCGTATGCGGCCGCCACCTGCGGCACGTATTCGTCGCACACCGTTCACCAGCCCGAGACAAGAACGATCCATAACGCTTTCGTCTTGCCGCACCCATCGTGAAGGTTGTGCCAGTTGCCCGCACAGTCCTGCAACGCAAAGTTAGCGATATTGTCACCGATGTTGACCCCACTGCCCTGCTCGACGCAGTAGGCCTGCTTCACCAACAGCGGGGTGTTCAGCACCAGACCGTCGAGACACCAGGTGAATCCACCGGGCACGAAATTCACAGCCCCGGAATTCTGGTCGATGGTAGCCTCGGCAAACTGGGCCCCCACCAGAACCGCGTCAAAGGCGCCCCCGTCGGGACTCAAGGAGTTGATGGTGATCTGGCCGGACGTAGGTGCCAGAATCCTGTTGTAAGCGCCGTCCGAATAGCCCTCAAGAATGTACAGGAACATCCCGGGAGAAGAAAAACTGTCGAAGGCCAGATCGTAGGTCCCGGGCCCTTTCGGTCCGGTGGCCGGCGCCTGATTGTCCAGCTCGATGACGATGGCGTCAAAGGGGTATTGATCCGAGTTTATGTTGTGATAGTAGAGGGAAAAGCCGTTGTCCCCGGGCTCGATCTTGGCGTACTGTTCCACCGACGCAAAACCTTGTTCGTCGCACGGCGCGATACACTGTCCCTGGTCGTTGCATTGCGTCCCCGACTTGCACGCTCCGCACGAATTGCCGCAATTGTCGACGCCACACTTCTTGGCGTCGCACGAACAGACCACGTCTTCGCCGCAGGTGCCATCGGCCTGGCACAGGGCATTATCGACCCCGCCGGAGAGGTTGTAGCAGGTTCCACACACACCGCCACAACCGTTGGAGCCACACTCCTTGCCTGCACAGGCCGGAACACAACCCTTGTCGCCATCGACAACCTCCCCCTGAGGCGTTTCGGCCTGATCCTGCTCCACTGCGTCCCCGGGCGGATCGGTTTGCCCGCCCCCCTGGTCCTCGATTACGAAATTGACCTCGTCTGTTCCGTCCCCGTCGCCACCGCCGCCGCAGCCCAAATAAAGAAGGGCCGCCAGACATGCGAGTACAACAAACACCCGGCTTCCTCGTTGACTTCTCATCGACCTCCCCTGACTTCCTGATTCCCAGGACCTGCAGACCAGCCTACGTGCGCGCCTGCACCCCCGGATCGCCTGGCGACATGTTACTGGTATTGGCCATCCGCGCGCAAGCTGTTTCGCCGCAGGACCCGGTGCCCGTTGGTTCGCAAGCCGATGCGACACGCTCTTTGGCGTTGACACGGTGGAGAATCGCTGTTCTAGTTTAAGGCATGAAAAAGGACGCCTATGACATCATAGTTATCGGGGGCGGCCCAGCCGGCCTCATGTGTGCGGTGACGGCAGCAGGCGGGGTACCCATCAACCCTCCGCGGGATGTCAGCTGTCTGGTGGTGGACCGCTTCGAAATCGGCCAGTTCGCCAAATACGGCAAGTTGCGTCTCACCCACTTGTGGCACCTCATGGGGAACGATGTGATCTCAACGTTGCGGGACGAAGCCATAAAGGCCGGGGTCGATCTGGCCGAGAACAGCGAGGTCGTTTCCGTCGATCTCGCCGGCCCGAAGAAGACTGTGCGGACGACCCGGGGCACATACACCTGCCGCAAGGTAGCGGTCTGTACCGGCTTCTTTCCCCACGGAGATCTCATGCCATTTGCCAGAAAAGTGCGGGTCATGTTCAGCCCCCCGGAGTTGGAACACCGCGCCCTCCCTCAAGGCACCGATTACACGGTCGCGGTCCTGGGCGGGGGACCCGGCACACTCGCCCTGGCCAGGCGATTCCGCGAACTCAGACCGGATCTGCACTATTTCGTCGCCATCGAAGGTGCGGAGTCCATCGAACTGCTCGAAGGAGACCCGGAGTTCCATCAGGGCAGCGCCGAGGTGTGGCGCGAAACCGTGGATGGCCTGAAGCTGGTTTTAAAGGACTCCACCGGAAAGAAGACCGGCACCAGAAAGTGCCGGTTTCTGCTGGTCGATTACAACTCCTACACCCTCAACACCGACGTCACCCGCTTTCTGTCGAATCAACAGTTGGCGATGAACAAGGGTTACTTGAAGGTTGATGGTCATGGCAACACTTCGCTGCCGGGGGTCGTTGCTGCCGGCAACATAGTGACGCCGGTTTCAGGTGCGCTCACCGCGCTTTCCACCGGCTTCACCGCAGGGTTGAACCTGTTCTCCCAGCTATATTTCGAGCGCCACGGCAAGACCCCGTTCCTTTATCCCTGGCTCCCCATGGAAGGACTCGAGTCACACCCCCTCTTCTCCTCCTAGCCGTTCTCGGGAACAACCCATCCCCCCCGGTGTCGCTTCTCCTAGGCAGGCAAGCCCACAAAAGGAGGAAACATGGAACGCCGTCTCGCACTTGGAGCCCTCGTCATTGCGGTTACTGCGCTGGTGTCTTCGGCCTGCGCAACCGACGCCCGAAATCGGCCCTCGCCCTTCGAAGTGACTCACGTGACCCTGTACGATTGCGGCCTGGCGCAACTGGAGCGCCAGACCACGGTCAAGGGCCACACCAAACTGGAGATCCGGTTGGGACTTGCCCATCTCGATGATCTGCTCTCGTCCCTCTTCCTTGCCACCGATGGCGACGTCAGCGTGAAGGGGATCCGTTATCCTTCGGTGCACAACCTCGGCCAGGCCCGCTCCGCGAGCAGCTTCGCCAGCATGATGGCCGACGACGAAGAGTCGTTGGAGCTGCCCGGCAGCGTCGAAGGATATGCCCGGGCCCTGGTCGGCACACCGGTTTCAGTGAAGCGACACACGGGAGACGCGCTCGCGGGCACGCTGCTCGCCTGCACGCCCGGGAGCGGGATTCCGGCGAACGGGGCTGAGCCCGGCGAGGCCGCGGGGGCGTCTCCCCGGCCCTCCTCTCTCGTGCTGGTGCTGGAAGACGGCAGCCTGGCCTGGGTCCCCCTTGGCGACGTGAGCCGTATCGTACCCCGGGCGGAAAGGGAGGCACAGGCAATGCAGGCTTTTGCATCCCACCTGGGTCGCGCCAACGGGTTCGAGGAAGTGGCAATCACCATCGAAACCTCTGCTGATTCCAGCGGACGGCTCGGCGCAGGCTATATCCGGCAGATGCCACTGTGGCGCACGGTGTACAAAGTCTCTGCCGGCGAAACCGGCGTGCAACTGGAAGCGTGGTCAGTGGTCCACAACGACACCACCGAAGACTGGAAGGACGTGCAACTGACCCTGATCTCGGGGCTGCCCCAATCCTACGTCTTCTCAATCGCCTCGCCTCGGTATGCCGAACGCGAGTTGCTCTATCTGGCGGACGATCTGCAGATGTTTCCGCAACTGGGCGCTGGGACTCCCGACTCGCTGTTGTATGACTGGACGGTACAGATGGGGTACAGCGCCGCATACGGATCCGCATCTTTGGGTGCCAGGGGCTATGGTAGCGGGGGCGGCAGCTCGTCAGCACACTACGGCGGCGGATCGGTACAATCTTCCGTGACTACCGACAGCTCTCTGCTCCTCGTCGGAGACAGCGCAGCCGAAGAGCAGGTAGAGCCCAGCGTCGAGCAGGAGATCTCGACCTACAGGGCTTTGCAGAAGACCTCCATCCCACGCCGGTCGTCAAGCATGGTCCCCCTCATCCGCAGGCCTCTTAAAGGTGAAAGCTACACGCTAATCTCGGATGCGGGCGGAGCAGAACCCCCCACGTGCGTCCGGGTGGAAAACGGAACCGGGCTGGTGTTGCAGGCCGGGGTAGGCACCTTCTACATCAACGGTAGATTCCGCGGCCAGGCCGAACTCGATCGCACAGAACCGGGCGACATCCGAGAATGGTGTTTCGGTCATGACCCGGACATCTCCAGCGAAGCGACGCGGGACTTCGCCTGGGGCGCACGAGCGCTGGAATGGAAGAACGGCAGCCTCTGGACCCATAGCGTCCGGACCACCACTACCCGGCACACAATCTCCAACAAGGCAGGACAGGATCGTAAAGTTGCGATTCGAGTCGCCCATCGGGCCAACGGCCGGGTGCTGTCACCGGAAAACCTCCTCGAAGGCGAGGGGAGCGCGCGTCTGCTGCCCCTTACCGTGCCGGCCCGCTCCGACGAAGAGCGGACGGTAGTGATCGAGGAGGGCATCATGCAGACCGTGGTGATCACCAGCAAGCGGCTGGGCAGTATCGCGGCCAACTCGGACATTCCGGCAAAGCAACGTGAGGTCGTGAAGCTCGCCCTGCCTTCCCTCGTCGCCGCAGACAAGGTGGCCGAGAAGGCAGGCGAAACTGACGCTCGCATTCAGAAGCTTCGCAACTCCATTGACCGTAAACGCGCGAGCCTCCAGTCAGTGCCCCAGATTGCCGCCAAATCATCGGCTGTAGAGCGCATGCTCAACGACCTGCTGAAAACGGAAAACGATCTTGGCCGACAGTTGGAGCGCAAAGAGACTTTG
>CAZVFX010000248.1:0-5271 GCA_964626565.1 uncultured Myxococcales bacterium
CTGACACAGTCTTGGGCTTGGGCTTGGGCTTGGGCTTGGGCTTGGGCTTGGGCTTCGGCTTCGGCTTCGGCTTCGGCTTCGGCGGCGGCTTCTTGGCCACAGGTTTCAGCGGCTTCACCTCGGCCATGGCAGGTTCCACCTTCTCCGGCACGGATGCAGGGTCGGCTACGGGTCTCCTCACCGGCGGCTTTCGCTTTTCGTTGAGAATACTGGCCACGCAGTCGGTGATTCGCTGAAAGCACTTACGGCAGAAGTGCTGCCAGGTCTTCGTTTCCTCCAGATTCTCCACGATGTCGAAGGCGATTCTGACAACGTTGGCATTGCTGTAGCCGGTCTTCAACACCACCTCGGCCCGTTCGATTTCGGAGAGTCTGAATTCTTCTGCCTCCCCGTCCCGATTGTACATGCCGAACACATCTCGGACGTCCTTTTTCCCGCAGCGGTCGCAATCAAAAACCACTCTCCTCATGACTGAATCTCCTATGCCACCTTCGTTGTAGTACTCTGGAGGACTGACTCCTTTGGCGTCGAAGAACCGCCAGAACTCATGGCACATGTATGGTTCTTCACAGTTGTGCATACAGGCAACGACATACCTGTAGATCTTTTTCTGGCAGAGTATTTTATCAAGCGGCTTGCCCATTCAAACGGCACTCCCAAAGCGACGCCCCGACCCTGCTGATAGGGTAGGAGATAAGATCTCGTAAGTCAACAGGTGTAGCTCACCCTTTTTTAACACAAAAGCATTGACCCGGGCATGGCGGTTTATGGTATACTCTGATAACTTTCGCAGGTTGACATGGCGAAAGCCCAGTTGGTGGAGGGAAACGTGAAAGATCTGGTAACCTTGTTTGCCCGCGCGATCGGCATCGCAGTTGTTGTCGGCGCTTTTTTTACGACAGCCTGTGAAGAGCCGCTGCCGAAGGAAGACGACCCGGAATGTAATTGTGAAGCCGGGTTCACCTGCCAGGACGGCGTCTGCGTAGAGGATTCCGCAGACACCGGGGTCGCCGGGAACGACGCGGTTGGCGACGTTGTGGATGCGCCGGAAGATGTCGCCGACGAGCCACCGCCGGAGGAGGACATTTTTGAGCCGGAACCGGACAACTATCCGCCGGCTCCCTGGGGGATGGGTCCCGGGTCGATCATCAAGAACCACGTGTTCCGCGACCCGGCCAATGATGTCTCGGTGAAGCTGTCCCAGCTCTACAACCCCAAGGGCAGCAAGGAAAAAACCGTGCTCATCATCAACGCGTCTGCAGGCTGGTGCTCGGCCTGCAAGCTCGAAGCCAAGGAGCTGAAGAAGACTTATGCCGAATACGGTCCCCAGGGGCTGGAGATCTGGTTCACACTGTTCCAGGATTTCACCGGAGAAGATGCGACGGATGAGTTCTGGGAAGCCTGGATGAACCTCATTGAGCCGAACTACCCCACCCTTCTGGACACCGCGTTCGAACTGGGCCCCTACTTCAACGTGGATGCCACCCCGATGAACATGGTGGTGGATCTGGAAACCATGGAAATCGTGTACCTGCAGACCGGCTTCGATGAAGTCGGGGTGACAAACCAGATCGTCCAGTACCTCAAATAGAGCTCCGGGCCGGGAACAAATGAACCAGAACGAAATAGACAATATTGTCGAGGCCATCGCAGCCCGTGTCCGGGAGCGGCTGGCGGGCGCTGATTGCTCCTGCTCCGCCGATTCGGCGGCCTGTGCGGCGTGCGGCCAGTGTGCGTCGAAGCGAGAATCGGACACCCGGGACATCATCTCCATGGGCGCAGTGCGGGTGGCCACCGGCCCTCGCGTCGGGGAAGTGCCGGCAGACCTCGCCCGCTACATAGACCACACGCTTCTGAAGCCGGAAGCCACCAAGGAACAGCTCCGCGAGCTGTGCGAAGAAGCGCGGAAGTACTCGTTCCGCACCGTGTGCGTGAACTCCTCCAACGTCCGCTTCTGCAAGAGCCTGCTGACCGGCTCCACCGTCAAAGTGATCGCGGTTGTAGGTTTCCCCCTGGGAGCCATGAGCACCGGGGCCAAGGCCTACGAGGCCCGGGAAGCGATTCGCGACGGTGCGGAAGAGATCGACATGGTGCTCAACATCGGCGACCTGAAATCGGGCAACTTCTCCCTGGTGGAAGAAGACATCAGGAAAGTGGTTGAAGCGAGCCGCCCCAAGCCGGTCAAGGTGATTCTGGAAACAGGCCAGCTCGACTACAACGAGAAGGTGGTGGCCTGCACGTTGGCAAAGGCCGCGGGCGCACACTTCGTCAAGACTTCCACCGGATTTGGGCCCGGGGGGGCCACCGCGGAGGATGTGACACTTATGAAGGGGATCGTGGGCGGCGACATGGAGGTCAAGGCCTCCGGCGGCATCCGCAGCCGGGAAGATGCCCTGCGCATGATTCAGGCCGGCGCAACCCGCGTGGGCGCCAGCGCGTCCATCGCCATCGTGGTCGGCAAGAAAGCGACGGGGTCAGACAAGTATTAGGGCTTGGGGCTTGGGGCTAGGGAAGGGCTTGGGGCTTGAGGAACGTCTACGCTACCTGCCGGTTGCTGCTCACACTTATGACACTGCTGATTGCAACGTCGGCGCAGGCTGATGGGCCTTTTCGGGCTACCATCTCTCCAACAGTCGAGATACTTCGGGTTGCGGCGGATGCGCCGGGGTCACCGGTGCGGCCGGGCCTGGCCAACACGAAGGGGTTTGCCGGCAGCATCCGTTTCTCACGTCCTCTCGCCGAAGCAGACGTATCAGAACTGGAGAAACTCGGCGTCGCTTTCTTCTCCGACCCCGGCGGACGGCCGGTGCGGATCGGAACGATCTACCCAGCCCGCATTTCCTGGGATGCGCTGGGCACTCTCGCATCGTCTCCCATGGTCCGGCAGGTGGACTCAGATGCCCTCTATCCGGTGCTCACTCCCCTCAACGAAACGCTCCCCCAGGCGGGCGCCACTGCGTTGTGGGGCCACCTCTACAGTCTGGTGGATGAGGAGCCGGGAGAAGGGGTAAAAATCGCACTCATCGATGCCGGCATCGACGTATTTCACCCCGCCTTCTTTCGTGCCGACGGCGGCTATTTCGACTGGCTTGATGTCGATGAAGACGGCAAGCTGACGTTCGGCGTAGACGCCTGCGATCTGGACCGGGACGGCTCGCCGTCGCAGGGCGAGATTCTGAGCTTCTTCCCCGGAATGTCCGGCGCTGCGGCCCCCGCCCCGGAGCAATTCGTCGCGGATCTGGACTGGATCTTCGCCGACGCTAACGGCAACGGTGTGCGGGATGCCGGACCCGCGGCCGGGTTTACCGACGCTGACCCTGGTTTTGGAGAACCCCTTTTCCTGTTGGACGACGTCAATCGCAACGGAATCGCGGACCCGCGGGAGAAGCTCATCGCTCTGAACAGCTCCAAGATCGGTACTGCATTCGTCAAAGGGAAGGAGTATGTCGCGGGTGAGAATCTCTCCGCACTCGACCCTTCCATCTTCTCCGTCGGCGGGGCCGTGTCGGGTCCGGCTCACGGCACCGGGTCAGCAGGCATTGTGGTCGGGAACACACCCCATCTCAGCCGGTTTGCCGGCATGGCCCCGGGGGCAGAACTCTACCCCATCGATTTCCTTGCGGACTGGGACTCCCTCAATTTCTCGTACATGCTCAAGTTCAATTGGGCCAGGTCCAAGGGGGTGGACGTCCTGTTGGTGCAGACCGGCAGTTGGGGCGACAACTTCATGGACGGCTCAAGCAATATGGCCCGCGCCCTGGATGAACTCCACCTTCAAGACGGAATCCTGGCCGTGGCGCCGGCGGGCAACCTGGCCGGGGCAGGCAAGCATATGCTCCACTCCTTTCCCCCCGGTGCGGAAATCCTCGGCGTGGACCTGCCCGAGACGTGGCCCGGTGGCGGTAGCACATTCAACACCGGCAACTTGGGCCTTTCCCTTTATTGGTACGGTGGTCAGGGCGACCTCGAGGTCACCCTGACCATGCCCGGCAGCGACCCGGTTAAGTTGCCCGAGTCTAGCGACGGTACGATTCAACTGGGCGGCAACGTCGTGATGACGGTGGCGACCTCCACTTCCGACACGGGGCTGGTGTTCAAGCACTGCCTGGCCTGGCACGGGTCCAACATGCCTCTGCCCGCCGGCTCCTGGGACTTTGAAATCAACAACAAGACGGGCAACTCCGTGGAAGTCCACGGCTTTCTCAACGACTGGATTTCAGGGTGGAAGCGGTCGGTGACTTTTGACCAGTGGGAAGAGGACGAATCCACTCTCTGCCACCCGGGGGTCGCCGATTACGCGCTCACCGTCGGTGCGTACAACGGAAATCCCTCTTCTGCAGGGTCCCTCAGGCCTTTTTCCGGCCGCGGTCCGAGAATCGATGGGACGTTAGGCATCGAACTGGCCGGCCCCGACGACCCTTACGTCCCCAAACCCGGCTGGTCCACCTTCTTCGACGGGCAGGAAACCTATGCTGCGGGAGGCTACGGGATATTCACCGGGACATCGGCGTCTACGCCCCACGGGGCGGGAGCCGCGGTCCTGCTCAAGCAGTTGAACCCGGATGCGACCGCCCAGGACCTGCTGGACGCCCTGGTCTCGGGCGCAGCGGGCGAGCCTTCCATGGGCACGCTGCCAAACGTTTCCTGGGGGTGGGGAAAGCTGAACGTCTATGCCGCCGCGACCGGGGGCCCACCGCTTCCAAACGAAGCGCCTGCGGCCAAGGCCGCGCTGACGGAGCGACAGGGGCTCACCGTCTTCCTCGACGGAGCCGACTCCACCGACCCGGAAGGAGAGGCGCTCCGTTATCGCTGGGACTTTGACTATGACGGCGAATTCGACACCCCGTGGGGCGACGCCCCGCTCACTCAGACAACATTCGATGGACCGGGGCAGATTACATCCAAGTTGCGGGTGATGGATGAACGGGGAGCCTTTGCCGAGGCCTTGCTGAGCTATGAGGTACTTGACGATTGGGTGGCTCCCCCGGAGGTGACTGTTGAGCCGGCCCCGCCCGACTCAACCGCGGATGTCTCAACCGTTGATGCGGCTGGGGAAACGACATGGGAGATCGTTGCAGTTGATACGGCCTCACTCGTCGAGACAGAGCCGCCGCCGCCCCCCGGCAAGAAAGGCGGCGGGTGCGCTTTTTCGAGGGGCACCGACGCTCCCGCGGCGAGTGGCTTTTGTTGCTTCCTCCTACTGTTCTTTGGGTTTAAGCTATTGCAAAGCCGCAAGCGGGCGGTTAAACTTGAGAGCCTGAGTGTACGAAC
>CAZVFX010000249.1:0-1632 GCA_964626565.1 uncultured Myxococcales bacterium
TTGTCCCGATACGGCTCGGCCATCAGCTCAATGGTCTTCTTGAACGCGGCCGGGTCCTGCAGGAGAGGTGTAATGTCCCGAAACAAGATTCCGGGCTTGGGAAAGTCGGAAATGTCTCTGATTACGCTCTTTAGATCTACCATGACTCTATCTCCTTCAGCTTATCGCGCATGAGTAACACCTGCTCGTTGTGATCCCCTGACAGGTCCCAGGTCAGCGGCGTCATCGTCACATACCCGTCCTTCAGCCACCGGCAGTCCGAACTCTCTCCACCTTCCATGGCAAAATTCCGGCCGCCGATCCAGGCGTGGTCCCGCCCCATGGGGTCGGTCCAGGTCGCGGTCTTGTTATCGAAAACCCGCCTTCCCAGCGTACACAGCTTGTATCCCTTCGGGTCGCAAAACATCTCTTTGGAAGGGATGTTGGTGTTCAACATCACTCCTTCCGGCCAGTCCGCGGTCAGCGCGAATTCGAGTACTCGCTTGATGTGGGGCTTGGCCTGCTCGAACGGAATCGGCCGGGTCGCGGCCAGGGAGAACGACAGACTCGGAATGCCGTTCATCAGCCCCTCCCGGGCCCCCGCCACGGTGCCCGAGTAAAGAGTGTCGTAGCCTAAGTTGGGCCCCAGATTCACTCCGCTCAACACGAAGTCCGGAGGCTCGTCCATCAGCTCTCTAAGTGCGAAAAAGACGCAATCGGTAGGGGTCGCCTCGATGGCCCAGCCGTCCTCACGTTCAGGGTAGATTCGAAGGCCGCGGTTCAGCGTAATTGCCTGACTCACCGCACTCTTCTGTCCCCGGGGGGCGGCCACGACAACCCGGTCGAACAACTCTCTGGCTACTTCCGCCAGCACTTTGATTCCAGGGGCTTCATATCCGTCGTCGTTGGTAATCAGAGCTATCATTGCACGCGCTCGAAGGTTGAAGTGAAATGTCTGAGGATCGGGGCTTCTTCTACGAACCTTACCCCCTTGATGCTGTCCTTTCTCGCCACTATCTGGCCCAGCGCCTCAATGACGTAGTCGATGTGGCTCTGGGTATAGACTCGTCTCGGTATGGCCAGGCGCACGAGTTCGTTCTTGCCCGGGATCAGTTTCCCCGTCTCGGGGTCGGTCTTGCCGAACATGACGCTGCCGATCTCCACCGCCCGGATGCCTCCCTCGACATACAGTTCGATGGTCAGCGCCTGCCCCGGATACTGTTCAACAGGAATGTGAGGCAGGAACTGCTTGGCGTCGATGTAGATGGCATGCCCGCCCGGCGGCCGGAAGATGGGCACGCCCAGCTCTTCAAGGTGCTGCCCCAGGTACTGGGTCGAAGCGATGCGATATTGCATGTAGTCCTCGTCCAGCACTTCATCCAGCCCCTGGGCGATGGCTGCCAGGTCCCGCCCCGCCAGCCCGCCATAAGTGGGGAAACCTTCCGTGAGGATGAGCAACGTCCGGGCCTTGTCCGCCCACTCGCTGTTGTTCAACGCCAGGAAACCACCGATGTTGGCGAACGCGTCCTTCTTTGCACTCAAGGTGCAGCCGTCCCCATACGAGAACATCTCTTGTGCGATGCTCTTGATGGTGCGGTCGCCGTACCCTTCCTCCCTCGTCTTGATGAAGTAGGCGTTTTCCGCGAAGCGGCA
>CAZVFX010000249.1:1732-5194 GCA_964626565.1 uncultured Myxococcales bacterium
GGTTCGATAATGGTTTTCACTTCGCCAGGCCTCCCACCGAAATGCGGGTCAGAGCATATGGCTTTTTGCCGGGCGAGGCAAGGAGAATTACCCGCCAAAGACCTTGGCAAATAACGGCTGCCGAGGTATGGTATGAGCGATGAAGAAGACCTACCCCTATACACGACAGCATATAGAAGAGGAAGACATCTCCGCAGTGCTGAAAGTGCTGCGTTCCGACTGGCTCACCACCGGCCCCGAAGTGGACGCGTTCGAGCGGGATTTTTGCACCCGAACCGGTTCCCAAGCGGCAGTCGCGGTGGCCAACGGAACCGCTGCTCTCCACGCAGCGTGTTTCGCAGCCGGCTTTGGCCCCGGCGATGAAGTGCTCGTGCCTTCGTGTACGTTCCTCTCCACCGCGAACGCGGTGTGCTTCGTTGGCGCGACGCCGAAGTTTGTGGATATCGTACCGGAATCCCTCACCATGGACGTGGACAAGGCCGCTGCCCTCGTCGGACCTCGAACCAAGGGTATCATCCCAGTGCATTTCGGCGGTGTTGCGGCTGACCTCGCCGCCATTCGTGAACTGGCTGACCGCCACGATCTGACGATCATTGAAGATGCGTGCCATGCCCCCGGCGCGTCCTATCGGGACGCCCCGGTTGGGGACTGCCGTTTCGGCCACATGGCTGCGTTCAGCTTCCATCCCACCAAGCAGATCACCGCGGCCGAAGGGGGGATGGTGACCGTCAACGATGACAGATTGGCCGCGCGGCTCAAACAGTTTCGAAACCACGGCTCGGTGCGTTCCCCCGAAGAACTGGAACGCAACGAAGGGCCCTGGTGGTACGAGATGCAGGACCTCGGTTTCAACTATCGTTTGAGCGATCTCCACGCCGCGCTGGGGAGGTCCCAGTTGGGCCGGCTGGACCGGTTTGTTACCTACCGCCGCAAGCTGTCTGCCCTCTATCGCAAGCTGCTTGCCGGCCACGACCTGGTCCTCGGTTTTCAGGAAGAGCCGGACTACGCCACGTCGGCCTGTCACCTGATGCTGGTGCGTATTGACTTCGAACGGAGTTCGTTGAGCCGGGCCGAATACATGGCGGCGCTGAAACGCCGGGGTGTGAACGCCGCGGTCCACTACATCCCGGTTAATCGTCATCCCTGGTACCAACGCTCTTTTTCAGACCAGACCGGAGCGACGCCGCTGACCGATGAGTACTACCGGCAGTGTCTGACCATACCGCTTAGCACCCTTATGGAAGAAGAGGACGTAAACTACGTCGCCGGCTGCCTTCTGGAGGAACTCAAGTGACTGCCAAAGATGGCGACCGCGTAATCATCTACACCGACGGCTCTTGCAAACACAATCCGGGACCCGCCGGGGCTGCCGCACTGCTCACCTATCGTGGCCGGCGCAAGCTTGTGTCGCGTTTCCTGGGTGAGGGAACCAACAATATCGCGGAACTGGAGGCGATCCGTCTGGCCCTCGACATGATGAAGGACAACAAGATCGCCATCGACCTGTACACCGACTCTACCTACGTGATCGGGGTGCTTACCAAGGGCTGGAAGGCCAAGAAGAACAGCGAGCTGGTGATGGAATTGAGGGAGTTGGTAGAGCTGTTTCCCAACCTTCGGTTGTTGAAGGTCAAGGGCCACGCGGGCGTGCCCGAAAACGAACTTGTGGATGAACTGGCTAATGCCGCCGCAGATACCGGTGCGGGCGTAGTCGAGCTGGAAAATACGAACGAGTGAAGACTACTGGCAGCCCGCGAATTCAGCGGCGCAGTTTTCCTGTGCGCAAGTCTGGAAGCAGGCGTTGTCGTTGCCGCACTGGGAGCATTTCTCCACCAGGCACGCCTGGCTCGCCCACAACTGGGACTGGGCCGCCTGGGACCCTTCGAAGATGCACGCGAACTGGCAGACACCGTCGGCGCCGCAACCCTGGGCGCACAGCATCACCTGCTGGCAGCTCTTGTCGCCCCAGCCGCCCACGCAGCCGGCCCACGAATCGCCGCAATCGTCTACCATGCACTGGTTGTACGCACCGGGGTTGGCCTGGAGCGCGGCGCAAGCTGCCTGCACGCACTCGGCCATGGTCATGTAGGCCGCCTGCCCGTCAGCAGTCCCTTCGGTAACGCAAGTCTGGGCGCAGGTCTGGTTCTGGCCGCAATCGGCCTGGCACAGGATGATCGCCTGGCAGTCGCCGCCGCCGCCACCACCGCCGCTGCATGCGCCGTTCTCACACACCTTGCCATCCGCACATTCCTCGATGGTTACGTACGATTTGCAGCCGTCCTGGTCTGCCTGGCACTCGGCCACCGTTGCCGTACCCTTGCACGTCGTGTCGCCGATATTGTCGCACGTGTCGTTGCACCCTTCCTCGCCTTCGCACTGGCCGGTGGCCGCATTGCAGGTCTCACCCGGCGGGCACGCAGTTTCGTCGCCCCAAACCAGGCACGTTTCCAGGGGCGAGCAAACATGGAAGCTCGCCGCTCCCACACATTCCTGCGCGCCTGCCGCAGTGCACTCGTTGGTGCAGCCCATGGCCGTGTCGTCGTCGTCGGCTACGTCATCGCCGGGAGTTTCCGGAACGTCCTCGCCGCCCACGATGTCTTTGTCAGCCGTAACCTCTTCCGTGCCGCTGCCTTCACCAGCGTCACCGCCGTCACCATCGCCGTCGCCCATGCAGCCCAAAGCACCAAGGGAAAACACTATTCCTGCGATCAAAACCAAGCGTGCCAATTTCATCTCTACCCCCTATGAAAATAAGGAAATCGTCTTCATCCTCTTAGTAAAAGCCTCTTACTGATACTGATTAGCCTACCTCTAGTCAAGTACAAAAGGGCCGGTCAATCTTTACACAATAGAGGCTTTTGCATATGCTGGAGCCGTTGCCGCGAGCGCGGCCTCGCACGGCAGGAAAGTCGATGAAGAACGGTTCGCCCTCAGCCCCTGAAACCAACGAAATCCTGGAAAAGGGCTCCCCGGAGACCATGGATGTGCGGCTGCTCAAAACCCTGCCTGTCTCGGTGAAACCCAACCCCCTGGTCCGGCGGCTGGCCGCACTTCTAGCCCCCGGTTTCTACCTCGACGTAGGCAACGTGTGCAATCAGTTCTGCCTCTACTGTGCGGTGCCCAGGGACGAGATGTACCGCACCACCGCCGGAGATGCAGTGGTGCTCGCCCGGAATGCCGTTGAGTCGGGCTGGGAAACCTGCGTACTTATTGGCGGTGAGCCCACCATCTGGCCTCACCTGATCCCGGTACTCAAACGTGTCCGCGAACTGGGCGTCAAGAGAGTGATCCTCACCACTAACGGCCTCATGCTCGCCTACCCCGACTCCCTCGCCGAACTGGAGAAGCTGGGTATGGCCGTGGTAGGGCTTTCATTCGACGACTTCGACCCGGACAACCAGGCTCTGCTCACCGATCGCCCCGACAACCCAGAGTTGATAGCCAAGGCTGTAGCCAACCTTC
>CAZVFX010000250.1:0-5171 GCA_964626565.1 uncultured Myxococcales bacterium
CCCCTGCTGGCGCCGTCCTATCAAAAAGGGAGTGAAGCGTCGACGCTGCTAGACAACTCCGCTCCGCCGTCGGTCGTCTCCGTAGAAGCAACGAAACTACTTACACGACGGCCCAATCCGTCCGGACAGGAACCGAAAGTCGAGCCCGCCTTCGAGCGGGACGTGGACAATCCGTTTACGTTCCAGAAGAGCAATTTGCCGCCTGACAACATCTGGGGCAAGGGAGTCCCGGGTGTACTGCCGGAAGAGGTCGCGGTAAGCGCCATTCTGAAGGCCTTTTCCCAGCGGGGGCTCGAGTTGGAACCTGGTGTGGCCTACAGCAAAAATGGGGTTGCGGTAGAACTGGACGGGCTGTTGCCCGGTTCCGATATCGGCTTCGAGTACTTGAGCACCGAGTGGTCCTACATGCCTTGGTCCGCCAATCGCGAGCCCGGTGACCCTGCCGAGCAGGCTAGTGACTACCAGTCTGCTGATGAATGGGTGGAAGACCCCGACACAGGCGAATGGATCCCGGTGGTAACACAGGACGATCCCCAAACCGCGAGTGAGCCGGAGATGAAGTTGCTGGACGCGGATATGGCCGGCGGGCAGCGTCACATCGCGATGCTCAACTCCCTCGACCCCCGCTTTGTTTACCGTCCGGAGATGGAATTCGGCAGCGACGACTACTGGTCGTCCCTCGGGGTGGAAAATGCGACGCCGGACGAAGCCGAGGACAGGCTGGTAGCCGCGGTCCACCAATTTATCGATTTTCTGGAGCAGGAAGGCGCTTTGTAACTGTTCCTACCGCCCGGGTCCGGGTTATGCCCCCGGAAAATAACCCCAGATATGAAACTCCATCCAGATGTCGTAGACGCAGTAGATCGCTTCCATGGTGCATGAACCGGCCGGGGGCGGAACGATCTCTTCGGGCGGTACGGCTGCGAAGTGGGACTGTTGCCCCGGCAGCACGTTCGCACAGGTGGTCCCGATCCAGTTGTCGGCTGAATGAAACCAGAAGATGTAGGTGGTCTCGGGGTCCAGCAGCAACGGGGCGGGGAAGTGCCCCTGGACCCATGGCCCGGCCACCACCAGGTCGTCAGTTTTGGCGATGATGGACAGGTCGCCCACGTCGGTAGTCACCAGCACCTGGTCGATCTGGTCTCCGCCCCCGCCCACGTTGAACTCCACCATGGTCACCGCCACGGGCTGTTCCCACGACCACTCCATCCCCCGCCACGCCTTGTGGAAGCCGGCGTTGCCGCACGCTTCCCAAAGGGGCAATTTGCCGGTGACGCCGATAGCGGGGCAGGCGTCACCTACCCCGTCGCCGTCGGAGTCCAACTGGTCCGGGTTGGGGACGGAAGGGCAGTTGTCGACGGGGCACTCGCCGTCGTCCCACGCATAGTCGCCGAAGCCGTCGAGGTCGCTGTCCTGTCCACACTGTGGAGTGCAGATGTCAGGGCCCCCGACGCACAGGCCATCGGCACACGTGTCCCCGTCGGTGCACTCGTCGCCATCGTCACACGGACCGGCCATGGAAGAGTTCAGGCAGCCGACGGCTGCTTCACAGGAATCGGAGGTGCAAGGGTTTGAATCGTCACAGTCTACCGGCTGTCCGACACAGAACGTATTGTCGCAGTGGTCGCCGGTGGTGCACAGATTGTTGTCGGAACACGCGGCGTCGGCAGGGTTGTATTTGCACCCGCCGCCCTTCTCCAACGGCAGGTGTACGCAGCTATCCGCAGTGCATGGATTGTCGTCTACACATTCCAGGGTGCCGGAGGATTCGCATATCCCCTGGTTACACGTGTCACCGGTGGTGCATGCGTCGCCGTCGTCGCAGGGGATGTCGGACAGCGTGTCGTTCTTGCACTCCCCGGTGTCGGCGGAGCATGAATCGTGGGTACAAACATTGCCGTCGTCGCAGTCGTCGTCTTTCGGGGTCCCGGTACAGAGGCCCTCAAGGCAGGTGTCGCCGGATGTACACAGATTGCCGTCGTTGCACGGATAACCTTCCGGCGCTGGTTCATTGACACATCCGGTCTTGGCGTCGCAGCTATCCTTGGTGCAAGGGTCGTCGTCGGTGCAGTCGGCATTTTCCGCGCCCTGACACATGCCCTCGAAATTGCAGTAGTCGTCAACTGTGCACGGATTTTCATCGTCGCAAGGAGTGCCTTCCTCAACCGGCTTGTTGATGCAGCCCTCGGTCTCCTCGCAGATTGCCGCGGTGCACGGATTTCCGTCATCACAACCGGCCGGTTCGCAAGGTGCGGCGGAATCGGTTTCGGCCGCGAGATCCGTGCCGGAGATCACCGGCTCGGAAACTTCCTCCTCGGGCACGGCTGTAGTCGGTGAACTGCAGGAGAAGAAGAGCACACACAGAAGAGCCGACAGAGCGGCCGTTGTGTCGGTTGCGGCTCTCATGTCGTCCCTCTTTCGGAAGGGTTTGGTCAGGCCGAGGAGAAGCAGCGCCAGCAGCAGCAGTGAAGAGATCGGGGCTCCGGGACCGGCGTCCACGCCGCAGCCTGAACCGGAGGCGCCGGAAGGTTCTTCGCCCGCGTCGAGAGGAGGGGCCGTGCCATCGTCGGCAGCAGCGTCGCTGGTTTCCTGTACGACGTCGAGCCGGGGCTCGGGGGAAGGCTCAATCCAATCTTCTTCAGCGCTCTCCGGTGGTGCGTACACGGTGACGATCACTTCGTCGGGCGGGCTGGCAAGGAAGCCGTCATTGACTGTCAATCGGAAGATACAGTCGGTGTCGGCTTCCACCAGTGGTGCGTCGAACTGGGGCGAAGCGTTGTCTGTGGAATCCAACTCCACGTGGGGTCCTTCCACCAGCGTCCAGGCATAGGTCAGGTCGTTGCCGTCGGGGTCGTAGGAAGCGCTGCCGTCCAACTGCACCGGTTCACCCGCGCTCACGGAAACGTCCGCGCCCGCGTCCGCGACGGGCGGAGAGTCCGGCTTGCACTCGGCGTCTACGCACACGTGCGCGTAGATGCAATCATCCGATTGCTGGCAGGAGTCGGCGCAGTGCTCTTCGTCCGCGCACTTGGAATACGGAGCGCACGAACCGGTTCCAGCCTCGGTGCACTCACCCGCTCCGTCGCATTCGTCCCCCACGGTCAACACTCCGTCGAGGCATTGCCGGGGCTCACCGCAGGGCGTGCCGAGAGGGTAGGGGGTCTGGACGCAGGTTTGTGCCTCTTCGCTGCACTCTCCCGCGTTGCATTCCGAATCCAGGGCCGAACAGTCCTTGTCTCCTCCGGGCGCGCACTCGCCCGCCGCACACGTGTCTGCCACGGTACAGTACACCCCGTCGTCGCATTCAGTGCCGTCGGGGGCGGCGGAAGCGAAGCAAAGGCCGGACGCCGAGTCGCACTCTCCTGCCTCGAGGCATGGGTCGAGGTGACTGCAGTCGATGGGATTGGCGCCTACGCAGACCCCTTCCTGGCAGGAATCGGTCTGGGTGCACTGGTCCCCGTCGTCGCAGGGGCCGTTCTCATTCGCGGCAACCTCTACGCACTCGGCGGTTTCCGCGACGCACTGCTGTACCGTGCACTGGGTGTTCAACGCCTCGTCACAGACCACCACGGTAGAAGGGGCAACCAGGCACTCGTACGGGAAGACCTCCAGGTCGCAGTAGAGCAGCCCGTTGCACAGGTCGCCGTCCTCCAAAGCCAGGCAGTCCTCGTCGGCCCGGCATTGGCACAGGTCGAGAGCGGTTACGCACTCGCCTTCCTGGCACGCATCGCCAATGGTACACAGATCTTCATCGCTGCACGGGGCGCCGTCGGGTTCGTTCACCAGTTCGCAGTCGCCGGTGTCGGGCTCACAGTGTGCCTTGCGGCAGTGAGTGTCGCCCGAATCATCGCACGTGACCACCGTTTCCGGGTCGACTTCGCATTCGAAAGGGAACTGGCCGGTGTCGCAGACGAGAGTGCCGTTGCACAGGTTGTCATCTTCATTCAGCTTGCAATCCGCGCTGTTCTGGCACTCGCAAATGGGCGCGCCCGGAAGACACGAGCCTCCGAAACAGGAGTCATCCACGGTGCAATCGTCGCCATCGTTGCACCAGTACCCATCGGTTTTGGGCGGTGTGGAGCAAACCCCCGACCCCGGGTCGCACGTCCCCGGGTCATGGCATTGGTTGAGAGCCACACAAACCACGGAATCCGCACCGGTACAGGTCCCACCCTGGCAGCTATCTGTCTGGGTGCAAAGGGTGCCGTCATCGCAAGGGATGCCGTCAGCCTTCTGCGGGTTGGAGCACAGCCCGTTTGATGGGTCGCAGACCCCGATTTCGTGACACTGATTTAGCGCCTGGCACACCACCTCGGCGCCACCGGTGCAGATACCATCGACGCAGCCGTCGACCTGCGTGCACAGCGTCCCGTCGTTGCAGGGAGCGCCGTTCTCCCGGGGTGGATTGGAGCACATCCCGGTGGCGGGGTCGCACACTCCGGCATCGTGGCACTGGTCGAGGGGAGAGCACGCAACGGGGTCCATGCCTTTGCATTCCAGATCCTGGCAGATGTCCAGGAGGGTGCAGAAGTTCCCGTCGTCGCAGGTATCCCCATCGCAGTCGCCGCAGGCGCAAAGCTCACTGGGGTGGCACACTCCGTCCCCGCAGCACGGGTCAACTGCCACGTGCACGCACTGGCCGCCCCCCGCGTTCCACGAATCGTTTGTGCAAACATCTCCGTCATCACAATTCTCACCCACATCAGCGATGTCGAGCACAGAGTCATCGAGGAGCGACTTCGCCTGGATGGCGCTGCCCGCTACTGCCGCCAGCGTATGCCCTTCCTGGTCGGTCTCGCCGGCCAGTGAGCCGTGAAGAGTATGATATTGCCCTTCCAGTCCGGGCGGTTCGGCCAGTTCGATAATGATGGAGTCTGCAGGAGAGCCTATGGTCTGCAGGCGCACCGGGTAGCTGTTGGTCACCCCGTTATCTTCAGCGACACCCAGCGCGGCAAAGGGTACAGGTTGACCTTCGGCAACCCAGGAACTCGGCGCCGTGTACGCGGAGTTCATGAACAGCATCTGCCCCGGGGCAAAGTGAAGATCGATGGGGTTGGTCAATTCCGGCAGCGCCAGTTCGGGGGCGACGTCACCGGAGATCACTTCATCGACCCCTTCTAGATAGTTGTGGTCCAGCCGGAGCGTAAGCGCATCGGGGTCATCTACCTCGA
>CAZVFX010000251.1:0-5151 GCA_964626565.1 uncultured Myxococcales bacterium
GTCTACTGGATAGGCAACAACTGCATCAAGTCCGGCGGCTCCGCCACCGGCTGCGTGGAGACTTCGGGGCACGTGGGAGACCAGGCTTCGTTTACTATGTTCGACGACGATGATCACTCCCTTCCCGATACCGGCCCCACTTTCACCGAGACGGTGTTGCCTTCCCACTTCAACTCAACCCTGGGCACCCATGTAACCTGTTTTACATGGAGCGGTATCTGCAGCGGTTCACCATCTTACTGCAAAGAAGAGTACAGCGAGGGTGACGAAGCGGAGTTCTTCATCAAGGTCACCGTGGGCAACCAGACCAAGGGCTCGATTCAGACCTGGGACAACGAGATGAATGTGGGGATCGGATTCACACCGGCCGGGTGGTATTGTCATTATTAGGCTGGAGGCTGGAGGCTGGAGGCTGGAGGCTGGAGGAACGGCTTGTAAAGGAAGGCGAAATCTGATAGTCATTTCGAGACTCGAAGGGAGCGTCTCGGGATGAACCTTACCGACACAATTGTTGCTCTGTCTACGCCGCCGGGAAGGGGTGCGATTGCGGTGGTGCGGCTATCGGGCCCGGGGGCGAGAGAAGCGGCAGAGAAGATGGTCAGGAACGGTCGCCTTCCCGAGGCGGGACGCCTGGAGCGGCGAGTGGTTGTGGACCCGGGGACGGGGGAAGCCCTCGACGACGGGATGGTGGTGTTCTTCGCCGGTCCTTCCAGCTATACCGGGGATGACGTGGTCGAGTTTCACCTTCACGGCAGCCCGTTGCTGGTGTCGGTGATGCTGGAATTGCTGGGCAAGGAAGGAGTGCGCCAGGCCCGGCCCGGCGAGTTCACGCTGCGGGCATTCGTCAACGGCAAAAAAGACCTGACCCAGGCGGAGGCGGTAGGCGACCTGGTGGACGCACGCTCCATTCCCGGCCTGAAGGTGGCCGCGGGGCAGGCGTTGGGCGGGGTGGGAAAGGCGATTCGGGAGCTGGCCGAGAAGCTGCTCGACACTATCGCCACCATGGAAGCAGAGCTGGATTTTCCGGAGGATATCCCAGAGACGCCTTCCGAGCAGATCGGGATCTCGCTGACGGATACAAGAGACCGCTTGCAGAAACTGGCCGACTCGTTCGACCCGGCGATGCGCTGGAAAGAAGGATATCGGGTCGCGCTGGCTGGCAGCCCCAACGCGGGAAAAAGCTCGCTGTTCAACGCGCTGCTGGGCAGGGAGCGGGCCATTGTGACCGACGAGGCTGGCACCACCAGAGATTTCCTCGAGGAGTTTTTGCCCGGCGCTTCGACTCCGGTGCTGCTGGTTGACACAGCCGGGATCAGAAACTCTGGTTCCAAGGCTGAGAAGGCTGGGGTGGAGCACTCCAAGGAGCAGCTCCAATCTGCAGACCTGGTGTGCCTGCTGAAGGACCCTTCCCGGGAATGGAACGAGGAAGATGAGGGTTTGGACCTGTTGACCCGGAATGCTCCCCGCCTGGTCATCGGCGCCAAGTGCGACCTGGCGACCGTCGCATCCGGGGGGCCCGAACCCGACTTGAGCGTTTCCAGCCGAACTGGAGAGGGGCTGGCGGAGCTGGAGAGCAGGCTGGACGAACTTGCGACGACGGCCGCGGACATTTCCGGCTACGAGGTGCTGCTGACGAGCCGCCGGCAGAAAGACGCGGTGGTGGCGGCCTGCCGGGCACTTACCGGAGTGCTGGAGGAGTTACAGACCGCACCACGGGACATCCTGGCATCCGCAGCCCGCCAGGGTCTTGAAAACCTCAACGAGATAACGGGCCAGGGACCGGTTACGGACCAGATTCTGGACCGGATTTTTAACACCTTCTGTATTGGGAAGTAGGGGGCATTGCATGAGCCGAGTGGGAGCGTTGACGACGGTGGTAGTGCTGGTGGGCGTGGTTGGAGCGACCGCGTGCAAAGAGGAGGACAAGCGGGTCGACCCGTTGGCGGTGCAGCCGCTGAGCAAAGAGGAGAGGAAGAAGCAGGAAGAGGAGAAGACGCGAGAGTCGCTGAAGAAGCACGCCCGGGACAAGGGCGAGGTGATAGTAGGCGGGTGCAAGGAATCTTGCGAAGACCCGAAGAACGCGTTCCGCAACTACATCCGCACCCTGTTCGGGGTCGCGGCGGAAGGTGGGCCGGAGTTGAAACGATTCATTGACACCACGACACTGGTGGACAACGGCGAGGCGCGAGGCAAGCGGTGGGCCGATATGTGGATCAACCACGAGCGGGACACCCGCCTGGCTGAGGTAAGGGTCTGGATGGACGCGTTCTACGGCAGGTACGGTAAGGCCGAAGGCTCTGCCGAGGTCGAGGAGTCGTTGGTTTCGGGGACCAGCTTCCGCCGCATTTCCTCGGTGCTGGTGGAGTTCGAGTATTTTCCCCCGCCCCTCACCGGCGGCACACCCCGTTCGGAGAGGTGGAAGATCAAGATGGGCAAGAGGGGACTTGAATGGCTGGTCTCGGAAGTTTATGATCAGTGAACGGCAGGGTCCCCGACTCCGCCAAGGCTACTCGTGGCCTTCGGCAGGGTCTAGGGTCAGGGTCCAGGGGGTGAGGCGAAAATGAGTTCGGGCGGAGAAGAGGGTCGCAGGCAAGAACGGGTGGATGTGCGCCTGCACACTGTCTACCACGACGAGATTAACGCTGACGAGAGCGATTCCCTCATGAGCAACCTCAGTTCGGGGGGTTGCTTCATCACAACCTCCAGGCCTTTGTCTCAAGGGTCCCGAATCAACGTCAGGTTCCGTCTCGACACCCTGGGAACCAATATCGAAGCCAGCGGCATTGTGCGCTGGGTGAAGCCGGGGGACGGGGGCGGGATGGGCATCCAGTTCGATAGTATCAGCGAAGAGGACCTCATTTCGCTCAAGCGCTTCGTGGCCGAGAAACTGGAATCAGAACTTTTCGCATGACTTTCTCCACAGCCTCCAAATCATGGCGGCATCGAGCGGTGGTGTTGGCCGCCGCGCTGTCACTGTGTGCACCTTCTCCCAGTTTTGCCGATGATCCGTGTGAGCCTTCGTCCCGTGGCGGCACCGCGTGGCGGACGGTAACCGGCTGTACCGGTGTGCCGCTGGACCACCGCAAGCCGGTGGGAGAATCACTCGACATCTACCACGAATTGAGTGTTCCTGCGGGGAAGAGTCTGGGCAAGGTGATTGTCTTCCACGGCGGACCGGGTTTCCCCCGGCAAAGTCTGGGAGAGCGGGGGGTATTGTGGGAGGGGCTGCGGGCCCATTTTACGGTGCTTTACTTCCACCAGCGTGGTGCGGGGTGGTCGGGGCGCATTGCGGATGACGATCAGTTCCGGGGCAACAGGGGTCTCTACACCCTGGACGCGATGGTGGCTGACGCCGCCATACTTCAGGAGCAGTTGCTGGGTGATGGGGAGGCGGTTCTGTTCGGGAAATCGGCGGGCGGCTTTCTGGCCATGAAGTATGCGCTCAAGCATCCTGACCGGGTGTCCGCCCTGGTGCTGGCGTGCACGAGTGCGGACCACCGCTACATTTCCCAGCGGCACACGGTGAAGGAACAGTTCATAACAACCATGGCCGAGCGCCATCCGGGGTTTGCAGAAGCCTACAACCGGGCGTTGGAGGTCGCGGCCGAGTCGGATTTTGCGTCGACGGAAGGGATTGTAGGTGGATTGATCACCAGCGACCTCATCGACTCGGTGTTGTTCGACCTTTCGTACATGATGAAGGGGCAGTTTGAAATGGTGGCCATCGCGCGTGACGCCGCGCTTGGTCGCTACGGCCTTCTCATCAAGAGATTGAAGAAGGGGCAGCAGACGATCCGCACCACGGGGTTTGAATCCATCGCGGTGCTGAACAACATCACCTGCCGTGAGTTCGGGTATGGCAACACCAACCCGCTGGCCTGCCAGGGGATCGAAGAATCGCCCCGATACGACATCCGCGCCAGCCTCAAGGAGTTGACCGTCCCGTCGCTGGTAATATCCGGCAGATACGACCCGATCCTGCCGCCCCGATTTCAGCAGGAAATCGCCGAATCCCTGGGCGGTCCGGTGTCCTGGAAGGTCTTTGACCTTTCAGCGCACATGGTGTTTCGTGAGCAGCCTGATGCCACCGCAACTACGGTGCTGGATTTCCTGGGTATTCCCCGGCAGCAGGTACCGCAACTGCCGGGACTCTAGGGGAGCCGCCCGGCCCCAAAAAATCCGCACCCCGACCACAGAATAACCGCACCCCTTCTCGTAATACTTGGCCGCCTCACCTTCCACGCCTGTTCCCTGCAGCACAACACCGGCACACGAGCTCTCCAACTGCCACTGCCGGCGTCCTGCCATTGCAATTTGCCAATTGGCAACATATAATGGCAACAGGAGGTAGAAGGATGGAAACTTGCGTGGACAAGTTCGGTCGGATCGTAATCCCGAAGCGAATCCGGGACGCGCTGGGCCTGGTGCCGGGCACGGCGGTGCGGGTGCGGGAAGAGGGGACGGAGATCGTGCTGTCGGTGGTGTCCGACGAACCGGAGGTGGACCACGTGCACGGCGTGCTGGTCTACCGAGGCGAGGCTGCGGGCGACGTAGAGGAGGCCGCTGCCCAGGAGAGGGCAGAGCGATTGCGCCGGTTGATGGGAAGAGGGAGTTAAGCGTGAAAATCCTTTTTGATACCTCTTTGCTGGTTGCGGCGACGGTCGCAGCCCACCCCGCACATTCTCGGGCTTTGCCCTGGCTATCGAGGGCGCACGCCGGGGATTTTGAACTGGTAGTTTCGGCGCACACTCTGGCGGAAATGTACGCCGTGTTGACCCGGCTTCCGCTGAGTCCGCGTATCCGGCCCGCCATGGCGGAGAAGCTGATCAGCGAAAATGTGAGAGCCCATGCGGAGGTGGTCTCCCTCTCTGCGAAGGACTACTCAACGGTGCTATCGAACGCGGCGGCCTTGAATCTGAGCGGCGGGGTGGTCTACGACGCCGTCATCGCGCATGCGGCCCGCAAGTCCTCTGTAGATCAGCTGGTCACCCTGGACCCCGACGATTTCCGTCGAGTATGGCCCGACGCCGGCGACCGGATCATCGCCGCCTGATCCCGTGGCGTGGGCGATGATGGCGGTCTGTGTAGTGGAGCAGAGGCCCCGTTCCTACTTCGCCGAAGGCTTCGAAGGACAGGCTGCTCGCTCTCGGG
>CAZVFX010000252.1:0-5041 GCA_964626565.1 uncultured Myxococcales bacterium
ATAGGATTACATCCTGGGCAGGGAAGGTGTCAAGACGGGAAATGAACTCGAAGGGCTGTTTTTCGCTCAATCGGCGGTGGCCATGCCCACGGCGCCGGCGGAGCCGGAGTTACCGTCGTACCAGATTGTGGTGGTGTCGGCCGCCAAGTCTAAGGAGACCCCACTGATGCTGGCCGCATCCCATTGACCGGGCTGGCCAGTGGCAAGAAACTCGCCGCAGTATTCCCAATCCAGGCCGTCGGGCGAGACCAGCCAGTGGAGGTGGTAGTCGTCTTGCGACCCGGTGCGGCCGGTGGCGATGAAGCTGCCGGAGTGGTGTGCGATCACCTGGAACACAGAGTAGTCTTCCTGGAGTACGCCGGTGGGACCGGCTTCGGCGAAACCGACGCCGTCTGCGGAGATATGGTAGATCCATTCACCTCCGGTGCGGGTCCAGCCGTGGTAGGAGCCGTCGTAATACACGAAGCTGTTGCCGCTTTTGCTAAGACCGGAGAAACCGGTGACCCCGCCCCACCCCAGCCCATCCGCGGAAGTAGCGGTGAGCCAACTGCCCCAGTTGCCGTTTTGGGCGCCGCCGCCGCTTACGGAGTCGATCCAGACGCGATACTCCTCCCCGTTCCACGCGACGTCGGGCCGCCCGAACTGGTAGGAGTGGCCGTTAAGGGTCAACGGGTTGGACGCGTACTTGGTCCAGGCGATGCCGTCTGCCGAGGTTGCCGCGTCGAAGTAGCGGCCGTAGGGATTTGGGGCGGTGCTGGAATAGATCATCAGGTAGCCGTCGTCATCCTTGAAGACTGAGGGGCCGCTGATACTGGACTCGGAAGGCGCTGAACCCGCGCCGCCTGCGGCCAACACCGGATTGCCCGGATGTTTGGTGAACTCCAAAGGCAGGAGCGCGCACCCTCCCTGGCAGGTTGCGTCGATGCAACTAAGCCCCTGATCGCAGTCGCCGCAGCTTCCGCCACAGCCATCGTCCCCGCACTCCTTGCCGGTGCAATTGCCGAGGCACTCCGGGCAGCCGTCGTATGCTACAGACAGTTCAGAATATTCAAGGAGACCCGCAGAGTCGGACTCGAAGAGGAAGGGCACGAGACAATAGCCGAACTCGTCGGGCACACATTCATCCATGAACGCGGCAATGGAAGGGATAAGGTCGGGGACCGCTTGTACGCCGGCGTCCTCGTCGAAGAGGCCATCCCACTCCCATTCCGGAACTCCATCAGGCGTGCCCACTTCAAGGCGGGGGCTGTTGGGCTTGGTTTCCGGGAAGATCAGGTACCCTTCGTAGTAGCTGTTGCTCCAACAGGAGTGCACGCGCAATTGCAGAGGGTCTTGAAGGCAGCCGCTGTAGAGGCTCTTGGTGACCGTGGTAGGCGGCACATTAAAACAGGAGTCGCTGTGCACCGTTGCCCATGCGGAGGTAAGATAGTTGTAGCACTGGAACGCAACATTTTGTCCGCCTCCTCCACACGAGTACTTGAAGTTCCAACTTACCTGTTTGGCCCAGGAGAACGGGTGGTTGACGTAGACCTGCTTGTTGGGCTTGCTGACGCTGGCGGCGGTGTTCCAGTCCTCGTCTTCAGCCAGGTTCTTGTTGGACCAGTCGGCGTCGCCCCAGTAGCCGGTGAGGTGCTCTTCGGCCGCGGGTCCGGTGAAACCTCGCACCGACAAGGTGGCCGAGGTGAACTGCATACCCTTGGGCAGCCTGAGGTATCGGGTGATGGCAAGGTCGGGGCCGAAGGACAACTGTTCCTCCCCCAGGCCGTTGGTGAAGGCCTGAAGGTTGAACTCCAGGTCGGCATAGGTCCACTCGAGTTGGGCCTCGTTGGGCTCGCAGCTAGAGCATGGATCCTGTGGGTCAACGACCCCCGCTTCATGGCAGGCGGCGTCGATGTGGCACCATCCCTCGATCACCTCGCTGAAGTCACACTGGTCATCGCCGGGGCAGAAGTCGACGGTGCAGTCGAGGTCGTCGTGACAGGCTTCGTGGTCGGGGACAAAGACACACCCCTGTTGTGGGTCGCACAGATTCTGGGTGCAGTCGATCTGGTCTTCGCAAAGGGAGTCGTTGGGAGTTTCCACGCAACCAAGTTCAGCATCGCACGCGGCTTCGGTGCAGTGGAAGCCGTCATCGCACAGGGAGTCGACGGGAATGGAGGAGCACCCGTCCACCGGGTCACAGCCGTCCACGGTGCACGGCACGCCGTCGTCGCACTTGGGCGGGTCGATGGCGATGCAGCCGGTACCCGGCGCCGGGGCCGCGGCCAGGCACTCCTCGACGCCGGTGCACACGTCGTTGTCGTTGCACACGGTGTCGTTTGGAATGTACAGGCATCCTTCGAAGGGTTCGCACAGATCGATGGTGCAATCGAGGTCATCGTTGCAGATCACCTCCTGGCCTTCCAGGCATCCGGCTTGCAGGTCACAGGTTTCGTCGCCGTTGCAGAAGTTGCCGTCCGCGCATGCGCTGTCATCGGTGGCATGCTGGCAACCCGCGGGTTCAATACAGGAATCCACGGTGCAGTCGAGGGAGTCGTCGCACTGGTCGGCCGTGCCTGTGCACTCGCCCTTGGAGCACTGGTCGTCGATGGTGCACACCAGTTGGTCGTCGCACGGGCTTCCGCTGGGCAGCTTTTCATTTAAGCACTGGAAAAGGGCGAGGTCGCAGGTATCCAGGGTGCACATGTTCTGGTCATCGCACTGGGCAGCATCAGGGGAGTCGCAACAAGTGATTCCCTCCTGAACTCCGCCGGCGTAGAAATGGATGCAGCCGATACCGTCCAGGCATCCGTCTGCGGTGCACGGATTGCCGTCGTTGCACACCTCATCGGCCGGTTCAGCCTGGCAGCCGTCGAGGGGGTCGCAGGTGTCCAGGGTGCAGGCAAGGCCGTCGTCGCATGTCAGGGGCGCTCCTTCGGTGCAGCCCAACCCCAGCTCACAGGATTCCAGGCCGTTGCAGACGTCGTTATCATTGCAACTGGAGTGGTCGGGGAGGTAGACGCATCCGGTGGGCTCTTCGCAGTTGTCGGCGGTGCAGGGAAGCCCGTCGTCGCAGGAGACGCCTGCACCGAGGCACAACCCCAGGGCGCAGGCGTCCTGGGTGGTACAAACGAGGCCGTCATCACAGGGGGTGCCGATTTCGGTGATGGTGTTGGTGCAGGCCCAGCTCTCGGGGTCGCACGCGTCGTCGGTGCACTGGTTGGCGTCGTCGCAAATGGCGGGGTCGTCGCCGCAGCACAAGACATCGTCTTGAACGCCGGAGAGAGGTTCGTTGGCGCAGTCGGAAATGGCGTCGCAAGAATCTGCGGTGCACGGGTTGTCGTCATCGCAAAGCGCTACTTCGGGGGCATTCAGACAGCCGAGGAGGGGGTCGCAGGTATCCACGGTACACACTACTTCGTCGTCGCAATCCAAGGGTGCGCCGGACATGCAACCTTCTGTCTCGTCGCAGGTCTCAAGTCCGTTGCAGACATCGCCGTCGTCGCAGTGGGCGTTTGCGGGCTGGTGGAGCACCTCCTGGAGCAGTTCGGAGCAAAGATCATCGGTGCACGGATTCCCGTCATCAAGGAGGGGCGGGGGGCCGGCGATGCAGCCGGCTTCAGCATCGCACGTCTCCGCACCGGTGCAGTAAAGGCCGTCGTCGCACAGTTCGTCCGTAGCGGTGTGCTGACACTCTCCATCTTCGGCGCAGAGGTCGACCGTACAGGGATTGTCGTCGTGGCAGTTCTTGGGTGCGCCGGAGGTACATTGGCCGTCCACACACATGTCGCTCATGGTGCAAGGGTCGCCGTCGTGACAGGGGGTGTTGCTGGTGTCCTCGTAATAGCATCCGGAAGCGCTGTCGCAATGGTCTGCGGTGCACTGGTTCCCGTCGTCACAAAGCACGGGGCTGCCGGTGCAGATGCCCTGTTCTGTGCACGCGTCTTCTTCGGTGCACGCGTTCTTGTCGTTGCACTGGGTGCCTTCGGGAGCGATCTGGTGTTTGCAGCCGCCGCCGCTCTCTTTGGGTTCTTCCTGGCACCAGTCGGTGGTGCACGCGTTACCATCGTCGCAGTATTCCTGTTCGTCTACGGCGTTGCCCTGGCACACCCCCTCGAAGCAGGCGTCGTCGATGGTGCAGGCGTTGCCGTCACTGCAGACCACGTTGGAAGTGGGGGTGTGGAAGCAATCACCCGAGTCGTGGTCGCAGCCGTCGGTGGTGCACGGGTCGTCGTCTTCGCAGTCGGATGGGGTGCCCACGCAGGCGCCCGCGATGCAGGTGTCGGTGGAGGTACACTCACTGCCGTCAATGCACGGCGCGCCTTCCCCTTTGGGGATGAAGGCGCAGCCAGACTTTGGGTCGCACTCGGAGTCGGAGCAGGGGTCGCCGTTGTCGCACTGTAGGTTCTCGGCACCGAGGCACAGCGCGTCGGGATTGCAGGTGTCTCCTGTGGTGCACGCGTTGCCGTCGTCGCAGGGAACCCCTTCGAGGGTGATGTTGAGGCACTGGCCGTCTTCGCCGCACTGGTCGGTTGTGCACGGATTGGCGTCGTCGCACTGCTGTGCGTTCGTACAGTGCTGTGTGCCTGTTCCGTCCTGAGTTGCAGCATCGGATTTGGCGTCGGCCGCGTCGGCTTTGGAGACGTCGGTGGTGCTGCCGCTGCAGGCAGCGGTGGCGAGTGTAGCGACCAGGGCGAGCGTGGCGAGCAAGCTCTTTGGTGTGGTCATGGCTGTCCCTTCCCTTGGCAGTTGCGTTCGTAGGCGTAATCTCTGTGAAGGATCTTAGTCTGCCGGGGGTTCGACAGTCAATGCTAGAGTGAGTCGAGCCAAGCTGCGAGGGTGTTTACGGCATCGATAATCGGTTTGCAGTTGGCCCGGAGGAAGTCGGTGCCGAGGACTTCGGCGTCGGGGAGTGCGCAGGCGTTTGACAGTGCAGTCGCGCCGTCGAAGTGGACGTACGCCAGGCGCGCAGTGAGGGTGTCGAGTGGCATCCCGAAATCGCTGCCCGGGAGGATGGCGACGCCGGACTCTTTGAGCAGCCGGTCGCACAATTCCCGATCCG
>CAZVFX010000253.1:0-4863 GCA_964626565.1 uncultured Myxococcales bacterium
CATCGTGCGCGCGCTATTGCAAGCGCGCGAGCAGAGCAGAACGGACACAGATGCGTCCGGGACCCTTTGCCTGACGATTGGAGGTGTACACCGGGTCACCAGGCCTTCGACTTGTGGCTGAAGCCACTGCGCTCTGGCTAAACTCCTAATACTTCAGTTGGCCGCCTGGGGCAGCGGGAAGGGGATGGGGCATCGGCCATCGTGTCCCACAACAGGTTTACCCTGAGCGCCGCGGCCCTGGCCGCAAGTCGAAGGGCTGGTGACCTGGCACTATCCCCGGTCGTCATCATACAGTTGGTGCCGGAACTTGGTTCTGCTATCATCGTGATGAGTACGTTAGGGAGGAGACAATGACGAATCGAGGCTGGCTCGCAATCCCTTTCTTTGCCCTTTGTGTAGCCTGTACGGGCAACGGGGCGAAGGAAACGGCTGACGCAACGGACGTCGGTTACGAGGCAATCAACTCGTTTGACGTCGAAGCGGACGCGGGGACGGACCACGGTTCCGTGCCCGGCGACGGGACGGTCGCGGAGGTTGTGGAGTTGGTCGAGGAGACCGCGGACGCCGTAGAGGTGACAGCCGACATCGCCGTGCCGCCGGAGTGCAATACTGCGGCTGGGAAATTCCCGCCCGGACTGGTGGAGTTGAAGCGGGATGACGATGGAGAGTGGTCGTCGCTGGTGGATCAGGGTGACTGGGCCATTCTGGATATGCCCATGGTTTCGACAAAGTTATGGGAGGCGGCGCGGTTTGATTTGGAGCATCCGGCGGTGGTGCACGGCTTTTCCATCCTTTATGGCCACGTTCCAGAGGGGGATGACCTGCCTGTTGAAGCAGGTCTGTACCCTGACCTGGGCAATAACGGTTTTGACTTCTGGCAGTTCGAGGCTTATCGGGAAGGCTCACGGTGCAGTGGGGAGATTGTGCCGGGTGAGTGGGTGACGTACGTGCTGGATGAGCCGGTGGAGTTCGAAGAACCGGTGCCGGTATACGTGGCGCAATTGAGGGAGGATGCGGATTCCCCCGCCTGGGGTTTTGATCTCTCCCTCCCCGAAAGCTGCGAGGAACCTGCGAATTGTTGTAACAGCTTCTCCACCTGCGGCTCGGCGTGGAATTTTCCCGAAGTGAAAGAGTATGTGATTGACGGGCAGGGCTATTTCAACTGGAACGGCCTATCGCTGTCGTTTTCTTATGACTATATGGTGCGGCTCCACGTGGAGTATACCGATGATGTGACCGCGGAAGAGCAGTTCTTCAAAAAGGTGGATCCGGGGCCGGCGCCGGGGGTGCATTTTGCCTGGGGTGATTTTGACAATGACGGGTGGGATGACCTGCTGGGCGGGGTGACTTTGTACCGCAATGTCGAGGGGGTTTTCGAGGACGTGAGTGTGGAGGCGGGCTTGGAAGGGGTCGCGGGCAGCGGCGGCGCCTGGGGGGATTACGACAACGACGGTTGTCTGGATATCTTGTTCTACCACGAATCCTACACCAGTTCGGACAAGCTGTTCCACAGCAACTGCGACGGCACGTTCACCGACGTGACGGAAGAGTCTGGGATCACCGATCTGCAAAGCTACAATCTGTGCACCGGGGAGTCGGAGGTTGAAGCCGCGCCGTCGAACCATGCGGCGTGGGTGGATATCGACGGGGACTCGTACCTCGACCTTTACGTTACCAACTACATCTGCTGGGCCACCTGGACTTCGTACCCGGACAACATCTGGCACAATGAGGGAGACGGGACTTTCACGGAGTGGATGGGCACCAACGGCTTCTGGGGGACGAGTGAAAAATGGTCGTCGGGGAGAGGGGCGAATCCCATCGACCTCGATTTCGACGGTGACGTAGACATCATGGTGAACAACTACCATTTGCACCGGAACCTGTTTTACGAGAACAACGGCGACGGCACGGTGACGGAGAAGGCCAAAAAGATGAACGTTCACGGGCATCCGGACAATTTCGGCATGGCGATCCAGTACGGGCACAGTTGCGGGGTGAGTTGGGGGGACCTCGATAGCGACGGCGATTGGGACATGGTAGTGGCCAACCTGGCCCACCCCCGCTTCTACAATTTCTCCGACAAAACTCAGGTCTTGATCAACGGCGGAGCCGGCGAGTTTGAGGATATCCAGGGTGACTGGAGTTATCCCATGGGTGAGGCGGGGATCAGGTATCAGGAAGGGCACTACGTGCCGGTGTTGGGTGACATCGACCAGGACGGGATTCTCGATCTGGCCATTTCCAGCGAGTATCACGGCAGGCCCACCGACTTTTTGTGGGGCAACGGGGACGGTACTTTCGAGTTGGACAGCTATCATGCGGGCATCTCGCTGCCTACCGGCAACTGTATGGCGGTGTCGGACTTCGACCACGACGGCGACCTGGACATGGGGACGAGGGCCGCGTTATGGCGCAACGAGTTGTCAGACGAGGACAAAGGGCACTGGCTGCAAGTCAAGCTGCACGGCAACGTGGGCAGCAACGCGCACGCGTTCGGCGCGACGGTGCGGGTGTACGCGGGGGAGCAGATGTACCTGCGTTACGTCGCGGGCGGCGCGGGCCAGGGGTGTCAGGACACCCGGTACCTGCACGTGGGGCTGGGGGACGTCGACCAGGTCGACTTCATCGAGGCGGATTTCCCCGCTGGCGCCACCGTCATCTATGACGGGCCGTTCGCCGCGGACCAGCGGCTGTGGTTGTTTGAGGACGGGGCGGCTGAGGCGGGCTGGGGCCCGCCTTAGGCTGACAGTCGCCCTACCCATCATCCAGATTCAGGGCTACTCGTAGCGCTCGGTCGAGTTTGCGCCTCTTGTCCGGGGACAGCATGCTGACGTAGTCGTGGAGCATTGACTTGGGCAGGCTCACCAGTTCATCGCAGTGGATTGCGGAGTCTTGTTTCAACCCCTCGCCGATCCCTACAGGGACCTGAGTGGAGAGCCCTTCGTAGGCTGAGTAGACCGGGGCGCAGATTACGGTGGAGAAGCGCGAGTCGATGAGGACCTGTCGGCTTACGATCGCGAAGACCCGAAACTTCTTCGGGTCCCGCGACGACGGTTTTCGGACGCGGTAGAGTTCACCTCGTCTCAAATCGGGACCTGGTAGCTGAGCACGTCCTCGGCCTCGTCATTGAGCGCGTCGGCACGCCGGTTGATGATCTCCAGATCCCTGAGCTCTGCCTTGCGTCTATCGAGATCCGCAACAAAAAACCGCACCGCGGCCTCGATGAACTCGGATCGGCTCTTGAAGTCCCTGGCGTGTTCGTCAATGGCGCCCATGAGGGACTCGCATAGTGTGACTGATGTCTTCGTTTTCATACTACTAAGATACTACTCGGGTTGGCCGGTGTCAACCTTGACGGCCGCTTGCGGCTGATGCCCGAGATCCGTATGGTGTGGTGGTACCAACGTTCAAGTGTGACAGGATAGACATGTTCGGGAGCCGGCTCTCATTGACTCGATTGTTACTCGCACCGGCCGTTGTAGGTTGCTGTCTGCTTTCCGCTTGTCATGGTTTTTTCGATGGGCCTGGGGGCAGAGGTTCGGCATGCCACTATTCCGTCGAGTGTCCGGAACCGCTGCTCTGCTGCAATGGGCAGTGTGACGTAGAGGGGCTACTGGGGTGCCCCTGCAAGCACGAGTTCAACTGCGAACAGGGCATGTTGTGCAATGGAGAGGGCTCGGACGGAGGCTGTCGCGTCCCTGGCACCATGGAGGCTGGGATGTCCTGCCTTGGGGATTGGGCCTGCATCGCTCCTCTTGCCTGCAACTTCGGCGCCGACGGCTATTTCTGCGACCAACTCGGGGAGGGGCAGAAAGGGAGTGCGTGCAAAGATGACCGTTTTTGCGCATCAGGGTACGCTTGTAATGACGCGATCGTTCCTGGCGAGTGCCGGATGCTGGGCACCCTTCTCGAAGGGCAACCCTGCGCTAACAGTGAGCTCTGTATGGCTGCTTGCTTCTGTTCGGAGGAATCCGGTACTTGCCAACTATCCCCGGTCGGCGAGGGAGAATTTTGCACCCAGGATATCCATTGCGAGACCGGGCTGGTGTGTAAGAACGGCGGCTGGGGCGGAAAGTGTGTTTGGCCTGTCGGCTATGGAGACCCATGCGATCATACCTCCGAGTGCGAGGCTGGACTTGTTTGTTTTGGCGAAGACGGTGCGGCCCTGTGTCGCGTCGACGGAGAAGCGGG
This sequence comes from uncultured Myxococcales bacterium, assembly GCA_964626565.1. Lineage (GTDB taxonomy): Bacteria > Myxococcota_A > UBA9042 > CAIXZC01 > CAIXZC01 > CAZVFX01. The sequence continues at coordinate 4,195 of CAZVFX010000253.1, forward strand.
GTTGCCCTGCGATTCGGACGGCGACTGTGTCGAGGGTTTGATCTGCAACTCCGTTTCCGACGAGTGCGCAACTCCGGGGACGCGTGGGGCCTCCTGCAAAGGCCATTCGGATTGCACGGGTGGCCTGCTTTGCAACACTTACTCTTGGGAATGTCTGGCCCTGGGCGATGAAGAGCAGGGTTGCAAGAAGGACGAGGAGTGTAAGGACGCATTGCTCTGCAATACGTACCACTGGGAGTGCATGTCGCCCGGCGACGAGGGGCATCCCTGCAAAGAGGACGACGATTGTCTGGAGGGGATGTCCTGCAACTGCAGCTACGCACCGTGCCAGTGCAGGTCAATCGCAGATCTCGGTGAGCTTTGCGCCAAGCAGGCGGACTGCGTCAAGGGCCTCCTTTGTTGTCCTGAGAATTGGGGTGTGCCGGGGCAATGTGCGGAGCCCAAGTGGGATGGTAAGCCCTGCTACGAGTAGGAAGGGGCGGACGTTGCCGCGGGGCCCGCTCCCTGACCGTCACGGCTCGTTACTACGGGTGCTTTGCTCAGGGCCCGCTCATTTACTCTCACGGCTCGTTACTACGGGTGCTCTGCTTAGGGCCCGCTCATTTACTCTCACGGCTCGTTACTACGGGTGCTCTGCTTAGGGCCCGCTCATTTACTCTCACGGCTCGT
>CAZVFX010000254.1:0-4811 GCA_964626565.1 uncultured Myxococcales bacterium
GGCTAGTGGGAATGTCCTGGAAGTTCTGGCCAGCGAGTATCGCGCTGGTTGGGATGTAGTCTGGACCAATTGGGTTGGAACGGACGGTCAGCCTGGCAGTTCATTTCACCTGAATCCCTTTGTTCCGATCCGGCAACAGCCATGGGTCTCAAGCGCCCTCTTCACCTTTCGCTCTCGATTGCTCTTGGACGTTTCTGAACAGGAATGCACGGCAGGGACAATGACGTGGCCCAAGGCTGCGTGCGACCAGGCCATAGCCTTGCCGGTGCTGGAAAGGACCTTTCGGCGAAAGCACATTGATGAACCGTTGTACGTATACAATCGGAACAACCCGATCAGTCATGATTTCGAAGCCAAACGGACTCCGCCGTTCGGCAGCAACGAGCAGATACGCTCGTCCAATCTGCTCTACCGGTGGCGGGCACGACCTACACCAGTGGACCAAGCGTTCCTAGGGGAACATCTCGATTACTTTCTCGGGGCCGCCTTCGCCAGCACACACCGGCTCCTAGGGTTCCTACATTCCAACGTCGCCGCATTGCGAGACGAGCATCTCGGCGTCCAGTCGAGCGACAACGAACGAAGGAGACAGCAGGCCGATGACGATACCTAGAGTCATCCACCAGATGTGGATCGGTCCACGAGACGCACCGCTCAATGCGATGAATACTTGGAGGGACGAGAATCCCGGCTGGGCGTACCGCTTCTGGGACGAGGCGGCAATGGCTACCGAATTCAGAGGCGGTCTTCGCAATCAACGTCAGTTCGATGAGATGGCCGAATGGAACGGCAAGTGCGATATCGCAAGATATGAGATTCTCCACAAATTCGGTGGCTTCTTCGTCGACGCTGATTCGGTCTGCTTACGACCCCTCGATGACTACTTGACCGACAATGATTCCTTCTCGTGCTACGAGAACGAATGGGCTCGAGGAGGTCTCATTGCCGCAGGTTTCCTGGCGACTAGTCCAGGCAACGAATTGGCGGACCTTCTCGTGAAAGGACTCACTGAGAAGACCGGAGACGACCTCTGGCGTGGGCCAGGCAGTGCCTGGATGACCGTCGGCCCGCTCTATCTGACGCGGACTGTGCATGAGCATCGCTACACCCGGATCGCCATCTACCCCAGCTTCTTCTTCTTGCCGAACCACTATTCCGGGCTCTCATACGACGGGCCAGCGAGACCCTATGCGGATCACTGGTGGGGCAGTACGCAGGACTTGAACGCGGAGGAGAGCCGTGAACAACGAAGGGGATTCGCACAAACGGAGACATGAGGCACTTTCCTGAGATACGGCCATATCAAGGAAGGGAAGAGAGCGTGTTGCGGCTCCTGCCGGACCTGCTCTCGAACAGAGATGTGCTTTACGTCGGGGCCCGATCATCTCGCATCGATTTCGGCGAGCTGTTTGCTGCGGCCGGCATGAAGGTCACGGTGCTTGAGATTCATAGGTCAAATGTCGAGTTTCTCGGGACGGTGGCGTGGATTGCCGACGTAGTGGAAGGTGACGTACGTACGTTTTCTGCGGACCGGAGCTTCGATCTGGTGTTCTGGTGGCACGGCCCGGAGCACATTCGTGAGCATGAACTCCGGCCCACACTCCAGCGACTGGAGGCGATGGCAACGAATGCCATCGTTCTGGGCTGCCCGTGGGGCAGGTATCTGCAGGGACGCGAGTACGGAAATCCGCACGAAGTGCACTTGTCTCATTTCGACCACGGTGTGTTCGAGATGATGGGGTACGAAACCGAGTGCTTGGGCCGAAGGGACACACCTGGCTCCAACATCACCGCCGTCAAGGAGCTAAGTGCTGTTTCCCCGTGAATCAGAGCCACTCAGCAAGGAGAAACCAGTGTTGTCCCAGGGCACAGGGGTCAGTGTCCCGCACACAATCGAGTGCATACTCTAGGCTGTCGCGGCGACCATCGCCCGGCGAAACTTTGGGCGGTGTCGCCTGCGTACTCGAGGTCCGGGTAGCCTTAAGGCTCCTGTTGGCAATCCGCCGAGCACCCATCCCCGCTCGCCGCATTCCCATCATCACACTCTTCCCACACCGCCTGTTGGCCATCCCCGCAGGCCGCTGAATCCGGGGACGACCCGTAGCAGTCATCCGGAACCCACTCAGCGGCTCCGAGCAGGGTCAACGAGTAACCGTTTCCAGAAGCGTCGGTCGCTGCTGTGCCAGAGTCTTCGTCGAAGTGCCAGAGTCCAACAGTATTAGAGTCCGCCTGTACACGTCGTGCCGGCACAAACGGCCCGCCGTAGCGGATGGCATCAGAGATGCGTAGCTCATCCACCCAACCCTTGGACTTCCCGAGATCGTTGTAGCAGGCCGAGCACCCAATACAGGGCGATTCCATGCCCACACGAAAATGCGTCGCTGCTCCCACGGCGCCTGAACCGATGCTCGCAGTTGCGATCTCGGCCCCGTCTACGAAGAGGTTGGCCGCGCCATTGCCCATCGCCAATGCCACGTGGTGCCACCCCTGACCGACCTGAGGGCCAACCAACGTCGCCGCACCGGCACCAGTATCGTAATAAGCATGCAAGATGCCACTTTCAATTCTAACGAAAGCCCCCTTTCCGCTGTCGTCTCCACCGCTTCTGTGACTCAACAGGAAATGCGTGTTGTCGGCTAGATGGCAGGAATCGTACCCCACACCGTCGATTCGGAACCACAACTCGTATGTCAGAGCTCCGAAGGACGTAGGCAGCGAGGTCGACTCGGCGTGGGCTCCAAATTGCGCCAGGTGCAACGAACTTCGATTCTCGCATTCTTCGCATCCATCGCACAGCACATTATCTGCGTCGTCGCACTCCTCATCTTCGGCAAGCGCACCATCGCCGCACACCTGCTGCTGCATGCACTGCCCTTCATCACACTGCATGCCGTCAGCCGCGCAATCCTCCACCTCCGACAACGCAGCACCCAACTCGTCGCACAGCATTACTTTCGTGCCGTCGCAACTGAGGACTCCCGGAGTGCAAATCTGGTCCTCGCATTGAGCGCCCTGCCCGTCTTCGGCGCAGTACTGCCCCTCGATGCAAGCTTCCTCGACCTGTGGATTGAGACCCGTCTCGTCGCACTGCATCACGGAAAGGCCGTCGCAATACCAAGTGTTGGGCGTGCAGACCTGCTCGACACATACGCCCTCGGCGCAACCCTTCTGGTCGTCGGCGCAGTCCTCAAGCACTGAGAACGATGAACCCTGCGCGTTGCATTGGGTGACCTGGGTGCCTGCGCACCCCGTGGTGGTCGGTTCGCAGACCTGGTCTTCACAAGTCGCAGAATCAGCCGACTGAGCGCAGTACTGGTCGTCACTACAAGTATCCACCACCGATACCACGGTGCCCGTGGCGTCGCATTGGTCCACCTCGCTGCCGTTGCAGGAGGAGGTGCCGGGTTCGCACACCTGGTCCTTGCAGGCCCCTTCTACGCATAGCTTGCCCGAAGCAGAGCAGTTGACCTGGCTTTGTACGCCGCTGCCCATGCCGTTGCATACCTTCGCGACGTCGTCCAGGCAGAACGCCTCGCCAGGAGGGCACAGCCACCCGAAACACTCGCCCACGTCACAATAGTGCTCCGCCGGGCAGACTTCGGCCTGTACGTCCATTCCATCGTCTGCACACGTGGCCTTGGTGACATCGTCCTCGCAGAACTTCGCCTCAGGTTCGCAAAGGGTGTCGATGCACTCGTCACCGAAGCAATGCTGGCCCGCCTCAGCGCAGTCTTCCACCGACAACAGCCCTTTGCCCTTCTCGTCGCAAGTCTTCAGTACCTCGCCTTCGCAATATTCCTGACCGGCCAGGCAATTCCAGGGCGAGCAGGCCCCGTCTTCGCAATAGTGCTCAGCCGGACACGGGGTCTCGGATGCGGCCATCCCGTCATCAGTGCAGACTCCCTGCACGAAATCGTCGACGCACCAGGCGGAAGAAGGTTCGCACGCCAGCGGCACACACTCGCCCATCTTGCAGACCATCTCCTGCTGCGCGCAGTTTTCCTCGGCCACAACCTCTTTGCCATCGGGGCCACAGGTCTTCAACAGGTCCCCGTCGCAATAGATGGCGGCAGGTGGGCAGACTTCATCGTGGCAGGCCCCGCCCTCGCAGTACTGCCCATCGTTGCACGTTGCCGTGATCGCGCGGCCGCTTCCTTCGTCATCGCAGGTGAGCACCTCCTGGCCGTCGCAATGGGATTCGCCCGCGGCGCAAACATCCGGCACACAGTACTTCTCCAGACAGTACTCGTCCGGCTCACAGTCAACCGACTCCAGACATTCCACGCACTGGCCGGCATCCTTGTCGCAAATCAGATCGTAGTCCTTACAGTCTTTGTCCGAGCCGCAGGGGACGAACGAATGGCACTCGTAGTCCGCACCGCACGTTTCATCCTCCTCGCAGTCCTCGTCCCCCACGCAGACCACACAGCGCCCCGCTTCCTTGGCGCACACCAGGTTGCTCGGGCAGTCCTTGGTGGATTCGCACAGGTGCGGTACGCACTGCCCCTCGTCACTGCAGGTCTCCAGCACCAGCGCACAATCCCCGCACGATCCGTTGCATCCATCGGTCCCGCACTCTCTTTCCTCACAATTCGGGCCGCAGACCTCTCCTTTCGCATCCTCGGGGTCGCCGCTCTTGCCTTCGCCCCGGGGCACGTCAGTTGTCATCGATGGCCCTGAATCGCTACCGCACGCGGCAAGTACCAACCCCAGAATAGCGCAAACAAGAATCCGGATTCCTCGCATCTCGACCCCCTTGAACCTGTGAGTATTCCACATGGTGAAAGGATACGAGACACGAAACGTTTGTG
>CAZVFX010000255.1:0-4721 GCA_964626565.1 uncultured Myxococcales bacterium
GGGTAACAATTTCAAGAAAGAGGGTTGACTTGGGGGATGAATTCAAGTAATCAAGTGGGTGCTTGAGTAGGGTGGCCTGCGAGGGGTGGGTGCCCGGGGAGCCAGGATGGTTGCTTTTCCTTCTGCACCAGATGACCTCTTCAAAGCCTACGCTTACGAGCAGGTTGCGGTGGTCGGCAAGGCGCTGTGCGCACCGGCGAGATTGATCATTCTTAATGTGCTCTGCCAGGGCGAACGGTCGGTGGAGGTGTTGGCCCGCCATGCCGGTCTCGCTGTGGCCAACGCCTCACAACATCTGCAGGTACTGCGCGCAGCCAATCTGGTTGAGAGTGAGCGGCGAGGAAATAATGTCGTCTATCGCGTTACCGATGCCAACGTGGTCTCGTTCTATACCGCGCTGAAAGAACTTGCCCTGGATCGTATGGCCAACTTGAAGCGGGCCTTTGAAGAGATCTCTTCTGCTCCCTCCAGATTAGAACCCATGGGGCGTGATGAATTGCTTGCCAAGGTGAAATCGGGGGACGCGGTGGTAATCGACGTGCGACCCCAGGAGGAGTATCGGGTAGGGCACTTGCCCGGGGCAATCTCTATTCCTCTGGATCGCCTGGAAGCGGAACTTGGTCGACTGCCGTCGGACAAGGAAATTGTGGCTCTTTGTCGGGGCGAGTATTGCATCCTGGCAGACAAGGCAATTGAGATCTTGCTAGCGCAAGGTCTAGTGGCCCGTCGATCAGTTGACGGGGTGGTTGAGTGGGAACTTGCTGGACTTCCAGTAGAAAAGGGAGACCAGCCGCAGGTATGACGTGCCACGCGGGTGCGTCGGAGGTTGGTGATGGTGGCGATTAGCAGTTGGTGGCGGCGTATTCTTCTGGCCGGGACATTCCTGATATCTTCTTGTACGGGGACGATAGGAGCAGATGCGCCTGCCGATGACTTCGGCGCGGGCGACGTCGGCTCTTTAGAGGTGGAGGCGCCACCTGATATTGCTTTGCCCCTCGACGTGATGGACGTGATGTCTTCCGGAGATCTCGGCGACGACGGTAGGGTGGTCCCCGAAGTTTCAGGCGACCTGCCTCAGGGACCTCAAACAACGGGCTGTATCCAATGCCACACCGACAAGGACCGACTCTACGAGTTGGCTCCCCCTGAGCCTCCGACGGAGGAGGAAGAATCGGGTGGTGGCTGAGGTGGCTCAGTGCCTCCGTTGGAGGCATGGGAGAAGGTCCTCATCAAGCTTGGCAAGAAAGCAGATGTCGCCGAACTGGATATCCACCTAAAGCTGAAAGAGTGTGAGGACTGCCACCTTGGCGAGGCGTCCGAGCTGGCCGATCCAGAGTTGGCGCACGTGGGAATGATCGCCGATCCGGCCAAACCTGAGTACGGCATCTGTGCCGAATGCCACGGGAAGATCGCGACTCCTTTCGCCAATAGCATGCACTGGAACTTGTGGGGAGAGCAGACGGCCATTGCGGCGCGCGCTGGCGCTGCCACCTTCGAGCAGTGCCCGCAGTCTCTTAAGGACGGTTTCAAAGGGGAGTGTGCATCATGTCATGCCGGCTGTGGCGATTGCCACGTGAGCCGTCCCGACGGTGTCGGTAAAGGCTTTATCGATAACCACGTTTTCAAGGCCAAACCGCACCAGAAGAATCAGTGTATGGCCTGCCATGGGTCCCGCATCGCCTTCGATTACATGGGGGATTCCGAAACGGGCAGGGCACCAGATGCCCATTTCGCCAAAGGGTTCAACTGCATGAAGTGTCATGGGGCTGCGGAAATGCACGCCGATGCCAAGGATGTTGCGGACCGTTATCATCTGCCCGAGGCACCCCGCTGCGAAGATTGTCATGACATCCCGGACAGCAATTCCTATCATGCCACGCACTGGGATGACCTCTCTTGCCATGTCTGCCACGCGCAGCCCTACAATAACTGCACCGCGTGCCATGTTGGCGGGGCCTGGAAAAAGGACGAGGAATACCTGGCCAACAGCCCGACTCTCGACTTTAGAATCGGCGTCAATCCTCTGCCCGATAGAAAGGCCGAGTTCGTCACCGTTCGCCACGCCCCCGTTGCTCCCAGCAGCTACGATAATTGGGGTGCTGAAGGGACGTTGGTGGACTTTGACGCGCTCCCAACCTGGAAGTTCGCCACCCCGCACTCAATTCGGCGCTGGACTGAACGAACGGAGGTTTCCGGCGATGATGGCTGCGCTGCAAGTTGCCATATCGGTGCCCCCATGGGCGACCCGGCCAATGTGATGTACTACCTCTTCGAGGACTATGTAAATTCGAACTGGCCACTGGAAGTTGAAGCGAATCAACCTGTCTTTGTGGATGGAACTCTGCCGGACGGGTGGGAATAGTCATTTAGTGGGCCTCATAAAACCATTATGGAGGAGAGGAGATGAGGATAATGAAGTATTGGTTGGTAATGACTCTGGCTCTGTCGCTCGCTGCGTGCGGTGGCGACAGCAACACTAACGACGAACCTGCTGATGTCATCGGCGGCGAGGAAACTTCCGGTGATGACGTTCTCGAAGGCGACGACGCTCTCGACGGCGAAGATGTGCCCGAAGGTGAGGACGGATTGGACGAGGATGCCACCGTTGAGACCTCGGAATTCGAGCTGCTGGCCAACTATCTTGAAAACGAGATGGGCGACTACGTCAACACTGCCGCACCGCACATTATTGGTGCCGCTGACGTAATGGCTGAAGGCCTGGAAAACTGGACCATCATCGACATGCGTACCTCGGACAAATACGGGCCAGACGACAATGGTGTGTGGAAGAAAGAAGCCAATGGCGTAGTTGACTACGACGATGGTCATATCGAAGGCGCGATGATGGCTGGGCTGGGGGAAATCGTTACCTTCGCTGAGGAGAACCTCACCGGCGACGAGAAGATTCTACTTGCTTGCTACACCGGTCACAATGCTGGCCACGCGACCTTGATTCTGAATCTACTGGGCTACGACGCGTACTCACTGAAATTCGGCATGTCCGGATGGCACAAGGACTTTGACCTCTGGACCGGTCATCTTGGCAGCGACTATGTCGACTCGTTTGTTACTGACGCTTCACCAGAGAAGCCCGAATCTGGCGACTACCCCATGCTCGAAACCGGAATGGCAACCGCGGAAGAGATTCTGGCTGCTCGGATCGAATACCTGTTGGAAAATGGACCGGCTTACATGAACTGGTCCGATCTCATGGCAGCCCCCGAAGACTACTTTGTAGTCAACTACTGGGGCGAAGAAGATTACCTGGGAATGGGCCACTTTGATGGCGCGATTCAGTACACGCCAAAGGCATCCTTTGGGACAGCAACTGAGTTGGCGACATTGCCCACCGACAAGCCGATCGCAGTCTACTGTTACAGCGGACAGACCGGCAGCCAGATGGCAGCCTATCTGACCATCCTGGGCTACGAAGCTTACGACGTTAAATTCGGCACCAATGCCGTCATCTACGACAACATGACGAGCCACAAATGGACCGCCGAGACGCCAGCAAACTTCGACTACACCGGCATGGTAGTTGCGAGCGAATTCGCAACCCTGACAAACTATCTCGAAAACGAAATGGGTGACTATGTCAACACCGCTGCACCACACATTGTTGGTGCCGCCGATGTTATGGCCGAAGGCCTTGAGAATTGGACCATCATCGATATGCGCGTTGCCGACAAGTATGGCCCCGACGAAAATGGCGACTGGGCAAAGGCACCCAACGGCGTAACCGACTATGACGATGGCCACATCGAGGGTTCACATATGCTAGGCCTCGGAGAGATTCCCGCCTGGGCAGCAGCGAACCTTACCGGGGACGAGAAGATCCTGGTTGCCTGCTACACCGGCCACAATGCCGGCCACGCAACCCTGATCCTGAATCTCCTCGGATATGACGCCTACTCCCTGAAATTCGGGATGTCCGGTTGGAACGAGAAATTCGACCTCTGGACAGGACACCTTGGGAGCGACTATGTCGATTCCTTCGTCACCGATGCCGCTCCGGAGAAGCCTGAGGCGGGCGACTACCCGATGCTTGAGACCGGCATGGAAACCGGCGCCGAGATTCTCGATGCCCGCATCGAATACCTGTTGGAAGTTGGCCCCGCATACATGAACTGGACCGACCTGATGGCAGCGCCTGAAGATTACTTCGTGGTCAACTACTGGGGCGAAGAAGATTACCTTGGTATGGGCCACTTCGACGGTGCCTATCAGTACACCCCGAAAGCTTCCTTTGGAACCGCGACTGAACTTGCCACACTGCCTACTGATATGCCCATTGCAGTCTACTGCTATAGTGGACAGACCGGAAGCCAGATGGCGGCATATCTGACCATCCTCGGCTACGAAGCCTACGACGTGAAATTCGGTACCAACGCCGTCATCTACGACAATATGACCAGCCACAAGTGGACCGAAGCAGCTCCCGCTGGATATGACGTCGTCACTGACTAAGAACCCACCGCTGCTTCTTCTCCTACGGGGGCACTGGTGATTGCCACCAGTGCCCCCACTTTGCACACAAAATGTGAACCTGTTGTCTCGTTGTCTGCCATCAGGTAGCATGTGCCAGATTCTGAGGGGAGCGGGCGGATTGTGTCGCCATGCCAACATAGGAAGTCCTTGTTGAGATTGCTTGCTGCAGTGCTCTGCTTCGCAGCCCTCCCGTTCCCGGCCGCATTGGCCCAAATCCAACGTCCTGTACTAGA
>CAZVFX010000256.1:0-4711 GCA_964626565.1 uncultured Myxococcales bacterium
GGCTAGTATGTTCCGTACTTCATTTCCGGACGAAACAGCGTTGGAGGAGTCATGGGATTTGGTCCTCAGGTGCGGACGACGGCCGTCGCCCTGTTTGTTCTGTTCGGCTGTTCGAGCGATCAAGGCAAACCGGATGCAGGCGATGCAGTTTGGGAAGTGATGGAGCTTGTGACATCTCATTCTCACCAGCAGGTGGCCGAGTTTCTGCTCCAGCAGTATGCCCCCGACCTGGCGAGCGGCCAGGCCATGCCCTTGGAGATCTTCCTTCGCTCCGCACCGTTGCTTCCCGGAACGACTGTAGAGCCGGCAGGACCGGGCGGGGATGAGGAATGGCCGGTAGTACTCACCGGGACTGCGTGGCTGGCATGGATCGACCACGACCCTCACGCCTCTTTTTCACATCCAACAACGCTACTCCTGATTACCGACGAAGGACTCGAAGTTACTGAACTGGAGGCCAACTTCTGGCCACAAATCGACGGCGAGGGATACCTGGCCACCAGCGACGAACGACTCGCTACTTCAGACCGGATCTACCCCAACGTCACACAGTCCCTGGAGACCGTGCGGGCCCCGTTGGAACTCGACGAAGGGTGGGCCATGGCCAACGCGGGAGAAGTGAAGGGCCTCCTGGTTCAGGGGGCTGCCGATAGCTGGTCCGCTCAAGACGTTGAAGCGTGGACCGAATTGCTGGCAGGTTTTGGCGCCGAATCGGGGGACCTTACCCTCTTGACAAGGCCGTCTGCGGAAGAGGTGCGGCTAGCCATCGGCGCGGCCTGCGACGGCCTGGGACCGGCGGACAAGTTTGTCTTCTTCTACTCCGGGCACGGCATCTTCGAAAACAAGGCCCTGTGGCTCAGTGGGACCGAACTACCCCACGCAGACCTGGCTGCCGCCCTTGCCGGCCAGTGCTCCGCTGGATTCATCAATGTCGCCTTGCAAGCGTCCCACAGCGGTATGGCTCACGTCTCGTTCGCAGCCGAGTTCGACGATGCCGACGAAAGGCGCGTCAGGCTGTGGTCCAGCACGGCGGAGGGGGTCGCACAAGCCTCTCATTTTCCTGTCGACGGGTCGGCGACGTTTTTCTCGGCATTGCTGGCAGACGCGGTAGTTGCAGCCCGGAGCGAGTTGGACAAGGACACCCATGGCATTGAAGACTTCGAGAGTGTCTTTGTCGACTACCCCAACCTGGGGACAGACCTCGAATCCGCCTATGCCGAGACCCTCAAAGAACATTTTCTGGAAGCCGGGTTGGACGCGGCGGCTGCCGAGTTGGCGGCCAACAACTATCTCAAGTTCTCCCCTGCGGAAAAGCCGGCGTTCCGCGATTTTGGAACCAAGTGTGTAAATCACGACGAGTGCCTCGAACAGGCCGTTCCCGCCTGCTCGCTGCCCTTTTGCGATGCCGATCTCGGCTGCACTCACTCGCCGCCTCTTGACGACGACGACGACGAAATCTGCAACGACCAGGACAACTGTCTCCAGAAGGCGAACGCAACTCAAGACGACAAGGACGGGGACGAGGTGGGCGACCTTTGCGACAACTGTCCCGAGGACCACAATCCCGACCAGGAAGATGCCGACGATGACGGCCGAGGGGACGTTTGCGACGGCTCGTGCTGCCTGGAAGGCGGGGAGTGCAGCGACGCTTCTTCCGCCGCGTCGTGCAGCGAACAGTCCGGAACTTACCGGCAGGACGCGGCTTGCTCCGATACACCCTGCACGGGAGCGTGCTGTGATTCGGACGGCGGCTGCCACAGCATGTCGGACGCAGACTGTCAGTCCATGGCCGCGTTGATGGGCGGGTTTGTCCCTGGCTTTGCCACGTGGTTCACCGAAGGCCAGAACTGCGCAGATATTGATTGCGCCACGGCCTGTTGCCTCGGTGACGGAAGCTGCACTGAGTTGCCTGTGACCCAGTGCCATTCAGAAGGTGCGTGGTCGGTTGCAGGTACAGGTTGCACGAACGAAGTCGATTGTGCGTTCGCATGCTGTCTGCCGGCCGGCGGGTGCGAGGAGAGTCTGACCGGGGATGAATGCTCGGCCCAGGAAGGACAGTTCCATTTCGGGGAGAACTGCGATGAGGCCGAGTGTGGCGCGCCCACGGCCGCCTGTTGTCTTACCGGCGGCGGTTGTGCCGATCTGGCCGATGGTGAATGTGAAGATCTCGGAGGAATCTCGCATTCCGGGTCTGTGTGCTCCCAGACTGAGTGCCTCGGCGCCTGCTGCGACTCGTTGGGCAACCTTTACGACGGACTCTCGGAGTCAAGTTGCCTCACTTTGGGAGAGCTGGGAGGACTGATCCCTGGCTACGGAACCTGGTTCCATGCGGGCGGTAGTGCGGCGGATGTGGACTGCGAAGCTGCGTGTTGCCTAGCGGACGGTACGTGCCTTGAGTCCGGGGTAGCGGCCTGCATCAAGGACGGCGTGGGTTCATACCCCGGCAGCTCATGTGAAGATGGCGTGCAGTGTGCTCATGCGTGTTGCCTCGACGACGGGAGTTGTGCAGACGGCGCCAGTGCTGATGAGTGCCAGGACATGGGCGGCAAGTTTGTATTTGGGGAATTGTGCGAGGCGCTGGACTGCGGAGAGGGAGCCTGCTGCCTTCCCGACGGGTACTGTTTGGACGCGATGCAGTCGGGAGAATCATGTCTGGACAATGGGGGTGAGTATCACCCGGGCCAGGCTTGCTGGCAGGCCGGATGCGGTAACGCCTGTTGCGACTCAACCGGCGGCTGCCACCAACACCTGTCGGCGGAAGACTGCATCGCACTGGGAAGCCTCGGGGCCGGTCTGGTGCCGGGGTTTGCCACTTGGCACCATCCAGGAAAGACGTGCAGTGAGGTCAACTGCCTCTCGGCATGCTGCCTCGACGACGGAACGTGCGAGCAGACGTCTGTTGCCTCGTGCATGATGAGCGGAGCGGGAGTCTACCAGGGAGAAGAATGCACGGATCAGACGCCGTGCAAACGCGCCTGCTGCCTGGGCGATGGGGAGTGCGTTGAGGAAACCGCGGAGGAGTGCACCGCCCTGGGTGGCCAGTATCTCTTCCCTCTAAGTTGTGCTGATGCCGACTGTTCTGCGGGCGCATGCTGTCTGGCGGACGGTACTTGCCACATCGAGCAGGGAGAGTCCGACTGTGTCGGGCAGTCAGGCCTCTACCGCGCAGGCCAGGAATGCGACGAGGAAGGATGCCTCAGCTCATGTTGCACTCCCGCGGGAGACTGCAAGGAGGAAGCGGGGCTTTCACAGGAGGCTTGCGACAGCCTCGAGGGAACGTTCCTCCTGGGGGGAGAGTGCTGGCAGGCAGGGTGCACAGGTGCGTGTTGCGACACGTTGGCCGTCTGCCACGATCTGTCCCAGACGGCCTGCCTGGCCATGGGGGCTTTGGGCGCGGGCATGATTCCCGGCTACGGAACCAAGTTCACGCCCGGCAAGACTTGCACCGAGGTCGCCTGCAAACCGGGGTGCGTGAGCGATGCCGACTGCAACGACGGAAAACAGTGCACGGAGGACGACTGCGATCCTGCCACCGGCTGGTGTGAGCATTCGCTCATCTTCTTGAAACCATGTGACGACGGGGACGTGTGCACAACCGACGACTATTGCGATGACGGAATCTGCTTTGGCGGCCCGTCCATGGATTGTGACGACAAGGAAGTGTGTACAGATGACTCGTGCGCCAACCCACTGGGCTGCGTTTACGGATTCAACACCAAGGCGTGCGACGACAAGGACGCCTGCACCACTGTGGACAAATGCGACACCGGTTCGTGCGTCGGAAGCAAACCGTTGGACTGTGATGACAAAAACCCTTGCACCAGTGACTCGTGTGATGCGAAAACCGGCTGCAAACACGGGGTCAGCGACGAGATCGCGTGCGATGATGGAGACCCCTGCACCGAGGACGACATGTGCGTCGACGGCAAGTGCAACGGGGCCGAAATCCCGGGCTGCTGCGAGTTCGACGAGGAGTGCTTCGACTTGAATTTCTGCACCAAGGCCGAGTGCCTTGAGCACGTTTGCACCTACACCCCCCTCCAGGACCCCGGCTGCTGTGCAGAAGACGGCGATTGCGACGACCAGCTCGACTGTACCGTGGACTTCTGCGAAGACTACAACTGCGCGCACGTCGTGAACCTGCTGATGCCCAACTGCTGCGTTTTCGATGGCGACTGCGACGATTTTGAACAGTGCACTTATGATCACTGCGACCAGGCCAACCACGAGTGCCTTCACGATTCCTACGAGGGGCCGTGCGACGATGACGACAAGTGCACCAATGAAGACGAGTGCATCTTTGGAGCATGCGTGGGCATCCCCGTGGTCTGCGATGACAAGAACGAATGCACGGTGGACAGTTGCAACCCGAAGACGGGCTGCGTGTTCTCCTACGCTCCATTCGAGGGCTGTTGCACCACCGATGAAGATTGCAACGATTCTGTAGCATGCACGGTCGACTTGTGCGACCAGGACCAGGGCCATTGCGTGAACTTGCCGGTTGACGTCGACTGCGAGGATGGCGACCCTTGCACAACCACCTGGTGCGACCCGTGGGTTGGTTGCCAGAAGGAGGTAAAGGAATGTGCGGGAGCCTGCTGCACTTCGGCAGGATGCTTTGCCGCTACCAACAAACAGTGTGCGGCCCTCCCGGACATGGGCATCGGTTTTGGTTCCGACAAGATCGTTACGTGGTTCCACCCCGGCAAGA
>CAZVFX010000257.1:0-4668 GCA_964626565.1 uncultured Myxococcales bacterium
CCTAGACTGAGTTCTGCCTTTGGCTGACACTTGGGTCTATCCCCACATACGGCACGGCCTGTCCCCAAACAAAACGTGGGGTTGTCACTCAATGCGACTCGTTTTGTCTCGAGGCATTTGTAGAGAGAAACCGATGCGTTTCTGATATAATGGCCGCGTTTGAGATAACGCTGATGGAGGCATAGGTCATGCGAAGTTGGGCGATACGAGGTGTGCTTGCTCTGGTGCTGGCGATGTACGGCTGCGGCAGCGAAGGCGATGTGGAATTGCTCGCTGAAGTGGGTACGGCTGCGGACGCTGATTCGCTGGTTGAGCCGGACCTTGGGCAGCCGGAGTCGGATGTCACGGAGTTGGTCGGCAAGGTCGAGATAACCGCACTGGAGATGGTCTTCGAATTCGTCACCCCTGTCGACCTTTCAGACGATAGCTTCGCCCCCCCGGTTGGCGGGGCCGGCTATCCCTGCGAAACGGGAAACGATTGTGGGGAAGGGTACTGCGTCCAGACTGTAGACGGCATGCAGTGCACCGTGACCTGCGTTGAAGAGTGCCCCTTCGACTGGAAGTGCGTGCTGCATACTCCCAGCTTGCCTGACCAGGTCTACATCTGCGCCGCGCCCCTGGTAAGCCTCTGCCGCCCTTGCGCTACTAACGACGAGTGCAAAGTCAACGGAATCTCCGCAGGAGAGAAATGCGTGGTCTACGGCCAAGATGGTAACTTCTGCGGCGCCGAGTGCGCTGGTGAGGAGGACTGCCCCGCAGGCTACGACTGCACTTCCGGCCTGGACGTGGCGGGCGGCGAAGTTCAGCAGTGTGTTCTGGCGGCCGGGGATTGCCCCTGCTCTCAATGGGCGGTGGACGCGGGTGCAGGGACCGACTGCTACTACGAAAACGAATGGGGCGTCTGCCCCGGGGACAGGCAGTGCCTTGCCGCGGGTCTGGAGGCTTGCTCTGCCCTTACTCCCGCGCCGGAAACGTGCAACGGCATGGACGACGATTGCGATGGTGAAATCGACGAGGACCTCGGCACCACCACCTGCGGTCTTTATGATTGTGTTCATACCGTTGAAAACTGTGTGGACGGTATCCCCCAAGTCTGCGATCCCGGGGAAGGTGTTGAGGTCGAGAAGTGTGATGGTAAAGACAACGACTGCGACGGGCAGGTGGACGAGAATTTCGAAGATACCGACGGTGACGGAGTGGCCGACTGCCTGGTCAACGACAAGGATGGCGACGGCGTTGTGGACGGGCTTGATAACTGCCCTTCCCAGTTCAATCCCACGCAGGCTGACTTCGATTTGGACACCGTGGGCGACCCCTGCGACCCGGACGACGACAACGACCAGGTCGCGGACGAAGAGGACTGTGCGTCCAAGGATGGCGAGGTCTTCCCCGGCAACGATGAAACCTGCGACGGCAAGGACAACAACTGCAACTACATCGTTGACGAAGGCAACCCGGACACCGATTTCGATGGCTGGAAGGACTGCGTAGACGAGGATGACGACAACGACGGCTCACCCGACGGCCTGGATTGCGCTCCCCTTGACCCCGAGACCAACCCCGCCGCGGTTGAGGTGTGCGACGGCGCGGACAACAACTGCAACGGCGCGGTGGATGAGGACTTGCCCGACCTGGACGGCGACGGCGTGGCCGACTGCGTAGACGAAGATACAGACGGCGACGGCGTACCTGACAGCGCGGACAACTGTGTGCTCGTAGAGAACGAATTGCAGGAGGACCTGGACCAGGACACCATCGGCGACATGTGCGACACAGACATGGACGGCGATAATATCCCCAACGCGGTAGATAACTGCCCCACGGTGATGAATCCGTTGCAGGAAGACAACGAGGGGGACACCGTGGGAGACGCGTGCGACCCTGACTCCGACAACGATTTTGTGGACAATGAGATCGACAATTGTCCGCTGGTGCCTAACGAGGACCAGGAAGACGGGGACGACGACGGCACGGGCGATGCGTGCGAGGACGACCTGGACGGGGACGGAACTCTCAACGACAAGGACTGCGAGCCGGAGAATGCCGCGGTTTATCCCGGTGCCGAGGAAGTGTGCGACGGACTGGACAACAACTGCACCCTGGGCGTGGACGAAGGTTTTGTCGATAGCGATCTGGACGGCTACAAGGATTGCGTCGACATGGATGATGACAACGACGGCGACTTCGACCTGACGGACTGCGCTTCTCTGGATCCGGCCGTCCACGCCGGGGCGAGTGAAAAATGCAACAACATCGACGATGATTGCAGCGGGGAAGTCGATGACGGGCTGGGGTCCACCAGTTGTGGGTTCGGTGAGTGCCAGCATTCCGTGCCCAACTGCGAAGATGGTCTTTGGCAGATATGCAATCCGTTCGAAGGTGCATCACCGGAACAGTGCGACAGTCTGGACAACGACTGTGACGGATTGGTGGACGAAGACCTGGGGTCAACGACGTGCGGCCTCGGCGAGTGCCTCCACACTGTCTTCAATTGCGCTGGTGGAGTCGAACAGACCTGCGATGCGAAGGAGGGTGTTGGTGTAGAAATATGTGACGCCAAGGACAACGATTGCGACGGCTTCATCGATGAGGAGCAGGGCACCACCACCTGCGGCCTCGGCGCCTGCGAGCACACGGTGCAGAACTGCGTCAGCGGCATGACCATCTATTGTGACCCCGATGCCGGGGCCGCTCCGGAAGCCTGCGACGGTCAGGACAACAACTGTAATGGCGAAATCGACGAAGACCTGGGCGAGGTATCCTGCGGCTCGGGCGAGTGCTTCCACGTCCAGTCGTTCTGTGTTGGGGGCATGCCCTCCCAGTGCGATCCGTTCCTTGGTGTAGCCCCAGAGCAGTGCGACAGCTTGGACAACGATTGCGACGGCCTGGTGGATGAAGAGTTGGGCGCTACAACCTGCGGGCTCGGTGTTTGCGAGCATTCCGTCGCAAACTGCGTCGACGGCATCCCCCAGGTGTGCGAGCCAATGGAGGGTGTTGAGCTGGAGATATGCGATGGGCTGGACAACGATTGCGAGGGGGAGGTTGATCCCGAAGATGCTGATGGATGCGTCATTTACTACAACGACTCCGACCTGGATGGCTACGGACTGAGTGCAGCTTCCAAGTGCCTGTGTGACGCGGATCCGCCCTACTCCGCGACGGTGGGCGGAGATTGCAACGATGGCGCCGACACGGTGAACCCCGGCGCCCAGGAAGACTGTGACCTCCCCGGCGATGAAAACTGCGACGGCCAGGCCAATGAAGACTGTGTGTACGAGGACTGCGCTACCTTACTCGCTTTAAAACCCGATTCCGTCAGCGGACCCTACATGATCGATCCGGACGGCGACGGCATCGACCCTGCGTTCTCCGCCTACTGCGATATGGATACGGTAGACGGGGGCTGGACTCTCATCTCCCGCATATCGGCCATGTCCACAACCTGGGCCTGGGCGGTGTACAACGGCGACCAGGGAACGTGGGGAGACCCGGCTGAATGGAGCAAGACTGAAATGCGCAACAAGGCGTTCTTCAGCGCGAAGGGGGACGAGTTCCTGCTGCGCACCATTTCCGACACCAACGACTATGTTCACGTCGCCGACTGCAGCGATGGCCAGGTGTCCCTGGGATGGCGGTTCCAAAGCTATTCGTGGAACTCAGGCTGCAGCCCCAAGCGGTGTGACATCGTCGGGACGGAAACCAGCGAGTACTTCCCGTGGGTCTACGACAGCCATGAGTACAGTTGTATCGGCTCATGCGGTGCTCAGACCGACACCGTCGGTTTCAAGGAGACCTCCTCCATCGGCGACCCGGGGCAGGACGACTCCATCCTGTTCGGCTGGAACGGTGGCGACAGCGGTTACCACCAGGGCCTGGGCGCGTTTGAGGATGGGAAGGTTCCTTCCGACGCTCATTGCTACTGCAACACTGATCAGGATGGCAGCTCCTGCGGCACACGGTTCTACGGGCTGTTCATCCGCTAATCCAAAAAAGGACATTACCCAAAATTTGAAATGGCTTCCCCAGCCCAGTCCCCCGACAACATGACTGTGAGATCGGCATTGCTGGATAGCCTTGTGCATCTGCGTCGGGAACCGGGCACCGGCAGCAAATTGCTTGACCCTGGCGCTAAGTAGCCTATACTTAGCCCAAGTGACTTGGTGTAGACAAGTTCGTTTCGATCAACTGTTGGAGGAATCATGAGACGGATCATCATTGTTGTGGGAGGACTAATGTTCTACTTGGGCACAATGGGTGACGCCTTCGCTGTAATTATCGGGGCGTAGCATCCGGCTCCCAACTCCAGCCCCTTCTCTCATTTCTCTCACGTTTACAGTCAATCGGATCTTGCTGGTAGACGCCTTGTCCTTTGGGGCCAGACCGCCTGTGGTTCTTTCCCTTCTACAGTGATTTTAGCAGGAGCCGAACGGCCCTCGGTTCTTTCTCGCAGTTCGGGCCGAGCGCCACCACTCCGCTCGGGTACTGAATCGTGGGGAGTGCCTTTAGTCGATCGCTCAAGTTGCCCACCCCTGTCCCCTTCTCGCCGCCATCCAGCCTCTCCTTAAGCAAGAGTCTGGCTGACGTAGCCACAATGCACTCTATCGCCGCAGCCGTAGCGTAGTCACCATGGCTACGAATGTCACTCGACACCAACTCTAGCGCTCTAGT
>CAZVFX010000258.1:0-4584 GCA_964626565.1 uncultured Myxococcales bacterium
TGAAGACCGTCCACCCGGTAGTCGTGTGCCTTACGAATCGGATCGTCTTGCCATTGCCACTACGCTCTGCGGTGCAGTGGCCGGTCTCGGTCCGGCTGATCTCGATGCTTTGGCCAGGTCTCAATGCGTCGATTTTCTTGTCGAGGTCGCTTCTCATCGTGGTCCCCTTTCAGTGAGTGTGGATGTAGTTGCGCTTGGCCCAGGTCACCAGCGCGTCCCGGTCCCGGGAGAAGGCCAGCGGCCCAGCCGCCGTCCGGATCCCGTACTCGGGTGCGTCGGGGGTAATCCCCAGGCTCGGCCAGTTCAGGGTGGCGATGTAGATCTCGCCGCCGATGCCTGCCAGGGGGCGGGCTTCCTGCTGCTTCCCTTTCTTCGTCGTCCTGATCGTGTTCTTCATGGTGTCCTCCTTATCAAGTCAGTCCATGTACATTGCAGGACGTGTTCCACCCATAGGCCACGAAGCGAGAAACCCGGCGCTCACAACTCTGTGAAATCTCTAAGTAGTTTCACTGGCCAAATATGGGCGTCCGCCGGGGTCTGGCCGAATGAGCCCTTCTTTGACACCTCGACTGACAACCCCTGGTACGTTGCCCCAACGCGGCGAAGCTACGACGAAAGATTCAGCCCAGAAACGTCAGTCCGAGCGACGAAGAACGTCAGTGTTGGTCGGATTCCGGGCCTGGGAACGGCCCCGGGCCGCGCAGCTATGCACGATGTCTCGCTAGGTGGAGCCTTCTCCTCAGTCTCCGTTGGAGAACGACACTGCCACGCGTCTCTGCTCGTCCCATTGCAATGGCATGATCTTGTTCAACTGCCTGAGGGACAGCCCCGATGGCTCCCGCCCATCCAGGATCATCTCGACGATATCCGGGGCCAGGAGTGTGAGGTTGAGCAATCGGCCGACGTAGCCGCGGTCCACACCAACCGCGTCCGCGAGTTCGTTGATGCTGCTGAACCTTCCTCGTTCAAGCAGATCTTCCCATCTGTGGGCGCGTGCCACCGCGACCGCCAGCGGCTTGTAGACGGGCGCTGTTCGTGGTTCCTGGCCGTTCACGTTCGACGGCGGTAAAATTGTCTTCCGTCCGCCGCGCCGACGGAACTGCATGGGGACGTGGAGGATCAGCAGGCTATCCCGCTCGCTGAGCCACGGTTCCTCCAGTTTTGCTGCGTGTTGCATGCTCCTTCTCCTCGCTGGTCAATTCGCTGACGATGGTACGAAGGCCGTTCGGCCGGATGGCGATTTCCAGGTGGTCCCCATGGACGATCACCTCCTCCACCAGGAGACGGATGATCCGCTCGTGCTCTGCCGGGAACAGGTCGTCCCACAGCTTGTTCATCGTCGTCAGTTCCGCGATCACGGTCTCGGTCGAGATCTCCGAGCGAGCGGATGAATCGAGTTCCCATTCCACGGAACGTAGCTTCTCCTCCTGCTCCGTCTGCTTCTTTTCAAGGCGGGACAGTTCCTCTCGGACGAAGCCGTTGTCGCCGTCCAACTCGCCTTGCAGGATGTTGGACGCATCGGTCTTGATGGCTTTGATTCTGCCGACAAGTCCCTTCTTCTTCGTCGCCAGTTCTTGGTGCTTCGCGGCTTCGTGATTCTGCATTGAGCCGAGGATCTCTGCCACCTCCTCCGGAGAATGGAACATCTTCCGAAGCTGGATGGTGACCGCGTTCTCCACCGTCCCGGCTGAGACCGTCTTCAACGGACAGGTGGTGTACCCCTGCTTGTTGGCCCTCAGGCAGAGGTAGTATCGATAGGTCCGCCCGTTCTTCCGGGCGAAGGTAACGCCCATGCTGGTTCCGCAATGGCCGCATCGGATGATGCCCTTGAGTAGAGCTGGCGTCCGGGCGCGACTCGGTCGGGGGCCAGACGGCTCATTCCCTGACAGGACGGCCTGCACTTTGTCCCATACCGACTGTTCGACGATGGCGTCGTGCAATCCGGGATACGTCTTGTCCTTGTGCTTGATGAGGCCGAGGCATGTCGGGTTGGTGAGCAGGCGGTAGATGTGAGCCCTGTTCCATGGTCTGCCCGGCCGGTTTCTCCCCTTTTTTGTGGTCCACGATTTCGTCCTGTGACCGTTGTCATTCAACTCCTGCGCGAGCGTGGTCACGGAGCCGATTTCTGAAAATCGCCGGAAGATGAGCTGTACGAGTTCAGCTTCGTCGGGATCCACAATCAGGCGCTTGCGTTCTCGGTCCACGTGGTATCCCAGGGGAGGGATACCTCCGAGATATCTCCCGCGCCGTTTTTCGGCTGCGATCTTGTCGCGGATCCTCTCGGCCGTTACCTCTCTCTCGAATTGTGCGAAAGAGAGCAATACGTTCATTACTAATTTCCCCATGCTGGTCGTGGTGCTGAACTGCTGCGTCACGCTGACCAGGGAGACCTGACTTTGCTCCAGTTCCTCGGTGAGACGGGTGAAGTCCAGGAGTGACCTGGACAACCTATCGATCTTGTACACCACGATGGCATCCACCCGCCCGGCATCAATGTCGGCGCGAAGCCGCTGTAACGCGGGCCGCTCCAGGGTGGCCCCGGAGTACGCGCCGTCATCATATCGTTCCGGCAGGACGACCCATCCCTCGTGGCGTTGGGACTTGATGTATGACTCCCCTGCATCCCGCTGCGCGTCGAGGGAGTTGAAATCTGAGTCGAGGTTCTCGTCGGTCGATTTCCGAGTGTACACCGCGCATCGGACCGTCGGGCGAATCAGGGGGGCTGCTTCCTCCCCCTTACTTCTGGACATTGGAGTCCTCCGTGCCTCCGCGCCGGACCGGGCCGGGGCGAAGTCCGAAGAAGAGTGGCCCGTTCCATTGGGTGCCGGTGATCTTCCTGGCGACGGCCGACAGGGAGCGGTAGGGGATCCCGCGGTACTCGAATCCCTTCCGGAGCGCGGTCACCTCATGTCGCTCACCGTCCCATTCGCGGATCATGACCGTGCCCGGCACCGGGTGGTCCTTGGAGTTGCGATTGAGGGGGCTCCTGTCCGCGACTTTGACCCCGATCACATCGTATCCTTCTTCGTCGAGCAGCTCGTTCAGCCTGGCTCTCGCTGCGTCTGGCAGTCCGCCGTACGCGATCTCCTGGATGCGGTATGCCAGTCGCTTGACCAGGAACTGCCTGTTGAAGCGCGGCGGGTCTGTTCCGTGCAGGGCGCGCCAGCGATCTTTCAGCGTGTCGGTGGGCAAGGTGTCCAGCTCCGCGAGCTGGCGCAGGATCCCCGTCCTGCCCTTTCCGTCTCCGTCGTTCATGGCCTCACCCCTTCTCCGGAGTTCGATTCTCTGCAACCATCCCTCGGTGTGGGACATCATCAAGGGCTTTCTCCGCTGGTCTGGAGAAGTCTCGTTCCGTTGGAGAAACGGAGAAGGAATCCAGCCGGTTTCGGGAAGAACGGTCAGGCGGAGGTCGCCCATGCAGAGCGAGTGCGTCTCCAGCTATCACGGTGGCGCAGGGCAGGGAAGTTGGTGTCGTTATTGGCCAGCAACGTGTCGTTATTCGGGGAGGGTGAGTATCGCGATGATGCCCTCGGATTCTGCCTTCTCGACAGCCCGAGTGACTTCTGCGATCTCAACTCGTTCCCCCGGGCCAATCCTCAGGGACAAACCCTCGCCGAGTCCGTCTGGAATGACCAGCCACGTACTGAGTTGGCTGACGACCGTGACGCGGTGTTGCCGGACCTCCGGGGGCAATCCCAGTTCCTGGCGACACAGCTCGGCAAGACGGTCCAGCGTGGCAGGTTCCGGCATGGTCGCGCCGTGCCCGATCTCCAGCCAGATACCCTCCTTGGCCAGAAGGACTCGCGTGACCTCGCACCCTGGCGTCTCCTCCGGCGCGGTCGAACCAACCAGCGTCTCTTGAGGCTGTCGCACCTCCATCTTGATGTCGTCGAGCTTCTTGCCTGCGCGCTTCAGGTTCTGGACTCGCTGGATGCCAGCCAGATGCTCCTCTCCGTAGTGCTTGCCCCGGCCGCGCCCCGAAGGCGGCGGGATCAGCCCGCGTTGAACGTAGAAACGCACTGTCCGCCGGGTTACTCCCGTCATCCGGGTCAGGTCATCGATGGTGTAGCGGTCTTCCCTGCTCATCGTTCTAATGTGACACTACGGTGTCGTTTATGCAAATGCAGGGTCACTCAAACGAGCGAACATCGGGCGAATGGCGCGTCTACGTCTCATCTGAGCCGGCGTTTGCTCCTTCGAAGCCCCCCAGGCGGCACACCTCCGACTGCGGAATCATCCAAAGACGCCCCAGGCGGTTCGCCTTCACGTAACCCGCCGCAATCCAGTGGCGAACACGGCTGACCGGAACGCCCATCATCTCCGCGAATTCAACTGTTGAATAGGCGATCCGCAGCGTAGATGCATCTCGTTCCATTTGTTCTCCAACCCGTCGCTTGCCTACAAGAACAGGATTCTTCATGGGGCACCCCCCTGACTGCCATTGGCGTCCGCAGACAGCATTCTACATCCATCTACGGTTTGCAAGCATTTAGCAACGTTCAAGAAAGGTCATTGAAGGTGATCTGCGTTTAGTTGCATTCACTGTTTCCCCATTTGGGCACTGTGCGAGGGGGGGCTGGGCTC
>CAZVFX010000259.1:0-4565 GCA_964626565.1 uncultured Myxococcales bacterium
GCCGTCGTCCATCACCTTGATCACGTCTGCCGGCCCGGCCTCGGAAACGGCTTTGCCCAGAGTCTGCCAGGGAGCGGTTTCATTGCCCGCGCCGGCTCCGTCGTCGCCGGAAGGGCTGACAAACCAGGTTGCCGCGGCCACTGGGTTTGCCGCGAGCAACGCGGAGACGAGTGCGCCCAGCACTGCCGCCGTCAGCGAGTTGTTCGGCCGTCTGGTGAATCCGGACATGGTTTTTCCCCGCCCTAGAAAGTCCTCAATCCGCCCATTATCATCAAGGTGCGTGTCTGCATGCGGAATTCGTCCATATAGTCTCTGGAATCGATAGTGACCAGGCCCCAATCGTACCTCGCCTCCACCACAAAGGCACTGTATTCCAGTGCGACCCCCAAAATGAGCCCGAAGTCGAACGCAGCAATGTCGGACAGTTCGTTTTCCTCATCCTTCGAGGTGGCATAATCGATGGTCAGCGTGCTGCCCAGGTTGTACGAGGCATACGCGCCGAAGACGAGCACTGCCGCAACCTCGGACCCGAACAAGTAGTCGGCGGTGCGCCAGAGCAAGGGCAGTTCGAGGTATGACAGGGACATGGTCAAATCCGCGTTTTCGGAGCCGCCCGCGACCTGGCGCGGCTGCGACCACGAGGCTCCCTTTTGCACGTAGAGCAAATCCATCTGAACCGCGGATTGTGGGGAGGTGTACGCGTACACGAACCCGCCTACTGCGAGGCCCGTGCGCCAGGAGGAGTCGGACGGGGCGTCGGAGCCGGCCAGATCACCCATGGAGAGTCCGCCCGTGATGCCCATTCCCGCCGGCTCGTCGTCGGCGAGGGCCTTGCCGGCCGTAGCGAGGAGAAGCAATGCCATTGTTGCGAGAACCAAGCCGGATTTGCGTGTGCGATCGACCATCATGTGCTCACCTGTTAACGATAGTATAATCTATCAGGCGGACGTAGTATTCAAGCATAAATGGTCCTTGGAAAAGCTCGCGGTGAGAGTTATTATCAGCGTCGGGAGCGGACAGGTTGGTTTGAAGATGGCGAGGCGAGCCGGAATGACCCGTTGTGTGACGCAGATTGTGGTGGCTTTGTGCCTGGGAGTCGTAGTCGCGGCCTGGTCGGCGCCCGCGTTCGCCCAACACGGCGCCGGAGTGGGCGTCTCCTTCGGCGGGTTCGACCTTGGCGGCGAGCACTATGACGGCAAGAAGGCCATGGCGGTGGATGTTCTCTACTCCTACCGGGTGGACAGTATGCGCAAGCTCAATTTTACCGCCAACCTGTTGTGGAATTTCTTTTTTCTCGATGACAACGAATTCATGGGCCCCAGTGCCGCCTATTGGGATGACACGTCGGATCCGGCAGTGAGCATCAATCAACTGGCAGTGTTTAATCTGCGGGCCGGCTATGCGATCATTCCGACGTGGCTGCGCGTCCACGCGGGGGCGGGGGTCGGCTGGGGCAGCTTTGACAAGTCGAATCGTGAGGACTATGGCACTGAGCCGCTGGGCGTGTGGTACGCCAACTGGAACGTCGCGGTGGAGTTTCTCCCCTTTGTTCCGGAAACAGTGGGGCGGCCGGTCATCAAGTATGTGCACTTGTACAATCTGGAGGGTGACTCGGCCCTGGATGGGGACTTGTGGCTCTTCACCATGTATTTCGGAGGCTGAACGAGTTGGCGACTTCCGGTGACAAACCGAATTCGGAGAACAAGCCCGCCCGGAGTAGGCACGCATCCCGGCGCGACTTTCTGCGGAAGATGGCCAAGGCCGCGGTCGCAACATCAGCGTTCAGCGCGGTTGCAGTCTTCACCAAAGCGTGTGCCCTGACGTTCAATACCGGGTATTGCGAGAGTGAGTGCACCGCGTGCACCGCCTGCATGGGCTGCACCGGCGGTTGCACCGGGTGCATGGGCGGTTGCACAGCCTGCACCGGGGAGTGCACCGGCTGCACCGGCGGCTGCACTGCCGGAACCTGCAGCGGTTGCACCGGGTCCACATGCAGCAGTTGCACTGACTGCACCTCCTGCACCATCTGTGTCGGCTGCACCGGTTGTATGGGGTGCACCAGCAGTTGCACCAATTGCACCGGCTGTACCTCTTCCTTCTGCACCGGCGGGTGCACTAGTTCCTGTACCGGCGGTTGCACTTCGTGCCTCGGCTGCACCACCAGCTTCTAGGCTGCAATGTCCACAGACGAACTCACCTCCCTGTTTCCCGAACTCAGGCTCAGCCGCGAGCAGTTTATACTCGACCGCGAAGATGACCGCCTGATCCTCTCCAACGTGTTGCCTTTCGACCCCATATATTTCGAGCGGGGCGGCGGATACATCAAACAGTTCCTGGCCGGAATCGGGGACGGGGCCCAGACGGCCGAACTGCTGCGGGCGCATCCTGACAACGAAGAGTTGATAACCATGCTGCTGGCTCACGGCATACTCCAGGCCACCGACAGCCGCATGGACGACCGGGCCTACCGGCGACACGCCCTTCCGCCCGACTGCAAGCCCCCGGGAATGAGCCAGGAAAAACCCAAATACGTGCTCT
Organism: uncultured Myxococcales bacterium; assembly: GCA_964626565.1. GTDB lineage: Bacteria > Myxococcota_A > UBA9042 > CAIXZC01 > CAIXZC01 > CAZVFX01. The sequence goes on from CAZVFX010000259.1 coordinate 2,539, forward strand.
ATCAGCTGGTGTCTCAGGCTTGCAACATGGCGTGCGTTTACTGCCTGGCGGGGCGGGAAACCTATCAGAATGTGGACCATCTGCAGATGCCGGAGAAGATCGCCTTCGATTCGATACGTGCCTCCCTGGCCGCGCTGGCGAAGGACGGAGAGTTGGAAATCTCGTTTTTCGGTGGCGAGCCGCTGCTGAACTGGCCGCTGTGCAAGAAATGCATCTTGTTCACCGAGGGACTAAGGAAGACCGAGTATCCCGACATCAAGGTTCACTACCACCTCACCACCAACCTGAGCGTGCTGCCCGATGACATAGAAGAGTGGGCCACGAAGTACGGCATAAGCTTCCTGGTGGAGTTGGACGGTCCCCGGGAGGAGCACGACCGCACCCGGCCGTATAAGAAGGGCGGCAGCGCTTACGCCGATATCGTGCGCAACGTGAAACGTCTTCTCAAAGGCGGCTTCAACGTAATGTTGCGTACTACGGTCACTTCCCACAATCACCACTCCATGCTGAAGATTGCCGAGCACCATCTGGAGGTGGGGGTGTCGCACATCAGTTTTGTGCCGTTGAACCCGGTGAATTCGGACTTGAACATTTTCGAGCCGGAGTTGCTTCCCGACCCGGAAGTGTTCGCTGCGGGCCTCGAAGAGATCTATCGTGCTCGGCTGGCTCCTCCGGAGAACTTCTTCCCCTTGAACGAATACCTCACTCACATCGCGCCCGGCGCGGCCACTCCCCTGGGCTGCGGCATGCCCTTTGGCAACACGCCGGTGGTTAACACGGAAGGCGAAGTGTACGCCTGTATCTGGCTCATGGGGCAGCCTCAGTTCAAGATTGGGAGTCTGAAAGGTGAGTTTATGGAGGAGGATGTGCTGATCCGGTTTTTCCGAGACTTGCATGTGGATAACCTGCACAAGTGCAGCAGTTGCCAGTGGCGTTTCCTGTGTGGTGGCGGCTGCCCCGTGCGGCGCATGTCGGTGGAGCCCAACGTGAATGCGGACCCGAGAGTGCTGAACTACTACGACAAGCTCACCTGCCTGCAGGCCAAAACCTCTTTGAGCCTGCTGCTCTGGGACAAGGCCCGGGATCGCCAGTACGAAGTGAAACGCGACAACCCCAACTGGGGCTGCCTCGGCCCCACGCCCCCGTCAGGGTGAGCGCAGTAGTCCGTCATCCTGAGCGCAGCGATCAGTCATCCTGAGCGTAGTCGAAGGATCTCCCCAAAATCATCATCATCACTCGGTGCCGGCCCTTCCCCCAGCACAATCCTGTCGATCCCCAGACGCGCAAGATCTTCGACGGTGTACGATAACTCGGCGTACCTGGCGAATACGGTGTTGCCCCTCAGATACAAATCGTCCTTGACCTGGCCGGGATAATTGAGGCGGTACGACCGGGTCCGGCAGGGTCTTCGGCAGGGCACGGAATCGAAACGAGAGTCCGGTTCAGCTTCGGCAAACCGAAATGCGCACGCTCTGGAAATGGTCAGGGGCATGTAAGGGTAGTGCATGGAAAGTGGAATCCCGTCCCACTCCGCCACCTCGCTGAATTCGATCCGTTTCCGGTAGTTGGTTACTTCGAAGCGGGCTACCCGATAGCGCCGTTTCAGGTCGGCCAGAGCCTCCCTGCTGGCCAGGAGGAACTTGTCCCCGGACATCTCTACGAAGTTCCGGGAGAGGAGTCGGCCCATCACCGGCGTTACGCAGGTGCTTTCTGCTGCTTTGGCCAACACCCCGAAATCGTTGACCACGACTTCAGCCTCCTTTCCAACGCTCTCAATCAGTTCCACGAGCCTGCAGACGTGGGCGAACGCGGGTCCGGCCGCGGCAGGAGTGACCAGCGTTACCGGGAGATCTGCCATGAGTACTCGCCGCAGTTCAGGCAGGGTGGGGAGGCGCCCGGCGCATAATTCGCTGCCAACGTAGATTCGGTCGACCGGAAGGTCTTTCAGTGCTGCGGCCCGGGAAGGGGTGGCGGCTAGTTGAAGTACCATGGATACATCTTCCTCAACATCGGGTCGTCGGCCTGCC
>CAZVFX010000260.1:0-4474 GCA_964626565.1 uncultured Myxococcales bacterium
CGAACGCCCCCACCGCGTACCAGGGCGGGTCCGTACTCCCGGAGTAGCCGAGATACTCGTAGGACGGCCAGATGCGCAGGGCATCGCAGCCGACAGCGCAGGCGATCCTGCAACTCGCCGGGGTCTGGTTCTTTCGCCGCAGCCAACAGCGCCGCACTGTCTCCAGCCGCTCTATGAAACCATCGATCTCGTGTTTGCCGAGGAGTTCGCCGTCGAGGCCTATCTCGGTGCTCTTCCAGGCGCGTACGATGTTGAGCAGGTTGGCGATGCGTCGAGCGCTCTCCACCAGCGCGCTCTCGATGGTCAACTCGAACCACGCCTCGCGCCCTTTGTCATCGTTGGTGACCTCGAGGGTGCCGAGCTTTGCCAGCGCGTCCAGCCGCCGCCGGACGATGGGGAACGTGGGAGACGAGGAGCGGGCGAATGCGATGGAGAGCGAGCGTCCGGTGCCTCGGGGAGAGACTGGTCGTTCGTCCGTGTCCGTCGCCGAGTCCTCGAGTAGGGGCTCCCTTACGGGTTCGGAGTCTGTGGCCGATGTTCTCGCCACCAGCTCCCATCCCCGCTTGATCTTCCTGGTCAGCCAATCGTCTGCGAATGCGTGCAGGGATTCCAGCGAGGCGGCGACGCTGATGTCCGTTTTCAGAGGATCCCTGCGGCCTGGAGAGTAGTCGGTGAAGAAGACCACGTAGGCGGGGTAGGCGGGGTCTGCCTGATCCTTGTTTGTCTTCCAGGCGACCAGTTTCCGCACAGCAGGGCCGACCGTAGTCGGCTTGGTGTAGACCTCCCGGCGTATGAGGTCGGAGGCTGGGAGATCGGCCATCGTCGTGGCCGCGATCTCCCGCACCGGCACCAGGTCCGACATTTGTTCGAACCGGATGTCGGGTCGCCGAGGCCGCTTGTCATCGCGGACGCGTAGGAAGACGGAGTTGATCATGCTGACCGCATGCGTCGGGCCCAGGGGTGACCAACCTTCCTGGTCAGAGTACGACATAGCCATTCGCCGGATTGCCTCGTCGCGGCTGTTGGTGACCAGGAGGTCGTTGCACTTCACCTCCACGACCAGCTCGGGCCTGACCCACCGAGAGAGGGTGCCGTGGTCGGTGACGTTACGGAAGGCCGAAGCGCATTCGATCTGCGGGAGCCGCGAGGCCAGTTCCTGTTTCTCTTGGTTGCTCCAGCCGGTCCGTACGCGGCCGATGAGCTGGTAGTTGCCGTTTGGTTTCAGCAGGCCGAGGAGCAGCTCGTATACGCCGTTTTCCCCCGCTCCGTACCCGACCACCGCGGCGTCGATGGTGATCTCCGGTTTGATCTTATGTGTCCGGCCTCCCGGTGCATGTACGACGATGCCCTCGGCTCCTCCCTGGATGACAATTCGTTCGAACGCGGAGGCGACCTCGGCAGCGTCCGCGGTGGCCTCAGAAGCTGCACTGTGGACGAGACTGCCAGCTGTCAGGAGCGTTCGGAGTCGCTGGACACGCTCTTCGTATGACAGGTTCCGGGGGTCGGTGCCATCATCGTCGAGAATGTCGAACGCGGCGAACCTCAGGCGGTCCGTTTTCGCGTTGGCTCCACCTCCCATGGTGGCGTGCAGATCGAAGACGCGGGCGCGTCCGTTGGTCGTCTCAGCATAGAGCTCTCCTGCCAACAGGCCGGTCCAGCCCTCGCAGATTCGCTGGGCCTCTTCTGTGACGGGGATGCCGGTGATGGCCTTTCCCGTTGGAGACAGGAGCGTGGCGCTCGCACCGTCGCAATTCAGAAACCACGTTTCGCCGTCCACCTTCTCGGAGACCGTGTAGGGCCCTGGGGGCAGAGTGGTTGCGATGTCGCCGGGGGCGATCCCGTGATAGCTGCCTGCGACGTTGCGTTTGTAGGCAGCGAGGCGGGCTGCAAGGATCGCGTCGGCAATTGACCCGGCAGGTGCCATGCGTCCCTGCCCGAAGGGTTGCCAGCGCGATTCCTCAATGATGGGTTGGTCTGTCATTCCAGGTCCTCCGGTGGCCGCAGCTCGAACGCGGCCAGATGCAGGACGAGCAAGTACCTGTCTCCTTGGAACCGCCCTTCCAGGAAGCCCTTCGCTGGTGTCGCATTCCTCTCGGTGATGAGCGGTCCGATCCCCCTTGGCCCGGAGCCGACGAGCGCCAGAGTATCCTGCTGCTCGAGGTGCGCGGCAAGACCGAATAGGAAGTCGTACTCCAGCGCGTTGGTGTGCCGCACCTGGAAGGCCCTGGTGAACGCGTAGCGACGCACAGCCTCGTCTCGGGACAGCAGTCTGCCGGACCACACCGGAGGCGCGTCGGGTACCAGGTTGGCTGGCACATCCGCGGGGTCGCGGCGGGAGGTCTCGGTGCCGTTGCCGTCGAAGAGTACTTCGATAGGTCTGGCCGAGTAGAGCGGCTTCCCCTGCCCGTCGATGAACACCCGGTCGCACGGCCCGGCCTCCCTGCCGACGGTCTCTATGTCCACCTCGGGATCACCGGATAGCAGTGCCTGGGCGATCAGCTCTGGGTCGCCATGCTCAGATCGTAGGCGTTCCCACGCGGTGGCCTCCGTAGCCTTCAAGACGCGGGAGAATCGGACGCGGGAGCCGCTGGTGTCCGCGTACTGCGCTTCACTGTTTCGTCGGCGAGGGATCAGCGTGACCACCGCGTCTCTGCCGCGATGGTCTGCCAGCCAGATCCTGCGTTGGTTCATTGGCTCCACCTCTCATGCTGATCGAAGTCGAACTCCTCGACGTCCTCCCAGGCTTCCGTTCCAACAGGCACCTGCCCCGGTCCCACAAACTCGAATCCGCAGGGCTGGGTCTGCACCAGGAAGATCCCCGCGTCGTTGGCGAAGATGAACGCGGAGGTCTGCTGAGTGGTCTTGCGCGGCCGGTAGGCAACTCTGAAGATTGCTCCGCGGGCCAGCGCGGATTGCAGGGTCGGGGAGAGGGCCTCCGGGGCCAGTACGTATGCCTTCACAGCGACGTGGTCCAGGATCTCGTTCGGCGTGATGGGTCCCTCCATCTCCTGGGGGCGCCCCGTCGTGGGAGCCTGTGTTTCCAGAGCGCGTCCGTCGCCGTCGATGGGCATCAGGTCGGCACGCGGAACGGTGTCTCCCCTTTCATTGGTGTACAGGTCCGCGGTCGAGCCGCGCATCAACAGGAAGCGTCCGTCTCGGGTGAGATGCGCGGTGGCGCATTCGTTGCCGTCCGCGTCCAGCGCAACCCTCTTCGTGAACCCATGCAAGCGTCTCCTGTCGATGGCCGTCAGAGCGAGGTGGGATAGCTGCCCCTGGTAGGTCACATCGAGATACGCGGCCATGGGCTATTCCTCCTCGGGCGCGAAGCCCCGGAAGATGCCCAGCGAGTAGGTGGAGCGGTTGCGACGGTCGTTCATCCAGTCGGCGGCTTCGTCGAAGCCCATCTGGCGGGCGAGGCCCGCGACCGCGGGCAGGTCCATCATGTTGAACATCCCCGATTCTCGCACTGCGGCGATCCCCTCGAGCACGGCCTTCGGAACCGGGACTGCGTTGGAGACACAGCGTTCGATGACTTCGAATTGATCCACGCCGGGTATCAGGGAGAGCGAGCGGCCCGAGTCATCCCATCTGACATCGATTTGGGCCAATGTCCCTTCGGTCACCTTGGTCACAATCCCGGTGCTCCCGGCCGGGATCGGGTCGGGGTCTTCATTCATTTTGATGAGTCGTATAGCGTCGCCTCTTTGCACATCTGTCATGATCGCCCCTACTTGGTCTCGCTGGCCGGCTCCGGCTGCGCGTCGGTGGTCTGGGTCTTGGCTTTCTGATCCTTTCGAGGGGTCAGGAACCGCCTGTCGGCTTTCGGGAGTGCCACGCTGTTGGAGAAACCCTCCGTATGCCAGAACACCAGTGCGTCGCGCACGATGCGCCGGATCTGTAAGATGCTCGCCTTTGCCCGGGGCTTGTCCCTGAGCGTGGTCGCCGCGTCGCTCTTGAAGAATCCGGCGACATGGACCGGGAGGATCTTGGCGATCTCCTTGCCCTCGCCCAGATGCCCTACGAACAGATCCATGGTCCGCTGGGCCGTCTTCACGGTGGACGGCCTCTTGCCGATTGCCTCCAGGTGCTCGATGTACTTCGCCGTAGCGTCCTTGAGATTGATACTGGTAGACATGGTCTACGTCTCCTTGTTGGAGGGCTACTCGCCCTCGTTGTTGATGAACCGAGCCGCCTCAGACAGCAGATCGGCTAGATGTTCTATGTCGCCCACGTCGCCCCAGTCTGGGGTCGCCGCGTAGGTGCCCGCGGGCGTTGTAGCGGTCCTGGCGATGTGGGCTCCGAGTCCCTCCATGATCCGCTTCAGATGCTGGCGGGCTCTCTCGGTATGCTCGTTGTAAGCCTCGGTCGCGGTGTGCTTCGTCGTCTTCATCGTGGTCTCCTCTCAGTAGGCGCTGGTCTTGAAGACCGTCCACCCGGTAGTCGTGTGCCTTACGAATCGGATCGTCTTGCCATT
>CAZVFX010000261.1:0-4450 GCA_964626565.1 uncultured Myxococcales bacterium
CGTGTAATTAACCTGCCTCCTGAGCGGCCCAGTTTTGAAGCACTGGAGCGACTGGCAGCGTCAACTCCCCCCGACCCGAGAGGGGCTTGGTGGGTCACAATTAGGTCGGCTCATCACCTGGTCGAGTGCCTTGCGAACCGAGACCCTCACACTGGAGCAAGTCTGCCCGTCTCACTGCTTCAAGCCGTCAAAACGTCACAGCAATTGCTGGATTGCGGCAGCCGCCCTGTCCCCAATGATTACATCCAGCGAGCTACGGGTCTTGCATCCGACGCGCTGCGAAGCATCTTCCAGGTACCCAATACACGGCTTGTGCGAGAGCACGAGTTGAGACCAGCCCACCGGGTGCGCGAGTTGGATGCTCACTGCATGGCGTGGCTCGGAAGACTGCCAGGACCTTAGCCGCTCAGTAGAACCGACCCGTCATTTTGCACGAAAACCAGACCACCCTGATTCTGGGGTAGGGCTAAATCAGCGCATCACTCCCGCCTGTTCCGGGAATTCTGGCCGAATTCAGGATGTTCACGAAAACCAGACCACCCGTGATTCGGGTGGTTGTCGTCAGACGCGGGACGATGTTGTTCACCAGAAACAGACCGCGCTGTCCCCAGGTTTTTGCCGGGTGACGGTGCCGGGTTGACCATGCTTCCCGGGGAGGGAAGCGATGGGACGTATGCGACGATGCAGGATCTGCCGGCAGGGTTTTTGGCCCAATCCGTACAAGGGCAAACATCAAAAGGCGTGTGACCGGCCGGAGTGCCGGCGGGAGCTGCACCGGCTGGCCTGCGCGGACTGGCGCCGGAGAAACCCGGACTACGACCAAGACCGGCGGCTTCGCAAGAAGGTGCGGGTGGAAGAGACAGCGGAAAATCTGGCGCGGTTTTCGGGCGATCCACTGCTCGCTATTGACCAGCGGGTGGTGCGAGATTTAGTTCCGCTGGAAGTTGCGGTAATTGTTGATGAATACGGCAGGTTAGTCTGGAATTGGATGCGAGACATAGCTTTGCCGCATCTGCCTGGAATCAAAGCGGAAAATGGCAAGTTAAGCGCGCCGGGTCTGCGAGACGAAGTAGTCAGTCAGGCGCGTCCCCCGTAGGCTCGTATTTGAGCCGGGGGGACCATGCAACTCGACCTTCATCTGCTGGACCGTAAATACGAGGGGCTCAAGCTCCGTAATCGCAAGGATGAGACCCGGCTGGTTGCGGCCTTGGCCGACCGCGGCGAGGTAAGCCCGGTAGTTGTCGTTGGATCGCAGGAAGCTCCCGGCCGGTACGTAGTCATCGACGGCTACAAGCGGCTGCGGGCGGTGGCCCGCATGGGCCAGGACGTGGTGGAAGCGGTGGTCTGGGAGCACGACGAAGTCGACGCCCTGGTCATGGTGCATCACCTCCAGCGCCCGCGCGAGCGCTCGCAATTGGAGGATGCCTATCTCGTGCAGGCCTTGCATGATTTGCACGGCCTGCATCAGAGGGAAATTGCCAGACGCCTGGGCAGAAGCCCAAGCTGGGTGAGTCGACGCCTGGGACTGGTGAAGGAATTGCCGGCGTGGCTGCAGCAACTTGTGCGAGAAGGGCGCCTGCAATGCCACGCAGCCATGAAGTACTTGCTGCCGATGGCCCGCGCCAACAGGGACGATGCCGAGCGACTGGCACGAAACATCGCGGGTTTAGGTCTTTCGACCCGGCAGATAGCAGAGCTTTACCGGGCCTGGCTCGAAGGGAACGAGCGGACAAGGGAGCTGGTGGTCGCTCATCCGGAAACCGCGTTGCGGGCCCGTGAAGCTGCTGGCCTTGAGGCCGACACCGATGTCGGCCTTCTGCTTCAGGGCCTGGAGACGGTCGGCTCCCTTGCTCACCGGGCCTCCCGGCTCCTGGATCGGGCTCTGCTTGAAGGAATCGAGTCGTCCATGGCAGGTCGCGTCACGCGGGCCGGCAGGCGTGCGCACACGCAGACTGCGCGAGTCTTGAATCGGATAGAACTGGAGGTATGCGCTGATGATCGATCAGGAGACGCGACAAGCAGTCCTCAAACTGAAGAAGCTGGAGTACGGGACCAGGCGCATCGCCCGGACGCTCAAGATTTCCCGCTGGGCAGTACGACAGATTCTGGCGACCGGGACCGACGAGGTGCCGGACATCGAGCGGGACACGACGGCCGCCAAGCACCGGGACCAGATTGTGCGGGAGATTGCCCTGTGCAAGGGGAATCTGACGCGGGTCCACGAGGAGCTGGTCAATGACGGCATCGAGCTGTCGTACCCGGCACTGACCTATTTCGTGCGCAAGCATGGCTTGGCCAAGGCTCCGAAACTGCCGGTCGGCCGCTACCCGGCGGAGCCCGGCGTCGAGGCGCAACACGACACCTCGCCCCACGACGTCACCTTTGAGGTGGGCAAGCGCCGTTGCCAGTGTGCATCCATCATCCTGGCGTACTCGCGCATGCTCTACTTCCAATACGCGAAACGGTTTACACGCTTCGACTGCAAGGTCTTCCTGACCGAGGCCCTGCGCTACTTTGACGCGGTGCCAAAGCACGTGCTGGTGGACAACACCAATGTCGTCGTGCTGTACGGCACCGGGGCCGAGGCAGTCATCTGTCCGGAGATGAAATCTTTCGCGGACCGCTTCGACTTCGATTTCATCGCACACGAACTGGGCGATGCCAACCGCTCTGGCAAAATCGAGCGGCCTTTCAGGTACATAGAGGGCAACTTTCTCGTCAAACGCACCTTCAAGGATTTCGAAGACCTCAACCGGCAGGCGGCCGAGTTTTGCGACCGCAACAACGCCGGCTTCAAGCGCAAGCTCCGCGCCCGGCCGGTAGAGCTCTTTGCGGCCGAGAAGACGGCCTTGAAGGAACTGCCGCCGTACATCCCGGAGGTCTACGAGCTCTTCCAGCGGACCGTGGATCTGGAAGGTTACGTCAACCTGCACACCAATACCTACTCGGCGCCGTACCAACTCATCGGCCAGCGGGTCGAGGTGAGGGAAACCAGGTCGCAGGTCAAGGTCTTCCACAAGCACAGGGAAGTCGCGGGACACGACCGCATGCAACCGGGCAGCCGGTCGGCCAGCACGCAGAAGCAGCATCGGCCGCCCAGGGGTGCGGGCCGTCGCAAGAAACAGCCCGTCCCAGAGGAGTTGCGGCTGCGAGAACAGTCCGAGGCGCTCGACGCGTATATCAACTGCTTAAAGAAGCGGTGCGTAGGCCGGGGCGCCACGCCCATACGCCGGCTCTACCGCATGATGAAGGAGTATCCCGCGGACTCCTTCGACAAGGCTATCGAGACGGCCCTGCGCTACGGCATGACCGACCTGGACCGGCTCGAAAGCATGATTCTCAGCAACATCGCTGGAGACTACTTCCAGCTCCCTATCGGCAACTTGTCACAGGAGGAGGACGACGATGAATGATGACCTGGAACAGTTACTCACATCTCTCAGGCTCAGGCGTATGCTTGAGGTCTTCGACCGGGAGGTGAAGCGGGCCGAAAAGAACGAGGTCAGCTACTCGGAATTCCTGGCCCGGCTTTGCCGTGAGGAATTCCACGACCGTCAGCGCAAGGCTACCGAGGCCCGGGTCCGCCGCGCCAAGATGCCTGAGCAGTGGAGCCTCGACTCCTTCCCCTGGGACCGGCAGCCCGGCGTAGACCGCAAGCAGATCCGGGAGCTGGCCGAACTCGACTTCGTCCGCACCGGCACCAACATCGTCTTCCGCGGCGATACGGGCCGCGGCAAGACCGGCCTGGCCCTCGGCCTGCTGCGCCGGGCCGTGGAGGACGGCTACCGCGGCATCTTTGTCAAAGCCCAGAACCTCTTTGACGAGATGTACGCCAGCCTCGCCGACCGGTCCACGAGGAAGCTGCTGGACAAACTTATCCGGTATGACGTCGTCGTGATTGATGAGGTCGGGTACTTGAATCTCCGGCCCGAGCAGACCAACATCTTCTTCAAGATGATGGAGGAGCGTTACACGGGCCGCCGGTCGGCCATCCTGACGACCAATTTGCACTACGAAGACTGGGGAAACTTCCTGGGCAACCAGCCCCTCACCCAGGCCTTGCTGAGCCGTCTCCGCCATCGTTGCGTAACCATCGAAATCGAAGGCCCAACTCTGCGCACTCCGTTTGAGGAGCACGGCGAAGAGTAGATGCTCGCCCCGCTCGCCTTTGCCCGGTGGATTTGCCGGGTCTGCCAGGAGTCGCAAGCGCCTCCTTTGGACAAGTCTCCGACTTCCCCACAGCCCCTTGCACAGCTCGCCTTCTGCGACCTCTACACAAGCTCCACAGGGCCCGCGGTTATCACTATCAAAAAACGCTTTCAGAAAACGATTCCGGAAATTCTGGCCGGGTCAATCTAACTGCAAAACGGCGGCGCGGTTTAATCAAGCGGCCACGATCGGCTCCGATTCGAGCCGCTGCCCCCGCCGACCGACGAGGACGTTCAGCATC
>CAZVFX010000262.1:0-4427 GCA_964626565.1 uncultured Myxococcales bacterium
CCCCCCCCCCCCCCCCCCCCGCCCCCCCCCCCCCCCCCCCCCCCCCCCCCCGCCGGAAACCTCCGACTCCGCCGGCGAGTACTCGGAAACCAACACCCAGGTGGCCGGGGTAGACGAGGCGGACTTCATAAAGAACGACGGTTCCCACATCTACGTGGTGGCCAACGGCCGGCTCCAGATTCTCGACGCGTGGCCGCCCCAGACTGCGACCAAAATCGCGGACGTGGAGGTGGAAGGGACGCCCAAAAAGCTATACGTGTACGGAGATCGCGCGGTGGTCTACTCCTCAGGCGAGCCGCTGCCGCCCATGGCGCCCATGCCGTATTACGGCTATTACGGCTCCTACAATTCGGGCCAGGAGTGCACTTACGGATATGACTGTGATTTCTCCGGCGACGGCAACGAGCTGTTCGTGCTCACCTATGACATCACCGACAGGTCGAGCCCTCACCTCATCCGGCGCACCGAGTACAAGGGTTCCTACCTGAACTCCCGTCGGATTGACGGCTCGGTGTACACGGTCGCCACTTTCCCGACTACGGCCATTCCCGGGATGGAGCTGGAGCCCCAGGGCCTGTTGCCCGAGCTCAACTACGGCAGCGAATGGTGGGATTTCTGTGAGAACTGGGAGATGACTCCCGAGACGGAGTTGGCCTTTGAGCAGTTGAAGGAATACAACAAGGGGCTCATTCTCCAGGCTGATCTGCAGGACCTGCTGCCTGAGGTCCACGACACGCTGTACGTGGGCGGTCAGGCCGTGGAAGTACAGGTGAAGGTGCCCAGTTGCGAGGATTTTCTGATCTCCCCCACGGAGTCGGCCCCTGGTTTTCTGGCGTTGGCTGGTGTGGACATGGTCTCCCAGAAGCCGGTGAATTTTTCACTCATCGTGGGCAAACCCGGTGCGGTGTACGGCTCGCAGAACTCGCTGTACGTCGCGGTGCGGCAGTACAAAAACACGTCACCCAACTGGCCCGAGGAAGACGAAGAGATCAACGAAATGACGGTGCTGCACAAGTTCTGGCTTAACAAGAACAACGCGTCGGGCTGGTATGCGGCCAGCGGCGCGGTGAAAGGGCGTATTTTGAACCAGTTTTCTATGGACGAGTGGGAGGGGCATTTGCGTATCGCGACCACCCACGGCAAGGTGCCCAACCCGGCGGTGCACAGCACCATTTCGGTGTTGCGCCAGGAGGGAACAAGTCTGGTAGTCACCGGTCAGATCGACGACATCGCTCCTACGGAGGATATCCGGTCGGCCCGGTTCAACGGCCCGACCGGCTATATCGTCACCTTCAAGAAGACCGACCCGCTGTTTGTGATCAATCTCGTCGACCCGATCAAGCCCTTCATCGAGGGAGAGTTAAAAATTCCGGGGTATTCGACCTATATGCACATTCTCGATGACGAGCACATCTTAAGCATCGGGTACGACGCTGACGACCAGGGCAGTTTCGCCTACTTCCAGGGGATCATGCTCCAGGTGTTCAATGTTGCGGACCTGGCCAATCCGTTCCTGTTGCATAAAGAAGTTATCGGCACCCGCGGGTCGACGTCGGACGCGGCCACCAATCACCTGGCCTTCAACTTCTTCAAGCCGAAGGATTGGCTGGCCATCCCTATGGTGGTGTGTGAAGACAGCGGCGGCGGCGGCAGCTATGGCGACGAGATGACGTTCAGCGGCCTGATGGTCTACGATGTGACGGTCGCGGACGGATTCGACTACTTAGGTGGCGTGCCCCATGCGGTAGCCGACGGTGAGAACTACAAGTGCTACAACTGGTGGACCAATTCCAACTCCAAGGTGAAGCGTAGCATCTTCATGGACGACTACGTCTACTCCGTCGCCATGGACGAAGTAAAGATAGCCCACATCGACGCCCTCGATTCCCCCATCACCGCGGTTCCGATTCTGTAACCGGGCCATATTGCCGTCGGTCCTCCTTGCCTCGCACTCGGTTAACCAACCAAGCCCCAGCACGTGAGTGCGGGGCCGCGCCAGTAGCATCGGCCGGGTTTCTCCTCGCGAGGTCGACACCGAGCGTCGTGTAGGGCGGCTGGGCCGCCCGCGGAACGGATCGGCCGAGGTTGTTGACGCGGCCCGGCGCTAGAGTCTACCCGCCGAAGCCTAGTGCGAAGGAGGGCATAGGGCTTGGTTGGTTAACCGAGCACGAGAGGTTGGGGTGGGCCGTCTTCCGGCTCATTGAATTTGGGCATCTACGGCAACGGCGAGGATAGTGCGTACTGGCCTTCAGCCAGTGGTGGGATAGGCTTTCAGCCTGTCCCCCGTCGCGGTGCTCCTGAACCGCCTGCGAAAGGGCCACGTGACTCCCCTGCTCAAGGGATGAATGGACGAGTTTCTTGTGCGATTTGAACAGGGCAAGTGACCAGCCAGGACCTGGGCAAAAAAACCCCTGTTTCGACGACGCCTAAGTGTTAAGTGTTAAGTCGTGACCCCCTGCCTGGTCGAAAACTCTGCTGAGGCAGTATGCCGAGGCAGTAACTGCGAGCGTCGTTGCAGGCAGGGCTCCTGCGCTGTATACTCACTTTGGCGCAGAGCGATGGAGACAAGTATGCCGAAACGAACCACATGGGTTGTTGCGGTGGCGACGTCGCTGCTCACAGCAACATGTGGGCGGATGGGGACGGGCGATGACACTGGCGACCCGGGAGACGCGGCAGACCTAGCGCCCGCACCGGACCGAACGTCTCACTCCGACTTGAATTCATTCGACTTTGCTGGAGATAGGTCAGATGTCGTTCAGCCTACTCCCGACTCCGAAACGCCAAAGGTCCTGGACCAGGGCGACGGGCCGGAAGTATGCTTGCCGGTATGCAAGGAGAAGGAGTGCGGGCCGGATGGATGCGGCGGGGACTGCGGGGTATGCGACGATGGAGATGCGTGCAACGGAATCGAGGTTTGCGAAGACTCTACTTGCGTGGGCAGTCAAGCGTTGGTCTGTGACGACGGAGATTCTTGCACTTCTGACGGCTGCGAACCAGATGTGGGCTGTACCCACGCACTGATACACTGTGACGATGGGAACGCATGTACGCTGGACAGCTGTGTTCCCGAAAGCGGCTGTACATTCCAGCCGGTGGATTGCGATGACCAGGACCTTTGCACCGAAGACTCCTGTGCGCCGAATTCAGGCTGCGCCCACGACAACAAGAGTTGCGACGATGGTGACGAGTGTACTAACACCCTTTGCGAACCTGCCAGCGGCTGCAAGTTCGGTGAAATCGATTGCGACGACGAAAACCCGTGTACCGTTGACGGTTGTGACCCTGTGACGGGGTGTGTGCATCTGACGGTGGAGGAGGGCATGCCTTGCAACGACATGGAAGGCTGGCACTGCGAGCAAGGCGAGTGCACCTGCTATGCCAGTTGCGAAATGAAGGGCTGCGGCGATGACGGCTGTGGCGGAAGCTGTGGCGTGTGCGAACCGACCGAGGAATGCGACGCTACTCTCCAAGGTTGCCTGAGTGCCATGGTTCACGTTCCTCCGGATACGTTCTGGATGGGATGCAACAACTGGGATGGTTCGAGCGTCAATCAGGAATGCACAGGGCGCGATCTGCCCTACCATCTTGCTTTTCTCGACGAGTACTGGATTGACATGACCGAAGCTACCGCTGGCCAATATGCAGCCTGTGTGGCTGCAGGAGCTTGCTCCATACCGAACACTGAGTGGCCCGAGTGTACATGGCAGAAGGCCGGCAAGGAGCAACATCCGATCAACTGTGTCAACTGGCAGCAGGCCAAGGCCTTCTGTGCCTGGGCCGGGAAGAGGTTGTGTACTGAAGCGGAGTGGGAGAGGGGCGGTCGAGGTAGCTGCAGTTGGTACGCAGAACAGGGGCTTGACTGCAAGGCGGACAGCCAAAGGTATCCATGGGGAAACGAGCCACCCACTTGCGAAGTTGCAGTGGTTAGCGGTTGCAACGGAGATGGCACTCACGCTGTGTGTTCGAAGTCGCCCCTCGGTGACAGTCCTGACGAGCTGTGCGACATGGCTGGCAATGTCTGGGAGTGGACCCAAGACTGGTACCAGAAGGACTACTACTGCGATGGCGATGAAGCGTCTGGCGACCAGTACTGCTCGCCAGATGCCGAATGGCCGGGGTCGCCGGCTCCTTGGAACAATCCTCAAGGTCCATCCAGCGGCGTGTTCATCAGTGTGCGAGGAGGAGGCGTGGTAGGAAATGGTGACTATCTGTCCGTATCGAATAGGTACTTCTTCTCTCCCGACGACGCCTATATCTACCGTGGCCTGCGTTGTTGCCGGTCTGAGTAAGCGTGGCTCGCTGTTGTGGGACCAGGCAAGCGGCTGACGGGGCCGTGGCAGGCCGCAATCCGAGGGGACCGGATGCTGTAAGTCGGGGGTCACGACTTAACACTTAACACTTGCAGCCCGTCCTATCCTTTGCTA
>CAZVFX010000263.1:0-4395 GCA_964626565.1 uncultured Myxococcales bacterium
CAGTAGCGCTAGGGCACCATGGGGCATCCGTCGGCGCACCACACTTCGTCGGCGTCGCACGGTTCCTGGCACTTCCAGTCACAGTCGGGAATACCGCAAGGATAGCAGCAGACCAGGCCGGCTGCACAGTCTCCGCCCGATTGGCCGCATAAGTCGCCTGGGCCGCCCCCTTCTCCGGTGCAGGTCCCCGGGGCCTGGATCTGGCCGCACGCTGTCCCGCAGGGGCAGAACGTCGCTCCCTCGCACGTGTTACCAGGCGTGCAGTCACCGTCGTCCCAGCATTTTCCTTCCGGCGCCTTATCCACGCACACGCCCGGCTCGGCTTCGGTTTCACCGGCACAGGCCCACTCCTTGTCCTGCCCCAGCAGGCAGTGACTGTCGTTGAGGCAGCAGCCGTACTGGAGGAAGTTGGGGAGGCAGAGACCCGGCTTGTCCGCGCCGTCGCAATCCGCGTCGCAGGGGCAGATTTCGGATCCCTGGCACAGTTCTCCGCCCTCGCAACTGTCGTGATCCCAGCAGGCAGGATAGGTCAGCCCTACCTTGCACGCTCCATAGTCGGAACCCGGCACCGCGGCACACACATCTCCCGGGTTCATCATTTCGCAGTTGAGGTTCACGCCCACCTTGCAGCAGGGCGGCATTTCGCACCAGGGATTCAAGCAGGCGTCGGAAGGATAGCAACCGAACTTGTCGCCCATGCAATCGCAGATCTGAGCGTCGTAGCAGTCGTTACAGCAGCACTCTTCACCGTAGGTGCATGTGAACGTCCCCAGGCACGGGTCCCCCCAGTCGGGAATCGCCACCGGGCAACTTTCGGGGATGTCTTGCACCACGTCCACTGTCTCGATTTCCTCTGCGGTTTCCGTCACGTCCGGCAACACTTCTTCCTCCGCTGCCAGGTCGTCGATTTCGGGAGTTGTTTGTACATCCGCTACGTCCGGCGATGGCTGAAGATCTGCGGGGGCAACGTCCTCCGCCCGCCCGTTGTCGGGGTCTGAACTGTCCGGGGTCGGGGTCGCGAGGTCGTCGCCCACGGTGTCGACGGTGGCAGCAGCGTCGACGGTGTCTTCCGGAGTCTTTTTGGAGCCCGAGCATCCCAGCACAAAAACAACGGCAAGCAGAACAGGCATTCGTCTCATGGATTTCCTCCCCTTCATCAGCAATCAGCTATCAGCATAACACCTGAGGCCTGAAACCTGAAACCTGTTAACCGCGGCTATGAGCAATCAGCGCTCAGCGGTCAGCCTGAGACTCGAAACCCGAGATTTGAAACTGGTTTGCTATTGAATCTGCAGGACGATGTCGAATGCGTGGCCGTGGTGGAGGGTGGGTTCGCGGTAGATACAGTTGTCCACCGTCTTGCACCTTTCGTCGGGTAGCTTGTCCTTGTCGTCCCTGGAGAATTTCTGGTCGCCGGCTCCCAGGCCGACCACGATCAGGCGTGCTTCACCGTTGCGATAGGTGCGAATGGAAGTGATGACGAAACCGGGCCAGTCATCTGCCAGGTAAGCCTCCAGTTCTTTGTCTGTTTCCAGCCCCAGCATTGCCTTGTACCGCCCCTTGGCAGGCTCGGGCATGACTATACGGCGAGACGAGACCTTGCCATCGTCTCCCTTCACCGCCAGGCGCGGTCGTCCCCGCTTCGTCACTTGATAGCTGAGCCCTGCACACTTGTCCGCGAAATGGCAGAATTCCACCGTCGGGCCTTCCAGTTTGTGAAAGCCTTCCCTCTTGCCGGCTTCTTCCAAGGCCCGGGCCAGGGTTCTCTTGAGCGCTTCGGCATACTCGGCGTCGGGGACCCGGATCTTGCCCAGGTCAGTTCGTAAGGAAACCTCAAACGTACCGCCCAGTTCCACCAAAGCGGTCTTGCCAAGCCAGTGGATGTTCATCAACTCCGGCCCCGAATCACGATGCAGGTTGAGTTCGAGAGCCAGCAGCTTGTCCCCCGCGTGGCCAAGGGGGAAAAGCCGGTACTGGTGCGCGACGAGGCAACCGTGGGCCATTCCGGGGGCGAGTGTCGTGATGATTGCAGCAACCAACAGCAATAGGCCGGGGACTCGTTTCATTGTTCCCTCCTTGAACGGGACCAGCCCGCAGAAAGGGAGTATAGCACCAAGGCACGAAAGAACCCAATGACGAGAATTATCGCCAAATCCTTGATAGAAGTTCAAGAGTTGCTAAACTGGTGGAGAGCTACGGTCATATCGCGAGCTGGCCGGGCTAAGGAAGGATAATGGACGACAAGAAGGCTCCCCCGTCGGCAGGGACGGGGATTGGGGACGGCAGAGACGCGTTTCGGCGACTGGTGCAGAGGGCCGATGCGGCCATGATTCTCACCGATGAGAACGGGTTCGTGAGGTTTGCCAATCCGTTGGCGGAGCGTCTCCTGGATGAAGAAGGTGAGGGGTTGGTGGGTAACCGTTTCACCCTGGTCAGAGGCGATACGGACCGGGTTCAAGTGTCGGTTCAGCGCGGGGAGGCCGAACCGCAGCATTTGGAAATCAGCGTGATTTCGTCGGAGTGGGAGGGGCAGCCTGCGCGCTTGTTGGTGGTACAGGACATCGATCTGCTGAAAGAAGAGCAGGATGCCCTGGCCCACGGAGCTATGCACGACAAACTCACCAATCTTCCCAACCGGGCGTTGTTCCTCGATCGACTCGAGCACTGTTTGAGCGCCCGCGAGAGAAAACCCGATGTTTCCTCTGCGGTATTGTTTCTCGACCTGGACAGGTTCAAGTACGTCAACGACAGCCTGGGCCACCACTGTGGCGATATCCTGCTCCAGCAGGCGTCCGAGCGGTTGCTGGAGTGCGTGCGGAAGACAGATACTGTCGCGCGTTTCGGTGGGGATGAATTCGCAGTCCTGCTGGAGGACATGAAGCAGACCGGAATCGTCATTTCCATCTCCGAGCGGATCCTCGCAGCGCTGGAAACTCCCTTCGATCTGGAGGGCAAGCAGGCGGATGTGTCGTGCAGCATCGGTGCGGTTCTGCTGAACGAGGGTTACCAGGATCCGGACAAGGTCCTTCAGGACGTCGACGCCGCCATGTACGCGGCCAAGGCGGAAGGGAAGGGGCAGTGGCGGTTCTTTGACGGTACTCTGGAGGACAGGCAGAAGACCCGCATCAGGTATCAGAGCCATATGGTGCGGGCGCTGGAGAATGATGAATTCAGAGTCCACTATCAGCCCATCGTCTCGCTGCAGAGCGGGAAGGTGACCGGGGCGGAGGCGCTGGTGCGCTGGCACCATCCCGAGGACGGGCTGCTGAGTCCCGGCAAGTTCATTCCAATCGCGGAGGAGGTGGGTCTGGCCGACCAGATCGACTGGTGGGTTTTCAAGCAGACATGCCAGCAACTCACCGATTGGCACCAGCACGTGGAGCAGGCCGGTCTTACGGTGGCTGTGAACCTCTCCAGCAACGCATTCCTGCGCACCGACCTCACCGAGCGGGTGAAAGCGGAGTTTGAGCGGCTTGAGTTGGAGCCGTCGGCCCTGCACGTGGAGATCGTGGAGGCCGGCATTATGAAGAATGTTGACCGTTCTCGTGCGACCCTCAACGACCTGCGGGGCCTGGGCCTCAGGATGAGCCTCGACGACTTTGGGACCGGGTATTCGTCCCTGAGTCACCTGCGCGAGTTCCCTCTCGATGCCGTGAAGATCGACCGGACCTTTGTCTCCCGCGTCAACGAGGGCCAGAAAGACCTGGAGATCGTCCGTGCCATCGTTCAACTGGGGCACAACCTGGGCCTCCAGGTGGTGGCCGAGGGGATCGAAACGGAAGAGCAGTTGAGGGTTGTGCGCGAATTGGGTTGCGACTCCGGCCAGGGCTACTACTTCTCCCCGCCCATGGCCGCAGCGGAGTTCTTTGAGTTCATCTCCGTGGACCCGACCTGGTAGACCAGAGCGACCTCACCCAGAAAGAGAAGTTGTACATTCTTGACCGGTCACCCCAACCTCCGTCGTAGTGCAGTGAGTGCAGCCTGAACTGGTCCACTTCCTGGCCCACGTTGGTGAAGTAGGTGCTGTTCCACGTCCAATCCTGGAGGTTGCCGTTGGCGCAGTTGCATGACGGCCGGTAACCCTTTTCCTCATCATTGTAGCCGTCGTTCTTAGTGTCGTTGGAACACAGCAAATTGACGTCCACCGCACCGGCCTTAACAAAGAACCAGGTTCCCGATTCGTCCATGAAGTGCCCCTCGTAGTGCACTTCACATTCAGGTAGTATGCCATCGCGTCCGCGCTGGAGTTCCAGCCACTCCAGGTGATGCTCTGGGATTCCTCCTCAATTCCACTCCCCAACATGCTACTTCGACCGACGGTCATGTACAGATGAGCAAGCCTGTTTGCCTGGCGGGCGGAGTACACCCGAGGGGGCCCGCCCGCCCGCCCCCCCC
>CAZVFX010000264.1:0-4385 GCA_964626565.1 uncultured Myxococcales bacterium
GAGCGGCGCCTCCGGCACAGCCCGGCAGGTGCTGGAGGAGCAGACGATCGAGGAATGCCGCGCCCCCCGGGAGGGTGCCGGCGGGGGGGGCGCCGCGGGCGGCCCCCCCCCCCCCCACGCCGGGTTTCCGCCGGCGTGTCTTTGGCGACGTTTACGTCGTCAGCCTGGATCTCCGGGTCCGGGGTGCTCTTGCTGGAGCAAGCGGTGGCCGCCAGGAAGGTGGCCGACAGGACTAAGACGATGGCTCTGTTCGTCGCCATGGTTTGCTCCTTGTGAAAACTGTGTTTTCGCTGCTACTACGATTGTACCAATCGTGGGGTGTGCGGGACAAGGGTCCCTTTCTTCACAGTGCGTACCGGCTTTCAGCCGGTGGTGATGACAGGCCTTCAGCCTGTCGTAAGCCGCCGGGCGGCTGCCTGCTGGAGATCGTTCAGGCCGTGTGGCCTATGGGACAGGCTGAAAGCCTATCCCACCACAGGCTGAAGGCCTGTGCGCACTGATGGGAGTGGGCACGACTAACAATCCGGCACGACCTCGTGCAGGCAAGGATCATCCCCTTCCGGGGTGTCGGGGTTGCACGAGTCGGTGGTGCAAGGATCCCCGTCGTCACAAACGAGCGGGGTGGAGTAGCACGGAGTCGCCAGGTCATCCGGGTCACAACCGTCGAGGGTGCACGGATCGTCATCGTCGCAATCCAGGTACACGTACATACACTCGCAGGTTTCCTGGTCGCACCAGCCCTCACCACAAATGCCGGCTTCAAAGCAGAGTTTCTCACTGAAGACGCACTGCCCGAAGCCGTTGGCCGGGTCGTCGAAGACGCATTCGACTGAAACACAACAGTCGGTGGAGTAAAAGAAGTCCTCCAGGGTGCCGCAGTCTCCCGAGCAATCTTCAGCGGTCATGCAGTGGATCAAGTCGGACCAGGGGTCGGCGTAGTCGCAAGCGAGCCAGGGATCCTCTACATGTAAGCACGGGTCTTCGCCTTCGGGCGAGCCTGGTTCGCACAGGTCTTTGGTGCATGGGCAATCGTCATTGCAATCCAGCGGCAAGTACGCGCAGATTCCAAACTCGAACTCGCAGTACCCCACCGTACACGGATTGCCGTCATTACAATCCTCGGCTGTTTCGCACGCACAGTCCGGGTTGTCCAGGTCCGGTTCGCTGGTGCAGCCGGTGAGTGGATCGCAGCCGTTAATGGTGCATGGGTCGTCGTCTTCGCACCCCTCGCCGAAGTCCTTGAACGTGCACATGCCGATGCCTGCTTCAAGATTGTCGGGGTCCGGGTTCTCGGGGTCCTGGCCGACCCACGGGACAAAGCCGTCCTCGCCATAGTCGCACTTCTGCGCGGTGCAGGCGTTTTGGTCTTCGCATTTCTTGGAAGCGTCTTCTGCTGTTTCTCCCCAGCAGAAGCCCGGCCAGCACTCAAAGGGCGGGTCGGGAACCGGCGGGTGCACGCACGCACCGGTTGCCGGGTCGCACGCGTCCTCCGTGCACAAGTCCCCGTCATCGCACATGCTGTCAGTGGCAATCCACTGACACTCACCGTTCATGAACGCATCGATGGTGCACTTGTTCTCAACGAACCCATCCGGGATCTCGGCGGGGCAAGGCTGCAGCTTTTCGCCGGTCTCCGGGCTGATGCAATCGGTGCAGTCGGGAGGAATGCAGTCGTGATCGGTGGCTGCACAGCAGCCGTCGTCGCAGTACCAGTGATTGCAGCCGGTGAGCTGTTTTCCGGAGCACACCTGCTCCGGGTCATCGTGGGGTGTACACACTCCGTAATTGCAGACGCAGCCGCCGGGCGTCTGGCAGGTGCTGTTTTCCGGGCATGGTTCAGGTTCGGACCAGTACTTGGAGCACCCGTCATCGGCCAGCATGCAGTACTTCGCTTGCGTGTTGGCGTACATGCACTTTGCCTCGCCGACCTCGCATTCAGGCTTGAATTGCTCGCACCAATACTCCCACGCGTCAATTTCAGACGTTTCGTCGACTTCCTCGACCAGGTCGACCGGTGCGACACGGTCGACCATGTCGGGCGCAGGCTCGACGCGCCGGGTTTCCACCGGCGTGTCTACTGCGACGTTTACGTCGTCAGCCTGGACCTCCGGGTCCGGGGTGCTCTTGCTGGAGCAAGCGGTGGCCGCCAGGAAGGCGGCCGTGAGGAATAAGACGATGGCTCTGTTCGTCGCCATGGTTTGCTCCTTGTGAAAACTGTGTTTTCGCTGCTACTACGATTGTACCAATCGTGGGGTGTGCGGGACAAGGGTCCCTTTCTTCACAGTGCGTACCGGCCTTCAGCCGGTGGTGATACAAGTGCGTACCGGCTTTCAGCCGGTGGTGATGACAGGCCTTCAGCCTGTGGTGATACAAGTGCGTACCGGCTTTCAGCCGGTGGTGATGACAGGCCTTCAGCCTGTGGTGATACAAGTGCGTACCGGCCTTCAGCCGGTGGTGATGACAGGCCTTCAGCCTGTCGTAAGCCGCCGGGCGGCTGCCTGCTGGAGATCGTTCAGGCCGTGTGGCCTATGGGACAGGCTGAAAGCCTATCCCACCACAGGCTAAAGGCCTGTGCGCACTGAAGGGAGAGGGGTGCTCTAACAATCCGGCACGTCCTCGTGCACGCACGTGGCGCTGAAGGGGTCGTACAAGCACTCGCAGGTGTCAGCGGTGCAGGCGTCACCGTCGTCGCAGTTCTTCTCGAAAGCTGCGCATGAACCGTACTCCGCTCCAACCGGGAAGTAGCAGAAGATATCCAAGCAGCAACCGTACTCCGGATCCTCCCAGGCCAGAGGGTGGGCACCGCAACCGGGGTCACAATCCTCGTCAGTCAGGCAGACCAGTTCCTCCCAGGGCACCACGCTCGGACACGACTGGCAAGGCAGATGCATGCACGGGTCTTCTCCCTCCGGGACGGTGGGGTCGCACACGTCATCCGTCATCAGGCAGTCATCATCACAATTGTACTCGATGATGTAGCACAAGCTCTCATCCTGGTAGCACTTGTTGACCGTGCACGGGTTGTCGTCGAGTTTTTCGCAATCGGCGTCGGTCTCGCATACGCAATCGGGGTTGTCGTCGTCGGGCTTGCTGGTGCAGCCGCTGACCGGGTCGCAGCCGTTGATGGTGCACGGGTCGTCGTCTTCGCACCCGTCGCTGAGATCTTTGAACGCGCACACGCCGATGCCTGCCTCGAGGTCGTCGGGGTCAGGGTCTGTCGGATCCAGGCCGAGCCAGGATGCAAACCCGTCCTCACCATAGTCGCACTCCTGCGCGGTGCAGGCGTTGTCGTCGTTGCACTTGGCGTCCGCATCTTCTTGCGTCTCGCCCCAGCAGGGACATAGTATACAGGCGCAGTTAGGTTCCGCACCAACCTGGCTCACGCATGCACCCGTCAAGGGGTCGCACTCGTCCACGGTGCAGATGTCCCCATCGTCGCACATACTGTCGTCTTCGATCCACTGACACTCACCTTGCATGCACGCGTCGATGGTGCATTCGTTGAGGATGAACCCGTCAGGAATCTGCTCCGGGCACGGTTGAAGATGTTCCCCGGTTTCCAGATTGATGCAATCGGTGCAGTCGTTGCTCAGTTCGCAGCAATTCTGCGTTTTTCCCACGACGCAGCAACCGTCGCTGCAGGCCCAGGTATCACATCCGGTCAGGATGTACCCGCTGCAGAGGCTCTTCAGGTCGTCGCCCTGCTGGCAGGCGCCGTAGTCGCAGACGCAGCCGCCGGGCGTCTGGCAGGTGGTGTTGTCAGGGCATGGTTCAGGTTCGGACCAGGTCCAGCAGGTACAACCGTTGCCACAGTCGACCGGCACGCAGATCTTCTCCTGCGTGTTGGCGTACATGCATTTCCTCTCGCCCTCCACACACTGCGGGCACGGACAATCCGGGCATTGGTGGGAGTCGGCATCCGCCAACGCGTCGGTCGCCACGACCAGGTCGACCGGTGCGACCCGGTCGACGATTTCGGGCGCAGGCTCGATACGCCGGGTTTCCACCGGCGTGTCTTTGGCGACGCTTGCGTCGTCAGCCTGGACCTCCGGGTCCGGGGTGCTCTTGCTGGAGCAAGCGGCCGCCAGGAAGGCGGCGGCAATAACTAAGACGATGGCTCTGTTCGTCGCCATGGTTTGCTCCTTGTGAAAACTGTGTTTTCGCTGCTACTACGATTGTACCAATCGTGGGGTGTGCGGGACAAGGGTCCGGTGCTGTCTACGAGCCGTGACGGTCAGGGAGCGGGTCCCCGGTGACGGAGTCACGGTGTGTAGACTTACTGGCGCTTCGCTGATGACCCGCTCCTTCATAGTCACGGCTCGTAACTGCGGGCGCTTCGCTGATGACCCGCTCCTTCATAGTCACGGCTCGTAACTGCGGGCGCT
>CAZVFX010000265.1:0-4347 GCA_964626565.1 uncultured Myxococcales bacterium
TGCAGGACATCCCCTTCACAGTAGCCGTAGGAACTGACTCCACCGCAAGCATCGATACAGTCATAGCCAACCGACTCGTTTTCCAGGCCGCACACCATGCCCGACTCCGCACAGTCAACTACGATTACCGTCCCGCCATTGCCATAGGTGGTACTGCAGTAGGACAGCACATCTCCTTCGCACTGACCGTAGTAGTCGATGTTGCCGCATCCGGAAACGCAGTCGTGCTTCCCTTGCTCGGCATCCCAGTCGCAGCCCATGCCGAAGCCCGCGCACTCGACGACCTCCACACCGGAATCAGTGCAACTGGTGAGTTCCGTGCCGTCGCACTCGCCTTCGGCGGGCACACCGGCGCAGTCCGCCTGGCAGCCATACTTCCCGTACTCAGAAAGATAGGTGCACTGCTTGCCCTCTTCCGCACAATCATGTTCCTGCAACTGGTTGTTCTGACACCAGATCACGAGGTCGCCTTCGCACTTGCCTGCCTCGGTTACGTCCCCGCACGCGCTCACCGGCAGGCAACTCCCGTTCTGGCAGGTGTAACCCCCCGGACACTCACCGCAACTCCCGCCGCATCCGTCATCCCCGCACTCCTTGCCGGCACAGTTGGAGACACATGCCATGCACGTACCGTTGACACAGGCGAATCCGGGCCAGCAGGCTGGTATGCAGGCGGTGCACTGCTTGGGATGGTCGCCGGTGGGATCCCCTCCACCCGTCGTGCCGCAATCGTAGTACCCTTCCTGGGCCTGCCAGCCGCACTGGGGGTTAGCCTGTTGACAGTCGATGCAATACAGGGCGCCACCCTCGCACCAGAGCACCCTGCCCTGGCCGTCGCAGCAACCCACGTAGTCGATGCCGGCACAATACGAATAGCTGGGCTCCGTGGTTCCCTTGCATTCGTCCAGGCCTACCGCCGGAGTGCATTCGCCGTTCTGGCAGATATCTCCCGAAAGGCACTGACCGCAAATGCCGCCGCAGCCGTCATCGCCGCACTCCTTGTTGGTACAGTTCGGCACACAGTTGATGCAGTCCCCGTCGACACAGGTGTATCCGACGGGACATGAGGGCACGCACTCGGGGCATTCCTGGAGATACTGCCCCGAGGGATCGGGCTGAGAGTGGCTCTCACAATCGTAGAAATCATGCTCAAAATCCCACCCGCACAGCCCTCCCTCCGCACTACAATCTATGCAGTAAAGGCTGTCATTCTCGCAATAGTACACCCGCCCGTCCTTGCAGCAGCCCTGGTAGATGATTTCGCCACAGTCGGGATAGCTGGATTCGCCGTTACCCTTGCACTCCGCCATCCCCACTTGCACGCACACGCCCCCCGCACATGACTTACCGCCAGCGCAAACACCGCACGATCCGCCACAGCCGTCGTCACCACACTCCTTGCCCCCACAGTGAGGCGCGCACGGGACGCACTGCCCGCTGGCGCACTGCCACCCCGCACCGCCACATTGGGTGCCGTCCAAGACCGGCTTGTACAGACAGCCGTAGACCGGGGAGCAGGAGTCTGTCGTACACTCATCCCCGTCGTTGCAAGTCACCCCTCCCGGCGCCCAGCAGGAGCCGGAGACACAATGGTCCCCGGAGGTGCACTGATTGCCGTCATCACACGGCGCCCCCTCGTTCACCGGGAACTGGACACACTGGCCTGAGTAGGGGACACACTTGGTGACCAGGCATTCGGAGTCGGCGGAATGACTGCACGATATTTGTGAGCCCGGCTTTGCGGCACACGACCAGGCTACCGGATTCGGGGACGACTTGTCGCAATACAGGGCCCCGTTGCACAGGTTGCCGTCGTCGTATGGAACGCAATCAAGGTCATGCTGGCAAACACAAACGTTGAGCCCACTCTTGCACTGTCCCGCGTCACAGTAGTCTCCGTCGGTGCAAGGATTTCCGTCATCGCAGTAGGCAACGATGTTGAGGTGCTTGCAACCGGAACCGGGCTCGCAGAAGTCTTTGGTGCAAAGGTTGAAATCGTTGCACGACTGCTCGGTCCCCCCCGCCACACAAATACCGCCGGCACAGGAATCCCCCAGGGTACACGGGTCTCCGTCCTCACACGGCAGTTGGTTCGTGGCGTGAGTACACCCGCCGGGCTGGAATGGATTGCAACTGTCGGTGGTGCAGACGTTGTTGTCGTTGCACACCTTGAGTTGCCCCATACACTGCCCGCCTGAGCATGCATCCTTCATCGTGCACTCATTTCCATCATCACACGGAGCAGTGTTGTAGACGTAGCTGCAACCTCCAAGGGGCTGGCAGACGTCATCGGTGCAGATGTTGCCGTCGTCACAATTCGGTGACGACGAACCCGGAACGCATACCCCCGCGTCGCAGTGGTCTCCCACGGTACAGATGTTGCCGTCGTCGCATGACCCGCCGGCGGGTTGGAAGACGCAGCCGGAGCCCGAGTCGCAACCATCGAGCGTGCACGGATTTCCATCGTCGCAACTCGCCCCCTGATTCCCGGCCATACAAACGCCGGCCAAGCACACATCGTTGAGCGTACAATAATTGCCGTCGTCGCAAGGCTTGGTGTTGTTGGTGTGTTGACAACCACCCACGGGTTTACATCCGTCGGTAGTACAAGGATTGCCATCGTCGCAATTCAGGGTCTCCGCGCCCGGGACGCACTTGCCCGCGCTGCACGTGTCGCCCAGGGTGCACAGGTTGCCATCGTCGCACTCACCGGCGACGTCGGCATAGATACAGCCGGACGCAGGGTGGCACTCTTCGGCGGTGCAGGGATTGCCGTCATTACAGTCCATCGGGTTCCCGGCGCACAGCCCCGCCTTGCATTCGTCCGCCTGCGTACATGGGTCTCCATCGTCGCACGGGGCGGAGTTGAACGCGTGCGTGCAGCCGGCATCCGCCAGGCAAAGGTCATCGGTACACTGGTCCCCGTCGTCACAAGCCAGCGTCTTGCCGCTCTTCTTGCAGAGCCCGTCCATGCAGTAGTCATCAAGCGTACACTCGTTGTCGTCTGAACACGGGTTGCTGTCGTCGTTGGACCACAGCTCGGTGTGAACGGAAGAGATGCACTCACGGCACTGGTTCCCCGACTTGGTATCGCCTTCGTCGTAACACTGCCCGTTGATGAAACAGTGCCCGGATTTGAGCTTGTAGAAGCAACCACCGGAGCCATCACAACCGTTCTTCGTGCACTCCCGACCATCGTCGCACGAGTAGGGTTGCCCCATGCAAGTACCTTCCACGCAGGCATCATTGGAGGTACAGGGGTCGAAGTCGGTGCACGGCTCGTCAGGCGCGCACCAGCCGGGAGGGCGGCACTGGCCCGAGATGCACTCTTTGCTACCCGCGCATTTGCCGCAACTGCCGGAGCAACCGTCGGAACCGCAGGTCTTGTCCTGGCACTGGGGTACGCAAACGCATTCTCCCTCCGCACACTCCCACCCTTTCTTGCAATCTGTGCACGGATCCGTGCAGTTCACACCCTTGCACGCCCCGGCATCGTTGTCCTCTTCCGGCCCGTCTCGACGAGCACACCCGGCCAGGATAAAACACGCCAGCACAGCGAACAGCGCCGCCCCGGGCCAGATGCCTCTCCCCAATCCGTTCTTCATCGTCCCTCCCCACACGGCACTTCCCAACTCGCCCTCAACCGACGCAAACGTTGTTTGCACAAACGGTTCCAGGGCCGCAAGTACCGCACTCACCTCCACACCCGTCATTGCCGCACTGCTTGCCAACACAATCGGGCTCACAGTACTCGCACTGTCCCGACAGGCAGACCCAGCCCGGCCCGCCGCAGGACGTGCCGTCAACCTCAGTTGCATGCTGGCAGGCTGCCAGCGGATGGCAGTAGTCGTCGGTGCAGAGATTGCCGTCTGAGCAATCCAGAAACTCGGTCCCCCCGCATTTGCCGGCCGCGCAGACGTCCACCGTACTGCACACGCTGCCGTCATCGCACTGTCCGGCCTCGTTCACCGGCACTAGCGCACACTCGCCTGTGTCGGACTGACACTGGGAAATCCTGCACTCGTCATCCATCGAATCGTCACAAAAAACCACGGTCGCCGGGTCGATCACGCAGTTCCACATCAGCGGGTCTTCGGCCGCAGTATCGCAATAGAGGGTGCCGTTGCACAGATTGCCATCTTCTTCACCGGCACAATCATCGTCAGCCTGGCAGACGCAAGCGTTGTCACCGGCCAGGCACTGGCCGGCCAGGCAGTAATCGTCCAACGTACACGGATTGCCGTCATCACAGCCGCCCTCCTGAGGGGCGTGGTCACAACCCACTCCGGGCGTGCAGAAATCATCGGTGCAAGGACTCGAATCGGAGCAATCGGGCTGCCCTAGACC
>CAZVFX010000266.1:0-4299 GCA_964626565.1 uncultured Myxococcales bacterium
TGGCCGTATCCACCGGGACGTCCTCCATCCCATCCCAGGGCCACGCCACGTGAGCTGCAACGGCCGCGCAGCAAGCGAAGACCGCAGTCGGGGTCAGAAACAGCGACGCCCCTGCAACTGCGACGAGTATCCTCTTTCTCATGACCGCCTCCCGGGCATCTGCCTCCCTCCAGGACGCAATGCCCCGTTGAGATTCCAAGCAAGGACCGGGCCAAGTGACGTTCCGGCCGTCCGGCGCGCTTGTCCGAGAACAGCCTTCTGCACGACGGACCACGCCGCGATGGCGTTGCTGCAGCCCCGGTCTGGACCCAACATACTATGTAGGTTCTACTGCCATAATGTAAAGAAGGTGCACGCGTGCCGTGGGAAGTGTTGCGTTTCTGAACTTGGCGTCCGTATCCGGAGAATGCCCCTCTCAGGCACTCGGATTCCACGCCGTCGTCGCCGAGAGGACGTCTTCAATGAACATTGACAACCCTGCGCCATCACTGCAAGATCTACGGTGGAGGGACATGCTATGAGATCTACAATTCTGGAGCTGGTCGTGGGGCTGACCCTGCTGACGATGGTCGCGTGCGGTGAGACCGCTTCCCGCCAGCCGGTCCAGGCCACGGCTGGAATTGGTCCGGATGGGGGGAGCATCTCGCTGGGCGCTATT
The DNA here is from genome assembly GCA_964626565.1 of uncultured Myxococcales bacterium. GTDB lineage: Bacteria > Myxococcota_A > UBA9042 > CAIXZC01 > CAIXZC01 > CAZVFX01. Next base: position 659 of record CAZVFX010000266.1, read on the forward strand.
TCCGTGGAGGTGCCTGAGGGCACACTGGAAGCGCAGACTACCCTGAGCGTCCAATTCGCTGCGGACCATCCCGAGGGGAACATCGGGCCCGCCTACGAGGTCGATGCCGACGGCGCAGAATTGCTCGCTCCAGTGACCATCTCCTACAAGGTGGACTCCGCCGACCTGCCAGAAGACACCAACTTGACCGACGTACGCCTGGCATTCGCAGCGGACGGTGCCTGGCAGGCGTTGCCGTCCTGCGATGTCGATGTCTCAGCCGGAGTCGTCCGCTGCAAGACCACCCATTTCAGCATTTGGGGCGTAGTTCCGCCGCTGCCGCCGATTCCCTGCTCTACGGCTGACGACTGTCCGGAGATGGAGTGCATGGTGGCCGACTGCGACGAGGGCGGTTGTGCGTACACCGCAGACCCGGCGTGCCCGTGCACTCCCGATTGCACAGGCAAGGAATGCGGAGACGACGGTTGCGGAGGCACCTGCGGCGAGTGCGCTTGCTGCGACTCGTCTTGCGAGGACGGGGAGTGCTACTGCCTCTGTGCTTGCGACTGCGAAGGCAAAGAGTGCGGGGACGATGGCTGCGGCGGGACCTGTGGGGAGTGTGCGAAGGGATACGACTGCGCTGGCGGGGTGTGCGCCTGCACTCCCTCGTGTGGAGGCAAGGAATGCGGCGACGACGGGTGCGGGGGAACCTGCGGGCAGTGCAAGCAGTACTACACTTGCCAAAATGGGCTCTGCGAACCGGAACCGGGAGGGCCGTTCTGGCCGTGTGAGAACGACTCCGAGTGCAACAGCGGCTGGTGCATTGAGACCGACGAGGGGAGCCTCTGTACCACGGCTTGCATTGAGGACTGCCCAGGCGATTGGACCTGCGAACCCGTCTCGGCCGGCCCGGACCTCGTTTTCATCTGCCTGCCGCCGACTTGCCTGCCAGGCTGTGCCGGCAAGGAATGCGGCGACGATGGCTGTGGAGGCAGTTGCGGCGAATGTGAACCGGGGCTTTCGTGCGTGGCTGGAGCCTGCGTCGCCGGTCAGACCTGCGATGTCTGGGACCACATCACGCCGGAGGAACTGGACGCGGTCGGCCAGTGCTACTTGGACATCTTTCCCGCCTCCGAGGCGCTCTTCCCGGCCCTCTATGGACAGGGTCACTTGTTCAAGGAAGATCTCGATCTCGACGGCGAATTCTTCATGGCCGAGACCGCAGCGGACCAGACCGCCATCACCCTCAAGGCCCCTTGCGTGGTGACCGGTCTTGAAATCGTGGTGTGGTCGGACGTAGCCCCCGGTGGGCTTGAAGAGGGCATGCCCTATGCGCTGACCGACCCTTCATGTCTGTCGTACGGGAGTTGCGACTGCGAGACCTGCATCTTCGCTCAGGCATCCCTCGAGGGCAAACCGAGTTTGGATGCAGTTGCAGGCACGGTGATGTTCGGCTGCGATCCAAAGAACTGCGACTGCGGCGTGATGTCCTACAGTCTGCGTCTTGCCGACCTCACCTTCGCCGACATTGCCGGAGAGAAGCAGTTCATCAACGTCCACTCCGACGGCCCAGACTGGCTGTCGATGGACGAGTGGCTACAGGCGGTGACCTCGGAGTAGTCCAAAACTGCACGGTGCACCCTCTTCCGCCCCATTCTCCGCGTCCGGAGTACAGATGCAACGAAAGAGTCCACCCGATTTCGAACTCCCATCCGCACATCCTTCCGGGAGTCGAACTCGGGTACGACGACGGGGACGCACAGGGTGACTGGAACCTCCCGGAAGCGCAGCACAACCGGGGCTTCATCAAACAAGGGGCCTTCCTCGCCGCGACCTCATGATTTCAGAGAGGCGGAGAGAGAATCGGGCGGTTCGGGCCGGAAATGGGCCGGGAATGGGCTGAGCGCGACCTCGTGTTGCTGGCGGCCTGGATGCTGGCGGAAAGCGCAGAACCGCCTACAGCCTGGCTAAGATGCGCACAGCACTGCCCTGCGGGTGCACTACGCCCGTTGCGGCGTAGAGACGTTCGACAGTGTGTGAGTGGTGGAGAGAGCGTTCACCGAAACGGAAAGTCTTAAGAATGGAGAGGGGCTAAGTTGTTGGAATCCAAAGACAATACGCAGCCGAATGACCCCTGCTAAAAATGGCGCCGCGTTTGCTCCGCTGGCTTGCCTCTGCCCGCAGTACCGAACTTCTTCCAGTATCCGTCATCCAGGGACTTCCACAGATACAAAGCTAGGTACGACCGAAAGGGGGCGGCCGCCTGGACATCAAGCTCCTCGCCATCCAGAAGGTGCTCCGATACGAGTCCAACGGAGCGCAGGATACTTCCATCGGTGTGGGGCCAAACGTCGGCGTGCCCGAGATGAAAGATTGCCAGCATCGCTGCCGTCCAATCTGAGAGTCCCCAGTGCCGCCGAACTTGAGCCAGTAGGACGGGATAGTGCAAATGACGCCATGAATTGAAATGGTTGGGGTCCTCTTCGAAGGCGACTGCAAACTCTCGTACAGTCCTTGCCTTTCGAGCACTCAGGCCGCACCTGCGAAGTTCGAGATCAGGCAGCTCCCATACCTGACACGCTGCTCTTTGCGCCACCTCACCGACACGCTCGAAGATGCAAGCTGCGGCCTTTCTGGATAACATCTGAGCGACAACTACTCGGGTCACTGCTGCAGGAATCGGCATAGGCTTGGGGACCACGTCTCTCAGCACACCCAACTCCTGCATAAGTGGCTTCATGTGGGGAAGGTGGTGAAGTAAGTGCACGTACGCATCCTGTGCCGAAGGCGTCTGGAATGGCTCTTTCCCGGAATCCGTGATAGTCTCGGTCTTTTCGCTGACATGAAACTGAGCTACGAGGTCACGTTCCATGGCTCCCAACATTCATCTTCATACAATCATAGACCCGCATTCGGTCATCACAGCAATCGATAGCGGGCTCCGCTTCCCAGAAGTTCTAGCAGTTATGCGGGAGAAATACGAGGGGGAAGTTCGGCTCTTTGCCAAGTTGGTTGCTGCTTCCGACAGCAGTGCGGACCTGTTGGATAGAATCCGGTCCAGCCGTATCCCTGCCGACCGACGGATGTCGCTGCTGAAGATGTTCCGACGATGCGTTTCCGGCGTGTGCGACACGGAGATGACAAAGAAGATTGTCAAGGTCTCAACGGCCAGTATCGTGGAGGGCTACGGCCATACCTTCAAGCCCATTTCGAAGCTGAAGGAGCAGTTCAAGTCGCTCTCAGCCGAACGACTGGCATCGCTGGTTGTCCTCGTGGGCGAATATGACAACCGGGGACACCAGGGCTACGTGTTGACCGGTCTCTTCTTCGATTGGTTCGAGGACAGGTTTGCTGGAAAGCTCTTGATTGAGGGGCCGAGAGGGGCAGGGCGAGATATTGAACTGAGTTCCGTGATTGATGGATTCGCTCAGTCATGTCCCTGTGACTTCGTTGTTCGCTCGGCCGATTCTGAGGAGATTACGGCCGTAGGGTTCGCAAGATACGACTCCACCCGGGGAGGAGCCCAGTCTGACGACCGCACCGAGGGAAACGCCGGGAAGGTCTACAAGATCCGCAGCTACTGCTTGCGAAGCAGGAGGATCATTCGAATAGCATTCCTTGCCGATGGCCCCGGGCTCGCCCACAATGACACGTGGGAGGAG
>CAZVFX010000267.1:0-4179 GCA_964626565.1 uncultured Myxococcales bacterium
ACGAGCTGCGGGAAGCGGCGAAGACCGCGGTGGGCAAGAAGATCGACCTCTCCCACTCCCAGGAGTTCCGGGACATCGTCGGCGGCATCGTCGAGGCCCGGTTCGTGGAAGATGGCGACAACTCACGAGTCGAGTGCGTGGGGGAGCTCTTCGCCGAAGAGTCAGAGCCGGCCCGCCTGGCCTACAAGCTCATGAAGCGGGGCATCGTCGGCCACGTGTCGATGGAGTGCGACTACCAGGAAGGCGAGTGTTCCGTCTGCGGCAAGCGGGTGAAGAGCAAGGCGGAGTACTGCTCCCACCTCAAGAACTACAAGGGCCGCAAGTACCAGGGCAAGGACGTCTTCGAAATCCTGCACGGCATCACGTTCACAGGCATGGGGCTGCTGGACCGGGAGGGGGCCGACGAAAAGGCCGAGATCCGCCAGGTGGCCCATCACCATACGAATCACCGAGGAGGGAAACCGATGGGTGACGAGACCAAGAAGAAGACCCAGGGTGCGGACGACGTCGTGGACCCGTCCGAACTGTCCGACACCGAGAAGGACAAGCTCATCCGGACCCAGCAGGGAGAGATCGAGCGCCTGAACAAGGAGCTGGATGGCCTGCGCAAGAAGCTGGATGACTCCGAGGCCGCCCACAAGGCCGTCGTGCGCAAGGCCAAGGCCGAGTCGCTGATGAAGCAGTGGGAGGATGCGGGCCGCGCGTTCGATTCGGACGATGCGAAGACCGCGGAGATGGACCGGCTGCTCAAGCTCACCGACGAGGCCTTCGCTGCCACCGAGGCAGCCGTGCAGGCCTTCGCCGCCGGCAAGAAGAAGCCCGAGGACGAAGAGGAGGAGGACGAGCCCGAGGATGGCAAGAAGCTCCCCTTCCCGCCCCGCAAGAAGAAGCCGAAGAAGCAGGCGGGCCTCTCCTCGGATGCGGGTGTGTCCCCAGCCGCGTCGCCGGACACGAAGACGTCGCTGACGGACCGGCTCTCCGCCGGTTTCATGGCGGCCTACAAGGACCGGGTCGGAACCGAAGGATAGGAGGTTGAACCATGGCATACGTAGAACCCAAAGCCCCCGGCTTCCGTTACGGCCTGGGCACCATTTCGGCGGATGCGGTCGCAGGGCAGTGCGTGCGGCTGACGGACGCCAACGTCTTCTCGGTCAACGATGACGCAGCCAAGCGGTCGTTCGGCATCCTCGTCGCCTCGGCGAGTGAGGGTGACCGGTGCGGTGTGTACTGCATGGGCGGCATCTACGAGACCGACCAGTACACCGGCAACATCTCGGCAGGCGATGAGCTGGCCTGCGATGCGGACGCCGGCACGCTGAAGGCGGCTTCTGGTGACGAGTTCGTGCTGGCGGAAGCCATCTCGGTCGTCTCCGGTGTTCTGCGCTTCAAGCTGCTCGTGTAGGGAGGTGACCACGATGGAACCCGATATCAATGTCCACAGCGAAGAATTCATGGAGGCAATGGCCGAGCTGATGGCCGAGGCCGCTGAGTCCCCTGACGGACTGCGGGCCCTGGCCGCGGCGATTGCCCCGCCCATCGACCAGGAGATCAAGCGCCGGGAGATCACGTCGCTGCTCCTGACCCGGCACAAGCTGCCCGCCGGTGAACCGGCCAAGTACCAGAAGCGGCCCAAGCTGAAGGCCTACTGGATCAGCAAGGACGGCGACGCGGTGGAGTCCGGCATCCTCGAAGAGGAGGTCGAGTTCCCGATCCACCGCATCCACGCGATGCCCATGGTGGACATCTCGGTCCTCAAGCACGGCAACGTGGGCTCCATGCTGGATATCCAGAAGGCGTCGGCCGACGAGATCCGCAAGGCCATCGACAAGCGCTCGGTGACCGTGCTGTCCGCTGCGGTGCCCGAGGACAAGACCGTGACCGTTGCCGGCGGCAAGCTCACCGACGAGGCGATCAACGAAGCCATCTCGTTCATCGAGGACCAGGAGCTGCGGGTGAAGTACATCCTGCTGCGCGGTGCTCGGGCCAACGACATGCGCGGTTGGGAGCTCGATCCGCAGACCAAGCGGGAGCTGCAGCTCAAGGGCATCTTCAAGATCTACAACGGGGCCGAGATCATCTCGACCGCGTCCATGCCGCTGTCCGAGGTCATCCTGGTGCCCGAGGAGGAGGTCGGCAAGTTCGCGATCCGGCAGGCCCTGACCACCGACACGCTCAACGAGCCCAAGCGGTTCAAGACCGGCTGGCTGGCGTGGATGGAAGTTGCCCACGGCATCACTCGTCCCGACCTGCTGGCGAAGGTGGTCATCACCGATTAGGAGGCCGCCATGTCCGTTGTCGTGAAAAACACGCTGTCCACAGTCCTCGACATCCCCGGTGCGGGCTTGATGTTCGCGGTGGATGAGCAGAAGACCGTGGACCGCATCACCTCGGCGCTGTCCGCAGCCATCCAGGCGGGGCACCTCGAGGTGGTCTCCCAGGAAGCGACTGCGGTGGTGACCGTGGAGGAGGACGGCCAGTCTCTCTTCGACCTGCCCTTCCCCTGGCCCGGGCCCGATGACGTGAGCCTGACCGTTGGGGGCCTGGTGCAGGTCTTCGGCACCGACTGGTCGGTGGATGCTGCCAACAACCAGTTCGTATGGCTGGACGAGGAGGTGGAGCTCAAGGCCGGTGATGCCCTGGTCTTCGTCGGGAGGATTTCATCATGAGCCGACTCGACGGGAAGTTCATCAAGCCTGGCACCATCACTGAGGACCGTCTGCACCCCGACATTCCACTGGGTGGCGAGGTACCCCCGGGAACCATCACGGCAGAGATGCTCACCGCCGCCCTGCTGGAGAAGTTTGTGGTGGCGACGTGGGGCGACCCCGCTGTGGTGGACCCCACCAACCAGACTATCGTCCTGCAGCTCCTCGACCTCGCCGGTGACCCGGTGGAATCCGAGCACGTGGTGCGCGTGACCTGCGACACGCAGGCGACCATGGCCGTGGGTGAAAACGGCACTGCGCTGTCCGGGGATGGCACGGACGACGTCATCGCACAGACCGATGCAGCCGGGGCTCTCCAGCTCGTGGTCACGTGCGAGGACGCAATCGTTGTTTCGCTGGCCGTCGGTCCTACGCAGTCGAGTCCCATGCTCGATTGTCGGGCCGGGGCCGATGTTTCGTTCATCTGATCTGACAAGGAGGGAATGTCATGGGAATCGGAGACGCAGTGAAGCCGGTCCAGGAAGTGGCGCTGGGCGAGATGGCCAAGGATTTCGCGGACAAGTTCGCCATGGTCTCGTGGGGCACCCCCGGGGCCGAGGCCGACGAGAAGATCGCGGTCACGCTCCAGCTCAAGAACCCGCTGGGTGACGACCTCGTCGGCACCGAGCGCATCCGCCTGACCTGCACCGCCGGGGCCACCATGGCCCTGGAGGCAGCGGGCAACGGCACCGTGCTCAACGGCGACGGCACGGACGACATGATCATCGAGACCGATGGGGCCACCGGCACCTTCGACCTCGAGGTCACGCACAACCAGGCCGGCACCATCAGCGTGGTTGGCGGGCCCACCCAGGGCTCCGGCCTCGTGGGCTGCCGGGAGGTCGTCGACCTGGTGTTCGCGTAATCCCTACGGGGTGAGCGCAGAATTGCGGGGGCGGGACCTTATTGATGGGCCCCGCCCCCGTACCGGAGGAGAACGATGCTGACAGTGACGAACAACCTGCCCTCCCACCTGGTGATCCCGAAGGGGACCGACGCTGGGACTGCGCTGAAGCTGGGGCCGAAGGCAAGCGCCAAGGTCGAGAAGCTGACCGGGCCCGTCAAGGATGCCGAGCGCTCCGGCCTGGTGGTCATCCAGTATCCGCAGACCACAGACGAGAAGCCCGCCCCGGCCAAGAAGGGCGGGAAGAAGGGGTAGAGGATGCTGAGCGAACTGGTGCAGGACATCCTGGCCGATTTCACCGACGAAGAGGGCGAGGCCCTGGTCGCAGTCGAGTACGTGACTCGTGCGGCCGAACGCGCTCTGCCCCTCATCTCGTCGGACCTGGATGTGCCGTACCAGCTCGACAACGACGAGGTGAGACCTGCCATGCCCGGTGACCACCGGGAACTGTGGCTCGTGCGGTCGAAGATCCTGGGCTGCCGGTTTCTGCGGGCGCAGGCCGCCAGTCGCGTGAATTTCTCATCTGGCGACAAGCGCATGGACCGCAGCCGGGAGGCCTCCAACTGGGCC
>CAZVFX010000268.1:0-4146 GCA_964626565.1 uncultured Myxococcales bacterium
TGGGTGTATGGCCCCAACAAGTCTTTCATGCAAGCCGAGAGATTGCCCCGAACGCTCCGAACCAGCAAGTGAAAGTGATTCGGCATGAGTGCATACGCGTGCACCTCCAAACCGAGACGCTGGACGACCTTGGCAATGTGCTCGAAGAAATGAGTGCAGTGGAATGGGTCACGGAAGGTTGGTTCCCTGCGCGCACCCCGGTTCATTACGTGGTGCCAAGCTCCAGGATAGTCGAGTCGCCGCTTCCTAGCCATAGCTTGACACTAGCACGCAAGCCGAGCCAAGAAAAGCAAAAAGCGAAAGGGTCTGACCCCGCCTTTCTCCGGCTCGCGGCGGCGGTGCTTCTTGACCCCTCCCGCCTGCGTGGGCTAAACTGCGTTTTGTTAATTCTGATGATGTGATGATGTGATGATGTTGGTGGGCGGGGGGAGCCTTGAGCACGGAGTCGAAACAGCCGGAAGTGTCGTCGGATGGGGGCCAGAAAGTAACTCTCATCCGCTCCCTCGGGTGCTTTGACGCCACTATGCTCGGGGTCGGCGCCATGATCGGGGCCGGGATCTTCGTGCTCACCGGCATGGCCTCAGGCGAGGCAGGGCCTGCGTCGATTCTCGCTTTCGCGCTTAACGGCCTCGTCACCTTGCTTACCGCCACCTCCTATGCTGAACTGTCATCCAAGATCCCGGAATCCGGCGGTGGCTACTCATTCGTGAAGAGGGCGTTCCCGGGGCTGTTTGGATTCCTTTCGGGATGGATGCTCTGGTTCGCATACATCGTCGCCTGCGGGCTTTACGCGTTGGGCTTTGCCGGCTATTTCTGGGAGGTGATCGAACGCTATGCGCCCTCTCTGGCCCACGGCATGCTGGGCTTGGCGGGAACCCAGGTCCTGATTCTCATTTTCATGGCCATGATCTTGGGCTTCTTCGTCTGGCTCAATGTGCGGGGCACCGGTGTCACCGGCACTACTGAGTCGGTGATAACACTGGCCAAAATAGCGGTTCTTCTGTTGTTCGTAGCGTTCGGATTGAAGGCGGTCTTCGCGGCGCCTTCCGAGGCAATGACCAATTTCAACCCCTTCTTCCCCAAGGGTTTTGGTGGTGTCCTGGTGGCCATGGGCCTCACCTTCATTGCGTTCGAGGGCTACGATCTCATAGCAACCGTGGCCGAAGAAATAAAGGACCCGACCAGGAACATTCCCCGCGCCACATACATATCCGTCGCCATTTCTGTTGCCATCTACCTGATGATCCTCTTCGTCTGCATCGCGGCGGTCAAGGCGCCGGGAATGACTTCCTGGGAATTCCTTGGGGAATACCAGGAAACCGCAATTGTAATGGCGGCCGAGAACTTCATGCCCGGTGTGGGCGTGGTGATCATCGTCGTCGGAGGCTTGCTGTCCACCATGTCGGCACTTAACGCCACCGTCCTGGCTTCCAGCCGCGTGGCGTTCACGTTGGGAAGGGACCGTTGGCTCCCGGCAGCCATGGCCCGGATTCACCCCAAGCGGCGCACCCCCCACGTTGCCATCGTGGCCACCGGCGTGGTGGTCCTGGTGATGGGTATATCCCTTCCGATCCAGGTGGTTGGCTCGGCGGCCAGCCTTCTCTTCCTGCTGGTCTTCGCGGCCGTAAACCTCTCTCTCCTGCGTATCCGGCGTATGTATCCGGAACTCACCAGCGGCTACAGTGCACCCCTCTTCCCGTGGCTACCGATCCTGGGAATCGTGTCCAACCTTTCCCTGGCAGTCTACCAATTCAATTTTGACCCGAAAGCATGGTACGTGGCGTTGGGTTGGATCGGATGCGGCGCTTTGCTGTATCAGTTCTACTTGAAAGACAAGGCGGCCGAAGCTGCACCGCTGACAGCGATTCCTGCGGTCGCCCCGCCGCCACCGGCCGGGGACTTCCGCATCCTCATCCCGTTGTCCAATCCGGGGAACGTGTCACGGTTGTTGCGCCTCGCCATCCCCATGGCCAAGGGCCGGGGCGGAGACGTCATCGTGACCAACATCATCACGGTCCCGGGCCAACTCCCGTTGCGGCAGGGCATGGAGTACGTGGACACGCGCAGCCGGCCCCTCTTCGAGATGGCGGACGAGGTGGCGAAGGAGCTCGAATATCCGATCTTCAAGGACCTCCGCATCGCACACAAGGTGGAAAACGGCATACTCTCGGCCGCGGAAGAGTACGCGGTGGACCAGGTCCTCATGGGTTGGAAGGGATTCTCAACGAAAAAGGAGCGTATTTTCGGGGAGGCCACGGACCGCCTGCTACACGCGCTGCGTGCGGACGTGGCCGTGGTGCGTTTCCGCAAAGATCCTCCCTACGAGGACATCCTTCTGCCCACCGCGGGCGGGCCCCACGCCGAGTTTGCGGCGGAGCTCATCGAACCCATGGTTGAAAAGGCCAACGCGAAAGTCACCACCTGCTTCGTTATCCCCAAGAATGCGGATGCCGCCGCGGTGGCTCGCGCCCACAAATGGATGGAGCGCACAACCAGACACGCCCGCCTGGGTGAATTGGACAAGACCGTGGTGAGGTCCAGCAACGTCGTGTCGGGGATCGTCGCCGAAGGCCGCAAGCACGACCTCATCGTTTTGGGCGCTTCGAATCGCAAGCTGTTCTCCTACCTGCTGTTTGGCGAAATACCCGAAGCGGTCGCGGAAATCGCCGAGCCCACCGTGATGTTGGTGCGGCGAGTTACCGGACCGGTACTGCCGTGGTTTGACACCCGCCTTTCCGGGCGGCGACGCAAAACGAACAGGAATGGAAAAGGCTGAGTAGACGGCGACGGCTAGGGAACTTCCAGGGACAAGTCGACAAACCCGAAGGCTTCATCCAAGTACTCCTGATTCAGGAAACCCTCGTACTGGACCTCGTCACGGACGTAGTAGTTAAGGAATGCCACGGCCAGGGCGTTGACTGGCGGAAAAGTCTCGGCCGGTCCAAGCATTCCTTCCACGCCGCAGAAATCGGTGAGGAACCACTGAGCCGGGGGGAGGTCGCACACGTTGGTGAAGCTCATGTGACTGGCACTCTGGACGATGGCCTCGTATTTCGGAAGCCCCAGCGCATTGTAAATCGGATGGATCTCAACATCCACCGGCGTGGTGGGGTCGAGAGAACCACCCACGATCAGGGCTGGGACATCGATTGCGGCCAGGCCGTCGTCCCCGAACGCTGAATACCCGCCCGGAGCCAGGCAGGCCACGGCCTTCAGCCCCGGAATCCCCGGGTCCAGGGAAACCGTCTCACCCGCGGGCCAGTACCCGATGTAGGGACAGAAGATATCGGAAGGCGAACCCGCGTCGCACTCAGCCTTGGCGTCGTCGACGACGTTGTATCCCCCTGCCACCATGAGCGCGGTATACCCGCCAAACGAGTGGCCGGTCATCGCGATGCGTGAGGGCTCCACCATGCCCGCCAGCGGGCTGTTGGGGTCCATGCTCATCTTCACCACTTCCTCGTACGAAAATTTCACGTCCCACGGACGCTCGATCGCGACCTTGGCCGCCAACTCGTCATCGGCGTTGAAGTCGAACAGCGTGTTGCCCTGGTGATCCATGGCCACCACGACATATCCGTGGCTGGCGACAAAGTTGGTAAACGTTATCGACTGCCACGAAATCCCGTTGAAACCGTGAGAAAACAATACCATCGGGTACGGCCCACCGGATTTTTCGACAGGGGCGTCCTTGTGCGCTTTTCCCTCCAGCATCATAACGTATTTCTCGAGTTCCTGCCCGGACGGGATGGCCGGGTACCAGATGTACGTTGGCACCAAGCGCTGGCGCTCGGCATCGAACAACTGATAGGAACGCACCCCTATCTGGTACGGACCCCACAGGGCCGGATGATGGAACTGGGGCGGCGGTTTGATAACCTCGGGTGGTACGTCTTCAGAGGGCAACTCTTCCGCAAGGTCGTCGATCTCCGGAGCCAGGTCCTCAGGCACATCGGCCGGGATATCGGGGAGCACTTCCTCAATCAGGTCCACGACGTCTTCGCAATTCGTCTCACAGGCCGGCGTCACCTCGACCGCAACATCCTCCACCACGTCAATGGGAGAGACAACATCGGCCGACACATCGATAACTTCTGTACCACCACCATCGCCACTGCCCAAGTCCGGTTGCCCGGCCCCCTCGTC
>CAZVFX010000269.1:0-4069 GCA_964626565.1 uncultured Myxococcales bacterium
CCGAAAGTGGCGGGCTTCCTGAAGATCGTGTTTGACGCGGCCGAAGCCGCGGCCGGCTCCGAGGGCCAGTCGGGTTGGCGCAAGGCGGGCCAGGCGTTGCGCCAAGGCCTTATGCGGCACAAGAAGAAGCTGAAAACCGACAACACCTGGGGCAAACTCGCGGTGCTGAGCATCCTGTTCGACAACCGCGCGGAGGATGCTTCAGGTATGCTGGCGGAAGGGATAAAGGCGCTGGACAAGGATGACCCGCTCTACCCTGTGGCCCTGTCGCTCGGGGTAGCGGTAGAGGTCTTCAAGAACGGCTCTGTCTCCAGAAAGACTCAGAAGAAGATCAGACGTTTCGGTGGTCCGGCTCCGGCAAGCGTGCTGGCCGCGGCCAGATATCTTGAAGGCGCGGCCAAAGGGGACGCACCAGCCATGGAAGAAGGTTCGGGTGCGCTTAAGGAAGCGGTTGACAAGTTACAGCCTTCCCGGTTCAAGGTCGCGGCCATGAACAACCTCGCCATCGCCCTGGCCCGAACCGACCGGGGGGAAGAAGGCATCAAGCTGCTGGAGGAGGCCCACGACCTGTCCGACGATCCCGACGACCGGTTCCTCATCCAGGTCAACGCGCTGGCCATCACCGCGCACGCCAACGGGGTGCTGTCCAAAGGCAACGCAGACTTTCTCATGAGTATCGCCTCATCCCCTGAGCCTTCCCACCTCGTGAGACTTGTGGCCACACGGCTGCTGCTCAAATTCAAAGCCTCGGTAGCCGGTTTGAAGGCGGGTTCCCTGCAGGAAGTGGAGAAGGAATGCCTGGCCGGGCTCACCGACCGTGGTCTGTGCGACCTCGGGTTGCGAGCCGCGGTTCAGGGCGGCCTCGACTTCGCACTTGGCCCTGAAAATGTGGGTGCCGGCAAGGTGGACGTAGATTTCATCGTTGATGCGGACGTGATCCTGTTCCTCTGGTACGAAGCGGACTGATGAACAATCTTTGGGGAATGCAGTCTCATTGCCGGGTGTTGATCTTGCAGCCCCGTTGGCTATAGTTGAATTGGTCCACTTGAGGCGTTGAGCATGGCACTGAAAGATGCACTCAAGGCATTACCCCGTGACTGCGTAGTCGCGTTCGTAGTCCTCGGTCTCACCGCGGCCATTGCGTTGGGTTTCAACGCGGTGCGCGAAAACCGGCTGGACCTCGTCGCCAGAGAGTCTTTCGACAGCCTCATCTTTCAACCCTGCCCAGAAACGCTGGAAGAAGCGGGAAAAGCGTCGCTGGACGATCTGGACTCCGACGGAGGAGTCTCCTTCCCCGCAGGCGCGGTGGTGGTGGACTGCCGCTCACCGGAAGCGTTTGACACGGGGCACATCCCGGGCGCGGTGAACATCCACTACGACGAGCTCGAAGGGGTGGCTGAGCAAGACGTGGACAGGCTGAAAACCCATCAGCGGGTCATCGTCTATTGCGACGGATGGGAGGATGAGGAGGACCCGGCTGAGCGCTACACCAACCCACCTTCGAGCCTGCTGGCAGACGAACTGAAATCCCAGGGTCTTGAACATGTCGATTCCCTCGATGGGGGACTCAAGGCCTACCTGGAGAAAGGGGGCAGTCTGGAGAAAGGGGGGACGCCATGAGCGGGACCTCCTGGAAGACCAACCTGCTGAACTTCCTCGACCTGGCGGCCCGTGTCTACCTGGGCGGGGTTTTTATCCTTGCGGCGTGGGGCAAGATCCTCGACCCCTACAACTTCGCCATCAGTATCGCCACCTACCAGATGATGCCCGACCAGGTGATCAACATAATGGCCATCGTCATGCCCTGGCTCGAAGTGGTCGCGGGCGTGCTGTTGATCGTTGGCCTCCAGACCCGGGCTCAGACCCTGCTCATCAACGGTATGCTGGTGATGTTCATCATCGCGATCATCTGGGCCCTGGCCCATGATCTGCAGATGCAGTGCGGGTGTTTTGCTTCGGAAGAAGCGGAAGCGGACATGTCGATTCTAACCGTGTTTCGGGATGTAGCCTGGCTGGCCATCGGCCTGTTCATCTGGGTGTTGAAGCCGCAGGTGAGATGGCGGCTGGATGCATTAATCGACCGCATTAGAAACAGAACCGCAACAGGCTGATATACCAATGGAGATAGATATGCGACGTGGAGCATTTGTTTTGGCGTTCATGCTGCTGTTCAGCGCCTCTTCCGCCCTCGCTGAGGGGGTTCCCTGGAGCAAGCTTTCCAACGTTGACCTCTCCAAGGTGAGGGACACCGACAAGGCCCGGGCCCAGATGCTCATGAAGAGCGAAAAGTGTTACTTCGAGTGTGCGGGCTCGGTGTTTGAATGCGTAACCGCGGCGAAGCCCTCGGCCACTGCGATTCGCATCGCCGGCTTTATCACGAGGCAGGTGACCCGGGGCAAGCCGGACAAGGACATCAGCAAGATGCTGGCGGACAGGGCTCGCTCGGCCCACCCGTTCAAGACGGCCAAAGTGAACACCAAAGCTGCCTTCTGCCTCGGCGACCCCAACGCGCCGGTGGTAGTGGTGGCCTTCACCGATTTCGAGTGCCCGTTCTGCCGCATCGTCTCTCCCATCCTGCGCAAGCTGGCGGAATCTCTCGGGGACAAGGTGACCTACTGCTTCAAGCCGTTCCCGGTGAAGGGGCACGGCGCTTTGGCGGTATCCACTTCCAAGGCTGCGGTAGCGGCATTCGAGTTGGGGAAGTTCTGGGAGTTCCACGACTTGATGTATACGAAGTTCGAGGACCACTCCGATAGCGACCTGAAGGGGTACGCGGGACAACTCGGCTTGGATTGGGCCAGGTTCAAGGAGATCCGAGGGTCAAAGGACACCAAGAGCAAGGTGGTCGCGTCCAAACGCGAGGGCTTAAAACTCGGTGTGAAGAGCACTCCAACCATCTACATCAACGGCAAACGTTATTATGGTGAGAAGAGCGAAGTGGAGTTGAAGGACCGACTGGAAGAAGAGCTGGATCTCGTGGGGAAATAGGTTTCGGGTTTCGGGTTTCGGGTGGTTAGGGCAGGATATCCAGGATAGTGCCGGGGGCGGGTACGATTGCACTGCTGCTGTTGGGAGGGAGGAGGTGTTTCTCCTTGCGGCAGGTGTGGACCAGGGCGACCTGGTCAGGGTTGCGGGCCGCGGCGGTTTCCAGCACCTCTTTGACGCTGGAGTGTCCCGGGGTGTGGTCGTCGATGCGGTAGGACTCGTGGATCACGAGCGAGCACTGGTCGAAGAGGGCCGCCGACGCCGGGGTTATCTCGCCGTCCCCGCTGACCATCACCGAGGTCCCCTCGGCAAATTCAAGGCGAACGGCCAGGTTTTCAGCGCCATGAAGGGTGGTTGCCGTCCGTACCGTGGTTCCGTCCCAGTCCGTGGGCCCCGCGTCGGCCAGCACCACCGGTTCCAGGGGGAAGGTCAGGCGGCTGGAAGCGCTCGGATAGCCGCGGTCGGCGAACCCAAGTAGCAGGTCGACGCGATTTTGTTTCGTCAGCAGTTTCAGCGGTTTTGTCCGCCCTTCCTCCCACATCCACATAAGAAGAGCGGGGATGCCGAAGGAGTGGTCGGCGTGGATGTGGGTCAGATAAAAGGCGTCGATGAGGTTGGGATCGCGAATCAGCTTGAAATACTGCTGGGGGACAGAGTATCCGCAGTCCACAAGAATAGTTGCCGTTTCGGATTCGATGACCACGGAGGTGTTGGGCAGTTCAGGGTCAAAAGCTTCGCCGGTACCGAGGAAAGTGACTTTCATCTGGGACCTCCATGGAAGGCAAGGTGCCGGTCGAGAGCTGCGGCCAGGCTGGCTGCTACCTCGGGAACGGCGTCGAACACATTGAGCATTTCCTTCGGGTCACGCGCCAGGTTATACATTTCAAACGCGTGGCCCTGCACCCGGTAAACGAGCTTCCATGGCCAACTCACCACCCCGTGAACACGCTGCTCGCCGCCTTTCTGGAAGGCATCAATGAAGACTGGCCGGGCCGGGTGTAAACCAGGGCCCGAAAGGTGCGTCATCAGCGTGCGGCCCTGCCATTCGGTCGGACTCGAATCAACCTCACCCAGCAGGTCTAGT
>CAZVFX010000270.1:0-3935 GCA_964626565.1 uncultured Myxococcales bacterium
CCTCCACCGATCAGACATTATCGAACGTCTCTGCACCGCAAAGGGTGCAGTGCGCCCGTTGGCTGGCTGGACACCCATCTCGGCCAGCCCGTAGGCGGACTTGCGCTTTAGGCCTTGCCCTGGCCGACCGACATCACGTGGTCTGGCCACCCCCCGCATCAGCCCATTTCAAGGCCGATCCACCCGATTCTCTCTCTGTCTCTCTGAAATCATGAGGTCGCGTCGACGACGGCCTCGTGTTTGAGGAAGCACCGGATCCGTAGTGGTAGCGCCAAATTCTGCTCCTCCGACCCGCCCTGGGATCTCGTCTGAGTTCGACTTCCGGTAGGATGGGCGGGTGTGACTTCGAAATCGGCTCACCCCAGCCGTTCTGTCTCGTCAGGTGTAGCGGCAGCGCCGCGACCCGGCCCCGGAGCGCGGGCCCATGAAAATCACGGTCGACGGTTTGCAACGCGGTAGCGCAAGCCATCAAGCGCCGGGACCGATACGCGGAAGACCGAGTCAAGGAGATGCTGGGTATTCTGGATGGCGCGGCCGACGACGTAGCGAAGCAGATCCGGCGATTCGAAGACAAGGTCTCGCTCAAACCCTGGCAGGAAATGCAGCTGACCATCCTCAAGGACCTGGAGAAAGAGGTCGGTGCCGTCGCCAGGGAGTTGGAGTCCAACTGGAAGGTCGGGATCCGCGGCAACGTCAATGGGGCCATGAAGTTGGGCATCGAGGACGGGATCTCACAGCTCGAGGCAATGGAGATGCCCGATTTCCAGGGTCTCTCGGACGCGAACCGCAACGCGCTGGTCAAGCGCACCTTCGCCACCATCGACCGGGCTGCGGTAGATTTCCTGGCCAACTACCAGGTCCAGCTCCTTGGCGACGTCTCCGCCGAGCTGTCCTCCGCCATCAAACGCACCGTAACCCACGGTGTGATCTCCGGGAAGTCGATCCCCGAGGTGGTTCAGGACATCGGCCGCGTCGTCAAGGACCCCGACGCGTTCCGCCGCGCAGGCAAAACCGTCTTCAAGACCGCGCAGCGTCGCGCCACCCTCATCGCCCGCACCGAGACCCTCCGCGCGCACAACGAGGGCCGCAAGGTCTTCTACCGGGAGGTCGGCGTCACCAAGGTCCGCTGGCTCGTCGCGGACGACGCCAGGACCTGCTCCGCATGCAGAGCGCTGAACGGGAAGGTGTTCAAACTGGACGAGGCGCCTGCCCTCCCGCTCCATCCAAACTGCAGATGCTCCCACTCTGCCTATACGGACGGCTGAGCCGAAGGACGCCGCTCAGCAGGTGATATCCAGGGCTCCTGGAATCCGAGGCTACTCGCTACTCGTCTGGGTATTCAGTCTCAGTCTCCCCTTCGACCTCCGAGGGGAAGCAGCGGACGCCGTTGTACGTAACCATCATCCCGAACCACTCTTGCGCTTCGTCGATCGAAACGGGTTCGGTGGGTGTGTCGGCCGGCCACCCAGCGTCCGCCATGACCCCTGTACCCTTCAGTACGATCATGTCCACCAAGCCGTCCTCTGTAAGGGGAAAGACAACGGTGACAAGGCGATGGTCCGGATGGATGATGTCCCGCGCGTCCTTGAACCCCATGACCACGGTGCCCTTCGGAGGCAGCTTCGCGTGCGGAGGTACCATCCATTGCTTTTCCCACTGGGTCGACTGGTAGGCCGGCGTGGCCCCATCGGACTCCTTGAGGTAGATATCCGCATACCCACTGGGCTGCTCCTGCACCACGAAGGAATCGAGCGGGGCCGCGCTGAACGGTGCATCATCGAATAACGGGGGATTCGCCAAGTAGGTCACGATCGTCACCGTGGCAATCCGGGTATCAGCCACGAAGTACTTCGTACTGCCCAACTCGGACACATGCCCGTCGGGCACGGCCTCGTAGCCGCTGATGGTCCCGATCACATAGTGGCACGCCCCCGGACATGTGAACAAGTGGTAGAACGGATCAGTCCCGATGCACTCAAGGTCCGCGTTCGCGACGCTCGGTGCCACGCCGTCGGAAGGCCCCTCGTCCGGTCCGGGTCCCTGCTCCCACCACAGGTCCGGCGCGCTGCCGCGTTCATCATCGCCCTCGGGGTCGAGCCCCGGGGCGTCCGGGGGAGCCTGGTTGTCCTGACCCGACGCGGTCAGGTTCTCCTTATCAGTCGCGGCGCATGCGCCCGCAACGTACACGAACAGTGCGATCATGCATGCTCTCGTTCGCATTCTTCCACCCCCTACCAGACGTATGTTGCCATGAACTCGTTAAACGACCCTGTACCACCCATTTGACTGTATACAATCGAGGCATCCACACGTGGGAGCATCGAGCTGGTTCCTCCAGAGATCGTCCCCACCTCGGAGAAGTGGTACCACGGATTGGGGTTGGTCTTCGACAGCGCCACATTGCGTTGCGTCCCACCTAATGTGTCGTAGCGTTGGAACGCCAGGACGTAGCGCCAGCTGCTGGTTCCCTCGTCGTACCCGTAGGTGCCCGAGAGGCCCTTGCGGGCGAAAATCGTAGAGCTGTGGCACGACGCATAGCTCGTCGAAACCGTCCCGTCCGCGTTGACGTAAATCTTCGAGGAGCAGATCTGCCCGTAGCCGTCCATGCGTGCGTAGGTCAAGGTCCCCAAGTTGCCGAAGGTATACGACAGGGCCGGACTGAGTGAGGCCCCGAAACCGATGGTCTGAACCGCGGACCAGGAGCCCGTGGGGGGTCTGGTTGCTGCCTTGATCGTCCCCTCGTCCGCATCGACCCACACAAGCAGGAATCGATTGCGGTACCAGTCGAACGCCAGCGCTGGCGCTACATGGGTGTAGGCCCCCTCCACCGTCTCGTAGGTAGTCCACGAGGCGCAGTCGCCGCTCATCGCGGTGTGGATGCTCAGCTCGTCCGAGCTCGTGACGTTGTCGACCCACGCGAGCATGAACGCGTCCTCGGAAGCGGACAACGCTATTCCGTCCTCTGTGATTGCCCAAGTCCAGCCCCGGCCACTAGCGTTGGGATGACCCCACTCCCATCCGCCGCTCGTCCCGTCGCCACGTACAGTGACCACATGGTTGACCGCGCCGTATGGAGCACTCGCGGCGGCGATAGCGAGGCAGTAGGCTGCATCCGGATCCGAGGTCGTGCCGTCCGAGAAGGCGATCGCGGGGCGGAGGTTAGACTGACCTCCCGAGGGGGGGCCCGCGAACGAACTGAACGACGTCAGGTCCTCGGCGCGCCGGGAGTTGGCATTCGCACCGGTCTCGGCACCATACCCATACGTGGGATCGCTAAGATGCTGATCGATGTCGTAGCGCCAGAGGTACCTGCTCTGCTCAGGGTCCCAGGCGGGATAGATGGGCCCAGACTGATATCCCATCACCGCACAGTCGAAATCGTCGGTAAAGGCGTGCACATGACCGAGCGCGTGCGCCATCTCGTGCGTGAGCACGCCTCTGAAATCCGTCTCTCCGGTGGTCGGATAGCCAGCCGTGTAGTTCGCCTCCGCGTTGAATTTGACAGCAGGCATGTCACACCAATTCACGCAGTGGCCTTCGACCGTCACGTCGATGCACCCGGAGCCGTTGTCAATGCAGGAGTAGGGCCCCGGATCCGCGGCGTCGTCGCAATACCCATCGGCCTTGCACATGATCCGTGCCAGGGGAGGGCTCTCGCCCTGACTGAAGGTATCCATGTAGATGTTGATGAAATCCGTCTGGACACCGTACAGGGTCGTGCGTCCCTGATAGTCCAAAAACAGATCGGCCCCGCTCAGGTTCCACTCATCGATGGCACGAATGGTCTGACGTTCGTAGAACGACTGCTGAGTGCTGTTCGAGTCGAAAGAGGCAGCGTTGAGCCTAACTGGAATCGTCGTCCCGGAAGACCACGCGCAGCAGTGGGTAAGAACTTCCATCCGTGTTTCCTGCCTCCAGGCCAAGTATCGGAGGCC
>CAZVFX010000271.1:0-3862 GCA_964626565.1 uncultured Myxococcales bacterium
GCTGGCCGGCGGGGCTGACGTTCGACTACGGCACGGGCCGGGCTCATGGCGTCGGGGAGATCCTCCCGCCGGCAATACTCGTCGTCGCCCTGCTGGTCGTCCCGGGCGCCGCGCTGCGGTACGCGCCGCGGGCGGGGTTTCTGGGGGCGGGTTACATGTCCACTGCTTCGGAGTCGAGGTCGGGGGGAATTGGGGGGCTGTTGGTCAGCGTGATGTCCCGTTTGGGGAATGGAATTTCGATTCCTTCCTGGCGGAACCGTTTGATTACCGCGGTGTTGAGTGCGTCGGTCACCCTACCCCGGAGTTCCGGCTCATCGATCCAGCACAGCAGTTCAAACATGAGGCAGTAGTCGGCGAAGGTGCGAAATCTCACTTTGGGCTCCGGTTCAGCGCACGCGCTGGGCTCGGCTTTGGCGCACTCTATCAGCACTTCGCGTACCTTATCGATGTCCGCGTCATAGGCGACTCCCAGGCTGATGCGAATTCGCCGCTTTTCCCATTTTCCCTTGGTTTCGTTGACAACTTTGGCGTTGCCCATCACTGCGTTGGGGATGGTCACCTCCATGTCGTCCCGGGTGAGCAGCCGCGTGGAGCGAATGCCGATGTGCACCACTTTGCCCCGCTCTCCGCTGTCCAGGTTTATGTAGTCGCCGACCCGATAAGGTGCGTCCACGATAATAAACAAGCCGGCGAACAGATTGGACAGGGTGTCCTTGGCGGCAAAACCGACGGCGATACCGACAATTCCGGCCGAGGCCAGCCACCCTGAGGCATCTATCTTCCAGACGCTCAATGCGATGTAGACCACCGCGGCCAGGATCAGCACTTTTGCTGCGTTGTCCAGGAGTGGGAAGGTGCGGTCCTCCACCGCGCGAAACCGGGTGGGATGACTGCAGGCGGTCTGCAGCAGCAAACTGGTCAGCTTGAACGCAAAGATCGACCACACCACCAGCCCGACGCTGGCAAGCAGGCGGATCGCGACAACATTGAACTGGTCGCCCCATTCGAGGCGGCGCATGGCAATTCCGATTCCGATGAGAACCACGGTGATAACGATGGGACCGCGGCCCAAGTCCAGGATCCTGTCATCCAGTTCCGTGCGGGTCTTGCGGACCAGCCGGGCCGCGACCCCGGTCGCCACCAGTTGCACGACGAATGCGACCGCGGCCGACAACACCACGATGATTCCGGCAGCAGCATATTTGTTTGCCCAGATGTCGGCAAAGGTCTCTCTTATGGCATCCATTTCAAACCTCCCTATCAAACAGAATCTCAGTTACAGTTTCAGCACCATGCGGATGTGCTCGATTCCGGCATCCATGAAGACGCCCCCTTCTTCGACAAAACCGAATCGGGCGTACAGCCCGGTGGCTACCGTCTGGGAATCGAGGAACATGGTGTGCGCACCTGCAGTTTTTACGTGCTCTATGGTCACGGCGAGCAGTTGACGAGCGATGCCCTTTCCGCGGTGGATCGCCTTCACTGCCAGGCGGCCGAACTTGGCGGTGCCGTCACGGTAGACCAGGCGGGCTGTCCCTACCACCTCGCCACCTTCCACCGCGGCAAAATGAACTGCAGTGCGGTCATCGTCGTCCAGTTCCAGTTCGAGGGGCACCTTCTGTTCGTCCACGTAGACTTCGAGGCGCAGGGCTACTATGGCCTCCCAGAGGTGGGACTGGAAGGTTGTGGTGGTGGTAGTAACCATCTGCTCTACTCCGGCGCTTGCGACGATAGTATGGGGCTGCGCCGCCATTTACAATCCAAATAAGTGATCGAATCCGACCGCCCGGATCGTTATACTATATGTGAGCCGGAAAGGAAGTCAGCGACAGCAAAATGTTCGGCAGCGTTCGAGAGGGGGGGAGCGTGCTTATAGCCGGGGAAAAAAGTCCAGCGCGGTGGTGCGTGGCGATCGCCTTCCTGGCGGTCTTCTGCCTTTGTGGCTGCCAGGATGAAACGAGACCTGACGCAGCAGAAGAAGAAACGAGTGCAGGCAAGCCGGTTGAAGAGTTGCCACTGAGCAGCGCCCATGCCACCGCGTCGTCTGCGAACGGAGTAAGCTTCCAATTGGCGGTTTCCCCTCTCGATGGCGAGGGAGAGTACATCACCGCCGGGATTTCCATCGAGAGTTTCACCTTCGCCGGGATTCAGGCGCAGCCGCTGGATGGACCGCTGGTGACGATTCCCGGAACCGCTGAGCCGATAAAGTACCTGGAACTTCCGGGGACGGAAGAGCAATCTCTGAATGCCGCGATGGTGGTGGTCATTGACAACAGCGGCAGCATGGAACTCAACGATCCCGACAGCCTGCGCATCGATGCCGCGGTTGATTTGGTGGAGTCGCTGCGTCCGGATGACGTTGTGGCGGTCATCCACTTTGCTTCCAACGTCTTTATCGCCCAGCAGTTTACCGCTGACAAACAGATTGCGGCGGGCGCGATCCGGCATGGGATGGTGATTGGGCAAACCGCGCTTTGGGATGCTGTCGACACCGCTCTGGACGCGCTTGAGGCATTTGAGTCTGCGGACGGTATGGTGCTTGCACCTTCAGACTACATGCCCATGGTGCTGCTGCTCACAGATGGCCAGGACAACGTAAGCGACCACGGTTTCGGCCCCGTACTCGGGAAAGCCAAGGCGGGCAAAACCTCGGTATTTTCCATCGGGCTGGGACATCAACTGGACTTTAGCCTGCTGACGACCCTGGCGGTAGAGACGGGGGGCGCGTTTGCGCAGGCTCAGGATGCCGACGCGCTGGCCGACTTGTTCGCGGCTCAGGGGGTGGCAACCGCCAAGGGTCGGGTGATCGTCTACGGCGAAGGGAAGTTCGACGCACCCATGCTGTACAAGAAAGACTATAAGGTGAGCGGCATCCTGCTGGCGGACATAAACGGCTCGGAACTCGTGTCTCCCTTCAGCTTTCTCGTCCGGGTCGGCCAGACTTCCGGGGGAGCGGCATATAACCCCGGCTCCGGGGCGGATGGGTCGGCCAATGATCCGGAGGGCGAGGGGGCGGATTCAGAGGAGCAATCAGTGGAAGAAAGTGAGGAGGACCCCAATGAGGACTTGTCTGACCTCTTCTCGGGGTGAGCGGAGTGCGCTGGCCGGCGTACTGGCTCTGTTGTGTTTCCTGCCGGCGAGCGTACCTGACGCCGCGGCGTGGGGGCGCACCGACCTCACCTGGCGCGGTGACCGTTGCGACTGGCACGTCGGTGTGCGGGCGGGTGCGAACAGTTGCGTATCCGACGGAGGCGCCACGTGCGGCAACGTGGATTCCGAGACATTTGTGGAGCTGTCAGCCTTGTACGCTTTGAACCGCTTCCTGATGGCCGGATTCGAGATTAATTCTGCGACACTGGCACCCACGGACTCCGCGGACTCATCCGGGACTGAGCTTGGCAGCCGGGTGTACACGCCGGTAGTCATCGGCCGGTACCAGATGCGCATAGTCGGCACCGGCGTTGATGTCTGGGCCGGCCTGGGGGTGGGCTACGGCATGATCATCACCAACACCACCGGCGAGACCCCGGAGAGGCGAGTCACGTGGAGTTCCTGGACCGCGCTGAAAATCCCCGTCGGGTTCACGATTCGGGTGTGGAACGGGCAGGAGAACGGAGATCTGGGCATCGGCCTGGTGATGAACCTGTTCTATTTCGACGGAGGGACTCAGGAGAGTTGCGTGGGTTCAGACTGCCACGAAGAGACTGTTGCCGACGACAAGAACATCATCGACCTGCGGCAATTCGGGATTGCGCTTCGATACAGTTTTTAGTCCTTTCCGCACTGTTGCATCACTATCGACCGAGTACTAGAATGGGCAGGTAGGCTTAAGCAAGGAGAAACCATGCAAAGCAAGCTGCCG
>CAZVFX010000272.1:0-3848 GCA_964626565.1 uncultured Myxococcales bacterium
TCCCATGGCTGCTCCTCATAGCAGACCTGGGGGGATATCCCCGGAAGGTCAGTGACATCAACGATCTGGATGCCCCACGAATAGTTGAGCACGAACGCCAGTCCCGATTCAACCTGCACGCCGACACAGGCCCCCAGCGTTCTGTAGGTACCACTCCATTGGGGCGTGTCTGGTTCACCCACATCGTAAATGCGCACTCCGCCCAGAGCGTCAGCGACGTAGGCTACATCGCCAGAAACGAACACATCATGTGCATTAGTTGGCGCCTCGAATGCACCCAGAAACTCCACTGCACTGGCATTCTGGACGTCGAACACTCTCAATCCCGAATTGTCAGTTGTGGCGTATAGCAGTTTCTCCGAAACGGAGAGACTCGTGACCGCCTCGGAATCCTGAAACGACCCAACTACCGAAGGATGTACCGGGTCGGTCATGTCAAGGATGAGTATCTTTGAGCCGTCACCATAGACGAACGCTCGGCCTGCATCACCAACGACCAGACTTGGATACGTGATGTCCACAAATGACAGCGGTGACGGATTCGCCGGATCGCCGATGTCGAGAATATGAAGTCCCGAACTCCAGTCTACCACCAACAGCAGGTCAGAAAGAACCGACACGTCAAGGACGAGTGAATCCGGCAGATACGCGTTGACCTGCTCTAATTGCCCGTCTTCTGCGATGCTGACGACGGCCAATCCAGCCTCCCCTGTCGCCACGTACGCGACGCCGGAGGCAACCTCGACAGTCCTAGGAGTCGACAGTTCGATGTCGCCCACCACAGTGGGCGCGGCGGGTGAGCTCACGTCCAGGGCTAGCAGGCCAAAATACCAGTCCGTCAAGTAGACTCTGGCCTCATCCACAACCACGCTATTGGCCCCCCACATCGGTCCATAGGCCCCCACTTGGGTCGGTAGCTCTGGAATAGCAATGTCGATAATTCGCAGGGTCTTCCCGTCGGCCAAATAAGCAAGGCCATCCGCCAGGGCAACATGCTGGCCCGTACCCGGCCAATCATCTTCCCGGCCAAACACCGAGACGAGCGAGGGTTCGTGCGGGGCGGACACATCCACGACGAGAAGACCTCCTTCCCCTTGAGCAACGAAGGCGTGATTTTCATCTGTACGCACGTCCAGACTGCGACCTCCAAAATCAAGGAACGGGCTGCTGCCACAAACGCGCGCCACGCATGCCCCCTCGACACAGACCTCCCCCGACCGGCAGTCTCCGCACCAAGAGCGGTTTCCGCAAGAGTCACTGTGCGCACCGCACTGATACCCTCCTGGGCCGCAAACCAGTGGAAGGCATTCCAACACCTCTCCGCCGTCGTTGCTTCCTCGGGAGTCCTGCCTTACTTCCAGGGTCGGCCCCAAATCTCCATTGCGATGTGCCGCCAGGTCACTTCCGTCCTGTTGCTCTTTCTTGGAGGAAGAGCAGGCGCCGAGCAGTATTATCGCTACCATGGCGTATGCGATCGAGCCAGTTACTAGTTTCAAGGCATCACGGCTAGCGAAAGAAGACGCAGGCGGTTCGCTTCGAGAAACTGACGACGCACTGGAGCAATCTGGGCGGGTCAAATGCAAGTCCCCTCCCCGTTCCGCCTAGCATTCAGCCGACGGACCGTCCTTGTACATGAGGACATCTTTGTCCGTATTGCCGCACAGTATGGCCACAAAGCTGACCAAGGGCAGATGATGTGGATTCCGGATCCAACTGTCGAGGTCTTCGTATTTGCCTCCGGTCCAATGCAGTCTCGGTAGAAGCCAGCAGAGCTTCTGGTATTTAGCCAACGCATCAGCCCACTTCTCGGGCTCCTCACTGTTCCCGAAGAAGAGCGGCACCGGATCACTGGACCACATGCTTTCGTACTTGTAGTCAGAACAGACCCCCTCGTACTCCGACGCACTCTCTTCGAAATCACACAACTCCGTAAAGCGATTCCTACGCAACGAAACCATTATTGCCGTCAAGTACCCTCTCACTTTGGCCGCCTTAGTGATTTGCGTCCCGGTCCAGAACACACCATTCGGCAACACAAAGTCGTCGTTCCATTCTATCACAGCGCCGAAATCGGGCAAAGGAGCGAGATACCATCGTTCGTAAAATGGGGCCTCCGCATTGCCCTGGTTGAACTTGGCCTCTGCGACTTCCAGCACAAACTCGCAGGAAGGCGGTACGAACACCTTCATCTTGTGGTCGTTGGCCACACCCAGTCCCGCAACCCCGGGACTGGGGAAACTCGCCCCGGGGAAGTGGTCGCAGATCGGTTCCCACATCGGGTCTTCGCCCTGCCAGATTGCCGAATTCAAGAGGGCGCAGGAGCAATAGGCTGCTCGGGAGCCTCTTGTCAGTTGCTCGATTTCCGGGCAGTACGCTTCAGGGCCCATTCCGCCAACAAAGTTGTC
The DNA here is from genome assembly GCA_964626565.1 of uncultured Myxococcales bacterium. Classification (GTDB taxonomy): domain Bacteria; phylum Myxococcota_A; class UBA9042; order CAIXZC01; family CAIXZC01; genus CAZVFX01. The sequence goes on from CAZVFX010000272.1 coordinate 2,406, forward strand.
CGGATGGCACCATTGAAACTCCTCCCCCGTGTGCTCCGACAGACTATACTGCGATGGAACAACGAAGCCACCGCCGGCATCCTGCGCCGTCTTCAGAAATGCGTAGTAGTTCTCTGATGGAAAGTTGTCATAATCATGGTGCCACCACCACCCGGGTGCGGCAAGCTTGCACGCCGTTTTGTACAAGTCCACACAAGCGGACGAGTCAGAAGGTCCGCCATCCTTGGACCCAATGACCGTGAGCTTCCTGCGCTCGAAACACTGCCAGGTTAGAGACGAGTACTCCCCGCCCACCGGAACGACCAGAATTGCCACGTAGAATTCCAGCGGACTCGGTTCGTCGACTGCCGAAAGCCACGGCCCCCAATACACCTTGGTCCCGGCAGACACCCATCTGTACTGCTCCGGGAAGTCCGACCAGGTCCAGTTATCCTTCGAGTGCAATCCGGTCACTTCATATGCATCAAGCTCAACCACGAAATTGTCCAACATGTGCTGGAGAACCGCACGCGCACAATAAGCGGCTGTCTCAGGACTGACGTCGGAGGTCAGACAAGCGCCATCAAGTGGTGCCCCGCACCACCCCGGCAGAAGATGCTGCTGATAGCCTCCACCCACTACTTGCCCCGCCTGCGACATCTTCTTTCCCCGGCCGGTCTGGGTCGCCTTCCATTTCTTCAGGTGCTCAGCTTTCTCCGCCGCTTCCTTCCGCGATTGTCCCTGCCGCCATTTGCGCAGTTCTTCCTCGGGAGGCATTCCAGGCGACACCGGACCCGGCCTCCGGCTTTGCCCTGGCGACCGAGGAGGAAAGGCAGTGGACCACGCCTGCTCCTTCAGCGCACCTCCGATGTCATCCAGCCAGTCAGGTGAGTTGGGTCGACAGCCTCCACTCTCGCGGTTGCACTTGTTCATCCAGCCCTCCCCAATCTGCAGCGGCACGCCACGACCGGTTGAGCCGCCAGTCAGCTACGTGTCGAACGACCCTCCGACGGCCTACTTCATCGTAGTGCAGATCTTGAACGTAATGGTCCAGTCACCCACCGCACCGCTGGGGTCGAGTCTCCACCGCAGGAAACGGTCAAACTGGTCCGTCCCGCCTTCGTTCGACGTGAAGTACTTTGTCGTCCGGCAGTAGCCCGTGGAAATGGTCGCGATGTCCGTCCACGGTCCCTCAGGCGCCACCGCGGTCTGCACCAGCAGGTCGCACAACGTCGTCCCGGTGGAAACCGTGTTGCCAATGACATTGAAATCCATCACCGCCTCTTTGAAATTGTCGCCGTTCACCCAGCCTGACGCCGGCTGGACCAGCGCGTCCAGGTAGTTAGTACTGCCTTTCAGCGTCACCCACGGCTGCATCGGATATGTCTTGCCCATGACTTGCTCCTCCTTCTAGTAGCACTTACCCGTAATGGCCTTCAACTGAAAGCAGGTCTGCCATGGGGC
>CAZVFX010000273.1:0-3779 GCA_964626565.1 uncultured Myxococcales bacterium
ATGCACGGCCAGCATTCCAGACACAGACAGCACTCTGTTTTTTGCTCCCGGGTTCTTTCGGGCGAAATGGAGCTTCGATTACGGCCCCCAGGATAGTGGCCCACTCGGACTGCATGGGGAAATGCAGGGAGGGGCGCACGTGCAGATTGGGCAACGCTGGAAGGGCTCGGCTTTGAAATTGACGGGTCAGGCCGATTTTGTGACGGTTGAAGTAGAGCCAACGGGAGAATCTGGGGGTGAAACGTCTCAATTGGCAATCACCGGATGGGTGTCTCCGGTCGCAGGATGCGATGGCTACGTGATAAGTAAGGGCGGGTTTGAAGAGACGCCCTTCTACATCCACATTCGAGACATTCCAGGTACGGAAGACGATCAACTCTCTTATCTGGTGAGGAGCGATACCGGGACCGCCTCAGGAACAGTGCTTTTCGACCGAATAGAACAGTGGTCCCATCTGCACTTGGCTTTTGACGAGACTCAAATGCAGGACAACGTGAAGTTGTTCATCGATGGAAGCGAGGTGGATTCTAAGGATCTTAGTGGCAAGGTGATTTCCGGACCTTCACCTGTTGTTCTGGGAAGTATGCTTGGAGAGGTCGGTGGTACTTTCTCTGGCTACCTCGACGAAGTGACACTGATGGGGTGGGCAATGCCGGAGGTAGCAAGACAGAAGGAACGGACTGACTTGCTGCTAGATCTGCCGTTCACAAGTGAGGAGGTGACATCGGACCAATCAGTCTTTGGGCATGCCGTTTGGTTGCTGTATCCAGAGGTGGTTGACGGTGCGCTGGAGTTCGACACGGGTGACAGCGTCCATGTCTTTCCAAACGATGTCTTCGCAGACCTGCGAGATGCATTTACACTCGAATTCGACTTGAGGCACGGCTGTGACGCAGGTTCAGTGATTGAATTTGGCGGTGAGGGACTCTTTGGATTGGGTTTTGGCGCACTTTGCAGCTTGGAAGTGCATGTCGGGAACCGGGCCACGGAGATAGACTATGGTCCCTACCAGGCAGAAGATGTCCACGTTGTCTTCCGCTTCGACAGATCCCGGGAAGCGGCCAGTATGCATCCTGGTGAGTTGGTAATTGGTCCTAACACATATGCTCTTCCCTTCTCGTACTCCTTTGCCCAGTATCAGAACCTCATGCTGTACATCGGCTGCCACCCCAACGATAGCGAGTGTACGTCCATGCGGCTCAGTAACCTGAAGTTGTACCGGCGGTGGGTCGAATGAACGCCCTTCGACTCAGCCACCAGGAACTTCGGACTCAAGGAAAGGCCCCCTGGCTGTGGATGTTCCTCGTACTGTGCTGCCCCTTGTCCTGCGGGGACGGGAACAGTTCTGACGACGTTGGTTCGACGAGAGTGGATTTGGCTGCGGATTCTGATGCCGACAGAGAAGCGAGCAGTCAGGGTGACGAAGGGGGAGGCGACTCTCGTCCACAAGATGCTGACCACGTTGGAGGCGAATTGTCATGCCAGCTCACGGGGTTGGACTGCCTGCATGACTCTCGGTCAGATGACATTGATGATTTAGAAGGCGTACAGGCTGATTCGGTTGGTGAACTGCCGTGCAGCGATTGCCCTTCGGGAGCCATCGATTGTCTGTCCAAGGCGGCCTATCGATACTGCGAGCAGGAGCCGAATGGATGCTGGAAGTGGAGTGAGGTAAACGTGTGCGACTTCGAGAAGGAATGCATCTGCATGGCTTCCGAACAGGGAATGTGCGTTCCTGAGGTAGGCGTGTGTTCATGTCTGCCCGACTGCCAGGGCAAGGAGTGCGGATCGGACGGCTGCGGGGGAGCGTGCGGAATCGGTTGCGCCTCTCCTCTGCAATGCGATTTCGTGACGGGCGATTGTGTTTGTGATTGCAGTGAGGAACCTCCCGCCCCTGTCTGCGGAGCCAACCTAACGACGTATGCCAATTCGTGCGAGGCTGAGTGCGATGGTGTCTTCGACTATGTTGCTGGAGAATGTGTGGAGTGCAACTGCTCCGACGAAGAACTCGCCACGCCTCAGCTATGTGCTGTTTCTGCTGCCATCCCTTGCGGTAAAACCTACGAGAATTTCTGTGAGATGAAATGCGACATCCACAACCTACAGTGTGAAGACTACCTGGATTGCCCAGAGGTGAAGTTCATTGGCCCGTGTTCCGACAAATGCGGGCCTTGCGAAGCCTGTCCACAGGACTACTCCCCGGTCTGCGCCACCGATGGATATACCTACTGGAATGCATGCGATCTCAAGGTATGCAACGATTGGACTGGCGCTGACCTGGCATGCAAGGGAGAATGCAACGACGAGGCCGACTGCGAGGGATGCCTTGACATCTGTTCCCCCGTCTGTGGTGAAATCGCTGGATTCAGCAAGCCATTCATGAACGCCTGCTTGCTCGAATGCAAGGAAGCAGTGCAGGTGAACGAGGCCGAATGCTGCTCGCTATGTCCACTGGGCGGGCAGTGGGTCTGTGGACAGGATTTCAAGGCATATAGGAACGAGTGCGTCCTCAACTGCTGGGCTCCGGAGGCTGCGCCGCCCCAATACGAAATCCCGCTGGATGACCAAGGCAGTTTCCTCCTTCATGGCTGCGAGGAATGCCATTGCAGCATGGGGCAGGGAGAGTATTTGCCCGTCTGTGGCTCAGACTATCGAACCTACTACAACCCTTGCATGCTTGCTTGTGCTCATGACGCCGCCCCCAACGTTGTCAAGGCAACTCCAGCTTGTGCCGAAAAGTGCGGGCCAGGAACTTGTCCTTGCCCTTCGGAGACCGGAGGAGAGGTCATCATCGGCGAACTAGCTTTCGGTTGGCAGGGAGACACCGGAAGACGAGGTGTATGTGGGGGCGATGATCAAACTTACGGCAACAAATGTAGTGCCGCCTATGCAGGAGTTGAAGTCGTTGATTCGAAGTGGTGCGAAAGCTGCGAGATTGCCTGTGCAGGCTATCCATATCAACCTGTTTGCTGCGCAGACGGTGTGACATATCCGAATCCGTGTGTGCCAGCCAAATGCAATGGCAGTCCTCATGTTGCACCCTGTGCAGCTGGAGTTTGCCCGCAGGGCGGTGAGTAGCAACGTAGGTCTCTGGACGCTCGGCTGGAGACCCCATTCCTCCCCGAAGGCCCCTTCTGGTGGGTCTGGAGAACTCTGGGCGGCATAGTTGTCGGGATTCCTGCACCTTACCTCATTTGTCGCCCGGATTCCCGAAAGCCCCCTTCAACCTCGGCCCCACCTCTGCTAGGATTCGGGCAGGGAATGGCCCGCAGGTCGGGCCAGCAAACGATGGAGGGATATCGGAGCAACACGACGTGGCCCGTGCTTGTCTTTCAACGGAGAGCCTTCCTCGATTCGAGTACTTGGCTGCGTTGTGCGGTGTCCCACACGCAGCAGTGTCCGCAGTAGGAACACCGGCCAATTGCAACGTTGCGTGGTAGTGGGGCCTTGTAGACCGACTGCATCTCTTCGAACCTGCCCATCGTCCCAACACCGCAGATGGGGCAGTTTCCTACGATTTGCTCCAGCGGAGGGTGCCCGGCCCTGATAAGGTAGGCGATTCGGCGGGCGTAATGAGCAGCACTGCTTGCCGTCGAGTATCGGTCACTGGGGTTCTTCCTAATTGTTTTCTCGAAGATGTGGTGCAGGTGCCACGTCTCGGGGTACTCCGGGAAAAGGGAGTGCATCGACTTGGCATTGAAGGCTGCCCGCTCTCTGGAGAAAGTACGCTGCCCCGTGATGGCCGACCACAGGAGCTTCCCTGCTGAATAGAGGTCGGA
>CAZVFX010000274.1:0-3666 GCA_964626565.1 uncultured Myxococcales bacterium
TGGGGTCGAACTTTCTCCAGTTCGCGCAGGTCCTTTTTCAATGTGCCGCAAACCCGCTTGCCGCCTGGGTTTCCGGGAACTCGCCCCATTCTCTGTTGGCCCGAAGTTTGAAACCGGACTTTCGGTGAGTATCTGGGTCGTTCAAACTCGCGCTCGGGTCCGAAATGCGTAAGTGCCCACGATCATTGGATTCAAGATTTCGGGAGATCGGCCGGCAGAAAAAGACCTGCGCGGGTTTGGGGGCGATGCTACCACTCTTCACGATGGTCCTCCCATCCTTCACCGGCCCGAACCTCGGGCAGCAGGGACCGGATTCCCTGGTTGTCGGTCGGGTTGAGCCAGAGCATCCGTTCGAAGATAGTCGCGGCTTCGTCGAGGCGGCCGAGACGCCAGAGGCAAAGCCCGAAGCCGTGCATGCAGCGCAGAAACGGACGATTATCGATACGACCCCATGGCAGAAGACCATCGAAATCGTCGCCCAACGACAACTCGCCGATGCGAACGCCCGCCTCGTAGTGGCGTATGGCCTCCTCGGGCCGGTGCTCAAAAGAGAAGTTGCCGAGGTGCGCATGGGCATCAAGGCAACGGAGATCAGCCGTCAGCATATCGAGGAGGATCTTCTCTGCCCCATAGATGTCGCCGCCCGCATGCCGCACGCCAGCCTCGTTGATCGGGTCGCTTTCCCAATCGTCCGGATCCGCCCCGGGCAGTACCTGTTCCATCTCGAACGATGACCGCGGGCCGCGGGCGACAATGGGCTTTGCCCACTCCTCCAGCGGCTCCCCTTCCTCCCCCCAATAGTGCTCACTTGGATCCCACGGCCATTCATCCTCGAGTCGCAACGGCACGAGGCCAAGAGACTGGACGTCCAGGCGATGGTTCTCCACGTCGCCGGACAGATAGGGATGCCCGGCGTACCTCCACTGCTTCCGCGCTCGTACGGTGACTATCTCCCCGGGGATCATGTCCCACACGTCCGCCGAGCGCAAGGTGATCTCGCGCTCCGTCCCCAAGATGCGACAACGCGCTGCCCGCTCCTTCGGTGCCAGCACGACAAGCTCAATCGGGACGCTCAAATCAAGGTCGTCCCCTGCGGCCTTGTGACGTTTCGGCCGGTGCTTCGCCTGCAAGTCCGGAGTTGAGGCCGGGTCCAACCCCAGCCACTTGCGATACGCCGCGATGTGCTTCGCTCCTTGCGAGCCTGCGGGAAACATCAGTTCTGAGGCCGCCACCACATGCTCTCCACCATCCTGTTGCCTGCATCTCGCGGTGAGGCCGCGGCGTGAATTCCCATCGTAGTCGATCTCAACAACCTCAACCGGCTGCCCGATGACGAATCCGTCGGCCGGCAGGACAACATGATCTTCGAACGCCTGGCGGAATGCCCACAGTTGCTCATCCTCGCCGTAGGCATCGGTGAGGATCTCGTCGAGCAGCGCGTCGGTTCCGTGCGGCCAGTTGTCCCTGCTCATGGTTCTGTTCCCTCCAACTCTGCCTCGATTTCTTCCACGGTCGGGAGGGAGCCCCGGAGCTCTTCGGGCAACTTCTCTACAAGCGTCGTCTCCCATTCGGAGACCCCGATGGGCTTCCTCACATCGCGGAGCGCGTATTCAACGACGATCCTGTCCTTTGAACGGCACAGCAGCAGGCCGATGCTCGGCTTGTCATCCGGGTGGCGCAGCAAGTCGTCCACCGCGGAAAGGTACATGTTCAACTTCCCAACGAAGCTGGGGTCGAACGGCACCGCCTTCAATTCGATGACCACATAGCTCCTCAGCACCAGGTGGTAAAAGAGCAGGTCGATGTAGAAGTCCTTGCTTTGGAACTCCAAGTGAACCTGCTGTCCCACAAACGCAAAGCCTCTGCCCAGTTCAAGGAGAAAACGCCGGATGTGGTCCACCAGTGCTTGCTCGACCTCGCGCTCTCGCCGCGGGTCCGCCGTTCCGAGAAAATCGAAGAGGTACGGGTCCTTGAAAACCTGGTCAGCCATGTCCGAATCCGCTGGCGGCAGCGTGGCCGGGAAGTTCGTCAGCGCCTTGCCATGTCGGGTGTGGGCCTGCCCGTCAATCTGGATCTCCAACACGCTACGGCTCCAGCCTTCCTCGGCCGTCTTGTGCATGTACCACTCACGGACCTCGGGGTCCTTGACACGTTGCAGGAGCCGGATGATGTGACCCCAGGGCAATTGCGAAACAAGCTGTTTCACTTTTTGCCGGTCGGGATAGGCAGCCGCCATACTCCGCATGAAAAGCAGATTGCGGGACGAGAATCCCTTCATGTCCGGGTACGCCTCGCTCAGGTCATGCGATAGACGGTCGATGACCTTCGCTCCCCATCCCTCCTGCTCCTGCCGGGCCAGAATCAACTGCCCGATGTCCCAGTAGAGCACGACCATGGCGGAGTTAGCGGACAGCACGACGCGCAGGCGCTCCTCCTGGATACGCCGTTTAATCTCGTCGAGCACTTCCACATAGTCGGAGGGCAGTTCCCCGCGCCCCGGGGCTACGGGGAAAGAGGCGCCGTTGCGAGTACGACCCCGCACCTTGCGGTCTCCGTTTTCGGCTCGTCCGGTAAGCTCCTTCTTCTTCTTCCGTCCTGCCAAGCCGTTACTCTCCCTCCGCTTCATCTACGTCGGCTGGCCCGGCCATCGAACCAGCGTCATCATCGTAGCCCAGACGGCCACGGCCGCCAAGGAGAATGAGCCTCGGTCAACTGGACATCGTCGCCGCAACGAGTAGGCTCACTCGGCTGTTCATGGAGGAACGCATGGCCTCACGAATCACGCTACAACTGATGCAGATGATGCTCGCCCTCGTACAGGCCCTCTTTGCCAACAGAGCCGCTCTGGCAATGGAGAATCTGGCCCTGCGCCAGCAGCTCGCGGTCTACAAACGTAAACGGCCTCGACCTCACCTGTCCGACACGGACCGCCTGTTCTGGACCGCTCTCAAGGACCACCTCGCCAATTGGGCCGACGCACTCATCATCGTCAAGCCGGAGACTGTGGTCTCTTGGCAGAAGAAGCGGTTCCGCAAGCACTGGGCCCGCAGGTCCAAGCCGGGCCGGCCCACCATCGACCGCCGGCACATCGCATTCATCCGGCGCATCTCCACCGACCACCCCGAGTACGGGGAGGACCGTATCGCCCTCGAGTTGGAATTGAAGTTCGGGATCACCCACTCCCCGGCCACCATCCGCAAGTACATGGTGAAGCCGTCGAAGCCCCGTGAGCCATCGCAGTCCTGGCGCACCTTCCTCAAGAACCAGGCCGATGCCATCTGGATGTGCGACTTCTGCGTCCAGCAGACCGTCCGCTTCAAGGCCCTCTACATCTTCGTCATCATGGAACTCGGCACCCGCAGAGTCGTCCAAATCAACGTCACCAGGCACCCGACCCAGGCCTGGGTACGGCAGCAGGTCCGGGATGCTACCTTCTACGGCGCGCCGAAGTTCCTGGTCCACGACAACGACGGGATGTACGGCCAGCTCGGCAAGCCGGTCACAGTCGAGGTCAATGGCAAGAAGGTCTCCTGTCGCTCCGCCTTCGACGTGTGGTTGGCCGAGGTCATGGGCATCCGAGGGATTCCCACTCCCTACCAGTCCCCCAACGCCAAGGGCTACGCTTCACACTACACCTCCTCCGGACGGTTCGACGCGACTTCGGGG
>CAZVFX010000275.1:0-3660 GCA_964626565.1 uncultured Myxococcales bacterium
GTGGGTGGGGGGGGGGGGGGGGAGTGGGGGGGGTGTGGGGGGGGGGGGGGGGGGGGGGGGGGGGGGGTGGGGGGGGGGGGGGGGGTTAGTTGCCTTCTTGGATTTTGAGGCCGGTTTCGCGGATGGAGAGGGGGAGGAAGTTGCAGAGTGAGTTGGCGAGGCAGGGGGCGTCGGAGAAGAGGGTGCCGTCGGAGGCGAGGAAGACGCCGATCTGGTTTTCGACAAAGTTGTTGATGTTGAACGCTTTGCCGGGATGTGAGGGTTCGACGCCGTGGGCGCCTAAGGGGGCGGTGTAGGGGAGGCGCAGGGCCATGAATCCGCCCTTGTTCTTGACTACTCCTTCCTTGGGCATGGCGAAGGGGATCATGGTGCGGGTATCCTCGTCGTGGGCCAGGGTCGCCCGCACCGGATTGTCGAAGCCGGGTTCGCCGAACTCGTCGATTCCGTTGTCCAGGTTGTCCGCGTCGAAGTGAACGGGGATCAGGTGATCCGGGTCCGCCTCCAGCAGCGCATCGAACTCCCATGGCCAGCGCAGGTCTTTCAGCATGGGGATGGCGGCTTCGTTCCAATCGGTGACGGTGAGGAAGCTGGACGTGTATCTCCAGAAGCCCTCTACACCTTCGGCGACGTGGTGCTCGAGCAGTCGGTCGTTGGGGGAGGTTCCGTCCCCGTTGGGCAGGAATGGTAGGATGCCTGCGGCGCGGGCGAGGTTGAGGCTGACTGCGATGGGCGTGTTGGGGTCTCCTACTGTGTGATAGATGATGATGTTGGTTTGTTCCACCGCATCGGGGTCGTAGGAGAAATCGAGTCGGTCGTTGCGGTGAAAGTGGCGGGCGTAGGCGATGGGGTCGCCGGGTCCCATGATCATGGCTGAAAAGCTCAGCAATTTGCGGAAATCGGGGGTATTGCGGGCCCGCCCCAGTCCGGTGTTGATGAACACCAGGGGCGCGCCAACGGGGAAGATGGCGCCCTGGTATGTGACTTCCATTTCAAAGGTATCCACTACCTGCTTTGACGGCCCATCCCAGCCGTCGAGAATTTCAACTTCCAGTGTGTCCCCGAACAGAAGCGACCTTTGCAGGTCGTGTTCTTCACATGTTGCGGGTCCTTCCGGCTTGCCTTCTTCGTTGACCTCGACTTTCCAACTCCCGGGTGAGCACGACACCGGCACCGGCTGGGTGTCCCCGTCGGCTAGCCCCAGCAACGGGCGTTTTTCTACCGCGGTAGGTGCGTCAGCCGGGATCGATATCCGGAAACCGCTGCCGTCGGGATGCCGGAAGGCGGCGACTTCTTCGCCGTTGGAGGTGTTGCGGATGATGACCCTGTCCCCCGGGGCCATTTTGGTGGTGCGGGCAAAGGGGTAGTAGTGGGGTCTGGGCACCTGCTCGGGCCGGTTTTCCCGGTGCTGGTCGTTGATCATGATCGCCATTTCCACGGCGCCCTCGTCTTCGATGGGCGTGAAGATGACGAAGGGCCCCATCATGGGCATGAGCACTGCCTCGGGGACGCCGGGGTTCGTTGACCTAATCCCGACGTGCAGCAGACCACCGCCGCCGGAGATGGGGGTGGCAGCGGGCACGACTCCGTCTGCGGCGGCCAGCACCTGGGAGACGATGGCGCCCATGGATTGGCCCCAGACCGGGAAGTGGGGGTTGGCCGGGGTGCCGAGGTCGACAACTCCATCCCCGTTAAAATCGCCCATGAGGTCGTCGGCTTTGCCGTTGTCGTTGGTGTCCGCCTCCCACTTGATCTCCCCGAGTGCGCGCATGATACGGAAGAACTGCATGCCGTCGACCACTGACTGGCGCACCATGTCCCGGGTGTGGAAAATGTCCCATGACCAGAAGTCCCCGCCGTTATCGAACGACGACAGCTTGCCGTCGTTGTCCAGGTCCTTGATGCGCCCATTTTTGAACGCATTGTAGAAGGTGGTGAGCCCCAGCGGCTTCAGCAGTTCCGGAATGACCTCGTCATAGGCAATTTCTTCATCTGCCGGCAGTGCCAGGCCGTGGCCTACCGCGTCCATTCCGCAAAGGGCAAAACCGTACTGTGCCATGCGACCGGCAAAGCCGAAGATTTCGAAGGAGGCGCCTGAATAGCCGTGGCCGTAGTGCATCACCGGGAAGGGCGGTTTGTGCTCTTCCGTGGTTTTTGGAATGGAGCACATGAAGGTCACCGTGGCCGGGCCGTGATACACTTCGCCGCTGGTTTCGTCCAGTACCCAACTTTCGTTGTCATCGGCGGGATAGAGGGGTGTGGCGATGCCGTCCTGGTCCACGAGGAAATGGGGCACTGTGAAGGTGCCCAGCACCCAGTAGTCGGTATGGTGGGAATCGTATTTCAGGTTCTCCACTACCTCGGGCGCATACCCGAGCACTATTCCTGCCGCGGAATCAAAGAGTTGGTCGAGAGTTTCGCCGGCGTAAAGCACGAAAGGCTGGTCCGGCAGATTTCCATCCCCATCTTCGGCGTGTAGTATCTTTGGGGCCAGGTCGGGAGGGTAGGCGCTTTCCAGTTCGGCAAGCCATCCGTGTCCATAAATACCGGCTCGAATGTCTTCCAGGTCCTTGGTAATAGTCTGGGTGGTGAAGGTCCAGGCGAAGGCCACGTCATCCAGCGACATGTCGATTTTTTCATCCGACAGCACTTCGGACAGTGGTTCAAGGGCCGCAGTCTGTCGCACGTGATTGACGTACTTGAACGGCGACCTGACCGGTTTTTTACCCTCCCCGACAAGATAGTTGGTGAGTACTACCGCGTATCTGGTGCGCTGTCGCAGCGCGGTCACCGGCCAGAGTACGAGGGTGTCGGTTTCCTTTTCATAAAACGTAATCAGGTCATCGATAGGTCGGTCCTCACCCGCCAGGACGTCGGCCAGATTGTCAACGGTGATCTGTTCATATGGCTTTCCCGACCAGGTGTTGGGTTTGTCGAGAACGCCGTCGAAGTCGATATCTTCGTAGGGGTCGAGTTTCCCGTTTCCGTTCTTGTCCTCGTCGTGGGTCTCGTACAGCAGATTCGGGGAATCGGCATGTTCGTCGAAGTCCCAGTACTGGTGGGGCCATTCCATACCCAGGGCGTAATTTCCCTGGCCCGCGTCCAAGGGGACCGCCTCTCCGAAACCTTCGGAATTCCGGTCGATGTTGACCAGCAGAACGGCGTCGTCGGAGAACTCTCTGTTCAAGGCGTGCCGATCCCGGAAATCTTCGATATCCAGTGGGGCTTCGAAGGAGACCATGATTGGCGCGAACACTCCAAAGCCGTCCAGTTTGTTGATCTTCTTTCTGAGCTTTCTTTCTGCCTCAGTGGAAGCTTGCGCGCTCACGTTAATGCGCCGCCCCGTGGGCGAGTCGGGGTCGTACCGGGTGGCCAGGTCGTTGGGAATGGGGATTTCCGGCAGCGGTTTGGCTGAAAGATCAAACCTGATGGTGGGGCCGGACCCGGCAGGAGTCAGGCGCAGCCCCTCGGCAGGCGGCCCCTGGCAGGAGAACAGCGTGAGCAGCAGTGCGGGCAGTAATAGACGCGTCATCGGATGCGACCTCCAGAGTATGGAGTTTTGGTCAACGGGGCGGGGTTGTCAACGATAATCCCGTTGACGTCAAAGCCGCAGGCCGGTAGTTTGGGAGCCATGAAAGCAACTGCCCCAGTCATGCTCCTAGT
>CAZVFX010000276.1:0-3657 GCA_964626565.1 uncultured Myxococcales bacterium
ACAGGGCAAGTAACCAGCCAGGACCTGTGCAAGAAACTCCTGTTTCGACGACGCCGAAGTGTTAAGTGTTAAGTCATGACCCCCTGCCGTGCCAGGAGTACGGCGAATGGTATCCGGGCAACTGTGGAGGGCCCCAGACGACGACTGCGCTGAAGCTCTCCATCGATGGTGACCCGGTCGTCGTGCTCTGGGAGCAGCAGATCATGGGCCACGACATCGCCGCACTCGCCGCGGACTACTTTCAGATATGGACGGTGGTCAAAGAAACGTTGACTGATCTTGACTTCGAGGCCGCGATGGCTGCAAAATCCTTCCCGTGGGAAGTCGAGTAGTGATTCGAGCTCTGCAGTCAGTCATCGAGTGAGCCGAGCCGATTGCTGCAGCGGCAGGCAGGACACTCCACGGAACTACCAACAGCCACTCACGTCCAGTACGTCCACGCCCGTTTCGCACGCGGAAGCTACGGCCAAGCCTTCACCCAGATGAATTGCGCAGACCCCCGCCGGCAGAAAGTGGCTTACGGTGTATTCATCGAGGAGGACCGGAGCGGACGGGAGAACGATTTCAAAGGCTCGCAGTTTCCCGGTGGGGTAGGCGCTGGCGAACACGAACGGCTCAACAACACCCAGCGCACCTTCGTAGTCCGACTCAATGAATGCCGCCTGCATGACCGGGCTGTAGAAGTCGCTAACGTCAACAATCTCAATTCCCCACCATGCCGTAAGATACGCAGTATGCTCGACGACCCGGACATCCCAGAAGTGCTTGAGGGATGACTGATGAGTCGCTGCCAGTTCCGGAGCTGCCGGGTCAGTGGCATCGAAGATGAGCAATTCGTCGTCCGCAATGACGTAGACGCCGCTTCCCGTCACATCGAGTTGATATGCGCCAGTAGGCAGTTCAATGGTGTCCATCACCGTACCGGACGCTATGTCTATTGCCACGAGGACTCCGTCCAGCGCGCCTATCCGTGCTAGGGCATAAGCTGTAGAACCCGAAACCTCCAGCGCAAAGATCTTCGCAGACGGGTCCTCCGGCAGCAACTCGACCTGTGCCTGCCACACCGGCTGGGCGGGCGTACTCACGTCGAAAGCCCTCAGCGTCTTTCCTGACGCGAGCAGAGCGATTGTTCCCACGACGGCCACCTCGGTCGTGCGGCCGGCGATCGGCGTGGTCGACACAAGTTCGGCCTGGGGCGGATCGCGCAAGTCGTATGTCTTCAGTCCGCCGTAACCGGCCGCAGTAAGGAGATAGCCGTCAAGAAGGTGGGAGTCATGTGCGGCACCGGGGACATCCAGGGGCTGGCCAACAGCTGCCGGCATACCCGGTTCTCCGATGTCAACGACCAGCAGCCCCCCTTCCATTCCGGCAATGTACAAATTGTCCTGAGAGGCGACGACATCATTGGGCTGACCCTGTACTTGAAGCGCCGCGAGTGAAAAAGGCGCGGCCGGATTGCTTACGTCAACCACTTCAATCTGGTTGAACACGTAAATCGGGGATTTGCAGGAACTCTTGTAGAGGAAGGCCAGACCGGCTGAAACTGTCAGTCCGCGGTAGTACGCGCCGTTGTCATCGTGAATTGAAGTGCTCAGTACAGTTGGTTCAGTGTGATCCGTTAGGTCAATAGTCCTCAGGATTGCCCCGTCGTCCCCGTACTTTCCAGTCAGTAGGTAGGCTCGGTTGTCAGCGACACGCATGTCGAACAGGTTGTCCCACTCCGAGACTATCGATGCCGGTGGGAACTCGTGAACGGCAACCAATTCCGGCGACCATGGCTCGGACAGATCGACAATCTCGAGTTGGTGCGCCAACAGACCTTCAAAGGGGGCTGTTATCGGCCTGACAAGCACGAGATAGTCGGCACCAGCGTCGAATGCGGCGATGTCTTCCAGGGTCGGCTCGTAGGTGGCAACAACCGTCGCGGCCGGAACGTCTGACAGTTCCACGATGGTCACCGTGGGTTGATAACCGAGATACTTGTCGGAACCCTCGTATGCAAGCAACTCGTCGGAAACTGCCTGAAACGACCAGTACTCAAGCCCTGGCTTGATGACGGGTATCACAAGCGGACTCGTTGGCAGAGTGTCGTCGACGACGGCAATGGACGGACCTGCGCGGGCGAAAACCCGCTCTCCCGCCAGTTGCAGATCATGAATCGGGTAGTCCGTCACTTCCCCGACCTTCTCGGGCGACTCCGGCACCGAGACGTCGAAGACGTAGAGACCGGCTTCTTCAAAGCCGACATAGGCGTAAGGGTACTTGACCACGACACTGCTGGCCGTGCCGCCCAGGGATGCCACCAACTCCATCTTGCACACCCCATCGCTGCACACCCCGGCCTTGCACTCCTCCCCTTCCGGACAATCGCCGCAGTCGATGGTCTTTCCGCAAGTATCGGGCCGCAGCCCGCACTTCATGCCGATCATGCCGCAGGTCATCGGTGTGCAGCACTTGGCTTCCGCGGTACATACCTTGGGTGGCTCGCATTTAGGGTCGTGGACGCAGCCGCTCGTAGGATTGCACCAGTCGATGGTGCACGCATCGCCGTCGGTGCAGTTGATCGGCTTGCCGACGCACACTGCGCCGTCGCACTGGTCGTCAAGCGTGCACGCGTCGCTGTCATTGCAGAAGACCGGCGCCGCTGACGAGTCCGGGATGCACTGACCGGTCTCCGGAGCACATGCATGGACGATACAGTCGTCCAGGTCGTCCGGGCACCCCACCACAGATTCGGGCAAGACTTGGCACAGGCTCTCCACACATGAAGCGACCCCGTTGCACAGGTCGCCGTCGTCGTAATCGAGGCAGTCGCCGTCGGTCTGGCACGGGTGGCAGACGACCGTCGTACCTGCTAAGCACTGACCATCCTCGCAGACGTCGCCGTCCGTGCACGGGTCACCGTCACTGCAAGCCTTGCTGTTCGAGACATGCAGGCAACCTTCCACCGAACTGCACGCATCATCGGTGCAAGGATTGCCGTCGTCACACGAGAGCTTCTCGCCAGCCACGCATTGCCCATCTGCGCACGTGTCCCCGACCGTACACGCGTTCCCGTCCTCGCACGCGCCGTCGTGCGACGTGTGCACGCACTCGCCCGCCACGCACTCGTCATGTGTGCACTGGTCGCCGTCCTCGCAATCAATACCGGCGCACGGATCAATGTCGGTTTCCACGTCGCTGATGTCCACCGGTACTGCATCGACCACCGTGATGCCTTCGGTAGCGTCTCCAATATCGCTGTCCACGCCGTCCTTCCCGGTGACATCCTTGCCGCCTCCGACCGGCACGCCCAGGTCCACCTCGCCCATGCGCATGTCTTCTGTCGGCCGGAAGGTCTCGGAAAGATCTGAGTTGACGCCCGGATCGGTCTTGCCCGCGGGACATGACAGAAGTGTAAGCAGCGCCGGCAGCAGGAGCGCAACTGCCATGCGTCGCGGTGTGAGAATCGGTCTCAGCTGCGGCACCTCATTGTCCATTGCCAGGGTCCTTCGTCTCCTGCCTCCAGTGTACATCCTGTTGTCGGGGCGATCAACTCTGGCAACTCCTCGTACTTGTAGTCCAAGAACCCCAGGAAAACCCAGCCTCGTCGAGACGCCTACAGTCGGGGGTCACGACTTAACACTTAACACTTGCGGGCCGTCCTAGCCTCTGCTA
>CAZVFX010000277.1:0-3595 GCA_964626565.1 uncultured Myxococcales bacterium
CTAGAATGACCATAGCCCGTTGGAGCGGGCGGTTCCGGGAGAGTGAACGGTAATAATGGCCGCTCTTTATACACTGTACGTAGTCGTCGCCTGCCTGGTTGTTTTTCTGCTCCCGGGGATGCTGCTCACACGCCTCGTGGCTCCCGGGAAATTCGGCGATTCCAGGTTCGCAGTCGCGTTTGGCCTCGGCGTGACCGTGGTGCCGTTCCTGGCGTTTCTGCTCGTCGGACTGCTCGGTCTCAAAGTTAGAATTCACATGTCCCTCCCCCTGGTTGCGGGCCTGTCTCTGCTGGTCTCGGCCGGCCTTGTCGCCGGACTGCGAACCGTAGAAGGGAGTTTTCAGTTCCTTCGCGAACTGCTGCCCATGGGAAAGGGGAAGCACTTTTCCTGGGGGCTGGCCATCTATCTGGCCCTGGTAACCCTTGCGTATCTCTTCAGCTACGACAGCAGCATCTTTGACCAGGAGCGCTGCATCATCCGGGCCGGAATCTTACCCTACTTCGACTACATCACTGCAGACCCGCCGGTGGGCTTTGACGGGTGTATCCACTGCTTCGACCACCGCAACGCGTTCCTGCTTTGGAACGGTGGGCAACGCTCGGGCCCCAGCGTATTCGTCTCCGCCTTCGCTGCCCTGTTCGGTTTCCCCGGGTTCAGAATCCTCCACGCGCTTCTGGGCCTCATGGCCGGCTGGTTCGGATTCCACCTGGGACGCAAACTGTTCGACAATCGCGGGTACGGCTACCTCACGGGGGTGCTGCTCGCGCTCAACCCTTATGCCCTGTCCATCCCGCTGCTGGACGAGAACATCATGGCCCTGGCCTTGGGCGCAGCCATGTTCTATTTTCTGCTCGAAGAACCGACGGAATGGGCCTTCGCCGGTGTCTTCCTCGGGCTCTTTCTGGGCATCAGGCACATCGGGCTTCTGTCTGTCCCCGCGGTGTTCTATGCAGCCTGGAAATCGTCACGTGTACGCCATTACGGTCCCGGACCCATCGCCGATTTGCTGGGCACGGGTCGCCTGGCCAACCTGGGAATGCTGGCGGCTTCGACCCTGGTTTTCTGTATTCCCTGGATAATAGTCCACGGCACCCACGCGTTCAGCGGCGCCATGGACGACGGCTTCAAAATCGACGATTTGTATGAGTCCTTTGCGTCCAAACCGCTGGTCGAGCATACGTTCTTGGGCCTCTCGTTCAAGGTCAGGGCGCTGCTGAGTTGGCCCTTCACCGATGAACTGGTGCGCAGCCCGTACAACGGCTTCCCGACTCTGCTCTCAGTCCCGTTGACCATCCTTGGCGCCTGGGGCGCCCTGTTATTGGCGTTCGTGCCTGCCGGCGCGATGTGGGCGTGGCGGCAGGCGCGGATCGGGCTTGTTGCAGGCGGCCTGTGGCTGCTTGTCCAACTGGCCATGCTGTGCACCATGGCCAATTGGGTAGAGCCCAACAAGATGGGCGTCTTCCTCTCGTTCAGCCAACCCATCGCGCTGGCTGTGGCCGCCGGAATCTACGCCCTGGTGCGAAGCTTCACCACCCCGGACCCATCGCTCAACAAGATTACCATAAGTGCGGTAACTGCAGGGGCGCTCCTGCTCCTCCTGGGCGTCCCCTGGGCGCTCTCGGGATACGACGCGACCATGGACGAGCGAAACTACCGCCAACGCGCGGTCTACATCGTCGAAGACTACCCGTCCACGCCGCCAATGCTCAGAGCCCCTGAGGCAAGCTATTCCAAGCTGGACCGGCAGCGACTAAGCACACCGTCCCCGCTGCCCGACCTCTCCCTGGCAAGGCACCTGTACCGCCCCTCTTTGTTGGGACAGAGGGCCGGTCAACTATGGGCCGATTTCTCCACCCCCTATTTCCGGACCTACCGCGACCACGTCAAAGACGTGATGCACGGCTTGAGCAGTTTTCCCGACCCTACCGGTACGCATCCCGTAGTGACCTTCGGCGATATGATGCACCATCCCATAAGCTATCTGCGGAATGACTTAGGCGGAACGGCCGGCTGGCAGCCCCGGAGCGCCGGATCCGACGCCGGTGCGGCAGTGACCCTGAGTCTCGAGCAGCCCGTGGCGACCGGCAATCTCCTCGCTTCAGCGATGGGCGAGGGGGCTATCCCGGTGCCCGGGGAGAAGATCACGCTCTCCGTCAACAACAAAGTTCCCTGGGCTGATGGCAAACCGTGCCACTGGGTGGTGTTCCCGGTAGGGGACAAGCACTTCTGGCTGACTGTCTGGTATGGCAACTACTTCTTCGACCACCTTGAAGGCCGGCCCGAGTTGAACTTCATACCTCCTCCCGACAATGCCCGTTTCACGCTCAGCTTCCCCGAAGGCAGCGTGATCCGGGTCAACGACGTAACCTCCATCGAGCCCACTCGCTTTCACATCTGGACCGTTCTCGTCGGCAAGGAGCGGGTTTCCAGTCACGGCCCGAGGCCCAGCTCCTACTGACGTTGATTGAACAGCGAGGTTTGGGTATTATGTCTGACGTTGCTTTAAGGAGGAAGCATGAGAACTGCCTGCATACTGGGGGCTCTGCTGTTGCTGGCCGGAGCCTGCAGCTCCGATAACACCGGCTCCGAGCAGCCGACGGGGGAGTGCGTAACCGACGACGACTGTTCTGCCGGGACCTGTCTCAACGGGCAGTGCGTCGCCCTGCCCGGCGGTGGTGACGCTACCCTTCCCGATGTAGTGGGCGGCACCAAAGACATCACCGGGGCCGACGATGTGCAGCCGCTGCCGGGGGACGCTGAAGAAGACTCGACGCCCGCGGACGACCTGGTGGCTGAAGACCTTCCTTCCC
Source organism: uncultured Myxococcales bacterium (assembly GCA_964626565.1). Lineage (GTDB taxonomy): Bacteria > Myxococcota_A > UBA9042 > CAIXZC01 > CAIXZC01 > CAZVFX01. The sequence continues at coordinate 2,811 of CAZVFX010000277.1, forward strand.
CACCGGACAACGGCTCCATCAAGCCCCCCACCGGAAGTCCCGACATCGGGGTGGACCCTCTGCAACACACCTTCACCTATGTGCCCGGGGTAGACAACCCGGAAACCAAGCCGGTGCTTATCTACAACCAGGGTTCAGGCAGCCTGATTATCAGCAAAGTGGAGTTCAAGGAAGGATCTTCCCCTGAGTTCTCGTTCACCGCGCTTCCGCCTATGCCCAAAAAGCTGCTCCCCTTCGAGCAGGCGGTGGTGATGATCCTGTTCAAGGAGCAGGCTCCCCACGGACCGGCGACCCTTCTCATCCACAGCAACGACCCTGACGAAGGGATTAAGGAAGTGACCTTCAACAGCCAGTCCAAAGTAGGCGACCAGCCGTGCATCGGCTTGTCCCCCAGTTCCCTGAACTACGGCCAGGTGGTCCGGGGCACTACCAAGACGCTTTCGGTGGACGTGATCAACTGCAGCTCCAGCCTGGTGCTGCAAGTAAGCGATATCACCCGCAGCCAGTTCTTCGGCATGCCGCTGACTGACGAATACCACTGGGAACCGCAGCCGGTGACTCCCATGGTCATCGGCGCCAACCAGGTGGCCACCTTAAACCTGTCGTATACTCCCGGCCTTGCGGGAGTGGACAGTGGCTATTTTGTCTTCCACAACAGCGACCCGACCCAACCGGAAGCGGAGCTGAACGTCTACGGCGTCGGCGTGCCGCCGCCATTGGAAGAGATCGGTATCCACATCGAATTGGAGTGGGATACGGACAACTCCGACGTTGACATGCACCTC
>CAZVFX010000278.1:0-3589 GCA_964626565.1 uncultured Myxococcales bacterium
ACGGTACCCGCAAGGCTCGGGTCCAGCTCGCGATCCACGCCGCCGAGGGGAGTTCCCCTGCCATATGAATAAAAAGGACCGAATGCGCGGGCACGGCAATTGCCGGTACGACACGCCATGCCCGGCGCCGCCTGCCATACTGCGGGACACTCGCATTCCGACCTCCCTGCCATCGCCTTCGAGCGGGAGCCGGGTGCGGCAACCAGGCCCGTATCGAATGGATACCGTCGCCGCAGGCCGGAAGACACCGCCATGTACAAGGTGGTGCGCGATCACCTCGAAACACTCATCGAGGGAGAACGCGGTCGGGACGGAGGATCCACCTGGGCGCATGAACACAGGGGCATCGGCCTGTTTTGCAACTGAAGGATCAGAGCGGCTGTCGGCATGGACGTGTGTATCGAGAGCTTCGTTTCCCTGTTGGCGCCAGAGAGTGAATATTCTGGGCGTATTCGAGCGCTTGGTTGCGGTTCACGCTCCGAGATCACAGGATAAGGGTCAAACTGTGGGATTGGGGCGTACCTCAACCTGAGAGGCGAGAGGGTGACTGGTTTCCGGTGCGACGTACGCTACGGCGGCGATCTGCTCTCGCCGCAGGTCTTGGGGACCTGCCTTGCGAGGTGATTCATCACCCACCGGTCCAGGGTGCGCCGTGGGATACTGCCGTCCCTGATCCGTGCCATCACCCCCCGCAGGAATCGTTCCCGATGGTCCATGAAGCCGTTGCTACCGAACGCGTAGCCTTCCTCGACCTCCTCTCTCTTTGGGAGCATCTCATCCTGGTAGTACTGATCGCAGAGCTCTCGGTAAAGGGCTTGGCGCTCCTCGGGCGTGTCTGCGAGATCGACGTACCACTTGCGCCTCCTCAAAATAGGTTCGGGACCGTTCTGAGGGCCAGAATGAGGGGTTGAAGGGGGGCTGGCGGCAACGTTCTTTGACAATCGGAGCAGTGAATCGGTGGCCGTGAGGTCGGCGTTCGAGCCAAATCACGCGTTGGAAGCACACCTCGCCATCTCCCAGCTTGCGGGCGGCGCTGGATGGTGTGGTGCACTGCGAGGTCCTCAGGCAGCTTTTCGCCACTCATACCGATGGTGGATGCCACCGACTCGGGGGATGGCGATGACCTCGGCGTCTTCTGATGGCCGGGCCTGAACAGGACGTGACTGTGGCGAGTCCTTGTTCAGCGTCAAATGGCAACGGTCTTCGTTGTAGTAGGCGACGAAATCGGAAATCAGGCGTCGGGCGTGGGCTTCGTTGAAGACGACGACATGGTCAAGGAGCTCTCGACGCAGCGTCAACACCCAGCGCTCGGCGATGCCGTTCTGCCATGGAGACCGGTAGCTGGTGAGGACCGATTTTGCACCGGCCGATTTCAGCCAATCCGCGACGCCGGCGAACTTCGAATCCCGGTCATGGACGAGGTACTTGATGCGAGGGTCGTCGAAGAAGACGTTGCGGAGTAGCTGGAGTACCCAGGCGGACGTGGGATGAGTAGTGACGTTGAAGTGGAGGATGCGCCGCCGGTCGTGGTGGATGATGAAGAGACCGTAGAGAACCTTGAAGGATGCGGTCGGGATGGTCACGAAGTCCATGGCCGCGATGTCCGGCATGTGGTTCCGGAGGAACGCCTTCCAGCGGTCAACCTTGTCGGGCTCGGACGGGCGCTTCGGCAGGTATCGGGAGACGGAGGCCTCGCCGATGTCGATGCCCAGTTTGAGAAGCTCAGCATGGATGCGTGGCGCGCCCCAGGTCGGGTTGTCGGTGGCCATCTTGCGGATGAGGGCTCTGGTCTCTATGGAGACCCTGGGGCGGCCCGGGGTATTGCCGGAGCCGGACAGCCGGGCCCAGTGCCGCTTGAACGCTGCCTGATGCCATCGCACCACGGTCTCCGGCTTGACGACGATAAGCGCGTTGGCCCAGTCGGACCACCGCTCTCGAAGTGCAACCCAAAACAGGCGGTCGAAGTCGGTGAGGCGCGGACGGGGACGTTCCCTTTTGAGGGCCGCCACTTGCTGGCGCAGGGCGAGGTTCTCCAGTGCCAACTCCATCCGGCTGGCCATGAGGGCCTGCATGAGGGCAAGCATCATCTGCATGAGTTGGAGCACGATTCGTGGGGCCATGGTCTTCTCCCGAAAAGGTCTTTGCAGACATACCTCAGCCCTTGAACAGGGGCAACAGAAAGGGTAACATGCGGCTAGTTGGTCGAAAGTCCGACTGGCTGTCGAAGGTCAGCGAGGAAGACGCTATGAGCACGCTCAAACAGTTTCTATCGTCCCCCCCCGCAATCCCCCCAACTGCGGTGTGGTATCTGACGGACCTCGCTGAGTTCAAGGGCCGACAGGAACTGTTCACTCGGCAGGCACCCCAACGGCTCAAGGCATTGCGTGAACATGCGCTGATCGAGAGCGCCGTGTCGTCCAACCGAATAGAGGGGGTCCAGATTGATGCGGCCCGCGTTGCGACCGTCGTTCTCGGCCGTCCTTTTCTGCAGAACCGGGACGAGGAAGAGGTCAGTGGGTACCGGAACGCCCTTGCCCTGATACATGAGGGCGCACCTGACTTGCCCTTGACAGATGAGACTGTCCGCAAGTTGCACGAATTGACGCGGGGTGAGATCTGGGACGCAGGTCAGTATAAGGAGTGTGACGGCGATATCATTGAGCGGTACCCTGACGGCCGCGAGCGAGTGCGTTTTCGAACCGTGCCGGCCACAGCTACGCCCGCGGCGATGGATGCACTGTTCAGGAACTGGGGCGATTGTCGGCGAGAGCGCCATATTCCTGACCTGGTAGCACTCGCAGGGGCGAATCTTGATTTCCTCTGCGTCCACCCCTTCCGGGATGGCAACGGTCGCGTATCCCGGCTGTTGTTGCTGCTGCAGTGTTACCACCTCGGTTTTGAGGTCGGACGCTACATCAGCCTTGAACGACTCATCGAAGAGAACAAGGACCGCTACTACGAAACGCTCGAACAAAGTTCCACCGGCTGGCATGAGGGCCGGAACGACCCCTGGCCCTACATCCACTTCGTCCTCTACATCCTGAAATCGGCCTACAAAGAGTTCGAGCGTCGAGTTGGCGAGACTCGTGCGCCGAAAGGGGCCAAGACCGAGCGGGTGCACCAGGCTGTCCGGGATTTCGACGGGGAATTCACCCTGGGCGACCTGGAGCGAGCCTGCCCCGAGGTCAGCCACCACATGGTCCGTCGGGTCCTACGCGACCTGAAAGCCAGTGGTGACGTGGTGTGCCTGGGAAGAGGGCCTGGTGCCAAATGGCGAAAGAAAGGGTAATGCCCCGAAAAGAGGGCAACAGAAGGGGTATTTTGCCTAACCATAAGTCACTCTCGGACGCGGAGAATCGGTCCCCATGTTCGATGCCAGCCCTGTCGATTCGAGCGCATGGTGCCGGGGGTGAAAAGGGTGCTCTTTTTCAGCGGGGCGAAATACGGGCCATTTGCCGTTTGATTTCAAGCTGTTGTGAGCCACTGGCTCCGACATCCTGAAAAACGGAGAACTTTCACCCCCAGCCAGACAAGCTCCACCACAAGTCCATCATCTAACCCGCTCTCCGCCACAACCGGCGGAGTGCGC
>CAZVFX010000279.1:0-3581 GCA_964626565.1 uncultured Myxococcales bacterium
GTGCCATGTTCTACCTTCGTTCCCTGGAGCATGACCTGATTATCCCGGACGAGGGGTCCGGGATCAAGGTCGTCAGCGACAGGGAGCAAAATAATGGAAGGTGGCAGCAAAGACGAGAAAGGCCAGTATCCGCCAGAGCTGCGTAGCCTCGTGGTCGCGGAGGCGAGCCGAGCGGGGATCTGGGCTGCGATGGAGCGGTACGGGATCCCCTACGGCACGGTTCGCATGTGGCAAGCCCAGGACGAGCAGAGCCAGGGCGACGAGGGCAACGGCACCGACGTCGAGGATGCGGATCAGCTCCGCACCTGGAGGGTGCACTCGCCAGAGGAGAAGGCCGCTGCCCTGACGGATCTGGACACGATGGATCCCGAGTCCGCGGCGGAGAAGCACGGGGTCACGGTCCAGACGATCCGTGCTTGGCGTCGCGAAGCGATGGAGGCGACCGCATCGCCCGAGGAGATCTCCGACATCGACGATGACGAGGGCGCTGGCACCGAGGAGGTCGATGGAGTCCGGGTGGAGTCCGTAGACCCCGAGACCTGGGCGGAGGTCTCCCGTCCCAGGGGTGCCCATGGGAAGCGGTACACCCCCTCACAGCGTGCGGACGCGGTAGCGGACGCGTCGGTGATCGGCGTCGCTGCCGCCGCGCGCAAGGTGGGGGCGAGCCGCCATACCCTGTACCAGTGGATCCGCCGCGCACGGCAGGCGGCCGGGGAGCCGCCTCCAGAGCGCCGCTGGGAGCAGTCGGAGGTCGAGAAGCAGCGCGACCTGGAGATCCTGCACGAGTGGCACAAGCAGCCGGGCCTCGGGCCGATGCAGATCCGCAGCCAGCTCCGCCGCCGCGGGGTGCGCACCTCGGTGCACACGGTGCGGCGGGTCATGGAGGACAACGGGTACCGCCCCCCCAAGGTCGAGAGCCACGCGCACCACGAGCGGTACGAGGCCGTGCGCCCCAACCAGCTCTGGCACCTGGACTTCGTCCACCGGCACATCCACATCGCCGGGACCTTCACGCTGATCCTGCTCGACGACCACTCCCGGTACGTCACCGGCTTCGAGGTGGGGGACGCGGAGCGCGTCGACACCGTCCTGGAGACCTTCGAGGCCGCGGTGGCCCGGCACGGCCGCCCCGAGGCGGTGATGTCCGACCGCGGCTCCGCGTTCCGGGCCTGGCGGGGCATCGGCCGCTTCACGCGGCTCCTCGAGGAGATGGGAGTGGACCAGATCGTGGTCGAGGACAAGGAGGTCAATGGCAAGGTCGAGATCTTCAACGCCAATCTGGCCAAGGAGCTCTTCGACACCAAGCGCTTCGACGACGTGGGCAGGATGCGCGCGGCCCTCGCTGAGCACCTGCACTGGTACAATCATCAGCGCACCCACCAGTCCCTGGGGGGTATCCTGGTCCCTGCAGATCGCTACTACGGCCGCGTGGACGAGGTCATGCGGTGCCTGGAGTCCGGCCAGCCCGCCGAGGTCGACCCCCACGACCCGGGCCTGGATGCGCGGATTCTCACCCTCCTCCAGGTCGTGAGCCGCGGCGGTGAGCCGGAGGTCTGGCTCCTCGGCAAGCGCCTTCTCTGATTCCCGCCCGCTGCCCCCGGTGCTACCCTCCAGGCGCAGGAGGGCACCGTGGGAAAGAAGATCCGCAAGAAGAAGCCCGGGGTCGTGGTCCCGTGGAAGACGACGTTCAAGATCTCGGATGAGCAGAAGCCGCCGCCCCCTGCGGCCTCCCCTCCGGTCGCGCCGCCACCGACGCCCGAGGTCGACGAGCCCGACGAGGAGGCCCGCGACGCGTTCCTCAAGCTCTTCGCGCTGGAGGCGGCGGTGCATCTCGGCCTGGCGGACGTCGACCCACGGGAGAAGCTGCGTGAGCTGGGACTGGACCCGGACAAGGCGGAGACGGCCCGGGCCTCCTTCAAGCGCTTCGTGGAGGAGAGCGGCGGCCTCAAGGGCCAATACCCGAAGCGGACGCCCAAGCGGACCTTGACCAAGGCCCAGATCGAAGAGACCGCCATCGCCATCCGGGACTTCGTCTTCGAGCACCCCGGCTGCATCGACACCTCCGGTCCCCGGGCCTACTATCACCCGTCATTCAAGCGCTTCATCCTGTCTCTGCTCGGCCCCGGCGGCTTGGTGGAAGGATGCACGACCGCGGAGGCCGAGATGGTCACCGGCCTGTCGGCCTCGACCCTCGCCGCGTTTCGACGGCAGGCCCGGGCCGGGCAGCTCGCCACGGACGACTCGGACGACGACCGATAGCCTTCGGAGAGGAAGTAGACAATGGCAGAGGATCGCTGGCTCGTCGGCTGCCGTGACACCATCCTGGCCGGGACACTCCTCCAGACGATGATGGACATGGAAGCCCTGGGCCTGGAGACGCTGAGCATGGACGGGATCCGGCAAGTGACCGGGGCGTCTCGTTCGCAAGCCTACGAGTGGGCCTCCAGGACCCGCGATTGGCGGGCATCACAGGCTGGTCCGGGCCGACCCCAGAAGCCTGAGCCGGAGCCGGTGGACGATGGCCCCGAGAAGGTGACCCTCCACCAGGTGCGCGACTGGCTGTTTGCCCACCCCGGCGCCGTGTACACCGGGGGAAAACGCGCCTACTACTCCGACGCCTTCCGCTCCTACGTGCTGGACCTGATGGCCCCCGGGGGACTTCTGGCGGACTTCAGCCAGGTCCAGGCGGCGCGCCTCTGCGGCATCCCTCACAACACCCTGGTCAGCTGGATGGCTGCGGGGAAGCGCATCGAGCTGGAGCCGGGTACGGAGGAGGCCGTCGGAGAGGACGTCGCATCGCCGGTGGAGCCCGACCCGACCGAGCCGTCCCCGGACGACGCTGCGGAGGACGACGAGGACGGGATCCCGCTCCCCACCTCCCAGTGGGCGGCCCAGGCGAGCCAGGTCATCGAGCTGTGGCGTCGATGGAAGGGGCCCATCGGTGCCTTCTGCGCTCGGCTCAGGGACCATGGGATCCGCATGTCCCCCGCCATGGTCAAGTCGATCCTTTCGGTCTCAGGGACGAGAAAGATGCGGCGACACCGCAACCCCAATCCCGACGCTGAGGCGATCCGGGACGAGCTGGTGCGCCTCTTCCCAAACGCCCAGTGGAATGCCGACGGCAAGAGCCTGATGGTCCGCGTCGGGGACCAGCTCATCCGCTTCACCATGGAGCTGGTCGTGGATACGGCCACCACCGCGCATCTCGGCTTCTCGCTCCGCGACCACGAGGACAGCCAGGGGCTCCTGTCGGCGATGGACCAGGCCACGGCCTCCACCGGCGAGCCGCCCATCGGCATGCTCCGCGACGCCCGCAAATGCAACGTCGCCGAGGCCGTGGAGACGCGGCTGAGCGAGGACGGGGTCATCAGCATGGTCAGCACCATCGGCAGGCCGCAAAACAACGCCCCTGCCGAGAATGCCTTCAGCCTGCTGGAGCAGAAGCTCCCGATCCCTGCGCTCCCGGAGCCCGGGACCCTCACCCCCGTGGAGCTGGGGCGGATCGTGCTGGCGTACACCCTCCTCGGCGTCTGCGTCGGCCGCAACCACACGCCCCGCGTCCGTCTCCGCGGCCGGCCCCC
>CAZVFX010000280.1:0-3566 GCA_964626565.1 uncultured Myxococcales bacterium
TAAGCCTATTGGCTCTTGCTCCTTTGGAGCTGCTCATTGGTTTTGGGTATCTACGTCAAGAAGACGGGCGTTCGCCTGCGATCTCCAAATTCCGAATCAGGCCCCCCAGGGGCACGCAAGACAATAGCCCCGGCCGTAAGCCCGGGGAGTTGCCTGCGATCTCCAAATTCCGAATCAGGCCCCCCAGGGGCACGCAAGACAATAGCCCCGGCCGTAAGCCCGGGGAGTTGCGGATGTGCCGGCTCGAAGCCTCCCTTGACACGGGCGCCTTGCGCACGAATAATAAAGCGACTCCGGATCACCCGCACCGGTATGGAGGAAACATGCTACGCATTTTCACGTTCGCGGCCCTGGCCGCCCTTGTCGCAGCCCCGACTGCAGCCCGACCGGGCCTCGGCCTCAAAGTGAAGAGGGTCGGAGATAACGTCCTTATCCAGAACCCCGTGATCAAACAACTGCCGGAGTTCAAGCCCCTGCCCAAGCACTCACCCCCGCACTCGGGGGAGGTAAAAATCTCGCCGCTGATGCAGCCGGATAGCGTCGAGGGGTGGGATACTCTTACCACTCACCGCATCACCCGCCAGTTCCGCTCCGGCGACGCTGTGATAGTCCACTTCGGCTCCGGCTCCGGTGAGTTCGACACGGTGCCCATGGAGGAGCAGCTCACCACCCTGACCGACAAGGCGTGGGAGGCTGTGGATCTGGCCCCGGATTGGGTACGCCTGGAGCTTGTCTCCAACCTGGCCCATTGTCCCCACTATATGCAGGACACTCTGGCCGACCTCATGCTGGAGGTGGAAGACCCCCTGTGGCTCGACGAAATTGCGTTCCTCATCGCTAACCTGTCGCCCGACGACATAATGAACCCCAACTTCCGGCCCGGCTTCATCACCGAGCAGGCGATGATGGCCTACAAGGTGGACCCCGACCTGGACTACGTGGTCCTGAAAGAGGTCGGCGAGCCCGGTGTAGGAGACTACTGGACCACCGCAGTCTACAAGTACACCGAGGAAGGTGAACTCGGAGAATGGGAATTGCCCCGGGAGCACTACTACTGGTGGATTATCGGCACCCGCCTCGACGGGGAAGAGCAGATCGACATCGACCCAGCCACGGGCAAGTACGAGGATTATCCCGGCGGCGTAGCCTTCAAAGAGTACTACTACTCCCCGCCCGACACGGTGGAAGACTACATGCGACACTACATCTTCCGCGATCCGCCTCCCTACGAAAAATACAAGGGTATGGTGGAGGTTCCCTATGAGTCGCTCCAGGACTGGGGTCCATCGCAGCAGGGCTACTTCCCCGACTGGGAGATCGGTCCTCTGCTCCTCACCATGGATTCCGAAGGTCGGGCCACCACCATCGAGTTCAAATTGAGGCCCAAGGGCATTCTGCTGGCCACCACGCTGCGCGTGGAGGAAGCTTATGCCGAGGGGAAGTCGGACCTGCTGCAGTCCATGTTGCGCTACGGTGCGGGCAACGTGGTCATGCGCCCCGACTACAAACATTTGGTGGTGATGGAGCAGGCACCCTTCGGGCTCGACGGCGTTATCGAAGGCGTCCTCGACGAATGGGAAGTCAACTACGACATCGTTGATGCAGACTATCTGTACGATGCAGACCTCACCGAGGTCTACAAGATCATCGTGCCCTCGGACCAGCCGCTGGCCGTGTATCAGGCGATTTCGGACAATGCGGAGAAGATCAAGGAGTGGACCGGGTCAGGCTGGCGCATCCTGGAGATTCACGGTGCGGTTTCATCAGAAGAAAACGACTGGTCGGGCATCGTCATGCCGGGCGGGTTCACCGCGGCCGGCCTCACCGAGGCTGGCGACGACGAGGTCTTTGTAGAAGGCCAGCCGCCCCTGGCCAAGTACGTGGCAAACACCGAGACCATTTGGGACATGAAGAAATACCAGGGCCTCACCGGCGACCGCCCCTACGACCCCGACACCTTCGCCATCGACAAGCTGGGCTGGTGGGCCTCCAACAACGTATTCGACAGCGCGGTGGACTTCGGGGACAAGCACAACTGGTTGATGATCCCGGAGCGCACCAGCTATTCCGTGCGGGTGCTGTACAACCACTACGGCAACTGCGGCGAAAACGAAGATGTTTTCACCTCCGTCGGCCGGACAATGCTGGTACCCACAGCAAATTGCGCCAACGGCCCGGAGGACCACGTGTGGAGCGAGTTCTATTTTAAGGACTCCTGGCACGCGTTCCAGATGGGCTGGGCCGACGCACCTACCGACATCGATCACCCGGGCATGTCGTCCGGCTCCAAATGGGGCGGCGGCAAGAACAACTCGTTCATCATCCAGACCAGAACCGACGGCTCTGCGGTAAACCGCGTCGACTACTACCACGCCACCGGCGATCTCACCTTGAACGTGGTCGACCAGCAAGGCGCCCCGGTCCAGGGCGCGCCGGTGCTGTTCGTGACCGAGAGCTACTACAAGATCGACGGCAGCTATCCTCTGACCATCGCGTTCTGGGACATCACCGACGAAAACGGCCAGGTCAAAGTAAAACCGGGCACCAACGTGGTCGAGGATCTGAGCCAGTGCCACAGCCAGGAAGTGGAGCTAAGGTGCAACAGCTACTACGTGAAGGTGCTCACCCGGGAAGGAAACATCCCGCCCGAGGACGGCAAAGTCATGCAGGTGCTGACCTTCGAAGAAGCGGTCCCCGACTTCGAAAAAGAGGTCACCGTGACCCTGGAAGCAGTACCGGCCGAGCGGCGCCCTGCCGCGGTGGTCGACTTCGACAACGCCAACCCGGCCAAGGTGCTGCAGGTGAACGTAGACACCCTCCAGGAAGTGGGCTGCGGCTACAGCGTCTATTCAGGCAAGTATTGCAACTCGGCGGACAAAGCGGGCCTGCTGGACATGTACATCATCGACCATTCCAATCTGGCCCCGTTCCTCGACGACGAGCCGTTTGAGGCGTTGGCTGAGGTGGAGGGTATCTCCGAAGGGTTCGAGTTTGCCGTCAACGCACCCTACTTCGGGGACTGGTACTTCGTGCTAGTGCATCAAAACCGGTTCCAGCGGGAAGAGCTGACCGACATTCGCTTCTCGCTTCTGGAAGGGCAACCGCCCGTTGCGGACGAGCCTGCGGTCGCCGACTACAGCCCGGCCATCGATGACGTCGTGCCCATGCCTTCGGAAGGAGACGGCATGCCTGCAGGAGGAGACGGAGGGGTCGTAGCAGAGGAAGAAACAAAGAAGAAGAGCGGCGGTGGATGCTCGACCCACAGCACCGCAAATCCTGCCGGACTTGCACTACTCCTTCTATGGATCTCTAGTGTGATAGGGCTGGCGTTAAGGCGCAAAAACGAGCTTGCTTAGGACTTCCGGCTTCAGTCGCTGCTAACTACCAGATCTCGCAACCGCTCGTTGTACTCGGCCCAAGTGATCTCGCCGCTTGCGAACCGGTCTTCCAAATCCCGGATCTCCGCCAATTTCACCCCGGTCGACGCCTTCTTCGGAACCGGAAAGAGCTCGAGAGGGCCGGTATCTTTCTGCACCGGGGTCCACTCCTCCCATTCCCCGTCTTTT
>CAZVFX010000281.1:0-3538 GCA_964626565.1 uncultured Myxococcales bacterium
TCCTCCTCCATAGAAGCCCACATCGTAAGCTGTGGGAAACATGTCCGCATCGGCCCATCTTCTCCTCCCCCGGGCTTACGGCCGGGGCTATTGTCTTGCGTGCCCAGGGGGCCTGATTCGGAATTTGGAATTTAACAGGAACGGGGATCTGGGATGATCCCTGCGTCGACCAGGCGCGCAAGCGCCCGGTCCCGGTGGGTGCCGGGCCAGTAAAACCGGCTGCATCCGGGGCAGTGTGCAAACCGCTCCTGGGTGCGCAGTACGTAAGGGGGCACCTTCCCCCTGACTTCCTCCTTTCCGACCTCTTCGAGCATTCCGTTGCATTCGGTGCAACGACTGAACAGCCGGGGTGGCTCCGGAAGGTGGGGCAGCAGCTCCTTTAGCTGCTCAAGGGAATCGTTGGCGGTGACCAGGATGCACCGGCCCTTCAACACCCGGCGTTTCACCAGCCGGGTATCCCGGGTAACCAGCACTTTCCCCGTCTCCTCCACCCGACCCACCAGGTCGTCATCCTCGACGCCGGCAGCATACTCCACGTCAAACCCCAGCATGCGCAGCCATTTGGCCAGCCTTCCGAGCATTGCGTCGGCTATGTACTGGGGTCGGTTCAATGCAGCCTCCCGGTTGCCAATTACGCCGGTTTGTGGCAAGTATAGGGAATCTGTCGCCGAGGGGAAAGATGAAAGCTCAGACGCTAAAAGGATTCAGGGATTACGGGCCGGAGGAGATGCTGGTTCGGGATGAGATGTTCGCACGGGTAGCCGGGGTGTTTCGATCCTTCGGGTACGCGCCGTTGCATACGCCCGCGCTGGAGTATGCGGAAATACTGCTGGGCAAGTACGGCGACGAGGGTGAGAAGCTACTTTATAAATTCGAGGACCATGGGGGAAGGATGGTCGCGTTGAGGTACGACCTCACGGTGCCGCTGGCTCGATACGTGGGCATGAACCAGAACCTGCGCTTTCCCTTCCGCCGCTTCCAGATTGCACCGGTATGGCGGGCGGAGCGGCCTCAAAAGGGGCGGTTTAGAGAATTCTACCAGTGCGACGTGGATATGGTGGGAATCGACTCGGCCCAGGCCGACGCTGAGTGCATCCTCATCGACCACTCGGTATTGAAAACGCTGGGCCTTGAGGGCTACCGGATCCAGATCAATCATCGGGAGTACCTGGACGGCCTGCTGGAACAACTGCAGATTCCGGGAAACAAAGTGGTGCCGGTGATGCGCATCCTCGACAAAGTGGACAAGGTGTCGGTTGAGGATTTGGGGGAATGGCTGAAAGAAGAGGGGCTCGGCGACGAGCAGATTACCACCCTTCTGGGGCTGTCGGCAGTGGAAGGAGACAACGCCAACCGCTTCGCGGAAGGACGGAAACTGGCTGCGGGCAATGAAAAGGCTGAAGCCGCGCTACGGCGGCTGGAGCAGGTGGTGGCCCTAGTCGACGCCACCATGCCCGACGTACCGGTTTTTTTCACTCCTTCCATTGCGAGAGGCCTCGACTACTACACCGGCATCGTATACGAAACGTTTCTGCCTTCCGAATACGGCGTCGGTAGTGTGATGAGCGGTGGCAGATACGACAACCTGCTGGGCTCGTTTTCAAAACAGCAGATCCCCGCGGTAGGGATTTCGCTGGGTATCGACCGGCTGCTGAGCGCCATGACCGCGGCTGGAGAGACGACTGAGGTTGTGGCCTCCGACGTACTGGTCTGCACGGTAAAGGGAGCGGAAGACGGTGCGGCCGTGGTGGCAGGCAAGTTGCGGGCCGGCCTGGGAGGCTCCAGCGTTGAACTGTTTCCAAAGGCTGCGAAGCTCAAAAAACAGATGGAATACGCGAACAAGAAGAACGCTGCGGTAGTGGTGATCACGGGGCCCGATGAACTCGCGGCAGGCACGGCCACGGTGCGGTCGATGAAGACCGGGGAGCAGGCGACGGTCGCGTTGGATGGAGTGGTCGAGACCACGGCCAAGATGCTGGGAGGCAACAATGAGTAGGCGGAACCTTCTGGTTGTCATCGGCCTCGGCCTGGTGCTTTCGGGGTGTCCCCGGCCGCCGGATGAGACCATGCCGGTGATCGAACTCGAGCCGATGTACATCACTATTCTGAAGAAAGGCGATACCGTCGAGGTCAAGGACTACGACACTTCTGAACTGTTCCAGAAGGCGGAAGAGGCGTTTGCGGCCGGCCGTATTACCGAGGCCAAGCGGCTGTACACGATCGTGGCCAAAGACTCGCCCGAAGCAGAGGGACGGGGGGTGGCCTGGTTCAACATCGCGTTGTGCGAACTGGCCCTGGAGCAACCGGGGGCAGCCATGGATGCGTTGGCCCATGCGGAAGAGGCACTTGCCACCGACGCGGGGCAGGTGCGGCTGCTAAAAGTCCGGGCCCTGGCCATGCTGGGAGAGTGGGAGCAAGTCAAAGAGCAGGGCGAGCCGCTGCTGGAACAGGATCTGGATCCCCTCTGGCAGGCGCAACTTCACGTCTACCTGGGGCAGGCTGCGTTTCTGGAAGACCTGCTGGAGGAGGCCGATGGCCACTACGCCACCAGCCTCGACCTCATCCTCACCCACACGCCGCTGAAACAGCAACGCCGCAACCGGCTGTTGGCCAACGTCTATTTTTACCAGGGAAGAGTCTACGGCCGGTTGTTTCGAAAGCTTGGTTTCAAGATGCCGGTTGAGCGGATGATGTTCGACATGACCGACAAGCTGGCGTTGATGCGGCAGGCAGAGGAGATCTACCTGTCGGCAGTTCGGGTGCGGGACGAGAAGTGGTCGCCCCGTGCCGGCTTCGAAGTTGCATCTCTCTACGAAAGTTTTGCAACCGAATTGCTGCGGGCCGAGATTCCTCCCGATCTCGAACCGCTGGAAATTCAGGTCTATACGGAAGAGTTGAACAAGAAGGTGGTTCCGTTCCTGTTGCAGGCCAAAGACATACACGAGAAGAATGCGGGTATGTGCACCACCTACGGACTCAACTCCCAGTGGAAAGAACGCAGCGCAAAAAAAGCCTCGGAAATCGACGGCCTAATCACGTCCCTTACCAAAAAAGATCGTTCCAAGTAACGAAAGTTTGGCCACATCGCGCGCTAACTGACGATATTAAAGGGTAGACGCTGGAAAGCAGCGCAGCTCACCAACACACCAAAACAAGGAGTGGACATGACAAGTTGGAAGACTTGGGTGTGGCTTTGTCCGTTCGTCATCATCGCCGGGTGCACCCCGTCGGTAGCTCCGCACCCGGCGCGGGGCCCTGCAGCGTGTGCGCCTACCGGGTGGGTAGACCGGGTTGACGAGCGGATTGCGGTTGTGGAACCGGACGATGGCGATCAGTTCGAGTACTACCCTTCAGTGTGCTTCCCTGAGCCCCCCAAGGAAGGCACTCGCGTCGTCGACGGACGCATCGACTGGGAGGAAACCCGGCGCATGGAGCGGGAGATCCGGGCGCTGGTTGAGCGCCTTACGGTGGAAAGCAAATAGGCAGGGTCCAGGGGCAGGGTCCAGGGACAGGGTCCAGGGGCAGGGTCCAGGGGCAG
>CAZVFX010000282.1:0-3534 GCA_964626565.1 uncultured Myxococcales bacterium
CAGTGCGATGAAGACCATTGCCTCCAAAGTATCAGGTGTCAATTGGGCTCTTACTCCATTCTGGCGGTGTCCTCTCTGCTTCTTCATTTGCTACCTCTTGCCAAAGATGTACGGGGATTTGACCGAGATTCCACAAGTGGGGCACTTGACCCAGGGCGTGGATGATGAGCAGAAGGGGCACTTGAAAATACTGCCTTCGTACACGTATCCGCACTCGCACTCGTACAGGCCGCCCTCGGTGGGGACAGGATGGTCGTTCTGGCAGTGCAAAGTGCCGCCCTTCATCGCTCGGTTGGCCCTCACCATGTCGGCCA
Source organism: uncultured Myxococcales bacterium (assembly GCA_964626565.1). GTDB lineage: Bacteria > Myxococcota_A > UBA9042 > CAIXZC01 > CAIXZC01 > CAZVFX01. Next base: position 315 of record CAZVFX010000282.1, read on the forward strand.
GGAACCAGATAGAGCGCCAGAGGAAGCTCAAGACCCAGAACACTGCCTCCACAGCCCAAAGGGCCAAGGACACCAATATCCCCACCATCATGGCTATGAGCCTCATCTTTCTACCCCCATTTTGTAGTGGAAGGTTTTGCAGTGCTCGGTTGCCTTTTGGGCTTGCGACCCTGGGCCACGGGCGGGAGGATAGTGCGGGGCTGGTCTGGGAGTGGAATAGCCAGTCGGCTCCTCACCCTATCCAGATCATCCTGGAGCTTCTCGGCTGCCTTGTTCCAGCCCGCAATGTTGACATCCACAGTCCGAAACCGTTGGCGATTTCCAGGAGTGAAGTAGTAGAACTCACGATCAGGGAGGTTGGTCAAGCTGGCCACCAGATTCTGTCGCAATGAAGACAAGGACTGCTCTGTGCCTGGAGCAGGTGCCTGCTCTTTGGCAAAAAGCTCGCAGTCCTTCACTTCCATCCTGCCGACAATCTTGTGCGGCGAATTTGCCAGCATGAGCCGAGGCAGGGTTCTGGATGCCTCTGCCAGGAGCACCGTGGACTGCGACATTATGGTCAATGCAATGGCCCGGCTCCGGCCAGTGCTAAGGAGGTGCTCTGCCACGTCAGCCAGGACCTGGGCAGGGATTTGGGCTTCGTCGACAATGAGCCTGCAGAAATGACCAGGGAAAGGAGAAGGCCTTTCCAACAGCCGTTCTGCTATCAACCTCACAAAACAGGAGCACCAGTACTCTTGTTGGCTCACCATCCCTCCGTACGGGTTGCCTGCGGCCAGCAAAGTAATTGCGCCTGGGGCGATCAGGTCGTCAATTTGGATGCAATGGTCGGCTGCCATCATGGCTTCGGTCTGGTCAGTAATGCCGAAGGCCATGCGGAGCCTGGAGGCAGTGGAAGCCTTGAGTTCGTCAGACAAGGTGTAGGTGTTGTACAAGAACTGGCGGGCGCGATGCGACCGGGTGTGGTGGGCCAGCCGTTTCATTCCGCCCTTGAGGAGCAAAGCATCCAAACTCCACAAGGGGCTGGCTTCAGGGTGATCGCAAGCCATCGCCCCGAGCAGCAGGTGGAAGAGTAGATCTTTCTGCCTGCTGCCAGTTCCTAGTGAACGAGCTGTCCCGCTTTGCGTGGAAAGGGTGGAGACCATTTCCGCCAACTGCAAAGCAGTCACTGTCAACGGAGTGTTTCCTCTGGCCAGATGACAGAGGTTGAAAGCAAAAGGTGCATGCTTTCCATCCAACTGGTCAAAAGGGTCCAGCCAGTACACCCTGGAGAGCGATTGCGGACAGACAGTGGCGAGACCAGCCAGCACCCCTTTCACCAGGTCTCCTTTGGCGTCGATCACGACTGTTGCACTAGGTTGATTCGTCGTCTGCGAATTGTTCATTTTCAATCTCCATGGTGATAAGGTAGGCCATCAAACAGGTTTTGCCGGTACCGCTGGACGCCAAAACGATCAGGTGGGAGGCATGCTCTCGGGAGAGAGGAGGCAAATATGCGGGAGTATTGTCCTCCCCCCTCCCGAGCAGCACACTCTGGTCTGTAGCCTGTTTTCCCAGCCGACCAAAGACCTGCTGCAGCCAGATTCTCGTCTGCCGAAGCGGCAAGACCAGAGAAGTGATGTCAACTGGCATGACTACCTCCGCTCCAAGGTCCGCTTGAGGGTTTCCCGTCGTTCTGGTTGTAGTTGCCTGAATCGCTGCTGGTGGATGCGAAAACGCGAATATGCCACCAGTAAGAGAACTGCGCCGAGGACGAACAGACCCACCAAGACGGGCATGGCCAGCCCTTGAGCCCCTTCAAGTAGTTGGGTCACCAGGGTTGCACAGAAAGGCAGTAGGACGGCCAGCACAATCACCAGTCCAATTAGGCGGCCGAGCAGAGCTTTCCCGACCCCGATGATGAAGCAGAAGCCTGCTGCTACAAGCAGCAGGCAGAGTAATGCGCCGAAGAGTTGCATGGTCTTCCTCCTGGACTATTGCGCCGCAAGAAGCGTAGAACGGGGACAGACTGACAAGAACGTGACCTCTTCCCCAGTGAAGATCGATCCCCAGACCGTGGGGACAATGTCAGCCTCGTGGATATGGTTATCGTTACGCCTAGACCTACCCTTGCCAGGTATGGGGCCTTTGCTGGTGACTTCACCATGTCCACAAAACAGGATTTCAACATCGCTGGAGTCGATTTGGGGCACACTACCTTCTTCCGGCAGTTGACCAGAATCAATGGCAGTTTTCAGCCCTTCTTCTCGTTCTTCGAGGCCATCGCTACGCAGCATGATGAGGCATCCGTCTTTGGGACCACAATGCAGCCCTTCTTTGGCCTGGTGGATCATTCGTTTGGCTGCCAGGTAAAGGGCTGTCTTGTCTGACGGTGGTGCTTGCCGGCAAGCTGTAAGTAGGTCCACGAGAAACGCCTTGCGACCGGCCATGGCTGCTTCCTGCCCACCGCCCTCTATCAGCGATCGGGTAGCAGGAAACGGCTTGTCGAAGATAGGGATGGATTCGTATCGGGTGGATTCGTTACCGGTCACCCACACCAGCAAGCGACTCTTCGGTGCGAGTTCCTTGTCCATCCGCTGCTCTACCATTCCGAGCAATGACGAGCAGGTTTGGGTTTGGTCAATGCTCGCGCTGGTGTCGAGCAATATGAGGGTGTGGTCATAGTGAGGCGTTGCTGGTGGCGTGATCATCCACCAGGCAAGCCCAATTCCAGTGGCAAGCAAGATGCTTCCTGTCAATACTCCAGCAACTATGTTCCGTAGACTTTTCATTCTTCATCCTCCTGGTTGTCTCTTTTTCCTCTCAAACGAGCCTCTTCTTCCTGGGCGGATTGTCTGATCGCTGTGCGAGCCGCACTTCTGGCTGCTTCGTACTGATCAGCAGCTCTCCTAGCACGAGATTCTCGCTCGTACACGTGTGTGTGGTATTCCTCTATCGCACGGAGGAGCCGTTCGTCCGCTTCCACGGCCTCCTGGTAGTTGTCGTCTGCAAGTTGGACCAGTTGTTCTCGCTTGAGTCGCAAATCCCGATGCGCACACCACTCCTGCACAACACCTTGAAGACGTGTCCCTGTTCTGTGCAATCCAAACACGATCCCGATATCAAGCAAAGTTGCTACGACCACCCAGGCGATCGAGGGGATTGACCAATGCTCTGCTGCCATGACTAGGCGAACTCCACCGCTGCCGGTGGCAATGAACAAGCCGCTCGCAAGGCTAGG
>CAZVFX010000283.1:0-3511 GCA_964626565.1 uncultured Myxococcales bacterium
CCTGCGCAACTGATTCCGACTGCGGCGACGGCCTCCACTGCGACGAAGCAGCCGGCACCTGTGCCGTGGATGGCGGAGCGGGAGACCCGTGCACCGTAGATTCCGACTGTGCCACCGGGTACAACTGCGACGCAGCCACCGACACCTGCGTGTCCAACGGCGGCAACGGTGACCCGTGCTCGGTAGATTCCGATTGCGGCGACGGCCTCCACTGCGATGAAGCGGCCGGCACCTGTGCGGTCGACGGCGGCGCGGGTGACCCGTGCACCGTGGATTCCGATTGTGCCACCGGATACAACTGTGATGCCGGGACCTCCACCTGCGTTTCCAACGGCGGCGCCGGAGACCCATGCGTACTTGACTCGGACTGCGGCGACGGACTCCACTGCGACGAAGGCGGCGGAACCTGCGTAGTTGATGGTGGCGCCGGGGATGCATGCGCGGTTGACTCTGACTGCGCCGACGGGTACCACTGCGATGCCGGGACCTCCACCTGCGTTTCCAATGGCGGCAACGGCGATCCTTGCACCCTGGACAACGAGTGCAGCGACGGCTACCACTGCGATGAAGTAGCCGGAACTTGTGCGGTTGACTCGAGTCTCGGCGGCCCCTGCACCGTCACTGACGATTGCCAGGCGGGCCTGTTCTGCGTCAACGACGTCTGCTCAGATGTCGCGGGCCCGGGCGACCCGTGCACCGAGGACGCCAACTGCCAGGCTGGCTACCACTGCGACACCGTATGTACCGCAGACGTGGCCAACGGTGAAACTTGCGACGAGGCCTCCGACTGCACCAGCGGCAACTGCAACAACGACATCTGCTGCGACCTGGGCATGGATTGCTGCCTCATTACAGCAGACTGCCCGGCGCCCGGCGAGTTGCCCAGTTGCGACACGGCTTCGACTTGCCAGGGTACGGCGCCGGAAGCCAGTTGCGACGCCAGCTTCAACTGTGCCACCGTTCAGGTCGACGATGACTCGGGTTGCGACGGCTCGGTTGTGGCCTTGACCTGTGATCCTTATGCCGACGTCGTCTGCGACGGCACTGCCGACCAGACGCCGCCCGCCGGATGCCCCACAGATTGCACCCTCGAAGGCGACTGCGCAGCCAACAATACTTGCGCCGGCGGCACCTGCCAGCCAGTTCTGTGCACCATCACCGGGACCCAGGGGCAGACCGTAGAGTGCCCCCTCAACCTGGTGAGGGAACAGCAGGGCTACGACGCGGCGGTTCAGTTCCAGCTCTCGCTCCTTTACACCGAGGCGGAACTCACTGTGGCCTCCATTGAAACCTGCGGGCTGCTGGAAGCGCCGTTCAACCTTCCCTGCACGCTGTTAGGAGGCGAGTGCGACCTCTTCGGCGACCCGACCATTTACTGCGACCCGACCGCGCTTACCTGCGCCCAATGTACGGACTGGGCAGTTGACGATCCCGATGCCGAGCTGATCAGCGGCCACGCCATCGTGACCTGTGCCCAACCCCCGTCAACCTGCGCCCAGACGCCCGACGAGTATCCGCTGTTGTTCTGGGGCACCGAGTCGCAGCCCATCACCACCGCCTATCTCAACGCCGGAAACGTCACCGGCGTCAGCAACTTCGCAACCGTGAAGTTCACCCTTGACACTGACCTGCCCGGCGGGTCGATTGTCTCGGTCGGACCGGACGACTTCGTCGCCTCGGACGACCAGGCGCAAGGCCTCGCCGTTACCGTTGAGCACAGTTCGAGTCCCAACCCGGACCACTACGTGCTTACCGGACTGCCGCAATAGGCGAATCGGGACGGGGGCGCCGGGGAATCAGCCTCGGCGCTCCCTTCCTCTCCCTCCTTCCCTCGAACCACCCCAATAGACGGTCGCGCCCATCGCCAGTGCCTGAGTTGAAAGCCCCGCAACCAATGTCGGGTCCGACTATCCGTGGCCGGGAAGAGGAGCCGGGGTCTCCGCCGGCCCGAACAAGCACTGCCAGCCGGACTGCCGGTGGCTCTTCCGCGCTTGCGCTTCGGTGGGTGTGACGGCAACCGCGGGCCGGACTTCCACATATAAGGATTCCAGCCCACGCCGGGCGCACCAAGTAAAAGAGGCGGCCGCCCCCCACGGGGACGGCCGCCTCAAACTCGGCCTGCCCTACAAGTCGCCGATGATTAGAAACAGGTAAGATGGACGCCGAAGTGGTCTCCGGCTGAGTTGATTGCGAAGGTGTCGGTGTACTCGTCAAGCTCTGCCAGGTCCAACTCCAGTTCAGTCTGCATGTTTTCGAACCGCAGCACGTTCGATTCCTTGTCCAGGGGCACGAACATCGTCATGTACATGCCATCATTGTAGGACTGAGTGGAGGAGCGATAGAACTGGAAGCGGGTATCCAACTGGGAGTACGCCTCGTCGACTTCAGCTTCCCAATCGATGAGTTCAACCAGCATCACTTTGCCGTGCTCCACCGAAACCTCACCGTCCCAGGAAAGGGTCTCAGCATCGTCGTTCTTGAAGAGCTGTCCCCAACGCACGGACACCTCACAGGTTTTGAATTCGTAGCGCGCCTGGCGATGGCACACGCACACCTGGGAGGCGGCGGGCTCGTCACAGTATCCGGTTCCCGGCTCGATGGTGCAGCTGCCTTCGGCCTTCGCCGCCGCGGTGATGCAAGTACCGTCCCGACTGGCGCAGAAATCGTCGCAGCTCCCTTCGATGTTCCCCGGCACCACGCCGCACGTACCCGCATCCCACGCACACAGTTCATTCTTTCCGAACTGCGCCTGGCAGGTAAGTGCCTCCATGGAACTCGCATACGCGGCATCCTTCACCTCTTCCAAGCGCTCGGGAGCAGCCAGATCTTCCAGGTTCGCATCGGGCCGCACCAGATTGGCGCCGTCCCCGGCAGATGCCGTCAACTCGATGCCTTCCACCGGAGTCCCGTAGACCGCTTCCTGCGCCGATTCGAACCGACTCATGCCGTCCGCAGGCCGCTGACCATCCAGAACAACCGGGCGCTCGACCAGGCTGTTCTCGTGTGAGGCGAAGACCAGCTCGTCGTCGCCTTCGTACGCCGTGTCACCGCAGGCAGCGCAGAAAAGCGCCACTGCCACGCTGGCTGCCAGCATCCCGGAAATTCCCTTGAAGATTTTGAAGTACCGATTGAGTTTCATGGTCCTGCCTCCTGCGGCGCCCTGTTACTTCCGCCGCCTTTGACCTGCTTCCCAAATTGCCAATTTCAACCGTGTCATCCACACGATGACTAGGTATCGGATCATCAAACTGGAAACTTTAGCGCACAAATCACAAGTTTCTTCCGCGCCCGGTTAGTAACTGACCACAAACTGTGATGAACCATAATAAGGGGTGTATCGTTTTGCGACGCCGCCCCTCTCCGCCGCAAGAACGCGTTGCAAGGATCGTCACGTTCGCAAGCGCCTGCGTAACGCACCGCGGCGCCGCGCTCGTGGAAACTGACTGACGCTTGTTAACTAACATGGCAGAAGACGAGGCCGCAGTCTCACAATGCGACACAACTGTCGCAT
>CAZVFX010000284.1:0-3506 GCA_964626565.1 uncultured Myxococcales bacterium
CCCCTGCTCAAGGGATGGATGGACGAGTTTCTTGTGCGATTTGAACAGGGCAAGTGACCAGCCAGTGCCTGTGCAAGAAACCCCTGTTTCGACGACGCCTAAGTGTTAAGTGTTGAGTCGTGACCCCCTGCCTCCAAGACGCCAATATTATGCGGCCATGTTCGACGCTGCCCACGACGATAGATATCGCCAAATCGTCCTAGACTCCATTCTGTTCAAGGCCGAGGAAATGCGAGACGAGCACTATAGCGGAGTTGGTAAGCCCGTTGCGTTCGCCGCCATCGCCGAATGGCTGGACCGAGAGCACGGCAACAAGAACCCTCTCCATTCCGACTGGACAGACGCCACTACAGTTGTTAGCATCGCACAATCGGATTGGCCCTTGTGGGACAAGCTGTTTGATGCGTTGGCGCGGCCTGATTGGACGAACCTTCCCATCGGTATGCCAGTCACGCAATTAGAGGAGCCGTCGTTGGTCTGGAAGATGGTGAGCCTGTACAACAACTACTTCGGCTTGAGTTCAAAATACCAGTTGGCTGAGGAGGTTGTTGCTGGAGCATCCCTCTCGGCCCCTCCGTTTGCGTGGTTTTAGTCGCCAGGAGGATTCTAACGGATGAGTACAAGAGGCAAGGGCAAAACAGCGTTCCGGCGGGCGCTGACAGGCGCACTAATCGCTTCCGTCTTGCTGGTGGCTTGCCGGACCAGCGAACCACCCATCTGCCCCGCCAAGTTGATCGTCTGTGAGGATGGAGTCGTAGAGGAATGCAAATCGGACGGTTCCAGCTGGAAGAAAATTGACTCGTGCGCACAAGACCAGGTGTGCTTCCTGGCCAGTTGTTGCATCCCCGACTGCGGTGATAGAACTTGTGGCGGCGATGGCTGCGGCGGCACTTGTGGTGATTGTGCCGCTGACTCCAGTTGCGTGCAAGGCGACTGCTGCAAGCTCGATTGTGCCGGGAACGACTGCGGGCCAGACGGCTGTGGGGGAGCCTGTGGTTCTTGCTCAAGCGGCTTCGTTTGCGAGGAGACCAAATGCACCTCCTCGCCTATCGAGTGTGATGACGGCAACGACAGCCCCTGGGACGGGTGCCATGATGGGTTCATCAGTGAGCTGAAGATAAACCAGTGCCTTTGGGGCGAACAAGAGGCCCCCAAAGTGGTCCAGCTTTCCCAAAACGAATTGCTGTTCCACTGGACCTCTCGCTTCGATCTCTGCTACGACATAATGCCGGATGGCCCCGAGGAATTTGCGAAACCTTGTTCTGCTGGGGAGGGCCCTGAATTGCCGTGCGGAGGAGAAAAGGAGTACTATGCTGCTTCCGTTCAGGGAAGGAGTTTCGAGTTGGCAAACTCGCAGTTCGAGACCGAATTCATCACTTTTATCGCTCAGGAACCCTATTTGCCCGCGTCATGGCTGTCGGCCACAGTTGCCCCGCTTGCAGGCGGCAAACTTGCGATGGCGTGGGAGTTGGACGGAAAGCTTGGCGGCACAGTGAGTACCGGGCAGGGGTCGGAAGTGAGATGGGGATGGGACGACTGGGATGTCATAAGTGAGGACGCTGGGGCACCTCTTGCAGTTGTGGTCGGCGAGGCGCAGGCCGCGGTCTTCTGGACTTCCGGTCTGGACGTGATGGTAACGCTGGCATCAAGCGAGGAGATATCCTTGGGACAGTCCTCAGTTGTTATGTCGACTGCCGAACAACCTCCGGGGAATCTGGCCGTCCATTCCCTCCCGAGCGGTGGTTTCGTGTTCGGGTGGGACGGACAGAGCCCTACTCAACATCCCGTAAATGACGAATCGAGGGTCACGGTCCAGGGCCTTGATTCGAAATGTAGTGCCGTCGGCGCACCCTCTACTATCGGTCAAGCGGATGACCGTGTGCAACTCATGCCGGCGTTTGCCTCCCTGAAAGAAGGCACAATCGTAGTCGTGTGGGAGTCGATGAACCCGAAACAGGCCAACCTTTCGGCTCTCAACAGCGGTCGCAAAGTGGAGGGACAACTCCTCAGCAAGACCGGAGAGATACTCGGCGAAGCCTTCTCTGTTGACCCTGAAGTGATCGTGGAGGGTTTCTTTGCCAGACCACGTGTCGCCGCCACTGAGTACGGCGAGTTCATCGTCGTTTGGACCGCGTCGGATGACGACATGTCCGGAGTCTTTGCTCAGCGTTTCGACGCATCGGCCGTCAAGATTGGAGGCAAGATTCGGGTCAACTCGACTGCGGATGGCCGGCAACAGAATGCCTCAGTGGTGGCTTTGCCGTCCGGCCGATTTGTGGTGACTTGGGAGGGCGACAGCAAAGCTGATGTTCCGGGATTAATTTACTACGAGAGCACTGACATATTCGCGCAGGTATTCAGTCGGCAGGGGTACAGGATGTGGCGTAGCTGCAACGACGGCCTGTGCGGCGATGACGAAACTTGCCAGAGCTGCCCTAAGGACTGCGGGGCGTGCCCGTAGGGTGATATTCGTACTCGGCGGCGCCTTCTCTCGTTGCGCCGTTGGCGCATCGGACGTCCACCAAACACTCCTGTTTCCCTCAGGCATTGACCAATTGAAAAGGTCCCATCCGCCTGCCAGAATGAAGTCGTCTCAACGACTTAGACATGAAACTCAAGAGGAGGCGGAGCCATGGTTATCGGAAGGAGCTTCGAGATGCAGCCGTGGACCACGTTGCGGGGAGATGCGACGTGGAGCGGAGTGATGGAGGAATTCGAGGAATGGGTAGACACCGGGGACGCCGGTCTGGGCATCGTCCGGGTGGAGGCGCCGTTTATTACCGGGTGCACCCTCTACCTCGAAGGTTGCGATGATGCCGGCGGGTCGTTTACGACTCAGGCGTCGTTCGGCGCGGGGCAGACCGGGGCCAGCCTGGTGTATCTCTACCAGGAGGCGCCGTTTGGTGCGGCGTCGCGCAAATACCGTCTGCTGCGGTGGAAGGTGGTGAGCGCAGGCGGCAATTGGGAGGCCTGCTTCCGTTTGAATGTAGTGCTCAAGTAGAAAGAGGAGGGAGTCATGTGCGCAACAACGACCATACGCAATTTCGGGCAAGGCGCGGCCGGAGACCGCGCAACGACATCCACACACACCGGCTCAGGGGGCGGCGGCACCACGCTTCGGGGTTCGACGGGTTCTGCAGCGGGTGTTTCGACGCGCAAGAAGATCCGGTTCCAGCCGTGGCTGGCGCTGGAGGCCGATACGGGCGCGTCCGAGGTGGTGCAGCCTGCATCCCGGTGGCTCACCGGAGTCAACGAGGAGATGTACAACATCCGGGCGGAGGTCTCGTACTTGACCGGGTGTACGCTGTACCTCGAGTCGTCGCCCACGCCCGAGGGGCCTTGGGCGGAGATCACCAGCTTTGCTGGGGTCACGGAGGCAGAGATTTCGGTGGTGGCCGAATCGAGCGCCTCGAATTTCACCAACTACATCCGCTGGCGGGTGAACGGCTCTGCCCCATGGCAGACCTGCTTTCAGTTGAAGGCCATTACGGGTAAGTGCTACTAGA
>CAZVFX010000285.1:0-3404 GCA_964626565.1 uncultured Myxococcales bacterium
AGTTCGCCGTCGCCGCTGGAGTCCATGTCGGGGACGATAAACATGTTCAGCAGGTTCTTGATCATGTCCTTGCTGATGGGGAGCCCGCCGTCGTCGGGCATCTGGTCGATGGCATCGAGGAGAAGCTGTTTGGGAATGGCGCCGCCGATGACCCCGTTGTCGATGGTGATGGCGCCGCCCTGGTTAGTGGATACATCCCCGATGATCTGGGCGAGGTAGAGGGTAATGGTCAGGGGGATTCCAGGCAGGAACTGGATCATCATGGAGAATTTGTATTCCGGTCCCCCGGCGTGGAGTTTACCATCCACGATTACCGAATTATCAAACCACATGATCGGCTTGCAGCTCTCGCCGTCGATACCGTCTGCGTACGCCACGTACTCGCAAAACTGGGTTTGGAAATTGCACTGGTTCTTCGGTTTCACTGCCTCGCCCATGAACATGTTGATGGTGAACGGCGTGCCGTCGTAGTGGATGCTCAGGAACTCGGCGAGGAGCACCAGGCCGCCCGAATCCACCATGCTCATCATCTGGTCGTTTACATCGACGAAGGCCGAGAGCTGGCCGAACAGTCCGCTGAGGTTGTTGTCCAGCCCCTGCTCGCAGTCGCCGGGAGGAGCGCAGGTGGCGCCGTCATTGTCGACGTCCAGCGCTTCCCCCGGATGGCCGCCGATCCCAAACACCAGGGTGACAATCTTCTGCACTATGTCTGAAAACGGAATCTCGTCGGGATTGCAGTCGGAGTGGCACTGGCCGTCCCAGGCGCAAACTTCGTTGGCCGCACAATCTCCGCAGTTTCCGCCGCACCCGTCCGGGCCGCAGGCAACGTCGTTGCAGTTGGGCACGCAGGTGCACTCACCGTCCAGGCACTGGCCGAAGGTGCAGGTGCCGCAGTTGCAGTCGCCCACGCTGCCGCACTGGAGGCCGGCGCACACGTCGTTACACGGGTCGAGCTTCTTGCACTTGTTGGTGACGCATTCATAGCCTTCGTTGCACTCACCGCAATCGCAACCTTCAAAGTCGCCGCAGTCCTGGAACGCGCAGGTTTCGTTGCAGTTGGTTTCGGGCACGCAGGTTCCCTCGGTGTCGCAGACCTCGCCGTTTCCACACGAGCCGCATTCGCAGCCGTCCCAGTCTCCGCACGCCTTGTCTTCGCACACTGCGATACACGGGTCGGCCTCGCCGTGGCACAGCCCCGCTTCACATTCTTCCCCTTCGCCGCACTCTCCGCAGTCGCACTCCACCATGTTCTCGGGGTGTTCGACAATCCCACACTCGGCCCCCGCCGCCTCGCACTGCTCCGGGCAGTCGGCCCAGGGGTCCAGCCACTCTTCGCACACCCCTTCTTCCTCGTTGCAGAAATACTGGTCGGGGTCCCCGCAGTCGCCGCAGTCGCACTGGGTTCCTTCCAGTCCGCCGCACTCAACTCCCGCGGTGGCGCACTGTTCGGTGCAATCGGGCGGGGTGTCCTCAATGCACTTGAACTGCTCATCACAGGTTTCGCCCGGGCCGCAGTTGCCGCAGTTGCAGCCGTCCAGTTCGCCGCACTCGCGGAATTTACACACCAGGGTGCAGTCCGCCGCGGTATCGCCGGCAGTCTCCCCGGGTTTGATGTCCGTGGTTCCCGAGCTGTCTTCGATGGGCCCGGCGTCGGTTTCGAAAAGGGTCTTGCCGCTGTTGCCGCAGGCAGCCAGCAACGTTACGATGGTCAGCAGGGTAAGCAGCCTAACTACAGGTAAGGATTCTGGCATAGGTTTCTCCTCGCACCATTGATTGCGGGCGAATTATACGCCCGACGCCCAAGCATTTCAATGGGGCCTTTCAAAGTTTGGTTGACAACGGGCAAGGGCGCGGGTAGTCCTTGTCTATGTCGGTTTCACGGGGAGAGTTATGAGCAGCGCCTCCAAGATCAGCGTCGTCGTTCCGGTTTACAACGAAGAGGAGAGTCTGCCTCGGCTCCAGGAGCGGCTCACCGAGGAACTGGGCAAGCTTGGAAGGCCCTACGAGATCATCTATGCCGACGACGGCAGTCGGGATGGGAGCCTGCCGCTGCTGAGAGCCTATGCCCAGGCCGACCCCGCAGTGAAGATAATCTCCTTCCGGCGCAATTTCGGCCAGACCGCGGCCATGGACGCAGGTTTCCGCCACGCCACGGGCGATGTCGTGATTCCCATGGACGCGGACCTGCAGAACGACCCTGCCGACATCGGCATGTTGCTGGAGTACATCGATGAGGGGTACGACGTGGCCAAGGGCTGGCGCAAGGATCGCAAGGACAAGGCTATGTCCCGCGTCCTGCCTTCCCGCATCGCCAACTGGCTGATATCCAAGACCACCGGCGTTCATCTCCACGACTACGGCTGCACCTTGACTGCCTATCGCCGGGAAGTGCTTGAGCCGATCCGGTTGTACGGCGAAATGCACCGATTCATCCCCGCGTACGCGGTGTGGGCGGGCGGCCGCATGAAAGAAGTTGTGGTAACCCACCACCCCCGGGAGTTCGGGCAGACCAAGTACAACATCACCCGAACCTTTAGAGTCGTTCTCGATTTGATGACGGTTCGCTTCCTGTTGGGCTACGCCACCAAGCCGCTCTACCTCTTCGGCAAGTGGGGACTGGGCCTGCTGTTCGCAGCCTTCCTCTCCTTTGTCTGGTCCCTCACCAAGAAGGTGCTCTGGACCGAACCGTTCTTCACCGACCCGTATTTCTATATGACCATCTTCCTTTCCCTGGCCGGACTGCAGATTCTACTCATCGGATTGGTGGCTGAGCTCAACGTCCGCACCTACTTCGAGTCCCAGGGCAAGCCTCCATATGTCGTCAAGGAGACGCACAATCTGGAGGATGGATAAGTGTGCGGTCTCTGCGGCTTTGTCCTCGAGCGCACCGTTGCATACGACCCTGGCGAAATGGTGGTGCAGATGGCGCGCACCATGCGTCACCGCGGGCCTGATGACGAGGGCTACCACCGGGAGTCTCCGGTGTTTTTCGGCCACCGGCGGTTGGAGATCATCGACCTGGAGAGCGGCCAGCAGCCCATGTACAACGAGGACCGGTCCGTCGTCGTAGTTCTCAACGGCGAGATCTACAACTATCGCGAGCTTACGGAAGAACTCACTGCAAAAGGTCACACGTTCAAGACCCGCAGCGATACCGAGGTGCTGGTGCACCTGTGGGAGGAGGTCGGGACCGACCTTCCTGAGAAGCTCAACGGCATGTTCGCAATCGCGATCTGGGACAACAACCGCAAGGAGCTCTTTCTCGCCCGGGACCGCATGGGGCAGAAGCCGCTGTACTGGGCCAGCACCCCCGAAGCGATGGTCTTCGGCTCGGAACTGAAGTCCGTAATGATGCATCCTGCGGTGGACAAGACCCTGTCGCCTGCGTCGGTGTCGAAGTATCT
>CAZVFX010000286.1:0-3391 GCA_964626565.1 uncultured Myxococcales bacterium
ATTGCCATCTTCGCAGAAACCTACCATGTTCGAGTGTTTGCACCCTGTCGTCGGCTCGCACGAATCGGTTGTGCATGGGTTTGAATCGTCGCAATCCAGTTGTCCGAGTCCGGGAGAACACAGGCCCCCGCTGCAGGTATCGCCCAGGGTGCAAGGATTGCCGTCCTCGCACTGGCCGTCGTGGGGAGTGAATTCGCAACCTCCGGGAGCAAACGGGTTGCATCCGTCTGCAGTGCATGGGTTGTTGTCGTTGCAGTCCTTCACTTGTCCGCCGCAGACTCCGTTGTTGCAGGAGTCATTCACAGTACACTCGTTACCATCGTCGCACACCCCGGCGTTGGGGACATATTTGCACCCGATAACAGGGTCACATATGTCCGTCGTACAGGGGTCGCCGTCGCTGCAGTCAAAAGCTTGGGCGCCCGGCTGGCACAATCCTCCCTGGCACGAGTCTCCCTCTGTACACACATCGCCGTCGTCGCAGGCTCCCGAAACCGAGTCGTTCGTGCAGCCCCAGGACGGGTCGCAGCCATCTTCCGTGCAGGGGTTCCCGTCGTCGCAATCGAGGGCGACACCTCCGCTGCAGTCTCCGCCCGAGCATTTGTCATTCTGGGTGCATTTGTTGTCGTCATCACAAGGGCCGGTGTTATTAGCATAGTCGCATCCCTCCGCCGGGGTGCAAAGGTCGTCGGTGCAAGGGTTGCTATCGTCGCAGTTCAGCGGAGTCGCTCCGGATTTGCATTGCCCGTCGCCGCAGAAATCACCGATGGTGCAGGCATCGCCGTCGTCGCAGTCCCCTGACGCCGGGTCATGAACGCAGCCCGCAGCCGGATTGCAGTCATCATCGGTGCAAGGGTTCCCATCATTGCAGTCCGCCGCGTCCCCCAGGCACTGGCCGTCCTCGCAGATATCGTTCGAGGTGCACTCGTTGCCATCATCGCAATGCCCCTCCGACTGCAAAAACACGCAACCCTCCTGCGAATCGCAACTATCGGTGGTACAAGGATTATCGTCATCACAGTGCACCTTGTCTCCGCCCGGGACGCAAACGCCGTCATCGCAATACTCCCCGGATAGGCACTCGTCCCCATCGGTGCAATCGTTGCTGTCGTCGTCCGACCAGGCGGTACTGTCGACCGTGGGGTCACACTCCCGGCACGGATTGTCGGAGTGCGGATCCCCGTCGTCGTAGCAGATACCATTAATCAGGCATTTCCCGGACTCAACCTCGAAGATGCAATCACCCTCGCCGTCGCAAGTATCCGAGGTGCACTCCTTGCCGTCAGCGCATTCGTACTCCGTCCCCACGCAAACTTCCTCGATGCAATCATCGTCGTAGGTGCAAGGGTCGCCGTCGTCGCACGGCATCCCGGCCTCGCACGGCCCCCCCTGGCAAGTTCCCTCGCTACAAATCTTCCCATCGAAGCAATTCCCGCAGCTTCCGCCGCAGCCGTCGTCACCGCATTCCAGGTCTTCGCACACGGGCAC
Organism: uncultured Myxococcales bacterium; assembly: GCA_964626565.1. Taxonomy (GTDB): domain Bacteria; phylum Myxococcota_A; class UBA9042; order CAIXZC01; family CAIXZC01; genus CAZVFX01. The sequence continues at coordinate 1,489 of CAZVFX010000286.1, forward strand.
ACATTCTCCGCCCGGGTCGTTGCCCTCAACGATGGCGTCTTCCTTCGGATCGGAATCGTCGTCATCCTTCCGGCCGCTGCATGCGAGCCAACAGAGAGCGGCCAGTACAAACAACCAGTGGTACCTTTTCATCACCAACCTCGTCTAGGGTACGACTCTGTAGGAATACACCTCGAGCATATCCCGTTCGCCGAAATCTTCAAGTTCCACGGTCAACGCAACGGCCAGATGCGGGCAGGGGTTCCATCCGGCATCCGTCCGGAGCGACTGGGGTCGGCGGAAGGCGGCCGCCCCCCTATGTAGAGCACATCGGTATCGACATAGGTGATCGCTTCATGGGGAGAGAAGCTCACCACAGCGGCGACCTTGGTCGCACTGTCAGAAGCCGCGACCACAAGTTGCGTCGTCCGAATCTGGCCGGGCTCAACATCGACCTGGAAGGATGTGCCGGGGCCAAGGGCTTTCACTCCATCGGGCAGGTGGAATTTCAGCTGCACCTTCCCGGCCTTGGTCTCCGCCCACAGCCTGGCGGTCACCATGAACACGCCGGGGCCAACCTCCGAGTAATCCAACTGCACGTGGACTGGAGATTCCAGCTTCTCGGCACAGGGTCCGGCAAAATCGTACGGGAACTGCGCCCCGTCGACAATCAACTCATAGAGCCCGCTGTACTGCTGATGGCCCTGGCAGAACCAGCCGTCAAGGAAATCGACAAAGTCGACGCCTGTGACGCCGCGGTCAGCGAAGGTAGCGCCCACAAAGTAGGAACCCATAACGTCGAAGATCTCCTCGGGGCCCATGAACAACGTGTCATACTCGGTGTTGTCCGGATCGGCCAGGTCCCACAACACCCCGCCCACAAGCGCTTCACATATGTCTTGTTGCATTCCCAAATAGGATTTTGCCGGGCACATCTCGCTGGCCGCTTCCAGATCGAAGACCAGAGAATCGTACTCTGACGCGTCAATGTAGATCGGTTCGCCAAGGACCTCCTGCCCGAAGTAGGATGCAAATCCCTCGCTCCACGCCATGCGGGGGTCCACCGCCCATTCAACCCAGTGCGGACCGCCCGGATTATCGTCCTTGGACAGAGTAAAGGAAACGTGGTGCCCAAACTCGTGCAGAATTACAGAGTCGTCGAATTCATCGGGGTCGTCATCACAGTTGGATATGTGGATGTATTGCTCCTTGGGATCATAGTACGTCCCGTACCAGCAGAAATACTGACCCTGGGGGCCGTCCCACTGCACCCAAACCGACGGGGGAGCTGCAAAAAGCGGTTCGATGAACTGCCGTCCCTTGAGTAGAAGGTCCAGTATGTTGAAGCCCCCCGAGCCGCTGCTGACGTCGATGTGCAGCGACTTGGACACCTGCGCGGCCGGAGTGAAGGAGTCGGTGGATACCGCAACAGTGGCCCAATCGCTGGTCCATCCGCCCGTATCCTCTTCCACGTCTACATGTATGGAGTGCTGGCCCTGCCCCCACCAAGCATAGGCCACAACATAAACCTTGTTGCCCGGGTCGTCGTACGACACCGCGAAGTTACCGCTGTTATCAGTGAAGCTGGAGCCCAGCGCCTCGTCGTCGTCCTCACTGCCCGGCGTCCCGCTGGTGCCCCAGACGGACACCTTCACCTGTCGAGCGGGCACTTGCACCGTGGGGCCGAATCCGTTCTGGGTGACGGTCCTCTTGTCAAAGGAGATGGTACCGGTCACCACGCTGTCACCACCGCCGCCGGGGTCGACGCAGGCGTACCCTGCAACGGGATCAGCCAGGTCGCACTCCAGCCCCAGCAAAGAACAATCCATCGTCACTACCTTTGGGGGATCCTGCTGAGTATCACAATAGTGCAGGACATCCCCTTCACAGTAGCCGTAGGAACTGACTCCACCGCAAGCATCGA
>CAZVFX010000287.1:0-3357 GCA_964626565.1 uncultured Myxococcales bacterium
GAATCTAGTTCATCGTCGGCGCCTCATCGCCTGCAACCAGCTTGCCGGCTTTATACACCTGCGCGACCGGATTCCGCCCATAGAGGTACAGGATGGTCTGCCAATCCGTATCTTCCAGCAGTAACAGGTCAGCTTTGAATCCGGGCGCGACCGCACCCGCACAGTGCTCCAGGCCCACGGCCGCGGCTGCACCCGCGGTCATGGCCCGCAGCGCTTCCGCTGGCGAGAGCCCCAGATATGTGCAGCACATAGTGCCCATCAACCACAGATTGGCGGTGTACGAACTGCCCGGGTTGAAGTCGGTGGACACCGCCAACGTTGCCCCCGCCCGAGCGAAGACACGGCCCGGCGGGAAACGCTTCTTGCCAATGAAGAAGGTTGCGCCGGGAAGAAATACTGCAGTTACTCCCGAAAGCGCCATGGCCGCAGCATCCGCCTCCGTGGCAAAATCCAAGTGGTCCGCACTTATCGCCCCGACTTCCGCAGCCAGGCCGGCCCCGCCCGTACGTCCAAGCTGCTCAGCGTGGAGCTTGAGCCCCAGCCCCAATCCCGAGGCAGTCTCCAGGATGGTGCGGCTTTCGTCCACGGTGAAGGCTCCGTCTTCACAAAAGACGTCGCAGAAATTGGCCAGCCCCCGCGACGCTACTTCCGGGAGCATTTCCTTGCAAATGAGATCCAAGTAGCCGGACCGATCGTCACGATACTCGGGGGCCACCACATGAGCCCCCAGAAATGTCGGCACCAGGTCGATCACATGGTCACCGTCCAGCGCCGCAATCACCTCCAGTAGCTTCAACTCGGCCTTCGTTTCCAGCCCATAGCCCGACTTGGCCTCAAGCGTGGTTACTCCCATCTTCAGGAAGCGGTCGAGGCGGGGCAGCGCCGATGCCCGTAGTTCGTCGCGGGACGCAGCCCGGGTCGCTTCCACCGTCGACAAAATACCCCCTCCCCGACGAGCTATCTCCTCGTAGCCCACACCCCTCGCTCGCAACTCGAACTCCTCGGCGCGGCCGCCGCCGAATACCAGGTGAGTGTGGCACTCCACCAGGCCCGGCATGGCCACCCTGCCGCCTGCGTCGATCACGTCGAAATCGACAGATAGTTCCGGCAGTTCCGCGGCCCTGCCTGCCCACGCAAACCGGTCTCCCTCCATGACCACCGCAGCATCTCTCACCATGCCCAGGGGACGCTCCGCAACTCCCGGGTCGGCTTCAGAATGCCCGTCCATCGTCAACAACTGCGAGATGTTCTTTATAACTGTCGTTTCGCTCATGGTTGTCCTTCCCGTGATTCCTTGGTCAACGCTCCAGCAAGTCGCAGCAGCAAGGGAGAGTCCGGGAAACGCTCCAGGCCTTCTCTCAGCACTGCCACCGCACCGCCCACATCGCCCAGGTCCAACGTCGCCATGGACAGACCGAAACATCCCCGGGCGGACGGGGTGTCCCGCCAGACCGCTGCCAACTCCGCAGCCACGACACCAGGTTCAACTCCCGGCGCCGGGTTCAATGTATCAGGGTTGAACGCACGGTAATCCGGGCACGAAGCGCATCCGGTGTACTCTGTATCGGCCCTCACAAACACTTCCCCGAGATCGTCCCAGAATACCAGGCGCCAGGCAGGCGACTCGAAAGCCAGATCCCGTATGTTGGGCCGACCCTCCTGGAAACGCCTCTCTCCCGCCGTCGAGTATTTTAGCACCAACATATCTATCTTGTAATGCTCCAGTTTCTCTTGCCACCCCTCCTCACCGTACCGGATCCCCTGGTATTGCTCCCGGAAAAACTCGAACGAATAGGCCTCCAACCGATTATCGTAGAACACCCTCCGGTCAGGATAGAAACGCCACAACCACTGACCGCCCCACCCATCGGACACGTAAGCCTCTCCAGGCAGATCCTGCGCCTCGATAAAATCAAAGATCCGGGCAGGATAATATCTGTCGTCCACCCCAACCCCCGGCCGAGCGTTAGTGAACTGCACAAACATCCCCCCAGCCGCCACAACCACCGCCGCCAACCCCGCCAATCCCGCCACCCAACGACGGGGACGGGGGGCGTCGAAAAGACGGGGACGGGGGGCGTCGAAAAGACGGGGACGGGGGGCGCGAAAATCGCCGGTCCACCCAGCCAGCACAAAGCCGGCCACCAGGGCGAACGGGAAGACGAGACGCTGATGCTTCAGTGAGAGATACCCAAACCCCAACAGTGCGAGAGTCTCGAACAACAGTCCGAACCAGTCAGGACTGTTCCGTCTGTTGCTGAACGCCTGATACACACGGAAAAGGAGAAAGAACCCACCCGCGGCCAGGAGCAGCCAGTAGAACGGAAACACCTCGAGGTTCAGGGGAGGAGGTCGAAACTCCACCAGGTGAGCATGGAAATACTCGTTTGTGGAAAACCGGAAGGGAAGGGTCAACGCCTCGACGCCCCAGGGACTCTCAATGGCCGCTGCTATCCCCGAGAGAATCAGGGCGGTCACGAAGGAAATGCAGGTAGCGACTGCAACCTTCCTTGTCGCAGGGTCTCGCTTCGAAACAGCGAAAGCCAGCGCACCGGCGGTGGCCAGGGAAAGGAACAACAGCAGAATGTACACCACTCCGGCATGCAGGCTGGCGAATATCCCGGTAGCGATAGCGGCGACAACTAGCCTACTGACCTTCCCTGTGCGTCTGTAATCTGCGGTGAGATAGAGGAACAAAGCCATGCCCAGGGTCGAGAATATGTAAGGACGTACATAGAAGCGGCACGCCGCTGCCGAAGCAGCGAGCGCGAACCAGAGCAACGGCAGCCACCGATCCTCACCCTCGTTGCGTCTCTCGATGGCCATCCACAGCAGCAGGAAGGTGACGTATATCACGGCGACCTTGACAACAACCAGGGCAGAGGGTCCCAAGGCCGTGTCAATTCGTTCGAAGAGCAGTGCAGGGAGCCACTGGTGCAACACCCAGGTGTGATTGGCCTCGGCAAAACTCAGAACGTTCTCCCGGGGCACATGCCCAAGTAGACCGATGGCTCGGCCCGTGGCCACGTGAAAACCGATGTCACCGTTGACTATCTTGAAGCAGGCAAGAAGCGCCGGAAAAACCGGCGCGCCCAAACGCACCAGCCACCCTGCCACCTTCGCCCGAGTATCCGACCCGTTCGACATAACGGCAAACTACCACAAAACCCTCAGTCCCGCCAACGAAACTGTGGGGACGAAACTACGGGGACGGGGGGCGCCCAACTGGACGGGTCACAGGGCCTCTCCCAGCCATGAAATCGCCGATTCCCAGCTTTCCTTACGCCGCGCCTGCGCTACTATGCGTAAAACCCAGCGTACCTGGCGCCGCACCGGGCCAATGTTCGTTGGAAGAAC
>CAZVFX010000288.1:0-3344 GCA_964626565.1 uncultured Myxococcales bacterium
ACTAGCTCCAGGTACCGGGCGGACCTGATGATCGCCTACTGCAAGTCGGGAGGGAAGGGGAAGGCCCGCAAGCTGCTGAAGGCGAGCGACAAGTACCTGCGCGAGACCGGTATTTGGGCGACGGGGGACCTTGCCTCGCTGGCAGACGCCTGCGTCATCTGTGAGTTGTTTGAAAGCGCGGTTGGGTACTACGACGAACTGATTCCGCTTCATCAGCGCATCACTCACCGCAGGGGCATCGGCGACGGGATCTTGTCGGGGTACTACACGCGGCAGGCCGAGGCATATGCGGGCCTGGGTAAGACGTTGGAGGCGGTGGAGGCTGCGTCCGGTGCGGTGGTCAGTTGGGGCGAAGATGTCTACAACCGACAGCAGGCGCTGGACAGCCTCGGGTCGGTATTGCGGAAGTCCGGCGACCTGGCCGCATTCACCGTCAGCCTGGACAAACAGGTCGCGGAGACCGGTCTGGAAAACCCCATTGTGCGCAAGGCATTGGGCCGGGTGTTGGTGAACAAGGGCAAGGTGAAGGAAGGTTTGATCCAGCTTCGCGCCTCTCTGGCAGTGAGCCCCAACGACGCAGACACGCATCGCCTGATTTACGACGCTCTGGTCAAGTCGGGAGACGAGGAAGGGGCCACTGAGCAGCTCATCGACATGGTTCGCCTGGTGAGGCGCGACCTGGAACTCTACGTTGAGTTGGGTGATCGATTCAGCCGTCAGCACAATGCCGAACAGGCGGAGCGTGCGTACACCAGCCTGGTGGAAATGCTCACCGATGATTCGGAAGCCCACGCACGCCTCGCCGCTGTGCGCGAAGGGCAGAACAGGTGGCCTGAGGCTATCGAAAGGTGGGAGCAGGTGATTCGAATTCGGACCAACGAGCCCGCTGGCTATTTGGGGCTGGCCGCCGCCTTGACCCACGAGAAGCGATGGGAGCAGGCGATGAAGACGGTGAACACGCTGCTGGGACGGAAGTGGCCGCCCCGGTTCGGGGATGTGCACGGGCAGGCCAAGGACCTTAGAGGCAAGATCAATCGGCAAAGATAGACAGGGGTCGGCTACTCGTATTCCTCGGTGGAAATCTCGTAGTTCTTTATCCACTTCTCGATTTCCGGAAGCCGGCGGCCAAAGTCCTTGGCCACTTCCTCCACGATTCCCCCTCGTTCCCGAAGGGACCTGAGTAATCTGTCCCGGGTAGGGGACTGGCTTCGATGAGGGGTAGCCTGGGAGGGCCGGGACGCGATGGTGCGGCGCCGCAAGCTCTCCGATGTGTCCGCGGACTGCCGGCTGGGACTCCCTTTTCGCCCCAGGCGGCACTCCCGGAAGTTATCTCGTACCTTGTGGGGCAATTGAGTGAGTGACGCGCGGGTCTGGCCTTCCAGACGGGATTCGAATTCGGCCGCCACTCCGGCCAGTTCCTCTTCGTCGCCATACCACGGATAGAGCAGCAACGCTTCCATGAGGGTTGCATCACGCGCTCCTGACAACGTGGCCGACAATCCGATGAAGCTCTGCCACAACAGTGGGATCTCCTCCCTGCGTTTCCGCAGAGGCGGCTTGTCTGCGCCGGGGTCGGCAGGCTCCGTGCTGGATTTTGGGGCGGCTTCGCAGCAAACGAGCAGGGTGTCGCCGATCCGCACGATGTCGTGACGGGCCAGTGGAGAGCGGGAAACCGTGACGCCGTTGAGCCAGGTTCCGTTCTTGCTGCGCAGGTCCTGGATGGTTGGGATGCCCGTCTCCGGAGCGCACCCGAATCGAGTGTGCTCTCGGGAGATCCTGTCGTCGGGGAGAGTAAGTCTTCCATCTTGCAGCATGTCGTCGAGGTCGACCACTTCTCCACGGCCCACCACAACGGTCTGTCCAACCTCGAGTGGGAACAGCGATCCTTCCACCTTGCGCTTAGGGCAGAAGACAACTCGAAGGGACAGTTGTGCTCCTTTCGCCTGACCGTTCTGGTCGGTGACTTTCCCGGAACTGTTGGTTTTTGCCATATCTACAACTCCGACTGGGCACAATATTCTTTGTACCACTTCTGCCCGACGCGGTCAAATCTCACCGTCAGCCCGGGCGCTGGCTCCATTCGTCGAAACCAGCTACAATGGTGCAGGAACAGTTTGGGAGGAGAAAAGAGTGCGAAAGTGGGGCTTGATTGCTGTCGGCGTGCTGGCCGGGATGGCCGGCGTGCTGGCCCTGCTGGTGTGGGGCCTGACTTTTCATCCGGATCCGGTACAGGACGAGGAGGTGGTCTGCGCCCCACACATTTCCACATTGCGGCCGGGAGCGGCGCTGAAAGTACTGTCCTGGAACGTGCAGTTCATGGCGGGGAAGAACCACGTCTTCTTCTATGACCTGCTGGATGGTTCGGGTCCGGACGAGAAGCCTTCCATGGAGGAGGTGGAAGCGACCCTGGGCCTGGTGGCTGGACTTATTATCGACGAAGACCCCGATATTGTGCTGTTGCAGGAGATGGACGACGGTGCGGCCAGAACCGGCCACGAGGACCAACTCCAAAGACTGCTCGAACTGCTTCCTCCTGACTATGGGTGCCACTCCTCCGCCCTCTATTGGAAAGCCGATTTTGTCCCTCATCCCCGCATTATGGGCTCGGTGGGCATGAAGTTGAGCACCCTGTCCAAATACCGGATAACTAATGCGGTCCGTCATCAACTGGCGATGATTCCGGCTGACCCGGTAAGCCGGCAGTTCGGGCTGAAACGGGCGGTGCTGGAAGTGCGACTGCCCGTTGAAGGGGGCGGTGAACTGGTGGTGTTCAACACTCACCTGGATGCTTTCGCTCAAGGCAGCGATACCATGGAGAAGCAAGTGACGCAGGTGGCCCGGTTGCTCGAAGAAGCAGACGCAAGTAGTCTGCCGTGGCTTGCCGGAGGCGATTTTAACCTGCTCCCTTCCAGAAACGCCTATGACCGGCTGCCCGCGGCGCAGCAGGAATACTATCTTCCCGAAACTGAGTTGGGACCGTTGTACAACCGGTACCAGTCGGTGCCCGGGCCTGCTGAGACCGGAGGTGAAAACTACGCTCTCTGGTTCACCCACTTTCCAAACGACCCGTCGGTGAAGGCGCCTGACCGCACCATCGACTACATCTTCTTCTCAGACCTCATCAAGTTGGGCGATCGCCGGGTACTCGGCCAGCATACTCTCGTCATTTCAGACCATCTCCCGCTCCTCGTCGAAGTCACTCTCCCGCGTTAAGTTCAATGTTAAAACGCTTGACTCAGAATACTTGCTTGAGTATACGAACGTGACCTAACCGTGAATGTAATGAAGTGAAACTCGCATGAGGAGGATAGAAATGAGACAGCTCAAGAGTAGCCTGATTGTCC
>CAZVFX010000289.1:0-3256 GCA_964626565.1 uncultured Myxococcales bacterium
TCCGTTGCCGGCCGTTGGCCGTTCAACCCTGACCCTGGACCCTGACCCTCGACCCTGCCTTCTATCAGTTCTCCCCCCGGACAATAGTCACCGTGCCCAAGCGGACGCGGTGGCGGTCGTCGGAAGGAAGTTCGGAGGTCACCTTGACGGGGCGGCCGTTGTTGGTGAAGCCCAAGTAGGCGCCGTAGGTGCCTGTCTTCGTGCGGTTCATATCGATGTGGATGGGGTGGCGGTCGGTGATGTACTCCCCCTCTCGCCAGTCAGCAGGCGGGTAGAGCCCGCCAATTGGATCGTGGTCGCCGTTGACTTCCTTGCCATCTTCTTTGATGAGGCGAACGGTGAGCTTCCAGCTCGCGGGGATGGAGTCCAGAGCGTGGAACAGGTAAGTCATCTCTACTGTGCCGGCGAGAGCCACATCCATCCTTGTGAGTTCTACACCTTCAAGCTGCACGCGGTTGCCGAAACGCGCGAGGGTCTTGGTTGCCGTCTTCGGCTTCTTCATGCCGACCCAGCGGCTGATCTTGGTCCGGCGCTGCGAGATGGTCATCCCCTGCTGTGCGTCGCCCTTGACCCTCAGCGTTGCCACCAACACGCGGTTGTCATCCACGTCGCCGCCCGCGTCCACCACCGGCAATCGCTTGCGGGTCTTCTTGTCCCAGAAACCGATGTACACTTTTGCCTCTCCCGTAGGCCACGTACCGGGAATGTGCACTGTGTGTTGGTCGGTAATGTACTGCCCCGGCTCCCACGAACCGACAGGTACGCCGCCCCAGCCCGGGACGTGGTCGCCGTTGAGGTATTTTCCGCCGCGCATGTTTACGTGCACGAAGAGGTTCACCGAGTCGGGTAGCTCTTCCAGCGACTTGAAAACATATTTTAGCCCAACGTCCTGCCCCGCTCTTACCACCTCGTGACTCGCTTCATAGCCCACCAGTTCGATGCCGTCTCCGAACTTAGCCGACACGCGATTCTCAACCGCCGGCTCTTCCAGGGTAACAACCCCTTCGGTGAGCTTTGTCTCCCACTCCCGATACTGCTGGTTGACCACCTTCATCCACCGCAGCATCTCCTTCTCCCGGGCCTCCAGGAATTTCTCGTCGAATGCGCCAGTAAACGCGAGGTTGTTTTCGTCGTATGGATCGGTGCTGTTGTCGTACACTTCCATGGGCCTCAAGCCGAAGTGGTAAAGCACCTTCACCGGCCCTTCCCGCATGGCCATGCAACGCCGCCTGAACCAGCACGAGAAGTGGAGTTTACGGTCGCCCGGATCCGGCTCCAGCAGGCTGGTGCCGATAAAGCTGCCCTTCCTCACCTCCAGGTCCAGCAGGTCCACCAAAGTGGGCACCAGGTCCAGGTGGGACCTGAAGCCTTCAATCTTCCCCGGGCCAGGCAACAGCCCGGGCGCGTAAATGAGGCCAAACGAACGAAGTCCCTCTTCCCACATAATGAGGTCGTGCTGGCGACGGCCGTGCTCACTGAACGCCTCGCCGTGGTCGCCGACGACAATCACCACCGTATTGTCCATGAGGCCGCGTTCTTCAAGTCCGGTGACCACGTCTTTCACGAAGTCATCGGTATAGCGCACGGTGTTGTAAAAATTCTCCTGGTCTTCATCGACCGCGGAAGGGAAATCCCGGCGGGGGAACGACTGGGGCAGCACGTAGTTGTGATGCGAGGTCAAGGTCAGGTAGGTGAGCAGGAACGGCCGGTCTTTCACCGAGTCCACCCAGTTCATGCTGGGGTTGACCATGATCTTGTCTTCTTTGCCGAAATAGTTGGTCTCTTCGTACCCTTCCTGGGGCATGTCGCCCAACAGCTTGCACACTTCGTAGCCCATATTGCCCACGAGCTGCGAGCGCTTTTCGAAGTTCACCACCGGCGCGAAAAACGCGGTGGCGTACCCCTGACTCCTGGCGACGTGGGCCAGGCAACGGCGGGGGAGAATCCCGGCGGTTGTCTCCTGGGGTTTGGTGTCCAGGTACGGGTAGATCCCGCAGTTGGCCGCCACCAGCGCCTTGGTGGTGTGGGGGACCACGGTGTACTGGTGGTCGATGACCAACGACTTCTTGGCCAGTTCGGCGAGGTAGGGGGTGGTGCCCAGGCCGGGAGTATAGACGTCGGACGATTTCCAGTTGAGGGACTCGAACAGGATGAGCACGACGTTGGGACGAGGTGCGTCTTCAGGAGCAACCAGTTCCAAAGAACTGTCGAGGCGTTCAGCTTCGCTGATAGTGAGCTCTTCTTCGGGGAGAATCTGGTCCACGAAGAAATCCGCGAAGATGTCCACCGCAACACAGCGTGAGATGGCCATGGCCGGGCCTTTGGCGGGCGGCACGATGAGCGCGGCCAAGAACACGGCGCCGGCCACGCCCAGTGTGATGAGGCTGGCTCGCCGGCCAACCGCCGGGCGCCGGCGCAGCCACCGTTTGACCGGAGGGACAAGCGGGGCCGCTACCGCCAGGCCCAGCAGGGTCAACGGCCCCAGCACTGTGGCCATACGGCCGAAGGTCATTTCGCTTTCCACCAGCCGGCTGGTAGACCCCAGATGGGTGAGCCAGAAATAGAGGCTGCTCCAGGAGAAATTGGCCCCGGTGGCCAGGAAAAAGCCGTAGCTGATACTGGTCACCATGAAGGCGTAGACCATCACCACGAAGTACAGAGTCACAACTGCACTGCGTGCCCAACGACTTTTCAGCACGGACAGCCCGCAGGCAAAGAGACTGGCCAAAGCCACGGCAAAAGCAACGTCGGGAGCCCAGGCCTGGATGAAAGTGACGAGGGAAAAACCACCGGTGATGCGCACCAGTTGCAGGGTTTTCAGCACCAGGGTGAACAGTAGAAAGCCAAGCGCGGCTGGGGCCGTCCACAACAGTGCGGAAGGCTTGAGGGTAAGACGGCGCATGCTACGTGTTCCTTCCGACTGCGGCCTTGATGGCGGATTTTGCGTAGGGAATGACTGACAGTGCGGTGACCACCATAACGACCCAGGAGAGAATAGGTATAGCCAGCACGCCGTCGGCTTTCCAGTACAACGGTCCGAGCAGGAGGATACTGGACGCACCGCCTTGGACTATCGCTTTTATCTTGCCGCCCCAGTTAGCGGCCACGGACGCGCCGTGACGGGTCAGGGTGATACGGCAATAACCGACGGTAACATCCCGCAACGCCATGACCAGAAACACCTGGGGCAGCGCCATACCGGCGCCCGCCAGGGCCCAATAGACGATAAGCCGGGCGATGCTGTCGGCATAGGGGT
>CAZVFX010000290.1:0-3186 GCA_964626565.1 uncultured Myxococcales bacterium
TATTAATCTCTGCTTACGCCAATTTAGATTTAGATGTAAAAGCCGCAGAGCTGGGAGCTCTCTTTATGGCTAAACCGTTCAATAACGAAGAACTGGCGAGGCTGTTAAAAAAATGAAAAACAAGAACTTTAACGCAGAGGGACGCAGAAAATTATGAACAACTACGAAAAGAGCAAGAGACAAATCATTGTTTTTAAATCATACTTTCATCATATAAAATCAGTGTTAATCAGCGTTGAAGTCAAATAAAAAAGTGCCAAAGGCACAAGGAGGAACAGATGTTGAAGAACAAAGTAAGTGCAGTAGTTAGCGATGAAGATCGTGTTGCTATTGCGGGAGCAATTCAAACCATCAAGGCGACAATGCCATTTTTGTTGGATTTGACCCCAGTAGAAAGGAAGGCATTGGCAAAACTCGGTGATAAGAGCGTGGCGTTTGTGGATAGGGCTTTGGAGCTTGCTACCCAAAACCCAGATTTCCTCCCCCGCTCGTTCGACCTCGCCGAGATGCAAAAAGATGTTGATTTATTCAACTCGTTAAATGCCATCCGCCAATCTGTGGTGCAACTCTTGGAGCTGCTCGAAGATACCGCCATGCAAGCAGGTAACGAGGCTTACAGTGCGGGTTTGGTGATTTATCACTTTGCCAAAGATACCCACATGAACTCGGAAGGATTGGACCAACTCGTGGACGAACTCAGTAAACGCTTCCAACGCAAACGCAAGCAACTAGAAGATGAGTAAAACAAGCGAGGACAACCACACTTTGAGTGAGAACAACCTCACTTTTTGTGAGAACAACCTCACTTTGAGTGAGAACAACCTCACTTTTTGTGAAATAACACACCTCCCTCCGCACAGGCGGAGTACTCCTCTCAAAGAGGAGATTAACAAAAAGATGGCGTTTTGCATAGCAAAGCCACCAATTATTCCCCTCTATCAGAGGGGTGGATTGCGAAGCAAGACGGGGTGTGTGAAAGAGTAAAAATTATCCCCCAACTTCAGTTGGGGGGATACAAACAGAGGATAAGGAGAAGAAACTGAATTTAGACACAGACCGATACAGATTAGCACAGAAAAAAATAAAAGTCAGTGAAAATTACAAGGAAGAGCAGAATGATAAGAAAAATTTATTTGACAGAAAGATAGGAGTAGGAAACGGTGCATTCATTAATATTGGTGTCGAAATTAAGTAAATTGATGTGTTAATATCGCAAATGATGGTTTATAATATGAATGATTATTTATAATTTTTACAAAGGAGGAACAAAATGAAAAAAAGAAGTTTAGTTTTAGCCCTACTGCTACTCGCAGTAAGCGCGTTTGCCCAGTATGTACCCGAGTGGACATCAGTAACAGGTGCGGGGGGTAGTAGTGATGATTATGGCTACGGCATCGCCACAGACGCTGCGGGTAATAGTTTCGTAACGGGATCTTTTGAAGAAACCGCCACCTTTGGCTCGCATTCACTCACCAGTAGTGGTTATCGTGATATCTTCGTCGCCAAGCTGGATGCACCCTCTGTAGAATTCACCGTAAACTGTGTTGCCGGCTATGCTCCATTGCAGGTTCAGTTCACAGGTACTTCAAACTATAATGTTACCAGTTGGCAATGGGATTTCCAAAATGATGGCACGATAGATAGTTACGAGCAAAATCCAACTTATACCTACGCAGAAACAGGAGTTTATACAGTTTCATTAACTGTTAGCGATGGCACAAATATGGATACAGAATTGAAAGAAGACTACATTACTGTATTAGGAGCTCCCGTTATCAACGAGATTTTGCAAAACCCAGCATCTGTTTTGGATTCTGAGGGAGAGTGGTTCGAGGTCTATAATCCCAGTGCTGTCGCGATAGATTTGCATAATTTTGTTATCAAAGATAATGGGAGTGACGAACATATCATTACAGAAAGTGTAGAAATTGCACCTTTTGGCTATGTAGTGTTGGGAATAAATAGCAACCCTGCCACCAACGGTGGCGTTGAAGTTGCATATCAATACGAAAATATCTCACTCGGCAATGGTGCAGATGAGCTTCTGCTAATCTCACCTGAAGGCACTACTCTCGATAGCGTAGCATGGGATAACGGTGTAACTTTCCCCGATCCAAACGGTGCTTCGATGGCTCTTTTGGGTGTTGAGTTAGACAATAATATCGGTTCAAATTGGAGTGTTTCTACTTTGGTTTTTGGTGATGGCGATTTAGGAACTCCAAATTTACCCAATTTTGGTGGAATTATCGAAGTTAGCACAAATACAATCCAATTTTCCACAATAATGGTTGGAGCAAGTATTACGGAAGAGTTTACAATTACAAATATTGGTAACGATATTTTGACGATTGAAAGCATAGTTTGTGATGTAGCAGAAGTGCAAGCAAATGTAAACGAAGCAGTCATTGAGATTGGTGAAACACTAAATGTAGTAGCTACTTTCACACCGACAAATCCGGTAAATTACAATGGCAACTTGACAATAGTTTGTGATGATTTCGCAAATCCAGAAAGCACCATTTCTTTGAGTGGAAGTGCTACCCAGGCAGAACCAGATATTTTCGTAGTTCCAGAGGTTTTGGATTTTGGTTCAGAGGTTACTCAAATGGATTTGGTTATTTACAATATTGGCACATTAGATCTTGAGATTGCAGAAATAGAATTTGGTTTGGGAGAAAATTCTCCTTTCTCAACTGATTTTGAAGAAGCTACCATCGAATATCAAGATTCTGTAATTGTGGTAATTAGTTTCAATGCCGATGGAGAATATTTTTCAGACACTCTCACTCTTTACAACAATGACCCCGACGAGTCAGCATTTAGTGTTCAATTGACGGCAACTATTGATGGCGAGATAATCGTAACTGCTCTTTTACCAACAGAGTTTGAACAAGTAATCGATGAGACCGAAACGATTAATTTCCTTATTGATGCAGTTGACCCAGATGGAAATGATCTTGAGTATAGCTGGAAGTTAGATAATGTTGAAATTTCGACAGAATCAACTTACGATTTTGTTACGGATTATTTGGGTGAACTTTCAGCGGGAGATTATGTTGTAACTCTTGATGTAACAGATAATTACGCAGAAGTTTTAACAACGAACAAAACGAGCAACAAGATAAACAACCGAAATGAACTTTCTTACACTTGGAATGTAACCGTGAACAATGTAAATCGTGTGCC
>CAZVFX010000291.1:0-3171 GCA_964626565.1 uncultured Myxococcales bacterium
TCTTTTCCCTTAGCAACCTTGTTTACTAGTCAACGACAACCGCCTGGATGTCGTCTTCACGCATAATGAGCAGGTCTTCGCCGCTGACCTTCACTTCGGTGCCGCCGTACTTGCTGAACAGCACCCGGTCGTTGACCTGGACATCGAGGGCGATGCGGTTGCCCGCCTCGTCCCGCTTGCCTTCGCCCACTGCGATGATGATGCCCTGGCTCTGCTTTTCCTGGGCGGTGTCGGGGATGATGATCCCGCCGGCGGTCCTCTCTTCGCCTTCTACGCGCCGGACCAGTACCCTGTCATGGAGCGGTCTTACCTTCATTGCTTCTCCTCCTTCGGTGTTTGTATCGTTTTCAATCTCAAAAAATCCGTTCTGTTCGCCCCGCACTGAACCGCAAGGCTAGACTAAAATAATCACCGCTACCGGGTTTGCAACCTATTTTTTTCCAAGGGACGATTTTCGACTGCAAAAACGTGGCGGATCAGGTTGAAATGACCTTATGGAGTTCCGGGTTGAGGGTGGCCAGTTCACGACTTAGATCATTAAGTCTATGTACCGCGTGGGGGTAGACAACAGTCCTATTGACCTTCTTTACGTAATAGTGAGGCCGTCGAATGGTCGGCCGCACAGTCCAGGTGGACTGGTCGTCCGGATTCCAGTAAACCGACGCCACCCGCACGCGGTCCTCATTGAGATTGCGACGCAGCACCTCCTTGAGCCGGATTATCGCGTCGTTGACGAACCTTCCACCCTTGAAAGTGCAGTCCACCAACAGCACATTGTCGTCACGATTGATTCTGTCGGCCAGATAGTCGAGGCCCAGGACGCTGGTCTGGTAGGTCAGGTGGGTTGACGCGGTATTGAGGCTGATGTGGTCGGGCATGGGCCGGTTCTGACCCGACTTCTTCAGCTTGTACTTGTAGGCCTCGTGCAGGGGCAACCCCGCGGCCACGCCCCCGGGCCAGAGCGCGACGATGAAGTTGGGAAAGTAGTCCTTGTCGTTGAAGATGTTCACTCCCAGCTTCATGGAGTCCAGCAGCAGATCGTCAGGCTGAATGTAGCGGTAGGAACCTTCGATGGTCTCCTCAACCGGGGGGAACTCGTCGGCCTGCAGGACGTCCCAGACGTCTTTGGACTTCTCACGGATCAGGGGGTCTTCGGGATCGTCGGTCACCAGGTCAACAAGCTCGTGGGGATAATCTATCCAGGTGTCCCCGGGGAGGTCGAACAGGCATTGGACATCGGCAGCCTCGTACACGACGTTGTCCGGTTTTCGATGGATGGTGCCCACCATGATCTTCTCGGGAAAATTCGCCCTGGCGCGGCCGCGCAGAGTTTCGATGATGGCGCCGATGGTGTTGCCGGTCTCGTAAACGTCATCCACCAGGAGCAGTCCGTCCTCCCTGCAGATGGACTGAATCACGTGCTCGAGCCCCTTGACCACCACCTCCTCCTGCTGGCCGATTCCGGTGTAGGATTCAGTTGCGATAGTGGTGTGGTTGATCATGAGCCCCCGCTGCCGAAAGAACGCGTCCACCCCGAGACCGACAGTGGTTCCCCCCCGCCAGATGGAGATGGCGTGCTTGGGCCTGAACCCGGTGTCATAGAGTTTCTTTCCGAGCATAAACGAATGTAGCAGCATTTCGTGGGGCGTAAGATGCACTATCTTTGCCATTATGTGTCCTCCAGGACCATTGCCTTCGTCTGTTGGCTGTTGCCCAAGCCCGCCGTCACAAAATATGCTGTGACCGGCCACCGTCCACGAGCAGCCCGGTGCCGTTGATTGCGGCGGCCTGCTTTGACGCGAGGAAGACGACTGCGGCGGCCACCTCCTCGGCGTGAGCGGGCCTGCCCAGCGGAATCGACTTTGCCCAACCCTTGATGTACTCCTCAGTGGTGATCCCTTCCTGGTTCGCCCTCACCTCGGTAAGCTCTTTCATCCGATCTGTGAGAGTCAGCCCGGGCATCACCACGTTGAAGGTGATTCCCTCGACCGCGTAGGTGCGACTGAGGGTCTTAACCAACCCGTGCACCGAAGTCCTTACCGCGTTTGAAAGCACGAGGCCCGGGATCGGCTCTTTGCAGGCCGACGAAGTGACGCAGATCACCCTGCCCCAGCCGGCCTTCTTCATGAGGGGAAGGCTGTGGCGGATCAGTTGCTGGGCGCTCATGAAAAGCTGGTCGAAAGTAGTGCGCCACAACTCGTCGGGAATCTCCTCGAACTCCAGGGAGGGAGGTCCTCCGACGTTGGTGACGAGGACATCCACGGAGCCAAAGTGCGCAGCGGCCTGCTCAACAACGGAGCGGGCCGCTCCTGCGACAGCAAGGTCGGCAACCAACGGGAGCACCTCGACCCCCGCAGCCGCGCGGATCCTGAGGGCCGCGTCCTCGATGCGCTGGGCATCTCTGGAGCAGATAACCAGGTCGGCTCCCTCTTCGGCCAGCAACATGGCAGCCGCGAAACCGATGCCCCGGCTGCTGGCGGCCACCAGCGCCGTCTTGCCAGTGAGTCCCGTGTCCATGTCACCTCCTAAACAGGAACCTTGAAGTCCACCTTGTCGAGTATTTCCAGCAGTGTCAAATGAAATCCGGAGTGCTTGTCGAGCAGCCGGGCCGCGCTTGCGGGCGTGGCGGAATCGTGGAGAACAAAGTAGGTATGCAGAACCCGCCCGTTGAAGAAGACTTTTAGCGCGGACACCCCCTGAAGTTCGAAGATCCGAAGTATCTCAACAGCCGGGTTATCGACGATGATGCTCTCGAACAGATCCGCCATGTTGGCCGCTGCTTCCAACCCCTGGGCCACATCCACGGCCTTCAGTTGATATTCGAACTTGATCCCGGGGATCTTGCTATTTTCCACAAGTTGAGCTTCTTTGACCGGCGAGGTGCTGCTGCGCACCAGGAAGCAGAAAGGGACTTTGCGGAAGGTAGGGGAGGCGAGGTCCACCACGTGGACTGGCTTTCCGCCGACTTGAACGTCAAAAGCGGAGAGGTTCAACACCACCGGCCCGCGCCTGAACTTGGCGCTGCGCTGGAAGGGCCGTCGTTTGAGTCCCAACAGGTCCGCGGCCGTTGCGAATGCCGCGGCCGGCCCGGAGGGGTGGGGGTGGGCGAGCCGGCGGCCAAAAGGGGAGCCCCCCCCCCCCCCCCCCAAAAATGCGCCCGGGGGGCAAAAC
>CAZVFX010000292.1:0-3167 GCA_964626565.1 uncultured Myxococcales bacterium
CCCTCCTGGGCTTCCGCCGCATGACAGTCAAGTAAGCTCAACTCAGTTCTCTAGTAGTACCCTTAACGTCAAGCTGGAAGGGGCAGGCCTTGTGCCTGCCCCTTCTTTTAAGGTATGTGGGATCCGGAGGGATTTCATATGGCCCACGCAGCAGCAATCTTCCTCGGAGCATTCCTCCTGTTCCAGATTCAGCCCCTCATCGGCAAATACATTCTGCCATGGTTTGGAGGGACCCCCGCCGTCTGGTCCACCTGCATGCTCTTCTTCCAACTGCTCCTGCTCGCCGGCTACGCATACTCCCACGGCCTGGCCACCCGGGTACGACCACGCCTTCAGGGCCTCGTACACCTCTGCTTTCTCGCCCTCTCAGTCGGCCTGCTGATCTGGCTATCCGTGCAATGGGCTACGCCCATCACTCCGGGAGCGGAGTGGATGCCCGCCGATTGTGACGCTCCCGTCCTCGACATCCTCTGCATACTCGCCGTGGGCGTCGGCTTTCCTTACTTTATGGTGTCCACCACGGGACCCCTGGTCCAGGCCTGGTTCGCCAACTCCTATCCCGGACGTTCCCCCTACCGCCTCTACACCCTGTCAAACATCGGGTCGCTGTTTGCCCTGGTCAGCTACCCGTTTCTCTTTGAGCCTGCTCTCTCCCTTCGCAGACAGGCCCGGGCGTGGTCCCTGGCGTACCTCGCATTTGCCGCGATAATGGGCTGGTTGGCGGTCATGGTCTGGCGCGCGGACGACCGTCGAACCGTCAGCACCCCCATACCGGACCAGCAACCCGAAACAGGGGACAGACCTACCTTCGGCTCCGTCGCCATGTGGGTAGCACTGCCAACCTCAGCTTCCATCATGCTGCTGGCCACTACCAACCAGATCTGCCAGGAGGTGGCGGTAATACCCTTCCTGTGGGTACTGCCCCTCACCATCTACCTGCTCTCCTTCATTATCACCTTCGCAGGCGACCGGTGGTATTCGCGTACCTTCTGGGCCATCGCCCTGGCCGTGTCCACCATAGGCGCCTGTGTAACACTGTTCGATAGCCTCTCAGTCTCCGTGCCTATTCAGGTCGCCGTCTTTTCGGTTACCCTCCTGGCCGGCTGCATGGTCTGTCACGGAGAAACAGTACGCCTCAAACCCCATCCTCGGCACCTCACCGCATTCTATCTGGCCATTTCCGTCGGCGGCGCCTGCGGCGGCGCGTTTGTCACTCTGGCCGCACCAGCCCTGTTCAAAGGCTATTGGGAATATCACCTCTCACTGTGGTTGACCTGGGCCCTGTTCCTGGTGGTGCTCCTCAGGATTAAAGCTGACTGGCGCACCGGAACAGGCCTTAGAGCCCTGCGCGCAGTCATGGCCGGCGCCGTGGGACTCCTCGGCGCAGTCCTCGTCTATGAAACCCACCAGCACTACGGGGACGCGGTCGCCTCATCGAGGAACTTCTATGGCGTGCTGAGGGTCAGAGAAGTCTCAGGCATCAACTCCGAAGAAAAGGCGTACAAACTGAACCATGGAGCCATAATCCACGGACTCCAATACCACAAAGACCCCTGGAAACGGTGGTCCACCACCTACTATTGCGAAGATAGCGGAGTCGGCCTTGTCATGAAGCACTTTCGCAGCACCAGACCCGAAGGTAAGGGCCTCGAGGTCGGAGTCGTGGGACTCGGTGCCGGAACCATGGCCGCATATGGCGAAGAGAACGATAGATTCACTTTCTACGAAATCAACCCCGATGTGGTGCGGTACGCCCATGGTGACGAAGCCCTCTTTACATACCTCGGCGATACTACGGCGGAGCTCTCCATGGTGCTGGGAGATGCCCGGGTCTCAATGACCAGAGAAGCCGCGGGGGAGACCGTGCCCTCCTACGATGTGCTCGTGCTGGACGCGTTCAGCAGCGACTCCATCCCCGTACACCTGCTCACGGTAGAGGCGGTGGAATTGTACCTCCAACTGCTCAAACATGACGGTGTCCTGGCAATACACATCTCCAACCGGCACCTGGACCTGAAACCGGTGGTCTGGGCCCTGGCCCGGCACCTGGACCTGGCAGCCACTGTCTGCAAAGGCGAAGGGGATAAGGAAAGGGGGTGCTATCGGACCACCTGGATGCTTCTCAGCCGGACCGACCTGACCTCATTTCCCGTCTTCGAGGGCAAACTCACCGACGATGGGAACGACTCACCCGAAGTGCTGTGGACCGACGACTATTCCAACATCTTCAGCGTCCTGGACTAACCGTCGGGCGGAGCCTCCAGGTGGGATTTCACAGAGTTGAGAAAACGGCTCGCAACATCCCCATCGATGATCCGGTGGTCGAAAGATAAGGTCAACAAGCAGACGCTACGAATCGCGATGGCGTCCCCGTCAGCGTGCTCCACTACAACAGGCTGCTTTTTGAACGCACCAACCCCGAGAATTGCCGCGTTGGGCTGGTTGATAATCGGAAAGCCCATCAACTGCCCGAAGACACCGTAGTTGGTGATAGTAAAGGTAGAGCCGCTGACGTCGTCAGGAGTGATGCCGGCATCCCTCGTGCGCGTCACCAACTCGTCAACCGCCCGGGCCAGACCCAACAGGTTCAGCCCTTCTGCCTCCTTCAAGACCGGAACCAGCAAGCCCCGGTCCGTGGCCGTCGCCATTCCCAGGTTGACTCGCTGATGAGTGACTATGCCGTCTCCCACCAACGAACTGTTCACCTCCGGCACCTCCTGCAAAGCGCGGGTGGTTGCATGCGCAACGAAATGGCTTGCCGTCAGTTTGAACCCCTCGCGGGCCAGGAGACCGGGCCTCAAGGACGCAACCCGACCCAGCAGCGCAGTGACGTCCGCATCCACCACCGCATACGCATGGGCCGCGGTGTCGAGGCTGCGTCGCATGTGCTCCGCAACCTTGCGGCGAACCGCATCCATTGGCACCATACCGGAAACCAGGGGTGACGTGGCCGACTCCGCCTCGACCTCGCTCCGGCTGGCTACAAATCCCAGAATGTCACGCTTTGTCACCCTCCCGCCCCGTCCTCCGCCGGAGATCAACTCCAGCTCAGACATCGAGATCCCCTCCTCACGAGCAATTCGCAGTACCAGCGGGGAGTAGAAACGGCCCCCCGGCCCCGCCGGATGACCCGCGCCCGGCCCCCCCGCGTTGGTCGGCGCCACGGC
>CAZVFX010000293.1:0-3058 GCA_964626565.1 uncultured Myxococcales bacterium
GGCAGGACCTGCTATCCATTGGACATTGTCCCACGCATGCGTTATCAATGCCGAGTATGCTATAGTCCCATGAAGTGGAGTGCAGCTTGTGTGGAAGAAAGTAAAGAAACTGTGGGTTACCAATTTTGTCATCGCCCTCGCCTTGCTCTGGGCGCTCAAGCTTATCCTTGTCGGCAACAATATCTTTGGCACCGAGGGTTATGCGTCGCCGGTGAAGCTGGCGGCCAAGAGCCTGTTGTTCCTGGGCAACGATGTGCTGGGAGCGGCCCTGTTTGCCGGCCTGGTGCTTCTCTTTTGCCTGCCGCTCATCTATTGGTCCCTTGACCGGGGTGCTCTGGCCATCTCGGCAGTCCTGCAAACCGTCCACGGCTTCTTCGTTACCGTAAGTTCCTTCACCGCCATATTTGTGGGGGCCTGTATTGACAAGGCTGCCCTGGACGTCGCGTTTCTCGAGCAGCCGCTGACCGCAGGCGGCGGAACCGCCTTGGCGTCTTCCATCGACGTGTACCTGGGGTTCTGGTCGTTGTCCGCGCTACTGATTGGGACCGTGGGGCCTCCGCTGGCTCTGTTCTTCGTGCCCGGGTTGCTCGCGCGGGTGGCCAGGCGGCTGAGGCTGGTGGCAGCCGGCGTTCTGGGCATCCTTCTGGTGCTTACGACTTGCCTGCTGCCTTTTCTCATCAACGGAGAATTGTGGGGAATCCGGGTGCACACCTACGGTCTTGAGAAGAGTGCATTCCTGGAACTGGGAGCCTCCTATGTCAAGCCGATCTTGCGGCAGCGCCGGCTGGCGGGGCGTAAAATCGAAGACCCGTTTATCCTGGACCTGACCTCCCCGACGGAGCCTGACAAGAAGTTGGACAACCTGCTGGAAAGCGCACAGCCGAAACGGACAAATGTGGTGTTCATTTCTCTCGAGTCGGTATCGGCCCAGTATCTGGAGGTTCCGGACGAAGAGCCGCTGATGCCCTATCTTTCGGGGATAGCTGCTAAGCCCGGTGCGGTCAGTATGGAGTGGCATTTTACCACGTGGGCCCAGACCATGAAGGTCTTCTTCACGGAGTTCTGCTCCGAACTGCCCCATCCCGACTACCCGTCAATCTGCCATACGAATCCGGCAATCCCGTGCAAAAGCCTTAGTGAAGCACTTCACGACGACGGCTATTTTACGGCGCTGGTGACAAGTGCCGACCTGGCCTACGACCGGAAGATGCGCTTCTTCCGGCACCGCGCGTTCGACCTGGTCTGGGATATGCGGAACATGCCGGGAAGGGAAGGCGTGTGGAAAGACTCCTGGGGCCACGACGAGCGGCACACGGTCAAGAAGCTGCTGGAACTGGCTGATGAGCACCGTGACGAGCGTTTCTTCATCTTCTACGAGATGGCCACTGCGCACCATCCCTACAACGCCTGCCAAGCACACATTGATGAGCCTATTGCCGACGAGTGGCTATCGTATCGCAGGGCGCTGGGTTTCGTTGACGACCGCGTTCGGGGTGTGGTTGAAGGTCTGGACGAATTGGGACTGCTCGACGATACCCTGGTGTTCATTGCGTCAGACCACGGGGAAGGATTTGGGCAGCACCCCGGGAGCAAGAGCCACGGCCCGAAGGTGTACAACGAAAACGTCAGGGTGCCGTGCGTGTTCAAGGGACCCCAACTCGCTGAGCTTTCGGGACGGGTGGAGTTCCCCACTTCGCACCTTGATCTGGCTCCCACGGTGCTGGGCTTGCTGGGGATTCCGGTTCCGTGCACAATGAAAGGACGCAACCTTGTGGAGGGAGCTCCGAATCGCGTGATGCTCATCGGCGGCCGGCCCCCGGGAGGTCAGTTCGGTCTGGTGGATGGGCGGTGGAAGTACATCATGGAGGACAGCGGCATGGAGATGCTGTTCGACCTGGCTTTAGACCCGGATGAAAGTGAGAACGTAATAGATGACCATCTGGAACAGGCCGCGGCGTATCGGGAGAAGTTACTCGACTGGCACGTGTTCTCGGAGAACCTCATCGAGAACTACGGCAAAATCTTAGGAGAAACAACTTGTCGGCCCTGAGCAAGAGGAAGCTTACTTTTATCTTCCTCGCCATCGGGATCGGTGCGGCCGCCCTCCTCGTTATCAAGTTGGGTCCGCAGACTATTCTGGATAACCTGATTTTGTTCGCGCCGGCTTTCCCCATCATCCTGGCTATTGAGGCCGCTTCCAACCTCTTGTCCATCGTCGGCTGGTACTATTCGTTCAACCCCAACGACCGGCCGCCTCTTCCCCGGCTGCAGTTGATCAATTTTGCAAGTCTGCCTCTGTCCGGTGCTTTGCCTTCCGGGCAGGCCGGAGAGGTGCTCAAGGGCAATCTGTTGCGGGGCCGTGCCGCGGGTCCGGAGATCGTCTCCTCTCTCGTTGTGTATAACTATCTTCACATCGGAACCACCGCACTGGTGATGGCCGCCGGGCCGGTGCTGGCCCTGATTTGCGCCGAGTTCCAGCCGACCGTCGCGTTGGCCCTGCTGGGCATTTCGCTGGCCATGGTGGCGGTTATGGCCGGGCTGGGCGTATTCCTGCGCCTGGGAGTCTTCCAACGCGTAACGGGCTGGATGTCCAGGTTGCCGCTGAAGTCGCTGAAATCGGACCACCTCCAGGACTGGGCAAAGGACGTGGACGGCAGATTCCGGCAGGTGTGGAACGAACGACGGGGGGATCTGCTGCGGGCTTCCGCGTTCCTGATACTCGGGCGTCTGGTGCAGATCGGCGAAGTCTACGTTATTCTCTATCATCTGGGCCTGGAGCCCACAGTCTCCGTTGCGGCCATTGCATTCTCAGGAACCGCACTGGCAAACTACCTGCTCCTGGCCCTTCCCGCCCGTGAGGGCTTCTTGGAAGGAAGCGCCTATGTTGTCTTCGAGTTGCTGGGCCTTTCAGGTGTGGCCGGTCTCTCCATGGAGATTGCCAGGCGGTTGCGAAAGATCGCCTACCAGATATTCGGATTGGTGCTGCTCTTCTTCATGGCTCGGGACTAGAGAAGCGAACAGGTAAAATCACACCGCCACCTGCAGCTGGTGTTCCTGA
>CAZVFX010000294.1:0-3021 GCA_964626565.1 uncultured Myxococcales bacterium
AGTCCTAGTGTGATGGTCATGGGCAGACACCTGACAGTGGTGAACAGTTAAAGTGGTACTACAATAAAGAGGCGGAAACAAGGGTCTGGGCAGGTCAAAGTCCCCGGCGGTGTTGATAGTTTCCGAGTCATGACGAGGTCCTTCCATCTCCTCCAGGGAGGCACTGCCAAGTTCGAGAGTGGGTGCGTCGGGGATGTCAGGATGACAGTTCGGTTGGGTGATGATCGTGGGTAGAGGCTTCCACCTGCGAAGGTGGGTGTGTCGCACATGTCGGAGTGACAGTTGTTTTTGGGGGCCGGTCGGCCTAGAATGGGGGCACGGATAGGCGGAGGGCCATATGAGAACCGGGACGGCGATTGCGTTGGGGCTGTTGTTGGGGTTGGTTTGGGGATGTGGCGGCGGCGGAAGTGACGGGGACAAGACGGACTCCGTCGGCGAACAAGATCAGATTCACAACGAGGAGACCACGCAGCCGCCTGACGTGGCCGCGGACCCCGGCGGCACCCTACCCGATTCCACCGAAGCCGACCTTCGCCAGAGCGACTCTGCATCTCCCGCAGATCTCAGCGATGCCACCGAGCCGGGCTCCGACGCGCAGGCTGATGCACCAGCTCCGCCCATGGACATCGGCGGCGACTTGAGCCTCGATGAATTCCTGGCCGTAAACAACATCCACAAAATGGAGCAGGTGGAGGCGGACCGGGAAGGCTCGCTGGGGACTACCGACGCCGATGGACGGGCGTCGTTCTACTCCCCCGCGCATAATGCGCTCGTGGAGTTCTGGGCCCGCGACGAGGAGGACGAGCCTCGCCCGGACGTCCAGGTGTCGCTGACGTTGTTTGATAATGCCCAGTTGGTCGCGTTGGTAATGGATCCCACTGGCGAGGGCGCGCCTGCGTTCTATGAAGGGGAGCTGCAGGACGGCAACCTGGAGATCGAATCGGACGGCGACCTGGCGGATGGAGTGGAGTTCGAAGAAGGTGGGGCCAACCCGTTCGAGGGCCAGCCGTTCAGCCTGCTTTCCATCAGCGTCACCATGGTGGTCAAGGTGACTTTAAAGGCCGCGATCACCGGCGCCATCGCCTATGTGGTGAAGAAGTGGGTCAAGGAGCTGTGTCTTTTCGCCGCGCCGTTGCACAAAGAGGCGTGCAACATCGCGTCCCTGGTGGCCGGCCTTGCCGCCGGTGTCGCGATGGGCGGCGTACAGCTTGCTCTAAAGGAAGGGCTGACCTGGACCGGACTGGCCGCACTGAGCGCGGACGAGCTCATAAAGTTCGGCTGTGGAGACGTCCTGGGCGCGGTGCTGGCCGCGTACGGCCCTGTCGAAGGGCTGGCCACCATGGGCGAAGGGAGCATGGCCGCGGACAATCAAAAGCTGTTCAAGCAGGCAGCCTGGAAATACAACTACATGATGGAGCATCTGGACAGCGCGGACACGGGGCCCACTGAGGCTACTGCAGGGGAACTGAGCCCGGGTATCACGAAAGGGTTAAAAGCGCTGGCTGTGCTGAAGCCGATGATCATCCAGAATTACTTCATCGCCATGAACCCGGACAAAGGACACCTGGAGACTCAGCTATCGTCGGGCAACCTGTTCAATTATGCCACCGACCTGGTGAAGGATGCGGTCACGGAGCACATCTTCACCATCACTAAATTCATCGACTACAAGTCGCTGCTCATCGAGGCGGACGAATGGATTTTCGAGGTCGCCGGAGAGTGGCACATGGTGCAGGAGATCAAGGTGGAGTACTTCCACTACCAGTGCGTAGAAGGGGAATGGTCGACCAAGAAGCTGGCCAAGGACAACAAGTACCTCAACTGCGGGCTCGCCGCGGTAGGCGCAATTACCGGCTATCTTCAGGACGCCACGGGCAACATCATCGCAACCAAGAACGCGAAGCCGCTGATGGAGTACGTGCACAACTATCTCGTGCTCCTCAACATGCAGGCGGACGCGCTGTACGAGCAGGGCTGGCCCGGCACCATCGAGCCGCCCGATTGCCTTCCCGACATCTGGGAGCCCAACAACTCCTGGGAGTACGCGCCCACCGTGGTCAACCTCGGCTCTGCGGTAGAAGTGGAAGATCTGCTCCTGTTTCCGGACGAAGAAGACTGGTACCGGTTCCCGCTGGGAGGCCTCATCAACCGGGTTCAGGCTGCGGCGGAGTGGGATGATGATCAGGTTGGCCTCTCTTCGTGCGCACCTGCGGGTGGCAAAGTGTGCTTGGAGTTTCTGTGGTACAGCGACATGTACGAGATGCTCGACATGCCGCCCTCGGAATTCATGTCTCCCGTATGCCAGGACTTGAGTGAGGACAACACCTGGTTCGAGACCGACCAGTACCTGCTGGCGCCCGTCATGGGAGAAACCGGATACCAGATATTCGTCCGGGTATTTTCCGACGGCGGAAACTCCAGCAACATACCGTATCATCTTCATATCTATGGGACGGACTAACAGGGACGGTGCAACTCAGGCCCCTCCCTCGCGTTCGGGGTACTGTGTGATATGGTGCGGGGGCGTGCTATGATGCGCCCGGATTGAGTTCGCAGGTGAGAAGATGAAGAAACTCGTCGTACTAATTTCGCTGCTTGCTGCCTGCTCGGGCAACGGGTCGAGTCCGTCCATTGCCATCGATGCGGGGGAAGAGCCTGGTCGTGACGGTGGAGGCGATACGGACGGGGTTTGTGCGCCGGGTGAGCGCCAGTGCTTCGGAGCCGGCTTTCTTACCTGCAATGATGACGGTACCGGATGGCTCGACCCCCAGATGTGCCCCGGCGGCGAAGAGTGCGTGGACGGCTTGTGTTGCACCGGCGACTGCACCGACCGCGAGTGCGGTTCCGACGGGTGCGGCGGCAGTTGCGGAGACTGCCCGGAAGGGGCTCTGTGCGAAGAGAATCTGTGCGTGGCTGAGGGCTGTGCTCCGCCTTGCGACGAAGGTACGGCGTGTTGCGAGGGCGCGTGTTGCACGCCGTCGTGCGACGGTGTGGAGTGCGGCAGCGACGGCTGTTGCGGTG
>CAZVFX010000295.1:0-3013 GCA_964626565.1 uncultured Myxococcales bacterium
TCTAGACTCTACGCCTCGTACTTGCCGTCCTGACCCAATCCGGGTAATAATGGCCAAGCCATGATCTATAGACGCATAGTCAAAGCTGTGCTGATGGTGGTGTCCGTCTTTCTGTACGGAACGCTGGGGCACTTTTTTCTGCTCGAGGGCAAGTTCACGTTTGCCGAGTGCGCCTACCGGACCATCGTCATGCTGGCGACCATCAATGAGGCGTTCACCCCCGCCGAAGTGGGCAGCATCTTCGAGGAGACTTCATATCTCGCCTTCCAGCTCACCCTGGTGGTGTTCGGTATTGCGGTCATCCTGTACAGTCTGTCCACCATTACCGCCTTCTTTGTTGAAGGGGAACTCCAGCAACTGTTGAGGCTTAGGAAAATGAGCAAGGAAATTTCGAGGTTTCACGACCACTTCATCATTTGCGGAGGCGGCGAGACCGGTCAGGTAGTGGCCGATGAGTTGACCGAGTCGCGGCGTAAATTTGTAGTTATCGAGAAAAGCTCAGAGCGCATCGAGCGACTTACTCACCTGGGCTACCGGTATGTAGAAGGTGACGCATCGGAAGATGAAGTTCTCGAACAAGCGGGAATCGCCCGGGCCAGGGGCCTGGTGGCGGCTCTGCCCTCCGACAAGGACAATCTCTTCGTTACCATTACCGCCCGGCAGATGAATCCCAACCTGCGCATCATCGCCAAGGGAGTCGATCACCATTCCGACGCCAAGATCATGCGCGCCGGTGCGGACACTGTGGTGCGCCCCGCGGCCATCGGCGGGATGCGCATCGCCAGCGAACTGATCCGGCCTACTGCGGTCTCCTTCATGGACAAGATGGTGCGCGATCCGGAAGATGCCACCCGCATCGAGGAGATCCACATCCACGAGGGGAGCCTGCTCGCGGGGGAAACCATCGTCAGTTCTCAGTTCAGGCAACGCACAGGATTACAGGTGGTGGCGTTGCGCAAACCGGGCGAGGACAACTTCTGCTACCGGCCCCAGGCCAGCGCAGAACTCACCCCCGGCACCACCCTCATCGTCATCGGACTCGCCGCGGACCTGGAAAAAGCCTGGGAAGTGGCGGGGATGGAATAGCACCGGAGAGGACAATATGAGACTGGTGACAGTGCTTTTCGCATTGCTGCTGTGCGCTGCGGCGTGCGGCGGAGAGAGCGGCGGAGACAAGGATGTCAACGAAGGCGTCGACATCAAGCCGTGTCTACCCCAGTGCGAAGGCAGGGAGTGCGGCTCCGACGGATGCGAAGACTTCTGCGGATTCTGCCCCAACGGATACCTGTGCCAGGAAGGAATGTGTGAGGTGGAGTGTATTCCCGCATGCGCCGGGGTGGAGTGTGGAGAAGGCGGCTGCGGAGTGTCCTGCGGCAGTTGCGCAGACGGTATGAAATGTGAGGCAGGCGAGTGCATCGCGGACTGCACCGACGACTGTTCGTACGGGCAGTCGGGGTGCGACGGCGCGTTCCGCCTCGTTTGCGGCTATCACGATGAAGACCCCTGCCTCGATTGGAGCCCGCCCGAATCGTGCCCGCCCGAATCGCCCTGCAAAGACGGCGAGTGCACCTGCCCCAAGGACTGCGAGGGTAAGGAATGCGGATCCGACGGCTGCGGGGGCATGTGCGGAACGTGCAACCCGCTGGGGAGCTGCTCCGACGGCTTGTGCATCTGCAATTGGGGTTCGTGCTCGGACGGCGATAATCTCAGTGAGGTATGTGAAAACAAGGAGCTTAAACTGTGCGAGGTGTGGACCTGCGACGACGGCTGCTGTAACAGCGAAAAACAGCCGGAAGAGGAGTGCTGCACCGCGGACCACCACTGCGAGGATTGTACCGATCTGGAAACAGGCGAGACAACCGTGTGCCCGGAAGATGCACCCGAAGGTTCAGTGAAGAACCTGTGCACGACGCAATCGTGCGACCTGATGCAGGGCGCGTGTACATACGAGCCGGTAAACGTGGGCGACTGCGACGACGACAACGAGTGCACCCTCGACTCGTGCGATCCCGCAACGGGGGAGTGCGGGCACGTGATCGACCCGGACGTGCCGGAGTGTAATGTCGTGTTCTGCTGGGGGGCCGGTGCGGGGGATGCGGACATCATGTGCGACGACAGTTATATTTGTTCCCTCGACGTCTGCGAGTTCGGAGGCGAATTCGTTCCCTGGGAAGGCGAAGACCCGCCCGACACCTCGGACCCGGACAATCTGCCGCCGGAAGTGGGCTTGTGCTCGAACATCGAAGTCGAGGACTGCGGCCCGAAGTGCCTCACCGACGAGGAGTGCGACGATGCCAACTGCTGTACGAAGGACAGCTGCTACGGAGCGGGCGACGGAACCGAAGGGGTATGTCTGCACGATTGGACAGGGATTGAGCCGTTGACCTGTTTCAAATACGAATGCGAACCGGAGACGTGCGAGCCCATAGCGGCGGGGCATGAGTGCGACGACGAGAACCCGTGCACCCTCGACGAATGTGTGCCTTTGTATGGCGAAGAACCGCCTTGGTCCCTGTGCGTCAACATGCCGGTGGACTGTGACGACGAGGACTCGTGCACCTTCGACTCCTGCGATCCTGAGACAGGGGAGTGCGTCAACGAAGCGGCGCCATTCTGCGAGGGCCAGTGCCTCGTCAGCGACGACTGCCCGCCGCCCGAGGACTGCTGTGCGCAGTCGCTTTGCCTGTTCGAACCCGGCGCAGAAATCGGCGAGTGTGCGGAACTCGCCCTCACCAACGACTGTGCGTCGTGCCTGCAGTACTACTGCGACGAGGCGACGTCTCTGTGCGTCACCGAGGCCGCCGACTGCGACGACGGCGACGAGTGCACCCTCGACGACTGCGAGTGCAACGACGAGCCCTTTGGCTCGGCCTGCGTGCACGAGGACGTGCCGGATTGTTAGTTGCCGTTTACGAGCCGTGACTATAAAGGAGCGGGTCATCAGCGAAGCGCCCGCAGTTACGAGCCGTGACTATAAAGGAGCGGGTCATCAGCGAAGCGCCCGCAGTTACGA
>CAZVFX010000296.1:0-2718 GCA_964626565.1 uncultured Myxococcales bacterium
TGATGCATCCTGCGGTGGACAAGACCCTGTCGCCTGCGTCGGTGTCGAAGTATCTGCTGTTTGATACGGTTCCGTCGCCGCACACCATTTTGAAGAATGTGAACAAGCTGGAACCGGGAACCTGGCTTTCCTACCGGGAAGGGAGCTATCGCATCGGCCGCTATTGGGACATCGTCTACCCTTCCCGCCGCTCCCGGCAACCATCAGGCGCCGCGGCCAGAGAGCAGTTCGTAGAGCTGGTGAAGCAGTCGGTGCGGGCCCGGCTCATTGCAGACGTGCCGCTGGGGGTCTTTCTGTCCGGCGGCATCGACTCTTCCATCATCACCGCGCTCATGTGCGAAGTTGCGGGCTCGGCCAAGGTGAAGAGCTTTTCGGTTGGATTTGCGGACGCCTCTTTCGATGAATCACGCTTTGCCGCCATGGTGGCGGAGAAGTGCCAGACCCGGCACCATGCAGAGGAGTTGCAGCCGCAGACCATGCTTGACCTGCTGCCCGGGATCATCTCCCGCTTGGACGAGCCGCTGGCGGACAACTCCCTCATACCAACCTACTTCCTGTCGAAGTTCACCCGGCAGCGAGTGACCGTGGCGCTGGGCGGGGACGGGGGCGACGAGTTGGCGCTGGGGTATCCCACGTTCCAGGCCCACAAGGTTGCCCGGTGGTTCGGGCGAATGCCACGACCCATGAGGGCTGCGGCGGGGCGAATAGCTGCAAGTCTCCCCGTATCCACCGCAAATATCAGCTTCGACTACAAGGCCAAGCAGTTCGTGAGAGGAATGGAGTACGACCGGTTCGCACGGCACTTCGTCTGGATCGGTTCGGTCCCGCCGTCGGAGCAGCCTTCCCTGCTCACGCCGGACTTTGCCCCGGATTCACCCGACCTGGTGCTGGAAGACGTGGCCCGCCATGCAGCCAACTGCAACCCGCGGGATGAGTTTGACATGTTGTCCTATCTGTACGCCAAGATCTACATGTGCGACGACATTCTCACCAAGGTCGACAGAGCCTCCATGATGAACTCCCTGGAGGCGAGAGCTCCCTTCCTCGACCACCGCGTCGTGGAGTTTCTGACCTCCCTTCCGACCCGTCAGAAGTTGCGTGGCTTCACCATGAAATACATAATGAAAAAAGCGTTTCACGATCGGCTTCCTAAAGAGGTTCTTTATCGAAAGAAGAAGGGCTTTGGGATCCCGGTGGCAGACTGGCTGAAGGGTGAGTTACGGCCCGTGGTCGAGGAACTCTTCTCCCCTTCGAGCCTTGCTACCCACGGCGTATTCGAGCCTTCACAAGTTCAGCGCCTCTGGACCGAACATACCGCGGGGTTAAAAGACAACCGAAAGCCGCTGTGGAGCCTCCTCGTACTCTTGCTCTGGATGCACGAGAACCTCTAACCTCTCCCTGATAAGCTGCTTTGCTTGGCAGGCGACGTATGGTATAAAGCCGGCTTCTTTGGAGGCAGCAGGCATGAGTGAGTACAAGAGACTGGGAGTAGTAGGGGGCGCGGGCATGATCGGCCGGGCCATTGTTGAAGGTGCGTTGAGGAAGAAGGTCTTTCCGCCGGAAAACGTCTGGGTATCGGACCGCAACGTCAAGTCGCTGGAGCTGGTCAAGGAAATGGGCGTGCAGACGACCACTGACAATGACGAGCTGGTGAAGAACGTGGACATGATCCTTCTCACCGTGGAGCCGCGGCAGGCGGTAGGTGCGATTGAGGAGTGCCGGGACAGTTTCAAGGACGGCCAGTTCCTCGTGTCGGTCGTCACCGGAATCCGGGTCGCTGATTTGCGAGCGGCCACCGGGGATCGGTTGCCGGTGGTGCGGGTGATGCCCAACATCGCGGCCATTGTCAGCAAGTCGATGACGAGCATGTGTCCCGGGCCGCGGGTGAGCGACGAGCAGATGGCTGCGGCCACTGCGGTTTTTGACGCGGTTGGTGCGACGGTGGTGCTGGACGAACGGCATCTGGACGCGTGCACCGGGCTGGCCGGCTGCGGCCCCGCATTCGCGTTCAAGGTTATCGAGAGCCTGGCTGCGGGCGGCGTCAAGATGGGGTTGCCTCGAGAGGCGTCGAAGACCATGGCTGCCTGGGTACTTCTGGGCGCTGCGACCCTGGTTCTCGACACCGGCAAACACCCGGCGGAGCTGAAGGACGCGGTGACCACTCCCGGCGGGTGCACCATCGACGGGCTGGCCAAGCTGGAAGAGCGTGGTCTTCCCAGCGCCCTCATCTCGGCGGTGGAGACCTCAACCCGCAGGGCGTCGGAGCTTGAGAGTCTCAACGGCGGTGGTGACAAGAACAATTCTTGAGACGGCTTCATTTTTTGCTTGCAACTTCGTTGCGAATCATTAACATAACATCTCCAGTACGGATGGGCCTATAGCTCAGGTGGTAGAGCCACCGGCTCATAACCGGTAGGTCCCAGGTTCGAATCCTGGTGGGCCCACCGAAGTTTTTTGAAACGGTATGGGGGAAGATGGATCCTGTTAGTAACAGAAAGTGGACAGGTTCCGCGGTAGCAATAAGGGGCGCCCAAGTGGCGCCTTTTGTGTTTTAAAGTCCCCGTCGTTCCGGGGGGTTGACAATCAGAGTGAGGTGTTGTTGTGAAGGATGTGATTCAGGCTCTAGTCGAGTTGCAGGAAATCGATAACGAAGTGTATCGGTACGTTCAGCAGAAGGAAGAGCTGGCGCGGACCCTCAACGAGCTTAAGGAACTTGTC
>CAZVFX010000297.1:0-2697 GCA_964626565.1 uncultured Myxococcales bacterium
TGTGCGACCTGAACCTCTTCTTTCTTTCGAGAAATGACGCTCTGGAGTCCCATTTTGTACCCTGTTTTCAAAGGACCCGTGTTTCGATGGTGTCTAAGTGTTAAGTGTTAAGTCGTGACCCCGTGCCCTACGACCGGCCGGCCGCCAACCGTGGCTGTGCTCGGACGCCGACTGTGAAAGGCAGCCCAAGTTTCGTGGTGCGAAGCCTCAAGGAAACAGCACTACACACACTCCGTTTCCGCACACGTTGATGGTCTTCGGGTCACCATCATCGCACTGGTTCGTGTTGTCCGGCATGCTGAAGCAGCTCCCGAAGTCGACGGGCAGGTTGCTGCAGAAGTCGTCGGTACACGGATTGCCGTCATCACAATCGGGTT
The DNA here is from genome assembly GCA_964626565.1 of uncultured Myxococcales bacterium. Lineage (GTDB taxonomy): Bacteria > Myxococcota_A > UBA9042 > CAIXZC01 > CAIXZC01 > CAZVFX01. The sequence goes on from CAZVFX010000297.1 coordinate 378, forward strand.
GGACGGCGCAGCAGCCTTCGCCCAACTGCACATGTTGGCAATAGCCGTCACTGCAGAGATCCGCGGTGCATGAGTTGTCGTCATCGCACTCAGCATCAGTATCACAGCAATTCGCGCTTGGCGTGTGTTTACAGACTAGGTCCACGCATTCGTCGAGCGTACATGGGTCTCCGTCATCACAGGGAAACGCATACGAGCAGCAACCCTCTGGAGGGTCCGACACGGAGGCGTGATAGCACATGGAGGCGATGCAATGGTCGAAGGTGCACGGGTTACAGTCATCGCAATCATCGTCCGCTTCACAGCATCCCGGTATCTGGTCGAACTCGCAACTCATGGGGTGCAGGATCGAACTATATTGCACCGAACAGACGCCAACGGTGCACGGGTCGTCGTCGTGGCAACCGATGCCGAGAACATCACAATGGGGCCCAAAGTTAAGCTCATACAGACAGTGGTTGTCGACGCATCCCTCGTCAGTGAATGCGATGCCGTCTTGCTTGCAGTCCGCAGGCGAATCGCAGAAGAGAGGGTCGGGCGGGTGCACACACGCACAGCCATCGAGGCAGTAGTCCAACGTCTTCGGGTCAGCGTCCGGAACGCAGGGCTGCCCCGGTCCACAGTCGCATTCATCCGGCAGCGAGAAGTGGATGCACTGTCGGTCCAGGCAGTAGTCCAGCGTAGCGACGTCGTCGGGACCGGGCGCCCCGTCGCCGTCAGTGTCCTCCTCCCAAATGCCTCCCGCCGTGCAATCCTCGGACTTCTCGCAGCACTCCAGTCCCTGCGACTTCTGCTCTTCGATGCTTTTGAATTCGAACTCGCAGGTGTGGTAAATGAGATTGCACTTCGGTGTCCCGCACGGTCCAGGTTCCCCGCAGTAGGCGTCATCATGGCAACACTGGTAGAGAACCTCCTCATTGTGGCAAACATGGTCGAGGCATTGATCATAGGTGCAAGGGTCACCGTCGACGCAGTCGGAATGGTACCCGCAACAGCCCGGGGTCTCGGCCACCTCGTGCCAGCACTTGCCGAACTCGCATGAATCCACGGTGCAGTCGTTGCCGTCGTCACAGTCACCGCAACTGCCACCGCAACCATCGTCGCCGCATTTCTTGCAGCTGCAGTCGGGTAGGCAGCCCACGCACTTTCCGGCGTAGCAGACGTCGGTAGTGTCCGGAGCGCCGTCATCGCACGGCGCCCCGTCGGCGCTGGCGTGCAGGCAGAGGGCCGCGTCCCAGTCATTGTACGGATTGCAGACATCGATGGTGCACGGGTTGCCGTCGTCGCATGTGACTTTCGCACCCGAGACGCACACGCCGCCTGCGCACAGGTCCAGGCTGGTGCACCCATCGCCGTCCTCGCACGGGCCGGCGTGCGCAGTGTGCACGCAGTCGCCTGCGTTGCAGTCGTCATCGGTGCACTGGTTTCCGTCGTCGCAGTCGACCCCCTCACACGGGTCGATGAATACCTCAATTTCGTGAATGTCGAGGAGAATCGGCAGGTCCGGGTCTGCTTTCGCTTCTGGTATTTCCGGCTGAACGTCTGGCTCATGGAGCTCGACCGTGTCGGCAATCGCGCGGTTCTCGACCGGGCCGTCCACGCGGCCGGCGCCGTCCCGGGTGCCGACCCCGCTCAGCCGATCAGATGTTTCGGGCGCGCTCGCGTCCGTGAGCCCGGTAGTCGCCTGCCGTGAGCAGGCGGGGCTAACCGCCAGTGCGAGCAAGAATGCGCACAAGACTCTTTCAGGCGCCGGTCTTCTCGCGGACAACCACATGTTTCCCCCTGAGCGCAATCGGGCCGTCCTCTTCATGTCTCAGTGTACATCGCGCCCGACGCCTTATCAAGGTGGCGCCTCAAGAATACCCTTCTGAGTCCAAGGCAGGGGGAGCATGTCAGGATAGGCTGGAGCAGTAGGGACTTCCCGCCCGCCTTTGGGCGGGGGTAAGGCCGCCGGTAGTGACGTCGTATCCAAGGCAAGCTGCCCCCCCTTCGCCCTCGTACGAGCCCTCATGGGTCTCGTTCTCGGCCTCTTCCCCCCGCAGGGTGAAGATACCTATTCCGCCACCACTCCAGCCGATGTTGCATGATCACCGCCCCCAGGGCGGGGCAACATACCCGAGCATGCGAGGTCCGTGCGGCATGATTTTGGTGACGCGCCCGGTGCGGCGACACTGCCACAACCAATGCACCCCCGGCGCGCGGGCGTGCTGCCTCGTCCCACGCACCCTTCGGCGCTGAGACTTACGGATCTGCTCGGGTGGTGGTGGAATGAGTATGTTCCCCCCAGCTTGCGCCCGGGGGGAACGGCCCTCGGCATCGA
>CAZVFX010000298.1:0-2696 GCA_964626565.1 uncultured Myxococcales bacterium
GGGGGCGGTGGGGGCGGTGAGTGATTTGGAGGGGGTGGAGGTGGTGGCGGTATCTTCGGTGTATGAGACTGCGCCGGTGGGGGTGACGGACCAGCCTGACTTTCTGAACATGGTGATCGGGGTGGAGACATCGTGGGGGGCGCGGGAACTGTTGGATCGGTTGCTGGGGGTGGAGATCGGTTTCGGAAGGGAACGCAAAGAGCGGTGGGGGCCGCGGACGCTCGATCTGGACCTGCTGCTGTTCGGGGATATGGTGATCGATGAGCCGGGGCTGACGGTGCCTCATCCGGAGATGACGAACCGTAGGTTCGTGCTGGAGCCGCTGGCCGAAATCGCCCCCGGCGTGGTGCATCCCGTGAGTGGGCTGACAGCAATGGAAATGTGGCGGGAACTGGGAGGGCGGAACGGCACTTAACCCTGCCAATTGCCGATTGACAACCGCCAAAAAGCATGCTAAATTGTAGTTCGACATGGAATCGGTACTCGAAAAAGTGATCCTCGGGGACAATCCCTGGCTAGCTGAGCCTGGAGATTGGGAGCGATCCGTGCGGGACCACCTGCCGGAGGTGTTCATCCCGCGGAGCAGTCAAGCGTCCCTGGAATGCGAGGGCCTGCCGCCCTCGAAGGCGGCCCTGGTTACCGGCCCCCGGCAGGCGGGAAAATCAACGCTGGTGTGGCACCTGGCCCTCCAACAAGAGCTGCGGTTGCTGTTGCTGAATTGTGAAGAGCCGGCGGTTCGGGAACTGGCCCGTTCACCAGCGGTCTTCCTGCAGGAGATGAGAGGGTTTCTGGAAGCATCGTCCGTTCTCTTCCTGGAGGAGGCCCAGCACCTGGGCGAAGCGGGCCTGTTCATCAAGGGTCTGGTGGATCGGAAGCCCGGCCTACCGATCCTCGTGACGGGAAGCTCCAGCTATGAATTGAGGTCCAGAACGCGGGAGTCGCTGGCTGGGCGGGCCTCCTTTTTCAAGGTCCTTCCACTGTCGCTTGAAGAGGTTGGCTTTGAGTGGAACGGACTTCCGGGTCCGGTGAGCGACTTGAAGCTGGAGGACGCCTGGCAACGGCAAGTGGTGTACGGCGGATACCCTGCGGTGTGGACGACGGAGGGCAAGGAGGTGCTGCTCAGCCGACTGGTGGATTCCTACCTCATGCGGGATGCCTCCGATCTGTACCGGGTCGGCCGTCCCGATGCGTTCCGGGCGGTCACCCGCCTTATTGCCGGGCAGATCGGCGCCCTTGTGAACATATCGGAGTACGCGTCTATCTGCGGAGTAAGCACCGAAACGGTCAGCTCCTATCTGGGGATTCTGGAAGACAGTCACGCCGTGAAGCTGGTCCGACCATTCATCGGAGGCAAGAGGGCGGAACTGAAGGCCCGGCCGAAGGCCTATTTTGTCGACTGCGGCCTGCGCAACGCAGTCTTAGGGGCTTTCGGTTCCTGGGAGAACAGGCCCGACCGCGGGCCGCTTCTGGAGAATTGGGTCTTGGGAGAGCTGTTGAAATATGTTGGGCCTCGCACCGAGGTGCGCTATTGGCGGAGCAAATCGGGAGCGGAGGTCGACTTCGTCCTGGTGACGGGGAACAACGTCACCGGAATCGAGGTGAAGGCGACGCCGCTCCGTGAGCCGCGCCTGCCTCGCGCAGCGAGAAGCTTCATCGATGCCTACGGACCGGACCTGTTCGCGGTCATCAACCTGGGGTACGAGGGGAACGAGGAAGTGGCCGGGCGGCCGGTCCGGTGGTTGCGCCCCCACCGCCTGCATTCGCTTGTGCAGGCCTGCGGACATTTGCGATAGACCAGCCCGGAGCGATAGCAGTGAAAACCATGTTTGGAGGGGTAAAAATAACCGCGGGACGAATCATTTTTGTAGCACTGTTGCTTGTGGCCATGGCTGCCGGGGCCGGGGTGTATGCGGATGTGTCCGCGCTGGCTGAGGAGTTTGCCGGGTTTGACTGGTGGATCGTGGCGCCGGCGCTGGTGTTGGCCTTTGCCAACTATGTGATCCGGTTCGGCAAGTGGCACTACTTCCTGCACGTGGTCGGGCAGCCTGCCCCGGTGCGTGAGAGCGGCCTGGTGTTTTTTTCAGGTCTCTCCATGTCGGTCACCCCGGGGAAAGTCGGAGAGCTGCTGAAGTCCTACCTCCTCAACAAGACCTCGGGGGTGCCCCCCTCGGCGTCGGTGCCGGTGGTGGTGGCGGAGCGTCTCACCGACCTCATTTCCCTCATCCTGTTGGCGGCTTTTGGGGTTGCTACCCTGGGCTACGGTTGGGACATCGTGGCGGTAGCCGCGGGGTTGTGCGGGCTGGTGATCGTCTTTGCGCTGTGGAAATCGGCGGGGACGTTTGCGCTGGGACTGCTGGCCAGGCTCCCACTGCTCAAGGGCAGGAAGAGCTGGCTCGAAGAACTGCAGGAGACCCTTTACACCCTGGTAGGTCCCAAGTCGATGCTGTTCGGGACAGTTTTGAGCGTTGCCGCCTGGTTTGCCGAGTGTGCGGCCTTCGCTTTGGTGCTCAAAGCTGCGGGGGTGCCGCTTTCGTTGGCCAACGCCACGTTCATTTATGCGCTGGGCACCATCGCGGGCGCGGTGACCATGCTGCCGGGAGGACTGGTGGCGACGGAAGCAAGCATGGTGTTTATGCTGGTGGAGTTTTTCGCGGCTTGTTCGAGGGCCGAAGCGGTCACTTCGGTGCTCGTCGTGA
>CAZVFX010000299.1:0-2625 GCA_964626565.1 uncultured Myxococcales bacterium
CAACTACCCGCCTTCGAGGCGGACTTGCAGAGTTCCGAGTTGGCAGTGAGTGCAACCACTGATGTTGCTATGCCGTTGGTGGAGGTTGGTGATCCATATTGGTGGCGGGGCATCAGCGTTGTTCCACTCTGGATCAGGCCTGTGGATTATGCCCCCCAGTCCGGTGCGGTGATTGTCGTGCCCAAAGTCACCGTCGAAATTGAGTTCATCGGCACAAGTCTGCTGGCGGAGCAACAGTTCTTCCTGGAGTCATCCCGCCTTCTATTGGCCCAGTCGGTTGCAAATCTAGACTCCCTAGTGGAGGCTGGGCTTCTGCAGGAAGTATCATTCGAGACGCTGTTAGCCATGAACCCTGTTCCCGTCGGGCTGGGTTCTGGAGCAACGGGTCATGGACCGGAATCGGGGCGGTCCTCCTGCGGCGAGTATCTGGTCATCGTTGCGGACGAATGCGCCGACCCGTCAACGATGCAGGTCCTCATGGATCACCTCGCCGCCCAGGGGTTCAGCGCAGTGGAGGTATGGCTTCGCAGCGAAGTGGCTACCGATCCAGGCACGCCGGACGAAGATGAAATCAGAGAAGCGATTCAGGCGTGCGATCCTTACCCGCAGTATCTGCTGCTAGTCGGCGATGACTACGACAGCAATCCAGGCTTCTGCTACCTTCCCACAGCGTTCGTAAACGGACATCGGACGGATAACTACTTCTGTCGGTTGGGGGAGGTCGGTCTGTTCGAACCGTATGATTCGAAGCCAGCTGACATTGAGTGTGGAAGGCTTCCAATTGCTGATCTGGGAGAGCTAGGGAGAATACTGAGCAAGACCTCCGACTATGCGCAGGCGGACACTCCCTCCCGTAGACGGGTAACTCTTGCCATCGCCGATGATGACTCCGGTCTAATGGACGACTCACACGGCAATTGGCTACACTTCACGAGGTACGGCTTCGCCACCGACCGGGTGTTCAAGACGGAAGGGATACTGGCGAAGGGCGAGTTGCTGTCAGCGATTGAAGATGGAAGGATGTTGGTTGACTACTCAGGACATGGCAGCCAGTGCTCCTGGAGTTCGGTCCAGCTTGCGTGCTCCGACGTAGATTCATTGGAAAACGGCCAGTGGCCTTTTGTTTTTGGCCATGCCTGTAGTTCCGGGGAATTCTGGAAGGGAAACGACTGCATGGCCGATGTCTGGCTGGACAGTTGGGATTGGGAGCATTTTCATGGTGCTGGTTCCGTAAGCTATTATGGAGCAAGCACCACCAGCAGCGGCATAATGGATGCGTACCTCAGAGAGAAGATGCATTGGGCAGTTCTCAACTACAGGGTCAGGGAACTGGGCAGGATTACCAACGTAGCCGAGGGTCTCTTGTACAACTACTTCGGTGGGCAATTCTACGTCGAGAATGTGGTGGAGGTGTACAATACGTTTGGTGAGCCAGCCCTCCGGCTAAACTCTGCCTCCGATGATTTTCGGGGATTCTACAAGTTCGATGTAGGCAGGATGGAAACTGGACGTGAGGATTGGTCTGACTGGAGCTACGACCTGACTGATCAGGTGGAGCCTGTCCAGATCTCGTCCGGCCCAAATGGAGGCTGCGCCGATTTTACGGTGGGAACTGGGTACTTCACCCAAGACCAAATCCCCGAGATGACACAACAGATGACCGTGATGTTTTGGATGAAGGCCCGGAGTGGGCACAGTGGCTATGCGGTTTCGAGAACACTTAGCAGTGAAGAAGTCGTCTGGTACGTGTACGTGGACGGCGAAGGGCCTGAGACGGGACTGGAGATCGGTCTTCGTCTTTCGGACGGAACGTTGCGAACCTTCTCGGTGCCTGGCATGGTTGTTCTGAACGAGTGGACGCAAATTGTCGTGACTCTCGACAGAACAGTGAATCCGTATCACCTAAGAGTGTACGCAGATGCTGAGCTATTGTACCAAGCCCGGGTTCTCCTTGACCTAGCGTCTGGGCAGGACGAACTGGTACTAGGAACGAGGCTTGATGACAACCAGAGGTTTAGCGGGTGGCTCGACGAAGTAAGGGTGTACAACCGGGCGCTCACCGTGGATGAAATCGACCAGATTCTGGAGGCGGACGAGCGAGGGCTTGTCGCCCACTATCGATTGACGGTGGGAGAATTGTGGGACACCGATAATGAAACCATGGTTCCTGCCTACCTAGATCGTAGTGGGAACAAGAATCACCAGCGAGCGTCGTGTGGCTACGGTTGCCTTGGAAATGAATACTCTGGACTGGTAGATGAGGCTGCCTACTTCGTTGGTGATCAAGACCTCTATGTCCCGGATTCGTCCAGTATGTCCGTCTCGGCCCAAGTGAGCTTCTGCACATGGGTCGATTTCGACGGACGCACGGACGGCTGCCTCGTGACGAAAGGAGGCGAATACACCATTTGCCTCGCAGGCGGGGTCCTGGCCGTTAACATTGAAGGATGCGACAGTTGCCAATTCGACGTTACCCCTCCATGGGGCTGGCATCATGTTTGTGTGTCGTACGACAGGGACAAGGGAGGGGTTTCTGCCTACCTGGATGCGGAATCTCTGGGAATGCGGTCATGCACGGCCAGCATTCCAGACACAGACAGCACTCTGTTTTTTGCTCCCGGGTTC
>CAZVFX010000300.1:0-2578 GCA_964626565.1 uncultured Myxococcales bacterium
GGCCCGGTCCCCCGGGGCCCGGAGCCGACGAGCGCAAGGCTCTGCTGCTGTTCGAGGTACGCGGCAAGACCGTGCAGGAAGTCGTACTCCAGCGCGTTGGTGTGCCGCACCTGCCAGGCTCTGGTGAACGCGTAGCGCCGCACCGCCTCGTCCCGGGACAACAGCCGGCCGGACCACACCGGCGGCGTCTCAGGCATCAGGTTGGCCGGAACCACCACCGGGTCGCGGCGGGCGGTCTCGTGTCCACGGCCGTCGTAGTGTACTTCCACGGGGCGGGCCGAGTACAGCGGCTGCCCCTGCCCGTTGATGAAGACCCGGTCGCACCGTCCGACTTCCCTGCCCACGGTTTCGATGTCCACCTCTGGATCGCCGGTCAGCAGGGCCTGGGCGATCAACTCGGGGTCGCCATACTGCGCTCGGAGGCGGTCCCATACGGTGGCCTCCGTGCTCCTCACTACGCGGGAGAAGCGAACGGGAGACCCGCTGCTGTCTGCGTAGCGCAGCTCTTCGTTCCGTTGGCGAGAGACCAGCGCGACCACCGCGTCCCTACCGCGATGGTCGGCCAGCCAGATTCTGCGTTGGTTCATCCCTGCCACCTCCCGTGCTCGTCGAAGTCGAATTCCTCGTCCTCGTCGTCGGCCCATCCGTGTGCCTCGAGAGGGAGCTGCTGCGGTCCCACGAACTCGAACCCACAGGGCTCGGCCTGCACCAGGAACAGCCCCTCCTCGTTGGTCAGAAGGAAGGCCATGGTCTCCTGCGTTGTTTTGCGAGGCCGATAGGGCACCCGGAAGATGGCGCCTCGAGCCAGTGCGGATTGCAGGGCCGGAGCGAGGGATTGCGGGGCCAGTGCGTATGCCTTCAGCACCACGCAACTCAGCATCTCCTCCGGTGCGACGGGCCCTTCGGCCTCCTGGGACTGCCCCGTCGTTGCGGCCAGCGTCTCCAGTGCCCGCCCGTCGCAGTCAACAGGTGCAAGGTCTGTACGCGGTACGGAGTCCCCTTCATTGTTGATGTACAGGTCCGCCGTCGATCCGGCCGTCAGCAGGAAGCGCCCGTCGCAAGTGAGATGCGCGGCGGCGCATTCGTTTCCGTCTGCGTCCAGCGCGATTCTCTTCGTGTACCCGTGCAGGCGCTTCCTGTCGATTGCCGTCAGTGCGAACCGGGACGGCTGTCCCTGATAGGTCACGTCCAGATAGGCGGCCATGGCTACTCTCCCTCGGGCACGAAGCCCCGGAAGAGGCCCTGCGCGTAGGTGGCGTGGTTGCCGCGGTCATTGAGCCAGTCCGCGGCCTCGTCGAACCCCATCCGGCGGGCGATCTTGGAGACTCGCGGGCGGTCCATCATGTTGGTCATGCCCGAATCCCGCACCGCGGCGACTCCCTGGTATACGGCCTTTGGCAAGGGTACCGCCTTCGGGCGGAGGGAAGCCCGCTCGACAACCTCGAACTGATCCACTCCGGGGACCAGGGACAGCGAGCGCCCGGAGGCGTCCCACCGGACTTCTATCTGGCCCAGTGGTCCCTCGGTCACCCTCGTCACCGTGCCGGTGCTGCCGGCCAGAATCGGGTCGGGGTCGTCCGGCATTGAAATGAGGCGAATCCTATCGCCTGGGCGTGGAGTCGTCGTCATGTTGGCCTCCTACTGTACGGCCGCGCTGACGGACTGCATCCGCTTCCGGGGAACGGCCCCTGCCAGCAGATCCAGGTTGGACGAGTAGACTTCCCCGGCCATCGTCACGAAGACCCACTCACCGGCATGCTCCAGCAGTGCCGAGCCCGTGAGAACTCGTCCATGGGACCGTACATAGCCCCTCCGGGTCACCCGGGTCCAGCGGCCGTAGCCGAGGCCGAATGCGGGCCAGCCCGCGGCATCCAGTTGCTTCATTCGTTCCTTGTTCATTCCTGGGCCTCCTGCTTGCTGTCGGCGGCCGCATCGGACTGCGTCCCGGTGGTATCGGCTGCTTCCTGCGTCGCTTCATCCTTGGGCGCGGGATTCGCCTTCCGGGGCTGGCGGGATTCGAGAAAGCGTTTCTCCTCCTTCGGAAGGGCCACTCCGTCGGTGAGTCCCTGCTCATGCCAGTAGACCAGCGCACCGCGGACGATCCGCCGGATCTGGAGAATGCTCGCCTGGGCCCTCGGTTTGCCCTTGAGCATGGTCGCCGCCTCGCTCTTGAAGAACCCGGCGACGTGGACCGGGAGGATCTTGCCGACCTCCTTGGCCTCGCCCAGGTGCCCGACGAACAGGTCCATCGTCCGCCGGGCCGTCCCCACCGTGGACGGCTTCTTGCCGATGGCCTCCAGGTGCTCGATGTACTGCGCTGCTCCGTCCTTGAGATTGATGCTGGTAGACATGGTCTACACCTCCTTGTTGGAGGGCTATTCGCCCTCGTTGTTGATGAAACGAGCCGCCTCAGAAAGGAGCTCGTTGAGATAAGCCAGGTCTCCTACGTCGCCGAAATCGGGTACGGCCCCCTTGTGCGTGCCTGCCGGCGTCGTGCCCGTCCGAGCGATGTGCTCGCCGAGACCCTCCATGATCCGCTTCAAGTGGTGGCGGGCCTGCTCGACATGCTCCTTGTAGG